>NZ_JBVHQG010000003.1:717383-860684 GCF_055567535.1 Streptomyces sp. NPDC026538
AGCACCAGAAGCCCTGACAGCATTGGCAGCACCAGAACCACCCGCAGCCTCGGAAGTTGCGGGAGGTGGGATGACGGTGGGCCAACACCCCTCTCACGGGGGTGCGCCCCCGCCGTCGTACCGATAAGAAAGCGAAAGCCGGCAGCAGGCGGGTCAGCCCCTGCGGCCTCCGTTTCCGTTGTTCCCGCCGTTCCCGTTGCCCTGGATGAAGCCGTCGGGGAAGGAGAACGTCGGGTTCGGGGTGGTGGTGCCGGCGGTGGTCGCGCCGTCCGTCGTGCCGCCGTCGCCCGTGCCGCCGCCGATGAGACCGCCGATCAGGCCGCCCGTGTCGTCGCCGTTGCGGCCGTGGCCGTTCCCGTTGCCGTGGCCGTTTCCGTTGCCCTTGTCGTGGTCGTCCTCGTCCGGGATGTCGATGAGGTTGAAGGACTCCGACTGCTTGCCCTCCAGGGCGCCGGTCATGGCGTCCTTCCAGATCGGGCCGGGAGTGTCGGCGCCGAAGACCTCGTCGTGGTAGACACCGCCGATGGTGATGTGGTTCATCTCGATGTTCTGCTTGGCGCTGCCGACCCAGACCGCGCCCGCGAGGTTCGGGGTGTAGCCGACGAACCAGGCGTTCTTGCGGGAGTCCGTCGTACCCGTCTTGCCGGCGCTCTCGCGGTCGTCCAGGCCGGCCTCCTGACCGGTACCGGAGTCGACCACTCCGCGCAGCAGGGTGTTGATGGTGTCGGCGGTCTTCTCGCTCATCGCCCGCGAGCAGGTCGACTTCGGCACGGGCAGGGACTGCTGCTCGTTGCCGACCTTCTGGGTGATCGACTGGATGGCGACCGGCGTGCAGTACATGCCGCGGTCGGCGAAGGTGGCGTACGCACTCGCCATGGTCAGCGGGGAGAGGCCGATCGCGCCGAGGGCGATGGACGGTGTCTGCGGGAGCTTCGAGCCGTCGCCCTGGTGGACGTGGAGCGCGTCGGTCATCTTGACCACCGGGCACAGGCCGATGTCGGAGATCAGCTGGACGAAGTAGGTGTTGATGGACTTCGCCATCGCCTTCTTCATCTGGTACGGCCCGACCTCGGACTCGTTCTCGTTCTCGACCTGCTCGTTGTCCGTGTTGACCCACTGCTTGCCGTCGCACTGCTGGACGGGGCTCGGGTAGTTCATCTTGTACGGCGCCGAGTACTCCTGCGTCGCCGGCTTGCCGCCCTCGATGGCGGCCGCGGCCACGAACGGCTTGAACGTCGAACCCGTCGGGAAGCCGTAGTTGGAGCCGCCGTAGTCCCGGTCGACCGAGAAGTTGTACTCGGTCTCGTTCTTGTTGTAGCCGTACGGCTTCGACTGGCCCATCGCCAGGATCTTGCCGGTGCCCGGCTCCACCAGGGTGGCGGCCGCGGCGACCGAGTCGGCCTTGTAGACGTGGTCCTTGATCGAGCTCTGCACCGAGTCCTGGGCCTGCGGATCCAGGGTGGTGCGGATGGTCAGACCGCCCTGGTTCCAGAGCTTGGCGCGCGCCTCGCGGGTCTTGCCGAAGGTCGGGTCGGTGAGGAAGACGTTCTCCACGTACTTGCAGAAGAACCCGGCGCCCTTGGAGGCGGTGATGCAGCCGTTCTTGGGCTGGGTGACATGCAGACCGAGCGGGGCTTCCTTGGCCTTGTCGGCCTCCGCCTGGGAGATGTCGCCGAGCTGGGCCATGCGCTCGAGCACGACGTTGCGCCGCTTGGTGGCCTCGGCCTCGTCGTTGACCGGGTCGTAGCGGCTGGGCGACTGCACGATGCCGGCCAGCAGGGCCGACTGCTGGAGGTTGAGGTTCTTGGCGTGCTGGGAGAAGTAGCGCTGGGAGGCGGCCTCGATGCCGTAGGCCTGCTCTCCGAAGAAGGTGATGTTCAGGTAGTTCTCGAGGATCTTCTTCTTGCCGAGCTTCTCCTCCAGCTGGATCGCGTACTTCAGCTCCTTGACCTTGCGGCCGAGGGTCTGCTGGGTGGCCTGCGCGACCTTGGTGGGGTCGTCGCCGGCCTCCTCGATGAAGTAGTTCTTCACCAGCTGCTGGGTGAGTGTGGAGGCGCCCTGGGCTACTCCGCCGCTCACCGCGTTCTTGTTCAGCGCGCGCAGGACGCCCTTCAGGTCGATGGCGCCGTGCTGGTAGTAGCGCGAGTCCTCGATCGCGACGATCGCCTTCTGCATGTAGGGCGAGATGTCCTTGAGGTCCACCACCGTGCGGTCACGGGAGTAGACCTGGGCGATCTGGTTGCCCTTGCTGTCGAGGATCGTGGTCCGCTGGCTGAGCTGCGGGCTCTTCAGGTTGGCCGGGATGTCGTCGAAGCCCTGGACCGAACCCTTGGCCGCGAGGCCCAGGGCGCCGGCCGCGGGCAGTGCGATGCCCGCCATCACGGCTCCCGCGAGCACACTGACACCGAGGAACTTGGCGGCCTGCTGCGTGGTCGACAGACCACCGCCCGAGCGCTTCTTTGGCATGGGGGCAGCCTAATCCGTAGGGATGAGCATTCCGCGTGAGCGGGCTGCTCTCGGGATGTTCGGGTGCCGGATCGTGACATAGAGGGCGACACGACCAGAACACCGGCCCGCCGCGGCCCGATCCGCCTGACCGCATGGCTGCGCCTAGCCGACGGCACGACGACATGAACGGTCTACCTCGCCATTCGCCGGACACACGTGCAGGCCTTGGCCTAAGCTGCTCTCAACTGTCACAGCAGCGCGGCCACGTATCAATACGTCCGGCGACCCCGAATCGTTCCGGAACCCGCCCATTTTTTTCGGGTGACGTGTTGAAGGCGTGCCCGAATCCGCCTCGTGTGTCATCCGGCGTCCGTTGTGACGCACCACAGCTGTACCGGTTTGTCGGGATGATCACGCATGTCGTCAGCTCACTCCCGCGGGTGATCTGCCGCTTACCCATAGTCCGTTCGGGCCATTCAAGATTGGGCCCGAAGGGGGTGTTGCGCTGTGCCCACCTTCCGTAACGTCCTCAACTGGCGGCGGTGAATATGCCGCTGCCGCCGTGGGGGAGCCTCGATTCGGGAGAGGACGGCGCCGGTATGGGCTGGGTAACCGACTGGAGTGCGCAGGCTGCCTGCCGCACTACCGATCCGGATGAACTGTTCGTTCAGGGAGCAGCGCAGAACAGGGCCAAGGCGGTGTGCACCGGGTGTCCGGTACGCACGGAATGCCTGGCCGACGCGCTGGACAATCGCGTCGAGTTCGGCGTGTGGGGAGGAATGACCGAGCGGGAGCGCCGCGCACTACTGCGCAGGCGTCCCACCGTGACCTCCTGGCGCAGGCTCCTGGAGACAGCGCGCTCGGAGTACGAGCGGGGGACCGGCATCGTCCCCCTCGACAGCGACGAGGTGTACGAGAACTACGCGGCAGTGAGCTGAATCACCCGCCGCGCCACCGACTGAACAACCCGCAGAACCTGCCGGTGGCATACGCCCTCCGGAGACTCCGCGGGCATACGGCAACGGGCATTCGGCCGGCTACCGGCATACGACTACGGCAGCTTGGCCGGGGCGGTTCGGCTACGGCGGTTCGGCTACGGCAGCTCCGGTCGGTCGGCCGCGAGCCGGTCGCCGATGTCCCGCAGTCCCGCGAGGTCGTGCACATCGCCGGGCAGCGCGGCCACTTCGACCACGGCCACCTCGGGGTGGCGTGCGGTGAAGCGGTCACGTGTGCGCTGCTCGCGGGAGAGCAGCTGCATGCGCTCGGCGTGCAGCCTCAGCAGGCCTGCGGTGAGCTGGTCCACGGTGCGGTCCGCGCCGCCGGCCGGGTCGGAGTCGGGCTCGGACGCGTCGGACCCTGGCAGGGACGAGGGGGATTCGTCTGTCTGGGGTACCTGGTCTGCCGGGGGCGTCTGGGGCGTCGTCGTCCCGTCGAGGCCGGACGAGGGGGAGCCGTCGGACTCGGACGCGGATGATTCAGAACTGCCGTACGTGTCGGGAGAGTTACGAAGTCCAGCTTTCCCGTCACCCTGATCCACAATGCGGGACTCCTCAAGATTTTCCGCGACCTCAAGGTTTTCCGCGGCGGCGAGCGCGCGCTCGGCGGACAGCCGGGCGGCACCGCTGCCGTGGACACGGTTGAGGACCAGACCGACCAGTGGCATGTCCTCCGCGGCCAGCCGCTCCACGAAGTACGCGGCCTCACGCAGCGCGTCCCGCTCCGGAGCCGCCACCACCAGGAACGCCGTACCGGGCGCCTGAAGCAGCTTGTACGTCGCGTCCGCGCGCGTACGGAACCCGCCGAACGTCGTGTCCATCGCGGCCACGAACGTCTGCACGTCCTTGAGCAGTTGCCCGCCGAGCAGCTTGCCGAGAGTGCCGGTCATCATCGACATGCCGACGTTCAGGAAGGCCATGCCCGCGCGGCCGCCCAGCTTCGCCGGCGCGGTGAGCAGGCGGATCAGTTTGCCGTCCAGGAAGGAGCCCAGCCGCTTAGGCGCGTCCAGGAAGTCCAGCGCGGATCGGGAGGGCGGGGTGTCGACGACGATCAGGTCCCACTCGTCCCGGGCCCGCAGCTGGCCCAGCTTCTCCATGGCCATGTACTCCTGCGTGCCCGCGAAGCCCGCCGAGAGCGACTGGTAGAAGGGGTTGGCCAGGATGGCCGCCGCCCGCTCGGCGTCCGCGTGCGCTTCGACGACCTCGTCGAAGGTGCGCTTCATGTCGAGCATCATGGCGTGTAGTTCGCCGCCGGCCCGCTGCCCGCCGTCGTCGGTCTTGTCGCCGCCGGCCCGCTTCCCGCCGTCCCCGGCCGAACCGCTGCCCGCCCGGTGTCCGTCGCCCGCGGTCGCATCGCCGCGTGACGCCTCTCCCTGGTCCTCGGTGCCCTTCACCTTCCGTGGCACGTTGTCGAGCGAGTCGATGCCCATGGACTGAGCCAGGCGCTTGGCCGGGTCGATGGTGAGCACGACCACCTTGCGGCCGCGCTCGGCGGCCCGCAGCCCCAGCGCCGCCGCGGTCGTCGTCTTCCCGACCCCGCCCGAGCCGCAGCACACCACGATCCGGGTGTTCGGGTCGTCGAGCAGCGCGTCGACGTCGAGCGCCGGCGCGTGGGCCAGTCGGCGCGTGCCGTCCTGCGCCGGGTCCGGATCCGGGTCCGAAGTCATGACATCCCCTGTTTCCGCAGCTCGGTGGCGAGTTCGTACAGGCCCGCCAGGTCCATCCCCTCGGCGAGCAGCGGCAGTTCGTGCCGCGGCAGGTCCAGCTCGGCGAGGACCGCGCGCTGCTCGTGCTCCAGCGCGTACCGCTCGGCGTACTCGGCGGCCTGCGCGAGCAGCGGGTCCACCAGCTGCTCGGCCTTCCCGCCGCGCCGCGCCCCGCCCAGACCGGCGGCGGACAGCGTCTGCGCCACGGCGGTGCGCGGTACGGTCCGTACGAGTTCCAGGTCGGCCGCGTCCAACACCTCCGGCCGGACCATGTTCACGATGACCCGGCCCACCGGCAGCCGCGCCGCGCGCAGTTCGGCGATACCGTCGGCGGTCTCCTGGACCGGCATCTCCTCCAGCAGGGTGACCAGGTGCACGGCCGTTTCCTTGGACTTCAGCACCCGCATCACGGCCTGCGCCTGATTGTGTATCGGGCCGATCTTGGCGAGCCCGGCCACCTCGTCGTTCACGTTCAGGAAGCGGGTGATGCGGCCGGTCGGCGGGGCGTCCATGACGACGTAGTCGTAGATGAACCGGCCGGCCTTGTCCTTCCTGCGCACCGCCTCGCACGCCTTGCCGGTCAGGAGGACGTCTCTGAGGCCCGGTGCGATGGTGGTGGCGAAGTCGATCGCACCGAGCTTCTTCAGGGCCCGGCCGGCCCCGCCGAGCTTGTAGAACATCTGGAGGTAGTCCAGAAGGGCCAGTTCGGGATCGATGGCCAGCGCATAGACCTCACCGCCTCCCGGCGCGACCGCGATTTTGCGTTCTTCGTAGGGCAACGCCTCCGTCTCGAAAAGCTGGGCGATGCCCTGCCGACCCTCGACCTCCACGAGAAGCGTCCGCTTCCCCTCGGTCGCGAGGGCCAGCGCGAGTGCGGCGGCGACCGTCGTCTTTCCGGTCCCGCCCTTGCCGCTGACGACCTGGAGCCTGCTCACATCTTCGAGACTAACCAGTCGGCCGGACACTCACGCGGGAGGCTGTGGATAACCGTGCGTACGGTCGGCCGCCGAGACCGGTGGCAACCGGCCGTCACCGGCCCGGTGGTCGGCCACGTGTCCCGTCCGTCACAGCGGATACAGTCGGCTCCATGACCAAGTGGGAATACGCAACCGTGCCGCTGCTCGTCCATGCCACGAAGCAGATTCTGGACACCTGGGGCGAGGACGGCTGGGAGCTCGTCCAGGTCGTGCCCGGGCCCAACAACCCTGAGCAGCTCGTGGCCTACCTGAAGCGGGAGAAGCCGTGACGAGCTCCGTCGAGGCCAAGCTGGCCGAACTCGGTCTTTCGCTGCCGGCGGTCGTCCCGCCGCTCGCCGCCTACCAGCCGGCCGTCCGGTCGGGTGTGTACGTCTACACCTCGGGCCAGCTGCCGATGGTGGACGGCAAGCTTCCGGTCACCGGCAAGGTCGGCGCCGAGGTCACCGCGGAGGAGGCCAAGGAACTGGCCCGCACCTGCGCGCTGAACGCCCTGGCCGCCGTGAAGTCCGTCGCCGGTGACCTGGACCGCATCGCGCGCGTGGTGAAGGTCGTCGGCTTCGTCGCCTCCGCGACCGACTTCACCGGCCAGCCCGGCGTGATCAACGGCGCCAGCGAGCTGCTCGGCGAGGTCCTCGGCGACAAGGGCGTGCACGCGCGCAGCGCGGTGGGCGTCGCGGTGCTCCCGCTGGACGCACCGGTCGAGGTCGAGGTCCAGGTCGAACTGCTGCCGTAGCCAGATCCGGCCGGTGGCTGCCGTAGCCACATCCGGCCGGTGGCCGCCGTAAGCGCTGCCGTAACGGCATCCGGCCGGTGGCCGCCGAAAGTGCTTCCCGTGGCACCTCCGGGTGCCCCGGAGCCCCTCTCGAACATTCGCTCCCCACGGGATAGCCTCCGGTAATGGCCGATGGACAGTGGTATCCCCCGGAGTGGCCGGACCGCATCCGCGCACACGCGGAGGGCACCCTCGTGCCGGTGACCCCGAAGCGCGCGGCGACCGTCCTGCTCCTCAAGGACACCCCCGGCGGTCCCGTCGTCCACATGCTGCGCAGACGCGCCTCCATGGCCTTCGCCGGAGGCGCGTACGCGTATCCCGGCGGCGGTGTCGACCCGCGCGACGACGACCAGCAGGTCCGCTGGGCGGGCCCCACGCGCGCGTGGTGGGCGCAGCGGCTCGGCGTCGACGAGGCGGGCGCCCAGGCGATCGTCTGCGCCGCCGTGCGGGAGACGTACGAGGAGGCCGGCGTCCTGCTCGCGGGGCCGGCCGCCGACGTCGTGGTCGGGGACACCACCGGGGACGACTGGGAGGCCGACCGCGCGGCCCTGGTCGCCCGTGATCTGTCCTTCGCCCAGTTCTTGGACCGGCGGGGCCTGGTCCTGCGCTCGGACCTGCTGGGCGCCTGGACGCGCTGGATCACCCCGGAGTTCGAGTCCCGCCGCTACGACACCTGGTTCTTCGTCGCCGCCCTCCCGGAGGGCCAGCGCACCCGGAACGCCTCCACGGAGGCCGACCGCACGGTGTGGATCCGCCCGGCGGAGGCGGCCGCCGGGTACGACAAGGGCGAGCTGCTGATGATGCCGCCCACGATCGCGACCCTGCGCCAGCTGATGCCGTACGGCACGGCCGCCGAGACCCTCGCGGCGGCGCCCGCGCGGGACATGACCCCGGTACTGGCCCGCGCCCGCCTGGAGGACGGCGAGATCGTCCTGAGCTGGCCGGGCCACGACGAGTTCACCAAGCACATACCGACCGACCTCACGACCGGGGGAGCCTGAGCATGACGAACGCAGCAGCCCTGCCCGGCCAGCCGCGCGGCGGGGTCCTCTCGGGTCCCGCCACCGCACGGGCCGTCAACGTGCTGGCACCCAACGCCTCCGTGATGACCCTGGACGGCACGAACACCTGGATCGTCGCCGAGCCCGACTCCGACCTGGCCGTCGTGATCGACCCCGGTCCGCTGGACGACGGCCATCTCGAGAACGTCGTCGACACGGCGGAGAAGGCCGGCAAGCGCATCGCGCTCACCCTCCTGACCCACGGCCACCCCGACCACGCCGAGGGCGCCGTCCGCTTCGCCGAGCTGACCCGCACGCGCGTGCGTGCCCTCGACCCGGCGCTGCGTCTGGGTGACGAGGGGCTGGCGGCCGGCGACGTGATCACGACCGGTGGCCTGGAGCTCCGGGTCGTACCCACCCCCGGCCACACCGCCGACTCCCTGAGCTTCCATCTCCCGGCCGACCGCGCGATCCTGACCGGCGACACCATCCTGGGGCGCGGCACGACGGTGGTGGCCCACCCGGACGGCCGCCTGGGTGACTACCTGGACTCGCTACGACGGCTGCGCTCCCTGACGGTCGACGACGGCGTGCACACGGTCCTGCCGGGCCACGGACCCGTCCTGGAGGACGCACAGGGCGCCGTCGAGTTCTACCTGGCCCACCGTGCCCACCGGCTCGCCCAGGTCGAGACGGCCGTGGAGAACGGCCACCGCAGCCCGGCCGAGGTCGTCGCCCACGTCTACGCGGACGTGGACCGCTCCCTGTGGCCGGCCGCGGAGCTGTCGGTACGGGCCCAGCTGGACTACCTCGGCGAGCACGGGCTGATCTAGCCGCATCCCGCATCCCGCAGCCCGCAGCCCGCAGGCCTGGGACCCCGCAGCCCATAGGCCCGGGATCTCGCAGCCCATAGGCCCGGGATCTCGCAGCCCATAGGCTCGGGATCTCGCAGCCCACAGGCCCGGGATCTCGCAGGCCGGGATCCGGACGAACCCAGCCCTTGGGCCGGACCTACTCCCAGCCCTCGGGTCTTGGGGTCCTCACGCCGTGCACGCGCGCGTACTCGTCCGCCAGCCAAGGGCCCAGGTCGTCGACGTACGACCGCAAGACCGTACGGTCGCCGACGGGCTCGTACCCCAACCCGGCCGCGCGGCGCACCTGTTCGGCCCACTGCGGGTAGTAGCCGGCGAACACCTCTGCCATCTCCCGCAGATCGCTGGTCCAGCCGTTCCAGCGGGGCATGACGAGGGTGAAGGCGGTCCGCACCAGATGCCGTGACATGAAGCGCACCAGGGGCCGCAGGGCCTCCTCGCTGTCGCCCGCGGCCGCGATCCGCTGCCGCCAGCGCGGCAGGTACCGGGCCAGGTCGCCGTTGGTCTCGCGGGCGAGCAGGGAGTCGGGCCGGTAGCGGGGCAGGTACTCGGCGAGGTCCTCGCCGAGCAGCGGGGTGCACAGGCAGGCCACGAACCAGCCGATGTCGTACCGCTCCCGCTCGTCGAGCACCCGCGCACGGGAGAAGAGCAGGGTCCCGACCCCGTCGATCTCCCAGAACTCCTTGTCGACGGCCTGGCCGAGGCCAAGGGCCGCGTCCCGGTCGGCGCCGCTCGGCTCCGTCCGCAGGACGACCACCAGGTCCAGGTCGCTGCGTCCCACGCGCGCGGTGCCGCGAGGAATCGACCCGTTGAGGTAGGCGCTGTCCAGCCGCGCCCCGAAGACGTCCAGGAGGCGGTCGCGGGCGGCGGCGACCACGGGGCGGAACGCGTGCGGCACGCGCGCGTGCGAACCCTCGCGCTCGATGAAGCCCAGGGGGTCGAGTCCTCTGGACGGGACCGTTTCAGGCATGGAACAACCAAATCTGAGCCCGCCCGATGGCTGAGGACGAGGCCGGAGGCCGACAGGCGGGGTACCGGGGGCGGCAGCCCCCGGAGACGGCGACTACCGGGCGACTACCGGGAACGCTTCGCCAGACGCTCGACGTCCAGCAGGATCACGGCCCGCGCCTCCAGACGCAGCCAGCCACGCTGGGCGAAGTCCGCCAGTGCCTTGTTCACGGTCTCGCGGGACGCGCCGACCAGCTGGGCCAACTCCTCCTGCGTGAGGTCGTGGACGACGTGGATGCCTTCCTCGGACTGCACACCGAAGCGGCGCGACAGGTCCAGGAGGGCACGCGCGACCCGGCCCGGGACGTCGGAGAAGACCAGGTCGGACATGGCGTCGTTGGTCTTGCGCAGTCGGCGGGCGACGGCGCGCAGCAGGGCGGTGGCCACCTCCGGGCGGGCGTTCAGCCAGGGCTGGAGGTCACCGTGGCCCAGACCCAGCAGCTTGACCTCGGTCAGTGCGGTCGCCGTCGCCGTACGCGGGCCCGGGTCGAACAGCGACAGCTCGCCGATCAGTTCGCCGGGGCCGACGACGGCGAGCATGTTCTCGCGGCCGTCGGGGGAAGTGCGGTGGAGCTTTACCTTGCCCTCGGTGACGACATAAAGCCGGTCGCCCGGGTCGCCCTCGTGGAACAGGGAGTCGCCACGCGCGAGGGTCACCTCACTCATGGAGGCACGCAGCTCCGCGGACTGCTCGTCATCGAGCGCCGCGAAGAGCGGGTTGCGCCGCAGAACGTCGTCCACGAGTTCTCTCCTTGTCGACCTGCTCAGGGGATCTTGCTCCCCCTTGTTACCAGGGGACCGTGTTCCCCATTTTGCCGGAGGATTCAAACAGTGTGATCTGTCACAAGGATGCCGCACAGGTGTCCCGAGGTAAGCGGCAGGGGTCCAATCGGGGGCTGATCTTCCGGGTCCGGGGCGGATGTCGGTGCCGGGCTCTAGGCTGGCCGGGTGTCCAAATCGCCGGTGAGAGCACAGGCCAAGGGGGCTGGGCGGGTGGTTGTACGTCGTGTTTCCGCTGTGGGCGAACAGGGGTCCGATGCTGCCCCTGATGAGCCGAAAAGGGCGACGAAAGCCGCAAAGGCCGTGAAGAAGACGGCGACGAAGAAGGCCGCGGCGCAGAAGACGGCGGTGGCGAAGAAGACTGAGCCCATGAAGAAGACGGCGGCAGCGAAGAAGACGGAGCCCGCGAAGAAGGCGGTGGCGAAGAAGGCGGCACCCAAGAAGGCCGTCGCCGAGAAGCCGCAGGCGGCCTGGAAGCCCGAGTCGCACACCGCCCTGGTGCGCCGTGCCCGCCGGATCGACCGCGAACTCGCCGAGGTCTACCCGTACGCCCACCCCGAGCTGGACTTCGAGAACCCCTTCCAGCTGCTGGTCGCCACGGTGCTCTCCGCCCAGACCACCGATCTGCGCGTCAACCAGACCACCCCGGCCCTGTTCGCGAAGTACCCCACCCCCGAGGAACTGGCCGAGGCCAACCCGGAGGAGGTCGAGGAGATCCTGCGGCCGTGCGGTTTCTTCCGGGCCAAGACCAAGTCGGTGATAGGGCTCTCCAAGGCCCTGGTGGAGTCGTTCGGCGGCGAGGTCCCGGGGCGGCTCGAAGACCTCGTGAAGCTGCCCGGCGTCGGCCGCAAGACCGCCTTCGTGGTGCTGGGCAACGCCTTCGGACGCCCCGGCCTCACCGTGGACACGCACTTCCAGCGCCTGGTGCGCCGGTGGCGGTGGACCGCGGAGACCGACCCCGACAAGATCGAGGCGGCCGTCGGCGCGCTGTTTCCCAAGAGCGAGTGGACCGACCTCTCGCACCACGTGATCTGGCACGGCCGCCGGATGTGCCACGCCCGCAAGCCCGCCTGCGGGGTCTGTCCCATCGCGCCGCTCTGCCCGGCCTACGGCGAGGGCGAGACCGACCCGGAGAAGGCGAAGAAGCTGCTCAAGTACGAGAAGGGCGGCTTCCCCGGCCAGCGCCTCAAGCCCCCGCAGGCGTATCTGGACGCGGGCGGCAGGCCGGCGCCGCCACTCGGCGCCGTATCAGGGACATGAACTAGGGACCTTCCCAGGGGCGAAAGACGGAACGATCAAGGAGTCTTCGGGCGTTGGAACAGGCAGGCCGGGGCAGCAGGGCGGGACGGGGGATGCCATGACACAGGGCGGCAGGGCGCACACGGGGGATCCGCACGCGGATGTGGTGCTCAGCAAGGACGGCCTGCCGGAGTGGCTGGACCCGGTCGTGCGGGCCGCCGAGACGGTCCAGCCGGTCCAGCTGAGCCGCTTCCTGCCGCCGGAGAACGGCACGGGGCGGCAGTCGGCCGTGCTGATCCTGTTCGGCGAGGGCGAGCAGGGGCCGGAGCTGCTGCTCATGGAGCGGGCCGGTAGCTTGCGCTCGCACGCCGGGCAGCCCTCGTTCCCCGGTGGCGCCCTCGACCCCGAGGACGGCGACCCGAAGGCCGACGGGCCGCTGCGGGCCGCTCTCCGCGAGGCCGAGGAGGAGACCGGGCTCGATCCGGCCGGTGTGCAGCTGTTCGGGGTACTGCCCAGGCTGTACATCCCGGTGAGCCACTTCGTGGTCACCCCGGTGCTGGGCTGGTGGCGCGAGCCGAGCCCGGTGGGGGTGGTGGATCCGAACGAGACGGCGAGGGTCTTCACGGTCCCCGTGGCGGATCTCACGAATCCGGCCAACCGGGCCACCGCCGTGCACCCCAGCGGCCACCGAGGTCCGGCATTCCTGGTCGAATCGACCTTGGTGTGGGGGTTCACGGCCGGGGTGATCGACCGGCTGCTGCACTACGCGGGATGGGAGCGCTCCTGGGACCGCGAGAAGCTGGTCCCGCTCGACTGGCGGTCATGACAGGGTGTCCACCGTGAATGTGCTGGACATCCTGTTGCTGGTCGCCGCCGTGTGGTTCGCGATCGTCGGCTACCGCCAGGGGTTCGTCGTCGGCATCCTGTCGGTGATCGGCTTCCTGGGCGGCGGACTCGTCGCCGTCTACGTCCTGCCGGTGATCTGGGACGCGGTGACCGACAACGCCGAGGTGGGCACGACCGCCGCGGTGGTCGCCGTGGTCGTCGTCATCGTCTGCGCCTCGGTCGGCCAGGCTCTGACCACGCATCTGGGCAACAAACTGCGCCGGTACATCACCTGGTCCCCGGCCCGCGCGCTGGACGCCACCGGCGGCGCGCTGGTCAACGTGGTGGCGATGCTGCTGGTCGCCTGGCTGATCGGCTCCGCGCTCGCGGGCACCACGCTGCCGACCCTCGGCAAGGAGGTCCGTAACTCCAAGGTGCTCCTCGGGGTGTCCAGAGCGCTGCCCAACCAGGCCGACACCTGGTTCGCGGACTTCTCCGCGGTCCTCGCGCAGAACGGTTTCCCGCAGGTCTTCAGCCCCTTCGCCAACGAGCCGATCACCGATGTCTCACCGCCCGACCCGGCGCTCGCGAACAGCGCGGTGGCCACCACCGCCAAGCGGTCCATCGTCAAGGTGACGGGCACCGCGCAGAGCTGCGGCAAGATCCTCGAGGGCACCGGCTTCGTCTTCGCCGACCGCCGTGTCATGACCAACGCGCACGTGGTCGGCGGCGTCGACGAGCCCACCGTCCAGATCGGCGGCGAGGGCCGCAAGTACGACGCCAAGGTCGTCCTCTACGACTGGCAGCGCGACATCGCCGTACTCGACGTGCCGGACCTGCCGGCGAAGGCCCTGAAGTTCTCCGCGGCGGACGCCGGGACCAGCGACAGCGCGATCGTCGCCGGGTACCCGGAGAACGGGTCGTACGACGTCCGTGCCGCCCGGGTGCGCGGCCGTATCACCGCCAACGGCCCGGACATCTACCACCGGGGCACCGTCCGTCGTGACGTCTACTCGCTGTACGCGACCGTCCGTCAGGGCAACTCCGGCGGCCCGCTGCTCACGCCTCAGGGCAAGGTGTACGGGGTCGTCTTCGCGAAGTCACTGGACGACGCGGACACCGGGTACGCCCTCACGGCCGGCGAGATCCAGGCGGACATCGCCCGGGGCCGTACCGCGAATCAGCAGGTCGGGACCGACAGCTGCGCGCTGTGAGGGATCATGCGCGGGTATGGCGCAGACGGACCGAGACCCAGCGGGCCCGGCGCCGCAGGATGTGCGGAATCCCCACCCTGAGGTCCGTGCCCGGCAACTGCGGGGCGGCTCCTCGATGGGAGTTCAGACCGCCTGTCGTACGGCGGTTGCGGGGTGCGTCACTGTAGTCGTGCGTCCAGCCCATACCCCGACGTCTGCCCCCGCCCCAAGGTCGATAACCTCCGGCACGGCCCTCAATCGGCCTATGCGCGGGGCATGTGGCCGTTCGTAGAACAGGTGTGCAGATCCGGATACCGGGCGCATCGGCGCGGTCACCGATCGGGCTCGGGGTCTTTCAGCCAGTTGACCAGTTCGGTGGAGAACACGACCGGGTCCTCCTCGTGCGGGAAGTGCCCGAGTCCGTCGAACAGCCGCCAGCGGTACGGGGCTTCGACGTACTCGCCGGAGCCGGCCGCACTGCGGGTGCGGGCCACCGGGTCCAGGGAGCCGTGCAGATGCAGCGTCGGGACGCGCACCGGGCGCTTCATCCGACGGTTGAACTGGATGCCGTCCGGGCGGGCCAGCGAGCGCACCAGCCAGCGGTACGGCTCGATCGAGCAGTGCGCGGTGGAGGGGATGCACATGGCCCGCTGGTACGTCTCCACCGTCTCGTCCTCGGGCAGCCGTGGCCCCGACCAGTCCCGGATCAGCCGGCCGACCAGCGCCCCGTCGTCGGCGGTGAGCTGCCGCTCGGGGACCCACGGCCGCTGGAAGCCCCAGATGTAGGAGGCGGCGGCGGACTGCCGGCGGTCCCGGAGCATCGCCGAGCGCCAGCGCCGCGGGTGCGGCATGGACACCACCGCGAGGCGTCGTACCAGCTTGGGGCGCATCGCGGCCGCGGTCCACGCCAGATAACCGCCCAGGTCGTGGCCGACCAGCGCGGCGTCCGGCTCGCCGAGCGAGCGGATCACGCCGGTGATGTCGAGGGCGAGGTTGGCCGGGTCGTAGCCGCGCGGGGTCCGGTCGCTGCCGCCGACGCCCCTGAGGTCCATGGCGACGGCCCGGAAGCCCGCGTCGGCGAGCGCGACCAGCTGGTGCCGCCAGGTCCACCAGAACTCCGGGAAGCCGTGCACCAGCATGACCAGCGGGCCGTCGCCGAGTTCGGCGATGTGGAAGCGCGCGCCGTTCGCCGCGACGTCCCGGTGGGTCCAGGGGCCTTCGAGCCGTACGGCCGAGGGGGCGGGATCGCTCATGACGACGAGCGTCCCACAGCCTCGATGGCCGGCATGTCATCCCTGGGGAGTGCCGGACGCGGATGCGGCTTGGCGTTCTGCAGTACGCCCGCCGTCTCCTTCACCGACGCGGCGACCTTCTGCGGGCCCTGGCCCTTCTTGGCCTTCTTCGCGAACACCACGCCGACCAGCGCGAGGGCGACGGCCACCAGGACGTTCGCCGCGAAGGAGAGCAGGAAGCAGATCGCGAGGTTCCAGTGGCTCCAGGTCCGAATGCCGTATGCCAGCGCGAAGTTGAGCATCGGCAGGGAGAACAGCAGCAGCACACCGGCCGCCGAGAAGGCGCCACCGCTCGTCGCGCCCCGCTTGACGTCCTGCTTCAGCTGGGCCTTGGCCAGCGCGATCTCGTCGTGCACCAGCGCCGACATCTCGGACGTGGCCGAGGCGAACAACTGGCCGATGCTGCGTTCGGCACCGACCGGGCTGCCGTCGGGTGCGCTCATCGCGGTCTCCCTCTGCGTACTTGTCATCGTCTTTTGTACCGTCTCGTCAGATCATGCCGGACGGTTGCCCTGCGCGCCTGCCCCGCCCGGCACTTCGGCAGGCGCGTCGCGCCTGTGACGGCCTTCGGCGGCCCCTGCCCGGTCGTGCCCGTGGTGACCTTCGCCGGCGCCTACCCGGCGGCCTGCCCGGCTTTCTCGGCGGCTATGCGGCGGTGTTCGGCGGCCTTGCGGTCGTAGATCTCCGCCATCCGCAGGTGGTACGCCGGGTCGTCCTGCTCGTAGACGTCCGGGATGCCGTCGAGGTCGTCGTCCCGCTCCTCGGCCTCGACCAGCCGCCGGTAGCGGGCGTTGCGTATTTTCAGCAGCACCGTGGCGCACAGGGCCGCTATCAGCGAGCCGGTGAGCACGGCGGCCTTGACCTCGTCGGTGAGTACGGCGTCGCCGGCGAAGGCGAGTTCGCCGATGAGCAGCGACACGGTGAAGCCGATACCGGCGAGCGAGGCGACCGCGAAGACGTCGCCCCAGGCCAGGTCTTCGCTGAGCGAGGCCCGGGTGAAGCGAGCGGTCAGCCAGGTCCCGCCGAATATCCCGACCGTCTTGCCGACCACCAGTCCGAGGACCACGCCGAGCGTCTCGGGTCTGCCGAACACGTCCCCGAGCGCCCCTCCGGACACCTTCACGCCGGCGCTGAAGAGCGCGAACAGGGGCACGGCGAGCCCTGCCGACAGCGGTCGCACCAGATGCTCGATGTGCTCGCCGGGGGAGTGCTGCTCACCCTTGCGGGTGGTGCAGCGCAGCATCAGGCCCATGGCGACACCGGCGATGGTCGCGTGCACGCCGCTGTTGTACATCAGCGCCCAGATGACGAGGGCGAGCGGCACGTACACGTACCAGCCGCGTACGCCCTTCCTCAGCAGCAGCCAGAAGACGGCGAGGCCCAAGGCCGCGCCGCCGAGCGCCGCGAAGTCGATCCGGGCGGTGAAGAAGACCGCGATGATCAGGATCGCGAACAGGTCGTCGACGACCGCGAGGGTGAGCAGGAAGGCGCGCAGGGCGCCCGGCAGCGAGGTGCCGATGACGGCCAGCACGGCCAGCGCGAAGGCGATGTCGGTGGCCGTGGGCACCGCCCAGCCCTGGGTGGAGCCGCCGCCGGCGAGGGTGGTGAGGGTGTAGACGAGCGCCGGTACGGCCATCCCGCACAGCGCGGCGACCACCGGCAGCACGGCCGCCTTCGGGTCCCGCAGGTCGCCGGCCACCAGCTCGCGTTTGAGTTCGATGCCGGCGACGAAGAAGAAGACCGCGAGCAGGCCGTCGGCGGCCCAGTGGGTGACGGAGAGGTTCAGGCCGAGGGCGCCCGGGCCGAGGTGGAAGTCACCGACGGTCTCGTAGCTGTGGCGCAGCGCCGGGACGTTCGCCCAGACCAGGGCGGCTATCGCGGCGATCAGCAGCAGCACACCGCCCACGGTCTCGGCCCGCAGCGCGTCCGCCACGATGGTCCGCTCGGGCAGCGAGAGCCGGCCGAGGACCTTGCGGGCGGGGGTGGTGCGGGGCGCGGACACGGAGACCTCCGGTCGGTGGGCAGGACGGGTCTACTTGCCGACCAGACTTCCCGGCACACCTTGAGGAACACGCTACTTTGCTTACTTTACCTAAGGTGTGGCGAGCGTTGCCAGGTGAGTCTCACGGTAGGTGCAAAAGGGGCGCCCGGCGCGTTTCGCGCCGGGCGCCCCTTCTGGGACCTTCGGTCGGGATCAGTCCTCGCTCGGCGCCGCCGGGAGCTTCGCCTGGATGAGGTCCATGACCGTCGAGTCCGTCAGCGTGGTCACATCACCGAGCTGGCGGTTCTCGGCGACATCGCGCAGCAGCCGGCGCATGATCTTGCCGGAGCGGGTCTTCGGCAGCTCCGCCACCGGCAGCACCCGCTTCGGCTTGGCGATGGGGCCGAGCGTGGCGCCGACGTGGTTGCGCAGCTCGTTGACGAGGCCCTCGTCCTCGGCGTTCGCCGTGCCCCGCAGGATCACGAAGGCGACGATCGCCTGCCCGGTCGTCTCGTCCGCCGCGCCGACCACGGCCGCCTCGGCGACCGAAGGGTGCGACACCAGCGCCGACTCCACCTCGGTCGTGGAGATGTTGTGCCCGGAGACCAGCATGACGTCGTCCACCCGGCCGAGCAGCCAGATGTCGCCGTCGTCGTCCTTCTTCGCCCCGTCACCGGCGAAGTACTTGCCCTCGAAACGCGACCAGTAGGTGTCCAGGAACCGCTGGTCGTCGCCCCAGATGGTGCGCAGCATCGACGGCCACGGCTCGGTCAGCACCAGATAGCCGCCACCGCCGTTGGGCACCTCGTGCGCCTCGTCGTCCACCACCGTGGCCGAGATGCCGGGCAGCGGGGTCTGCGCGGAACCGGGCTTGGTCGCGGTGACGCCCGGCAGCGGCGAGATCATCATCGCGCCGGTCTCGGTCTGCCACCAGGTGTCCACGATGGGGGTCCGGTCGGCGCCGATGTGCTTGCGATACCAGATCCAGGCCTCGGGGTTGATGGGCTCGCCCACCGAACCCAGCACCCGCAGGGAGGACAGGTCGAACTTCGCGGGGATGTCGTCGCCCCACTTCATGAACGTCCGGATCGCGGTGGGCGCCGTGTACAGGATCGTCACCCCGTACTTCTGCACGATCTCCCAGAACCGGCCCTGGTGCGGGGTGTCCGGAGTGCCCTCGTACATCACCTGCGTCGCGCCGTTGGCCAGCGGCCCGTACACGATGTACGAGTGGCCGGTCACCCAGCCGACGTCGGCCGTGCACCAGTACACGTCCGTCTCCGGCTTGAGGTCGAACACCGCCCAGTGCGTGTACGACGCCTGGGTGAGGTAGCCGCCCGAGGTGTGCAGGATGCCCTTCGGCTTACCCGTCGTACCGGATGTGTAGAGGATGAACAGCGGGTGCTCGGCGTCGAAGGCCTCGGGCGTGTGCTCGGCGGACTGCCGCTCGACGATCTCGTGCCACCACACGTCCCGGGTGTCGTCCCAGGCCACTTCCTGCCCGGTGCGCCGGACGACCAGCACATGCTCGACGTTGCCGGCCTTGCCGGCCGCCTCGTCCACGGCCGGCTTGAGCGCGGACGGCTTGCCGCGCCGGTAGCCGCCGTCGGAGGTGATGACCACCTTGGCGTCCGCGTCCTGGATACGGGTGGCGAGCGCGTCCGCCGAGAAGCCGCCGAAGACCACGGAGTGCGCGGCGCCGATCCGGGCGCAGGCGAGCATCGCGATCGCCGTCTCCGGGATCATCGGCATGTAGACCGCGACCCGGTCGCCCTTGCGGACTCCCAGCTCCAGCAGGGCGTTCGCCGCCTTGGAGACCTCGTCCTTCAGCTCGGCATAGGTGATCGCACGGCTGTCGCCGGGCTCGCCCTCGAAGTGGATGGCGACCCGGTCGCCACGGCCGGCCTCCACGTGCCGGTCCACGCAGTTGTACGCGACATTGAGCTCGCCGTCCTTGAACCACTTCGCGAACGGCGGGTTCGACCAGTCCAGCGTCTCGGTCGGCTCCTTGGCCCAGGTCAGCCGGCGGGCCTGCTCGGCCCAGAAGCCGAGCCTGTCAGCCTTGGCCTGTTCGTACGCCTCGGCCGTGACATTGGCGTTCTCGGCCAGGTCAGCAGGCGGCGCGAAGCGTCGCTCCTCCTTCAAGAGGTTGGCCAGGCTTTCGTTGCTCACGACATCTCCCTTTCCAAGGGTGTCCGTTGTGTCCCAGGCCACAGCTCATCAGACCCGGGGGCCCGGTGACAAGGGCCGTCGAAAAATTGGTTTAGACCTGTCGGCTGCGGTGGGACACGCAGGGCCCGCCGGTGCCGGCCTGGACGGCGCCGACAGGTCCTCGCCGCCTCCTCAGGCCGGGCTGCGCAGCTCCTCCGCGCCCGGTACCCCCTCGAACACCTCTCCCTCTTCCTCGCCTTCGGGCCGGCCCAGCAGATACGCCTGCGCCTCGCCCACATGGAAGTACATCCCGTGCAGCTCCAGCTCGCCGGCCGCCAGCGCCCGCGACACCGAGTCGTGCGCCCGCAGATGCTCCAGCTGCTGGACCACATTGGTCAGACAGAGCCGCTCCGCCGTGTCCGCCGCCGCCCGCCCGGCCAGCCGGACCCCCGGACGGCCTGCGTCGGCCACCCGCGCCAGGCTCGGCAGCCCGTGCCGCAGCCAGCGTCCGAGCGGACTCGTGCCGCCCTCGGCACCGGAACTCAGCAGCGCCTGCATCGCCCCGCACCCGGAGTGCCCGCACACCGTGATGGACCGCACCTTCAGTACGTCCACCGCGTACTCGATCGCGGCCGCCACCGAGTCGTCGCCGTTCTCCTCACCCGGAAGGGGAACCAGATTGCCGACGTTGCGGACCACGAACAGGTCACCCGGGCCACTGGAGGTGATCATCGAGGTGACGAGCCGGGAGTCGGCGCAGGTGAGGAAGAGCTGCGACGGCCGCTGCCCCTCGCGCGCCAGCCGGGCCAGCTCCTCCCGTACCAGGGGCGCGGTGTCGCGCTGGAACAGGCCGATCCCCTGCGCGAGCTCATGACCGGCTCCGCCGGCCCTGCCGCCGCCCCAGCGGGCGAGGCCCGACCTGACGAGGCCCGGCCCATGTCCGTGACCGGCACGGGGCTCGGGGCGAGGCCCGTGCTCAGGTCCGTGGCCGACGTACTCCGGTGAGCGCACGCCCACCCGGCAACCGGTCAGCTCGGCGGAGCCGCCCTGTGCGATGTGGGCCCGGCGCCAGTCCCGCAGTGACTCGTACGCCGCGTGGTCCATGAACGAGCCGTCCAACTCCACGACGGCGGGTGCTCCTTGGGGCACGAGGTGCAGGGCTCTGCTGAGCCGGGGCACCGCCAGGAACGTCAGCTGCCCTCTTACGTGTACGCGATGGACTCCTCCCTTCTCTTCATGGGTGATGAGGGTGCGGGCGAGGCGGTTCAGGGCGACGGCGACGGCCACGGCGACCCCGAGGAGCACGCCCTCCAGGACGCCGAGCATCACGACGCCGAGTGTGGTGACGGCGTACACCGCGACCTCACGGTGGCGGGTCACCGTGCGGATGTGGTGCAGGGACACCATCTGGATGCCGACGGCCATCACCAGGGCGGCGAGCGAGGCGAGCGGGATGAGATCCAGGACCGGGACCATCAGCAGCGCGGCGACTACTACGAAAACGCCGTGCAGCATCGTGGAGTTCCGGCTGACGGCACCGGATTGCACATTGGCCGAACTGCGCACCGCGACCCCCGCGACCGGCAGTCCGCCGAGCGCCCCGGAGACGATGTTGGCCGCGCCCTGACCGAGCAGTTCGCGGTCCAGGTCGGACCGGCCGACCCGGGACTGGGTTCCGGGACGGCCGGCCACCAGCTTGTCCACGGCGACCGCGCCGAGCAGCGACTGCACACTGCACACCAGCGTGGTGGTGAGCACGGCGGCCACGATGCCGAGCACCGGTCCCTCGGGCAGCCCCGCCAGGGCATGGCTGCTCCAGGACGGCAGGTCGACCCGGGTCAGCGTGAGCCCGGTGAGCGTGGCGGTCGCGGTCGCACCGGCGACGGCGACCAGGGCCGCCGGGACCGTGCGCAGCAGACGGCCCGCTCTGCCGGGGATCCGGGGCCAGCCGAACAGCAGGGCCAGGGTCAGCGCGCTCATCGCCACGGCGGCCGGGTGCAGGTTCGCCAACTGGGCGGGCAGTGCGCGGAGGTTGGCGAGGACCGAGCTCTGCGGGTTGCCGCCGAGCACGATGTGCAACTGGGCGACGGCGATGGTGACACCGATGCCGGCGAGCATGCCGTGCACCACGGCCGGGCTGACGGCGAGCGCGGTGCGGGCCACCCGCAGGCAGCCCAGGCCGAGTTGGGCCAGTCCGGCGAGGACGGTGATGCCGCAGGTGGCCTGCCAGCCGTAGCGGTGGATCAGATCGGCGGTGACCACGGTGAGCCCGGCGGCCGGGCCGCTGACCTGGAGTGGGCAGCCGCCGAGCCGCCCGGCGACCAGTCCGCCGACGGCCGCCGCCACCAGCCCGGCCTGCAGGGGGGCGCCGGTGGCGAGGGCGATGCCGAGGGAGAGCGGCAGGGCGATCAGGAAGACCGAGAGGGACGCGGACAGGTCGGCGCCCTCGATCAGGAAACGCCGGCGTGGGGGCGTGGGCGGGCTCGGCGGCCGGTCAGCGCCTTTGGTGCGCTGGGGACTTGTGGCTCCGGCCCGGGCTCCGGCCTGGGCCGGGCCGAGGTTCTCGGGGTGGGTGGGTACGCAGGCTGATGACATGTTTCCCGTCTCCTCCGGGGCAGCGCGGTCGCGGAACAGGGGGACCCCTCGCCAGCGGGCTGGGGCTTGGTCGCGGCCGTGGGGCACGGCGTGCAGTGGCGGGATGAATCAACACTCGGTAAACGAATCGTAATGCAGAGTAAAGGTCAGGCATGGATTTTCTGCGCAAATGGGGCACATCTTCACCTCCATGGGTGAAGTGAGCAGTTCATCGGCTTGTCGTATTAATCCCTCTCTCGGTCCTATGCGACCTTGGCGGCGCTGTCGGCACATACCCGGCACACCGCCATAAAACGCCGTGATCGGCGTTTGCCGAGAGAAGGAAGAAGGTGGGCGGAATTGGCCGCCACCCAGAGGATCGCCGTCGGCGCCGTGGCCGCCGCGGCATGTGCCGCGTCGCTGGCGGGTTGCGCGACCGGCACCAACACGAAAGAAGGGACGTCCGGGCCGCAGAAGGGAGCGCCGGCGCCCCAGAGCATGGTCCGTCTGATCGGCGACGGTTCCACCGCGTACACCGGGGCGCAGCCCCATCTGCCCCGGCCGGAGAAGCTCCAGCCGGGGCAGAAGCCCCCGCAGTTCGTGGTGTTCTCCTGGGACGGTGCGGGCGAGGACAGCCAGAAGCTGTTCTCGCACTTCCGCAAGGTCTCCAAGGAGAACAACGCGACCATGACGTACTTCCTCAGCGGCGTCTACATGCTGCCCGAGGAGAAACGTGACCTCTACCGGCCCCCGCAGCACTCGCCCGGCCGCTCCGAGATCGGCTTCAACGACGAGCAGGGCATCTCCGACACCGTCAAGCAGCTGCGGCTGGCCTGGCTGGAGGGCAACGAGATCGGCACCCACTTCAACGGGCACTTCTGCGGCCCCGACGGGGGTGTCGGTGAGTGGTCGGTGGCGGAGTGGAAGAGCGAGATCGCCCAGGCCAAGCAGTTCGTGAAGAACTGGAAGACCAACACGGGCATGAAGAACGCCGCACCGCTGCCCTTCGACTACGACAAGGAGCTCATCGGCGCCCGCACCCCCTGCCTCGAGGGGCAGAAGAACTTCATGAAGGCGGCGAGCCAGTTGGGCTTCCGCTACGACACCAGCGGTGTCAACGACCAGGTCTGGCCCAAGAGGAAGGAAGGGCTGTGGGACCTGTCGATGCAGCTCGTCCCCTTCCCCGGGCACTCCTTCGAGCAGCTGACCATGGACTACAACTTCATGGTCAACCAGTCCGGCACCTCGACCCAGGGCGACCCCGACAAGTACGACTACTGGGGCGACCAGATGCGTGACGGGCTGATCCAGGGCTTCAACCGGGCCTACAACGGCAACCGTGCACCGCTCGTCATCGGCAACCACTTCGAGTCCTGGAACGGCGGCACCTACATGCGGGCCATCGACGAGGTCGTCGAGAACGTCTGCAACAAGCCCGAGGTGCGCTGTGTCTCCTTCCACCAGCTGGCCGACTGGCTGGACGCCCAGGACCCGCAGGTCCTTGCGAGGCTGCGCACCCTGAACGTGGGCGAGGCCCCGCGGCAGGGCTGGGCGTCCTTCCTCTCCGGCCGCCCCGCCCCGGCACCGAAGGGGGTGCCCGGGGCGCCGGCGGTCAAGCAGTAGGCGGCGGGCGGGAGTCGGCTCCCCGTCGGCGGAGAGCCCACCTCCGTCAGACGGGCGCCGCCACTCCCTCGCCGAGCACGAAGCCGGGGTCGATCTGTGCCGCCAGGTCGGCCCCGGTGCGCTCGTTGCCCCACGACTGGGCGTTCTTCAGGTGGAAGTGGACCATCTGCCGGGTGTAGCGCTCCCAGTCCCGCAGCTCGTACGTCGCGTCGGCGGCGACCTTGAGGGTGCGCAGGGCGCGGGAGTTGTCGTCCTCCAGGAGCTCGAACCGGGGCGGTTGGCCCTTCTCCATGGCGCGCACCCAGTCCGAGTGCCCGACCGTGACCAGCAGGTCGTCCCCGACCTCCGCGCGGAGGAAGTCGATGTCGTCCTGCCCCTGCACCTTGTTGCCGACGACCTTCAGCACGATGCCGAAGTCCCGGGCGTACTCCTTGTACTGGCGATAGACGGAGACCCCCTTCCGGGTCGGCTCGGCGACGAGGAACGTGATGTCGAAGCGGGTGAACATGCCGGAGGCGAAGGAGTCCGAACCCGCCGTCATGTCGACCACGACGTACTCGTCGGGGCCGTCGACGAGGTGGTTCAGGAACAGCTCGACCGCTCCCGTCTTGGAGTGGTAGCAGGAGACTCCCAGGTCCGCGTCCGTGAAGGACCCGGTGACCATCAAACGGACGGCGCCGCCGTCGAGTTCCACCGGGCGCGCACAGGCGTCGTACACCGGATTGGGTTCCCGTACCCGGACCAGCCGCGAGCCCTCGCCGGGCGGAGTGGTCTTGATCATGGTCGCGGCGGAGGCGATGCGCGGGTTGTGGCCGCGCAGGTAGTCCTTGATCACGGAGAGCCGCTCGCCCATCGCGGGCAGGGCCGCCGATTCCCGCTCGTCGAGGCCGAGCGCGGGGCCCAGGTGCTGGTTGATGTCGGCGTCGACGGCGACGACCGGCGCGCCGGCGGCCGCGAGGTGGCGGATGAACAGGGAGGAGAGCGTGGTCTTGCCGCTGCCGCCCTTCCCGACGAAAGCAATTTTCATGTTCACGAAGAGTAGTCGGCTGATAGCTGTACGTGTCGGGTGAAGTGAAGAAGACCACTCCTTCGTGGAGTGGTGGGCCGCAGGTGCGTAGGGTCGTACTCATGAGTACGACACGTGCGACCGCCGATCCGCTCGCGGCCCTGGGCTCGCTGCCCGGTGTGGCCGAGTCCGTGGAGTCCGTGCGCAAGGCCGTGGACCGGGTCTACGGGCACCGGGTCATGCGACGCCGCAGCAACGCCGTCACGTCCGAGGCCGCCCTGCGCGGCGCCCGGGGCAGTGCGGCGCTGTCCGGCGCCGACTGGGCGCTGGAGGAGGTCCGGCGGCGCTCCGACTTCGGTGTCGACGACGAGGCGCGCGTGGTGGGCGCGGCCCTGCGGCTGACCGCCGAGGCGGGCCAACTGCTGTCCATCTGGCGGCAGTCGCCGCTGCGCGTACTGGCCCGGCTGCATCTGGTGGCGGCCGCGACCGGGGACGACGAGGTGGGCCGGCCGCGCCGGGCCGGTGAAGGCGTCGACGAGCCGCTGATCGAGCTGCCGCTGCCGGACGCCGACGAGGTGTCGGGGCGCCTCGACGGGCTCGCCGAGCTGATCATCGCGGGAAGTTCCGCGCCGGCGCTGGTGACAGCCGCCGTGGTGCACGGCGAGCTGCTCGCGCTGCGGCCCTTCACCTCGCACAACGGGCTGGTCGCGCGCGCGGCCGAGCGGATCGTGCTGATCGGCAGCGGCCTCGACCCCAAGTCGATCTGTCCCGCCGAGGTCGGCCACGCCGAGCTGGGGCGCGCCTCGTATCTGGCGGCCCTGGACGGCTATGTCTCGGGCACCCCGGACGGCATGGCTGCCTGGATCGCGCACTGCGGCCGCGCGGTCGAGCTGGGTGTCCGGGAGTCGACCGCGGTCTGCGAGGCGCTGCAGCGCGGCGCGGCGTAAAGGCCACGGGCGGCCGGGAAGGCTGCCGGAACGGGTTGCGGCGGTACGAGTTCTCGTACCGCCGCTGGCATGTTCACCGGGTTACCAGGCGTCCTCGAAATGTCGCCCATCAGGTCGGGTACTTTGCCCGTCACCTGGTGCGGCTGGCCCGTAATCGACGGGTCGACGTCGCGTGGGTGCCCGGTGTCCATGCGGGGTCCGTGGGGCCAAATGCGTTTAAAAAGGTGATCCTCTCGGATGTCCTTCGGTCTCGCGGGCCGCTAACCCCTTTGTACTGCAAGCCCGGAGCAAGCGGAACCCCTGCCTGCAGTTCTTTACTTTTGACTTCAAATACGCACTAAGGAGCGGAAAAGGGGCGTGGAGCGGCCGAACGGGTGAAAGAGGGGGTGGTGCGCCGGTTCAGGCAACCGGGTTCCGGCGCCTGCTCGCGTACCAGACCAGGCCCGCGGTGGCGGCCGCCGCTCCTATCGCGGCCGCGGCGACCAGGGCCGGGCGCGGGGGCGCGGAGATCCGCTGCTTGAGCCGGACCGGGCGGTGGAAGTCCAGGATCGGCCAGCCGCGCCCGAGTGCCTCGCGGCGCAGGGCCCGGTCCGGGTTCACCGCGTGCGGATGCCCGACGGACCGGAGCATCGGCAGGTCGGTGGCCGAGTCGCTGTACGCGTAGCAGCGTTCGAGGTCGTACCCCTCGGAGGCGGCCAGCTCCCGGACCGCCTCGGCCTTCGTCGGACCGTAGGCGTAGTACTCCACCTCGCCGGTGTAGCAGCCGTCGTCACCGACGACCATGCGGGTGGCCACCACCCGGTCGGCGCCCAGCAGTTCGCCGATCGGCTCGACCACCTCGGCGCCCGAGGTGGAGACGATGACGACGTCCCGGCCGGCCCGGTGATGGGCCTCGATGAGGGACGCGGCCTCGTCGTAGATGATCGGGTCGATCAGGTCGTGCAGGGTCTCGGCGACGATCTCCTTGACCTGCTGGACATTCCAGCCACGGACCAGACCGGACAGGTACGCGCGGGTGCGCTCCATCTGGTCGTGGTCCATACCGCCGACCAGGAACACGAACTGGGAGTACGCGTTGCGCAGCGCCGCCCTGCGGTTGATCAGACCGCCTTGGTAGAACGACTTGCTGAAGGTGAGGGTGCTCGACTTCGCAATGACCGTCTTGTCCAGGTCAAAGAAGGCCGCTGTGCGGGGCAAGGAGTGGTTTTCCACAGCCCCGAGCATAGGCGCCCACCATTCGGCGTAAGGTGGGGCGCGTGGGTTTGCCTGAGAGGGCTCTCGGGTACACCATGGAAGTCACGGATCGTTCGCGACCGTGCTAACCCGGTCCGGCTCCTCCCCCCCCGAGTCGGCCGTGGAGACGACCCCCACTCTCCCCCCCGGTGGGGGTCGTCGCATGTCCGGACGGGTTTTTCCTCTCTTCTCCGGGTCCTGGGACCTTGGTCGGGCGGCTGCGGCCGCCCCTTTCGCCTACCCATGATCCGTCACACTGCGTAGTCGTAGCGCTGCGCTGTGGAAGTCGCACAGAGCCCAGAACGGGCCTCACCGGTATGGGTGGCAGCGATATTCACAACCATCGAGTTGTCCACAGTTTTGGACCAAGATCCACACGATTTCCGGGTTCGCTGCACCGTGATTCCAGCCCGCTCCGGCGGCGGCGAGTTCATGGCCGGTTCCGATTGTCGGGCGCCCATGGCCGGTTTCTGTCGGCCGTGCATATGGAGGCCGCTTGCCGGTTCTTCACACGTATGGGAATCGCGTGGCCCGCAGGCCGCGCGCAAGAACGCAGCCAAGGGGGAAGCCCACGTGGCCGGAACTGTCACCCACGAACCACCGTCCGCCCCGGGACGGCCCGGACGCCCGATGATCGTCACCGAGGACGCCGAACTCCTCGACGACCTGTTGCGCCTGTGCGCGGCAGCCGGCGCCAAACCCGAGGTCCATCACGGGCTACCGGAACGCGGCGGCGGCTGGGAGTCCGCCCCGCTCGTCCTGGTCGGCGACGATGCCGCACCCCGGGTGCGCGGGGCCGCGCGCCGCCGGGGGGTGGTGCTGGTCGGCCAGGACCAGGACGACCCGGACGTGTGGAAACGCGCCGTGGAGATCGGCGCGGACCACGTCCTGATGCTGCCCGACGGCGAGCAGTGGCTCGTGGACCGCATCGCCGACGTCGTCGAGGGAGTGGGCCGCCCGGCCCTCACCGTCGGGGTGATCGGCGGCCGGGGCGGGGCCGGTGCCTCCACGCTGGCCTGCGCCCTCGCCGTCACCTCCGCGCGGGAGGGACTGCGCACCCTCCTTGTGGACGCGGATCCACTGGGCGGCGGAATCGACGTACTCCTCGGCGCCGAGACCGCCGAAGGCCTGCGCTGGCCCGCATTCGCCGCCTCCCGCGGCCGGCTCGGCAGTGGCGCCCTGGAGGAGTCACTGCCGGAACTCCACTCGCTGCGGATCCTCAGCTGGGACCGCGGCGACAGCGTGGCGATCCCGCCGCCCGCCGTCCGCGCGGTGCTCGCCGCCGTCCGCAGGCGGGGCGGCACGGTCGTCGTCGATCTGCCGCGCCGCCTGGACGACGAGGTCGCCGAGGTCCTCACCCAGCTCGACCTCGCCGTCCTGGTGGTCCCCGCCGAACTCCGTGCGATCGCGGCGGCGGCCCGGGTGGCGGCCACCGTCGGCATGGTCGTGCGCGATCTCCGGGTGGCGGTACGGGGCCCGTACGCGCCGGGACTCGACGACCGCGAGGTGGCCCGGCTGCTCGGCCTGCCGCTGGCCGGAGAGGTGCCCGTCGAACCGGGCCTGTCCCGCCCGAACCGGAAACCGCCCGGGTCCGCCGCCCGCGGACCACTGGCCCGCTTCTGCAAGGGCTTCTGGGAGCGCACGCTCGTCGAGGCGGGTGGCGTATGAGGCCCGGTACCGCGGGCGCGGACGGCCCGGCGCTGCTCGACGGGGTCCGGCGCTGGCTCGCCGAGAGCGGCGCCGAACCGACCCCCGCGCGCGTGGCGCAGGCGCTGCGCGCACAGGGCCGGGTGCTCGGCGACGCCGAGGTCCTCGGCGCGGCCGAGCGACTGCGCTCCGAACTGGTCGGCAGCGGTCCCCTGGAACCCCTGCTCGCCGACCCCACGGTCACCGACGTCCTGGTGTCCGCCCCGGACCGGGTCTGGGTGGACCGCGGCGGCGGCCTGGAACTGACCCCCGTCGCCTTCCCGGACGCGGCGGCCGTACGACGACTCGCGCAGCGGCTGGCCGCGGTGGCCGGCCGGCGCCTGGACGACGCCCGACCCTGGGCGGACGCCCGGCTGCCCGACGGCACCCGCCTGCACGCGGTGCTGCCTCCGGTCGCGGTCGGCTGCACCTGTCTGTCCCTCAGGGTGGTGCGGCCGCGGGCGTTCACGCTCGATGAACTCGTGGTGGCCGGGACCGTGCCACCGGGCGGCGACCGGATCCTGCGCGCGCTGCTGGCGGCCCGGCTCTCGTTCCTGGTCAGCGGTGGCACCGGCACCGGCAAGACGACCCTGCTGAGCGCGTTGCTCGGTCTGGTGGGCCCGGGGGAGCGGATCGTGCTCGCCGAGGACTCGGCCGAACTCAGGCCCGAACACCCGCACGTCGTGCGGCTGGAGACCAGACCCGCCAACCAGGAGGGCGCCGGCCTGGTCACCCTGGAGGACCTGGTCCGCCAGGCGCTGCGGATGCGCCCCGACCGGCTGGTCGTCGGCGAGGTGCGCGGCCCCGAGGTCGTGCACCTGCTGGCCGCGCTCAACACCGGCCACGAGGGCGGCTGCGGCACGGTGCACGCCAACGCGGCCGCGGACGTCCCCGCCCGCCTGGAGGCACTCGGTACGGCCGCCGGGCTCGACCGGGCCGCCCTGCACAGCCAGTTGGCGGCCGCGCTGTCGGTGGTGCTGCACCTCGTAAGGGACCGCACGGGCCGCCGGCGGATCGCCGAGGTGCATGTGCTGGAACGGGATCCCACGGGTCTGGTGCGGACGGTACCGGCACTGCGCTGGAGCGCGGAGGCCTTCGCGCGCGAGCCGGGGTGGGAGCGGCTGCGGGGGCTGCTGCGAAGTGACGCAAGTGATCTGTGAGTTGAAAGGGGTTCGTGCGATGGGTGAGACGACGGTGGGTGCGGTCGTGGTGTGCGGCGGAGTCATGGCGTGGCTGCTGGCGGAGCGGCAGCGCGAGGTACGGCGGGCGCGGCTGTTGCTCGCCGGGGGCGGGGCGGTGGCGGCCGGACCACCCTTGTGGGAGCAGACGGCCGGGGAGTTGCGGCGGCTGTGCGGCCGTTGGCGGGGCGAATGGTGGGCCCTGACCATCGGCATCGCGCTGGCCCTCGTCGCCGCCTCGGTGCTCCCGCTCCTCGCGGGGGCGGCCGGGGTGCCGGTGCTGCGCCGGCTGCGGCTGGCCCGCCAGGCGGGGCGGCTCCGGCAGGCGCGCGCCGACGCGGTGATCGTGCTCTGCGGGGCGCTCGCCGGTGAGGTGCGCGCGGGACGGCAGCCAGGTGAGGCGCTGCTGCGGGCCGCGCGGGACTCCGCCGGCCTCGGCGAGGCCCAGGCGGCCGTGGTGGCGGCGGCACGCTTCGGCGGGGACGTGCCGGGCGCGCTCGCGACGGCCGCACGCCAGTCGGGCGCCGACGGCCTGCTGGGCCTCGCGGCGTGCTGGCGGGTGGCCGTCGACCAGGGTGCCGGGCTCGCCGCCGGCCTCGACCGCCTGGAGGCGGCCCTGCGCGCCGAACGGGACCAGCGCGCCGACCTGCGCGCCCAGTTGTCCGGGGCCCGGGCCACCGCGGTGCTGCTCGCCGCGCTGCCCGCCCTCGGTCTTCTGCTCGGCTCGGCGATGGGCGCCGATCCGCTGCGGGTACTGCTGCACACCGGGGCCGGGCTGGGCTGCCTGGTCGTCGGAGTGGTGTTCGAGGCCGCGGGGATGTGGTGGGCGGTCCGGATCGTGCGGGGAGCTGAGGCGGCATGAGCGCGGAGGTTGTCCACAGGCTGGGGGTAGCGGTCGCGGTGCTGCTGGTCCTGGGCTGGTCGGCGTGGCTGCTGGAGCGGACCCGGCGCAGGCGCTGGGCCAGGCGCAGGGTGGCCGAACTGCTGGCCCTGGAGATGCCCGAGCGGCGTTCCGACGTCGCAGGTGCCGTCCGCGGGTGGCTGCCGGCGGTCGGCGTGGTGTGCGGCGGCTGGGTGCTCCTCGGTGGGGTCGTCGGGGCGCTGCTGGGCCTCGGCGTGGCCATGGGGCTGTGGCGGTGGCAGCGCCGGCGGGGAGACGCGGGACGGGCGGCGCAGGTCGAGGCGTCCCGGGCCGCGCGCCAACTCCCGGTCGCCTCCGACCTGCTGGCCGCCTGCATCGCCGCCGGGGCGGCCCCGGTGGTCGCCGCGCAGGCCGTCGGCGAGGCGCTCGGCGGTCCCGTCGGGGATGGACTCGCGCGGGGTGCGGCTGAGGTCCGGCTGGGCGGCGAACCGGCGGACGCCTGGCGGCGGTTGGCGGCACTGCCGGGGGCGGCCGCCCTCGCCCGACTGCTGGAGCGCGCGGACGAGTCGGGGCTGCCGGCGGCCGCCCCGGTCGCCCGGCTCGCCGCGGACGCTCGCGCGGAGTGGGCGAGAAACGCGACCGCACGGGCGCGGCGGGCGGCCGTGCTGATCTCCGCGCCGGTGGGGCTGTGTTTCCTCCCCGCGTTCGTCGCGGTCGGGGTGCTGCCCGTGGTGATCGGGCTGGCGGGCGGAGTGATGCGAGGGGGTGGTGGATGAAAGCGGCGATAACGGGCCGTCAACAGGAACAGATCACTGAATTCGGAATTCAAGGGAGTCGATATGTACCGGAAGATGCGGCAGTTGCTGCGCCGGGACGCCGGAATGGTCACGTCCGAGTACGCGATGGGGATCATCGCCGCCGTCGGGTTCGCGGCGGTGCTCTACGCGGTCGTGACGAGCGGGCAGGTCAGTGCGGAGCTCCAGGACATCGTGAAACGAGCCCTCAGTGCGCGGATGTGAGCGGGGGCGCGGGGCGGATGGCGGATTCGTGACGGCGGAGGCGGCCGTGGTGCTGCCGGTGCTGGTGGCGTTCACGATGGCGCTGGTGTGGGGGCTGCTCGTGGTGGCCGCCCAGATCCGGTGCGTGGACGCCGCCCGCACCGGGGCGCGGGCCGCCGCGCGGCAGGACGCCGAGGGCGCGGTGGTCGCCGTGACGAGGGCGGCGGCGCCGGACGGCGCGACGGTGACCGTCGGCCGGGAGGGCGACCAGGTCCGGGTGACGGTGGTGGCGAAGCCGCCGGTGCTGGGAGCGCTGCCGTTCGAGGTGCGGGAGTCGGCGGTGGCGTTGGCGGAGGAGGCGGGGCCGTGAGACGCCGGTTCTCGGATCGGGGGTCGGCCACCGTCTGGAGCGTTGGCGCGATCGGCGTCCTCTGCGTGGTGTTCGGCGTGGTGCTCGGGCTGGGGCAGGTTGTCGTGGTCCGGCACCGCGCGGCCGGGGGTGCCGACATGGCGGCCCTCGCGGCCGCGGATCACTGGGGCGAGGGCACCACCGCGGCCTGCGCCCGGGCGGACCGGGTGGCGAGGGCGCAGGGTGCACGGCTGACACGGTGCGTGATCGTGGGAGACGTCTCGGACGTGACGGCTGCGTCGGGTGGTGGGCCGTTCGCGGCGGAGGTCCGGGCCAGAGCGGGCCCCGCTGCCCGCTAGCCCTCCGTCGGCTTCTCCTCCGGCGCCCCCTTCAGCAGCACGCCGAGCAGCCGCACCGCCCCCCGCTTGTGCAACGGATCGTTCCCGTTCCCGCACTTGGGTGACTGGATGCAGGACGGGCACCCGGCCTCGCACTCGCACGCGGCGATCGCCTCCCGGGTGGCGGTGAGCCACGCACGGGCCGTGTGGAAGGCGCGCTCCGCGAAGCCCGCGCCGCCCGGGTGGCCGTCGTAGACGAAGACCGTCGGCAGCAGCGTGTCGGGGTGCAGGGGGATGGACACGCCGCCGATGTCCCAGCGGTCGCAGGTCGCGAAGAGCGGGAGCAGGCCGATGGAGGCGTGTTCGGCGGCGTGCAGGGCGCCGCCGAGGATCTCCGGGGTGATCCGGGCCTCGTCGAGCTGGTCCTCGGTGACGGTCCACCACACAGCGCGGGTGCGCAGCGTCCGAGGCGGGAGGTCGAGTTTCGTCTCGCCCAGTACCTCGCCGGTGATGAGCCGGCGGCGGAGGAAGGAGACCACCTGGTTGGTGACCTCGACGGAGCCGTAGCAGAGGCGGCCGTCGCCCCAGGGGACCTCGATGTCGGTCTCCAGGACGGAGATGGCCGTGGTGTCGCGGGCGACCGTGGAGTACGGCGGCTCGGCCTGTTCGACCAGCGCGACCGAGTCCTCCAGGTCCAGGGAACGCACCAGGTAGGTGCGGCCCTGATGCAGGTGGACCGCGCCCTCGTGGACCGTGGAGTGCGCGGCGCCGGCGTCCACCGTGCCGAGCAGCCGCCCCGTGCCCTCCTCGACGACCTGCACCGGGCGCCCTCCCTCGCCGCGGATGTCGGTCAGCTCGGCGGCCCGCTCCCGCCGGGTCCAGTGCCAGGCCTTGGTACGGCGGCGCAGCAGCTTCGCGGCCTCCAGCTGCGGCAGCAGCTCCTCGCAGGCGGGGCCGAACAGGTCGAGGTCGTCGTCGGTGAGCGGGATCTCGGCCGCGGCGGCACACAGATGCGGGGCGAGGACGTACGGGTTGTCGGGGTCGAGGACCGTCGATTCCACCGGTTGGGCGAACAGGGCCTCGGGATGATGCACGAGGAACGTGTCCAGCGGGTCGTCGCGGGCCACCAGGACCGCGAGGGCGCCCTGCCCGGAGCGCCCCGCCCGACCCGCCTGCTGCCACACAGAGGCCCTCGTACCCGGGTACCCGGCGATCAGTACGGCGTCCAGCCCGGAGACGTCCACACCCAGCTCCAGGGCCGTCGTGGCGGCAAGTCCGAGGAGTTCCCCGGAGTGCAGCGCGCGTTCCAGGGCGCGCCGCTCCTCGGGGAGGTAGCCGCCGCGATAGGCCGCGACACGCCGGGCGAGGGAACGGTCGACCTCGGCCAGCCGTTCCTGCGCGATGAGGGCGATCAGCTCGGCGCCACGCCGGGAGCGCACGAAGGCCACCGACCGCACGCCCTGCACGGCGAGGTCGGTCAGCAGATCGGCGGTCTCGGCGGTGGCGGTACGGCGGACCGGGGCGCCCTTCTCGCCGTGCAGCTCGGTCAGCGGCGGCTCCCAGAGGGCGAAGACCAGCTCGCCGCGCGGGGAGGCGTCCTCGGCGATCTCCACGACCGGCAGACCGGTGAGACGGCGGGCGGCGACGGCCGGCTCGGCGGCGGTCGCGGAGGCCAGCAGGAAGACCGGGGAGGCGCCGTAGCGGGCGCACAGGCGGCGAAGCCGGCGCAGCACCTGGGCGACGTGCGAGCCGAAGACGCCCCGGTAGGTGTGGCACTCGTCGATGACGACGTACTTCAGCGACTTCAGGAAGGAGGACCAGCGGGCGTGCCCGGGAAGTATCCCGCGGTGCAGCATGTCCGGGTTGGTGAGCACGTAGTTGGCGTACTGGCGGACCCACTCCCGCTCCTCGTACGGGGTGTCGCCGTCGTACACCGCGGGCCGTACGGCGGTCCCCAGCGGTTGTGAAAGTTCCTTCACCGACCGGCACTGATCCGCCGCCAGTGCCTTGGTGGGCGCCAGGTAGAGGGCGGTGGCACCGCGGCCGTTGGGTGCCTCGGAGCCGTCCAGGAGGGTGGAGAGGACCGGCACGAGATAGGCCAGCGACTTGCCGGAAGCGGTGCCGGTGGCGACCACCACCGAGTCGCCGTCCAGGGCGTGCTCGGCGGCCAGCGCCTGGTGCTCCCAGGGATGGTCGATGCCGCACGCCTGCACCGCCGCGACGACCTCCGAACGAATCCGGTCAGGCCAGACGGCATGCCGACCCGCCCGCGGGGGCAAGTGCTCCGTATGAGTGATGCGCGAAGCCCGGCTCGGCCCGGAGGCGAGCCGGTCCAGGACCGTGCCCGGAGAGAACCCGGACGCGGCCGGAGCCGAGGGTCGATCGGATCGGTGATTTATGGCCATCGGGACCGAGTGTGTCACTGGCGTGACGGACAATGGGGCCAAGGCGTCGTGCACGCCTGCCGGTAAGTGATTGAATGCCATCGCGGCTGGCGTACCGTCCCGGGGGCCGCAAGCCGAGGTGTCCCAAGGGGCGACCCGCTCGATAGCAAGGTGCTGGAGGATTCGTGGACCTGTCCCTGTCGACCCGTACCGTCGGCGATCGCACGGTCGTTGAGGTCGGTGGCGAAATCGACGTATATACCGCGCCCAAGCTGCGCGAGCAGTTGGTCGAGCTGGTGAACGACGGGAATTTCCACCTCGTCGTTGACATGGAGGGCGTGGACTTCCTCGACTCCACCGGGCTCGGCGTGCTGGTCGGCGGCCTGAAGCGGGTGCGAGCCCATGAGGGCTCACTGCGCCTGGTCTGCAACCAGGAGCGCATTCTGAAGATCTTCCGAATCACCGGTCTCACCAAGGTGTTCCCGATCCACACCTCGGTCGAGGAAGCGGTGGCGGCCACCGACTGACCCGGGCCGGCCGACGTCTCCCGGACCGCCGATCGGTCCGCGCCGTCCGGTCGGTCTCCGACACGGGCTCGTACAGAGCCGTGCGCAGGCCCGTGTCGCCCCCGCCCGCTCGGGCCCGCATGCCCGTGCCGGCAGCCGTTCACGGGTCGCAGGCCCGCGACGGACGCAATTCATCGGGGGGCCGGGTTTTCGGCGATCCGGCCCCCTACCGCACGCCTGTAGTTCCGAGGGGGACGTATGGCCACCGTTGAACTCCGCTTCAGCGCGCTGCCCGAGCACGTCCGCACCGCCCGACTGGTGGCGGCGGCGGTGGCACGCAGGGCCGGAGTGGACGAGGCCGTCCTGGACGAGGTCCGGCTGGCCGTCGGCGAGGCCTGTTCCCGCGCTGTCGGTCTGCACCAGAGCGCCGGTATCACCGAGCCGGTGCGGGTGGCGCTGATCGAGGACGAGAAACAGTTCTCCATCGAGGTCGGCGACGAGGCACCCCGTTCCGTTCCCGTCGACCGGGCGACCGGTGCGGCGCCGGACGCGGACGTGGAGGCCGAGGAGGACGAGATGGGACTCGCGGTCATCAGTGGTCTCGTCGACGACGTTGAGGTCACCGCGGGGGAGCACGGCGGCCTGATCCGCATGACCTGGCCGACCACCCCGCCCGGAGTCGCGCTCACCTGAGAGTCACCCGATCATGAGAAGGGCCCTGCTGAGCAGGGCCCTTCTTGTTATTTTCCTTCGGGTGTCATCCGTTCGCCGAATTCGTGAAAGAATTCACGATCAATGCTCCGGCGGATCGCCTGATAATTTGATCAAGCGCCGAATAGGCCAGTGGTGATCGTCAATGCTTTTAGGGCGTTACCACTTTCGGGTTCGTCGGCGTGACCTCGATCATTTGCTGAAGAGCACGAGAAGGCCAATTCCGCTTACCGTCCCCTGTTTAGATCACTCGCGGGTACCTAGAATCCGTCCACATCTTGAGCTCAGTCCAAGCGTCAAGGAGGACGAATGGCGGGGCTTTCTACCCCTCATCAGTTGGGTCACCCCACAACCCTGGCGGCCGCGGTCCTGACCGACGACAACCGGGTCCTGGTCGCGGTGATCGCCGTCGTGGCGCTGGCCGCGCTCGTGGTCGCCTGGATCCTGGTGCGCCAGGTACTCGCGGCCGGCGAGGGCACCGACAGCATGAAGAAGATCGCAGCGGCGGTCCAGGAAGGCGCGAACGCCTATCTGGCCCGGCAGTTGCGCACCCTCGGCGTATTCGCCGTCGCGGTGTTCTTCCTGCTCCTGCTGCTGCCCGCGGACGACTGGAATCAACGCGCCGGTCGATCGATCTTCTTCTTGATCGGTGCGGCCTTCTCGGCGGCCACCGGCTATATCGGCATGTGGCTCGCCGTACGCAGCAATGTCCGCGTCGCCGCGGCCGCGCGGGAAGCCACCCCGGCGGAAGGTGAACCGGAAAAGGATCTCACCGCCGTCTCGCACAAAGCCATGAAGATCGCTTTCCGCACGGGCGGCGTGGTCGGCATGTTCACGGTGGGGCTCGGCCTGCTCGGCGCCTCCTGTGTGGTGCTGGTGTACGCGGCCGACGCGCCGAAGGTGCTCGAAGGATTCGGCCTGGGCGCCGCCCTGATCGCCATGTTCATGCGTGTCGGCGGCGGCATCTTCACCAAGGCCGCCGACGTCGGCGCCGACCTGGTCGGCAAGGTCGAACAGGGCATTCCGGAGGACGACCCGCGCAATGCCGCGACCATCGCCGACAACGTGGGCGACAACGTCGGCGACTGCGCGGGCATGGCGGCCGACCTCTTCGAGTCCTACGCGGTGACCCTGGTCGCCGCGCTGATCCTCGGCAAGGCGGCCTTCGGGGACGCGGGTCTCGCCTTCCCGCTCCTGGTACCGGCCATCGGTGTGCTCACCGCGATGATCGGCATCTTCGCGGTCGCCCCGCGCCGCAGCGACCGCAGCGGCATGAGCGCCATCAACCGCGGCTTCTTCATCTCCGCGGTGATCTCGCTCGTGCTGGTCGCGATCGCGGTCTTCGTGTACCTGCCGGGGAAGTACGCCGACCTCGACGGCATCTCCGACGCGGCCATCAGGGCCAAGGACGGCGATCCGCGGATCCTCGCGCTGGTCGCGGTCGCCATCGGCATCCTGCTGGCGGCCGTCATCCAGCAGCTGACCGGCTACTTCACCGAGACCAACCGGCGTCCGGTCATGGACATCGGCAAGTCCTCGCTGACCGGCCCGGCCACGGTGGTCCTCGCAGGCATCTCGATCGGCCTCGAATCGGCCGTCTACACGGCCCTGTTGATCGGCCTTGCCGTCTATGGGGCGTTCCTGCTCGGCGGTACGTCGATCATGCTGGCGCTGTTCGCGGTGGCGCTGGCCGGCACCGGCCTGCTCACCACGGTCGGTGTGATCGTCGCCATGGACACCTTTGGGCCGGTCTCCGACAACGCCCAGGGCATCGCCGAGATGTCCGGTGACGTCGAGGGCGCGGGCGCGCAGGTGCTCACCAACCTGGACGCCGTCGGCAACACCACCAAGGCGATCACCAAGGGCATCGCCATCGCCACCGCCGTCCTCGCGGCGTCGGCGCTCTTCGGGTCGTACCGGGACGCGATCACCACGAACGTGCAGGACGTGGGAGTGAAACTGACCGGTGCGGGCGCTCCGTTGACCCTGTCGATGGACATCTCGCAGCCCAACAACCTCGTCGGCCTCATCGCCGGCGCGGCGGTCGTCTTCCTCTTCTCCGGACTCGCCATCAACGCGGTGTCGAGGTCGGCGGGTTCGGTGGTCTACGAGGTGCGGCGGCAGTTCCGCGAGCACCCCGGGATCATGGACTACACGGAGACGCCCGAGTACGGCAAGGTCGTCGACATCTGCACCAAGGACGCCCTGCGCGAGCTGGCCACGCCGGGACTGCTCGCCGTGATGGCGCCCATCTTCATCGGGTTCACGCTCGGCGTCGGAGCCCTCGGGTCCTATCTCGCCGGCGCGATCGGCGCGGGCACTCTGATGGCCGTCTTCCTGGCCAACTCCGGCGGTGCCTGGGACAACGCCAAGAAACTCGTGGAGGACGGCCACCACGGCGGCAAGGGCAGTGAGGCCCACGCCGCCACGGTGATCGGCGACACGGTCGGCGACCCCTTCAAGGACACCGCGGGACCCGCGATCAACCCGCTGCTCAAGGTCATGAACCTGGTCTCGCTGCTCATCGCACCAGCGGTGATCAAGTTCTCGTACGGCCATGACAAGAGCATCGGCGTCCGGATCCTGATCGCGGTCCTCGCGCTGATCGTGATCGTCGGCTCGGTGTACATCTCCAAGCGACGCGGTATCACCGTCGGCGACGACGAGGACAGCGCGGAACGCGTGGCCAAGTCGGCCGATCCAGCGGTGGTTTCGTAAGCGGTCTTACGACGGCCACCGGGGCTCCCGCGAGGGGGCCGGGCCAACGGGCGGGCGGATGGCGTGTGCTGACACGCCGTCCGCCCGTTTCGTGCGCCGGGGGGCTCGCCGGTCCTCGCGCGCGGGGTCGCCATACGCGGTCGTACGCGGCCGTACACGGTTGTACGTGGTCGTGCGCGGCCGTACGTGGTCGTGGGCGGCCGTGGCGGTCCGGCTCCGGGTGTGCCCGTCGTCTCGTCGTGACCCTTCTCTCTCATGGTGTAAATCCATCTAAAAGCGTACTTAATGGATGCTCTCCATGGGGGTGCGCTCCGTGTGCCGTGTAGATTCCGGGGGCCGAGAGCCATTGAAGGGACCTATCCGGTGAACAAGAAGCTCGCGGCCGCACTGTCCGGCGGTGCGGTACTGGTAGTGGCGCTGTCCGGGTGCAGCAGCAACAAGGGCACCGACCCCAAGCTGATCGCCTGGGCCAAGACCGTGTGTGACGCGGTGCCGGCGCAGGACGCGAAGATCAAGGCGGCCAACGCGGCCATCGCGCAGACCGCCTCGGACACCACGAGTTCGCCCGCGACCATCCAGAAGACCGACTCCCAGGCCTTCCAGGACATGTCCGACGGCTACAAGGCGCTTGCCACGGCCATCGGCAGTGCCGGTGCGCCCCCTGGGATCGACGACGGCGCCAAGCGCCAGCAGGACGTCGTCAAGAACCTCAACAGCCTCTCCTCGTCCTACGCCGCCCTGAAGAAGAAGGTCGACGCGCTCGACACCAAGGACCAGGCGAAGTTCGCCTCCGGTCTGCACGACGTCGCCTCCCAGATGGCGGACCTGGAGACGCAGAACAAGAGCGGCACCGCGGCGCTGCAGGCCCTGGAGCAGGGCGAGGTCAAGGACGCGATCGCCGAGCAGGCCAGCTGCAAGAAGGTCTCGGTGACGTCGTCGGCTTCGGCGTCGGCCTCGTCGACCGCGAGCTGACGACACGGGGCGAGCGCACGGGGCGACAGCCCTCCGGTGCCCCGGGGCGATGGGCGCCGATGGGGCGACGGTCGTCCGTAAGGCCTCGGCCGCCGCGAGCTGAGGCGGTGGCCGGAAGGGGGCGCGGGCCACAATGGAGGGCGTGACTGACTCCGGCCTCGCCACCCTGCCCGCCTCCGACCGCCCCGACGTCGCCGCTCGGCTGCGCACCGCCCTGCTGGGCGCCTCCTTCACCGCCGACGGGCTCCTGGAACTCCTCGGCGCGCCCGCGTACGCGGCGCTGGCCCGCAGCGAGACGGTGCCCGCCCTCCGGGCCACCCGCGGGGACACACCGCTGCAGACGCTCGTCCGGCTGTTCCTGCTCCAGCAGCCCGTTCCGCACGCGCGCGTGGCGGACATGCTGCCCGTGGACGACCTTCTGGAGAGCGGCTGGCTGACCCGCGCGGGCGGCGACGAGGTCGCGGCCACCGTGGACGTACGGCCGTACGGCGGGCCCGACGGCGAGGACTGGTTCATCGTCTCCGACCTCGGCTGCGCGGTCGGCGGCGCCGGCGGCATCGGGCAGCGCCACGAGGGCGTCGTCCTGGGTGTCGGCGGCGCGTCCACGACGCTGGCCGGCATCACCGTCCGTACGCCCGTCTCCGCCGCGCTCGACCTCGGCACCGGCTCCGGGATCCAGGCGCTGCACGCCGCTCAGCACGCCACGCGCGTGACGGCGACCGACCTCAACCCGCGCGCGCTGCACATCACGGCCCTCACGCTGGCGCTGTCCGGCGCCCCGGCGGCCGACCTGCGCGAGGGCTCGCTGTTCGAGCCGGTCAAGGAGGGGGAGTCGTACGACCTCATCGTGTCCAATCCGCCGTTCGTGATCTCGCCGGGGGCCCGGCTGACGTACCGGGACGGCGGGATGAGCGGGGACGATCTGTGCCGCTCGCTCGTTCAACAGGCCGGGGAGCGGCTGGCCGAGGGCGGATTCGCGCAGTTCCTCGCCAACTGGCAGCACGTCGCGGGGGAGGACTGGCAGGACAGGGTCAGGTCATGGGTGCCGCGCGGCTGCGACGCGTGGGTCGTGCAGCGCGAGGTGCAGGACGTCAACCAGTACGCCGAGTTGTGGCTCCGGGACTCCGGCGACCACCGCGGGGACACGGCGGAGTACCAGGCGCGGTACGACGCGTGGCTCGACGAGTTCGAGGCGCGCAAGGTCAAGGGCGTGGGATTCGGCTGGATCACGCTGCGGAAGACGGCGGCCGCCGTGCCCTCGGTCACGGTGGAGGAGTGGCCGCATCCGATCGAACAGCCGCTCGGTGAGACGATCCGCGCGCACTTCGAACGCCTCGACTATCTCCGCGAGCACGACGACGCGGATCTGCTCGAAGGTCACTTCAGGCTCGCCGTCGAGGTGGTCCAGGAGCAGGTCGGGCTGCCCGGCGCCGAGGACCCGGAGCATGTGGTGCTGCGCCAGCACCGCGGGATGCGCCGCGCGACCAAGGTGGACACGGTGGGCGCCGGGTTCGCGGGGGTGTGCGACGGCTCGCTGAGCGCGGGCCGGATTCTCGATGCCATCGCCCAGCTGATGGGCGAGGACCCGGTGTTGCTCCGCGACCGCACGCCCGCACAGATCCGGCTGCTGGTGGAGCAGGGGTTCCTGGAGCCGGCGAGCTGACGAACGGTGAGGCCGGACCGGCCGGCCGCGCCTGCGGAGGGCGCGGCTTCCGTTCCGTTGCGCGGCAGGGCGGGCCGTGCCCGGTCTGCCGGCCGACCCGCGGGACACACCCGCCGGTCGTCATGCCGCGCCCGCCGGCCGCGCCGGCCCCGCGCCGCTACGCCGAGCCCGCCCCGCCCCGCTACGCCGAGCCCGCCCCGCCCCGCCCCGCGCCGCCCCGCCCCGCCCCGCGCCGCCCCGCTACGCCGAGCCCGCCCCGCGCCGTCCGCCCCGCGCCGTCCGTCCCGGCCGGGACGCGTCGGCCCTTGTAGGGCGCTGCCCGGGCATTCCGCCCGTGCCGCACCTGCCCCGTCCGCCCTGCTCTCCGTCCCCCCGCCCCGGCGGGACGCGTAGGCCTCGGCAGGGCGCCGCCCGGGCGTTCCGGCCATCGCCCGGACGCGCCGGGAAAAGAAAAGGGCGGGAAAAATGTGGCGAGAATGTTCGCCTCGTAGTCAGTCGGTCGTATGTTCGAGATGGGGAAAGTGTCCCGTTCACCTCGATTTCGCCCGCCGGACTCCCACCCGCCGTCCGTCCGTGCCAGTCTCCCGGCGCTGGGCAGTCGCGGACGGCAGGGAAGGGGCGCGCGGGTCATGGAGAACGGACCGGCGATCTTCGCGGGGGCGGTGTTCGCCCTGTTCGGAGGCGCACTGCTGGTGTGGACCGGCATCCGGGTCCGACGTGGTGAACCCGTCGCCCACGGTGTGAGTCAGGTCGCATCGGCGACCCTCGCGAGCCTCGCCGCGGTGATCGCGCTGGGCCTCGGGACGTACTGCCTGACCCGCCTCTGAGGACACCGTTCCGGTAATCGGAGCATCACGCTCCGGACAGGGCCGGGAGAGCGGCCGGGGACTCCGGGCGGCAGGAATGGCGGTAGTCGGGTTACCGTTCGAGTGGCCGTTGTGGGCTTTTCCCGTTTGACACGGGGGCGGGATGTACCGTCACACTCCGCAGCGTCACCAAGTGAGCGGGCATCCGTGCCCGTGCCACGACCCCGGGAGCAAGGCCTGGGGAGGCCCCAGCGTCAACCGGAGAGAAGAGCGAAGTTGTCCCCGACCAGCGAGACCGCACAGGGCGGCCGCCGACTCGTCATCGTCGAGTCGCCTGCCAAGGCGAAGACGATCAAGGGCTATCTGGGCCCCGGATACGTCGTCGAAGCGAGCGTCGGGCACATCCGTGACCTTCCCAACGGCGCCGCGGAGGTGCCCGAGAAGTACACCGGCGAGGTCCGGCGCCTCGGCGTGGACGTCGAGCACGACTTCGAGCCGATCTACGTCGTCAACGCCGACAAGAGGGCGCAGGTCAAGAAGCTCAAGGACCTGCTGAAGGACTCCGACGAGCTCTTCCTCGCCACCGATGAGGACCGCGAGGGCGAGGCCATCGCCTGGCACCTCCTGGAGGTCCTCAAGCCCAAGGTCCCGGTCAAGCGGATGGTCTTCCACGAGATCACCAAGGACGCGATCCGCGAGGCCGTCGCCAACCCGCGCGACCTGAACCAGCGCATGGTCGACGCCCAGGAGACCCGCCGCATCCTCGACCGCCTCTACGGCTACGAGGTCTCGCCGGTCCTGTGGAAGAAGGTCATGCCGCGCCTGTCGGCCGGCCGTGTCCAGTCCGTCGCGACCCGGCTCGTGGTGGAGCGGGAACGCGACCGCATCGCGTTCCGTTCCGCCGACTACTGGGACCTGACGGGCACCTTCGCGACCGGCCGCGCAGGCGACCCCTCGGACCCGTCGTCGCTCGTCGCCCGCCTGCAGGCCGTCGACGGCCGGCGCGTCGCCCAGGGCCGTGACTTCGACTCGCTCGGGCAGCTCAAGAGCGCGAACATCCTCCACCTCGACGAGGCGAACGCCCGCGCTCTCGCCGCCGCCCTGGAGAACACCCGGTTCGCGGTCCGCTCGGTCGAGTCCAAGCCCTACCGGCGCTCGCCGTACGCCCCGTTCCGTACGACGACCCTCCAGCAGGAGGCCAGCCGCAAGCTCGGCTTCGGCGCCAAGGCCACCATGCAGGTCGCGCAGAAGCTGTACGAGAACGGCTACATCACCTACATGCGTACGGACTCCACGACGCTGAGCGACACGGCCGTCGCCGCCGCCCGAGCCCAGGTCACGCAGTTGTACGGCGCCGACTACCTGCCCTCGTCCCCCCGCGTGTACGCCGGGAAGGTGAAGAACGCCCAGGAGGCGCACGAGGCGATCCGGCCCTCGGGTGATCGTTTCCGCACTCCGGCGGAGACCGGCCTGACCGGCGACCAGTTCAAGCTCTACGAGCTGATCTGGAAGCGGACCGTCGCCTCCCAGATGAAGGACGCGACCGGCAACAGCGTCACCGTGAAGATCGCCGGCACCGCCGCCGACGGCCGGGACGTCGAGTTCAGCGCCTCCGGCAAGACGATCACCTTCCACGGCTTCCTCAAGGCCTACGTCGAGGGCGCCGACGACCCGAACGCAGAGCTGGACGACCGCGAGCGCCGGCTGCCCCAGGTCGGCGAGGGCGACGCGCTCTCCGCCGAGGAGATCACGGTCGACGGGCACTCCACCAAGCCCCCGGCCCGCTACACCGAGGCCTCGCTGGTCAAGGAGCTGGAAGAGCGGGAGATCGGCCGCCCGTCGACGTACGCGTCGATCATCGGCACCATCCTCGACCGCGGCTATGTCTTCAAGAAGGGCACGGCCCTCGTGCCGTCCTTCCTCTCCTTCGCCGTGGTCAACCTGCTGGAGAAGCACTTCGGCCGGCTGGTCGACTACGACTTCACCGCCAGGATGGAGGACGACCTCGACCGCATCGCCGCGGGCCAGGCCCAGGCGGTGCCGTGGCTGCGGCGCTTCTACTTCGGCGAAGGCGCGGCGACGGGCGGTGCGGCCGACGCCGGCAACGGCGACGGCGACCACCTCGGCGGCCTCAAGGAGCTGGTGACCGACCTGGGCGCGATCGACGCGCGCGAGGTGTCGTCGTTCCCGGTGGGCAACGACATCGTGCTGCGGGTCGGCCGCTACGGTCCCTACGTCGAGCGCGGCGAGAAGGACTCCGAGGGCCACCAGCGCGCGGACGTGCCGGAGGACCTGGCGCCCGACGAGCTCTCCGTCGAGCTCGCGGAGGAACTGCTCGCCAAGCCGAGCGGCGACTTCGAGCTGGGCGCGGACCCGGAGACGGGCCGCCAGATCATCGCCCGTGACGGCCGTTACGGCCCGTACGTCACCGAGGTTCTCCCCGAGGGCACCCCGAAGACCGGCAAGAACGCGGTCAAGCCGCGCACGGCGTCGCTCTTCAAGACCATGTCCCTGGACACGGTCACCCTGGCGGACGCGCTCAAGCTGATGTCGCTGCCGCGGGTCGTCGGCGCCGACGCCGAGGGCCAGGAGATCACCGCGCAGAACGGGCGCTACGGGCCGTACCTGAAGAAGGGCACGGACTCGCGTTCGCTCACCTCCGAGGACCAGCTCTTCACGATCACCCTCGAAGAGGCGCTGGCGATCTACGCCCAGCCCAAGCAGCGGGGCCGGGCCGCCGCCAAGCCGCCGCTGAAGGAGCTGGGCACGGACCCGGTCAGCGAGAAGCCGGTCGTGGTGAAGGACGGCCGCTTCGGGCCGTACGTCACCGACGGGGAGACCAACGCGACCCTGCGCTCCGGCGACAGCGTCGAGGAGATCACCCCGGAGCGCGGCTTCGAGCTGCTCGCCGAGAAGCGGGCCAAGGCGCCCGCCAAGAAGACGGCGAAGAAGGCGCCCGCGAAGAAGACGGCGGCCGCCAAGAAGGCCGCGCCCGCGAAGAAGACGGCAGCCAAGAAGACCGCCGCCAAGACGACGACGGCCGCGAAGAAGACGGCCGCCAAAAAGGCGACGGCTTCCAAGGCGGCCGCGGAGGACTGAGACACCCTCAGGTATCCATACCGGAAGTGCCGGTTCTTATCGGCCAGGTCGGTTCATATCGGCCACACCGGTTCACACCGTCTTCGCAATGCGAACGCCCCGGCATCAACTTGGTGTCGGGGTGTGCGTACCTGTGGACGGTCGCGACGGGCTGTCGGTGGCTGCCGATAGGCTGAAAGCATGACGCCAGCCGAGCAGCCAACGGCCCCCCAGACAGAACCGGACGACGCACTGGTAGCGGATTCCCGCGAACGCGCCGTCCGCTCGCTGCTGCGCCGACCCGAGCTGAGGCGGTTGTGGAGCGCCCAGCTAGTCAGCGGTGTGGGTGACACGCTGGCGCTTCTCGTGCTTGTCGTGCTCACGCTTCAAGCGGCGATCGCGCAGGGTTCGTTCGGCGGCGGCTACCGCGGTGTGGCGTTCGCGGTGGCGATCGTCTTCGGGGTCCGCATTCTGGCCACCCTGCTCTTCGGTGCGGTCCTGCTGGGCCCGCTGACCACGCTGACCGCTCAGGACGGCCCGCTGGACCGGCGCTGGACCATGGTCGGCGCCGACGGCCTGCGCGCCGCCCTGCTGATCATCGCGCCCCTGTGGATCGACTGGACACCGGAGAACGCCCCGGCGGTGCTGCTGGTGACCGCCTTCGTCACCGGAGTCGCCGAGCGCTTCTGGACGGTCTGCCGGGAGGGCGCGGCCCCCGCGCTGCTGCCCGCCCCGCCCCCGGAGGGTGCGACGGTACGACCGCTGCCGGACCACCAGGACGCACTGCGCCGCCTGTCGCTGCGGACGACCTTCCTGGCCGTCCCGCTCGCGGCCGCCGCGCTCGTCGTCGCCTCCCTGGTCAACAACCTGCTGGGCACGGGCATCGAGTGGTTCGCCCAGCACCAGGCGGCCCTCGGGTCGTACGTGGCGGCGGGTCTGTTCGCCGCCTCTCTCTCGGTGCTGGTCTACCTGGAGGTGCCCGGCACGCGCACCCCGCGCGCGCGGTCGCCGCTGGAGGGCCTGCGTCGCCCCAAGGCCGGCGCCGGCACCGACCGGGGCCGTACCGGCGCCATCCCGCTGCTGGTGACGGCCTGCGCCGCCGTCGCCGGTGCCATCTCCGCCGCGGTCGCCGTCTCCGTGCTGCACGCCAAGGACCTGGGCGGCGGCCCGGTGCTGTACGGCCTGCTGGTGCTCGCGCTGACCGGCGGGGTCGCCGTCGGCATCCGTACGGCGCCCGCGCTGCTGCCGACGCTCTCCCGCCGTCGGCTGCTGTCGCTGGCGATCGCCTTCACCGGCATTGCGCTGCTGGCCGGCGGCCTGGTCCCGGACGTCACCACCGTGCTGCTGATCGTCGCGCTGGCCGGCATCGGCGCGGGCGTGGCCGCCAACACCGGCCACACCCTGCTCGACCAGGAGACCGAGGACTACCGCAAGGCCCGCACCACCGAGCATCTGCACGCGGTGGTCCGGGTCGCCATAGCGCTCGGCGCGGTGATCGCGCCCCTGGTGGCCGCCCTGATCGGGCCGCACCGGCTGGAGAACGGCAAGTTCGTGTTCGCGCACGGCGGCGCCGCGTTCACCCTGATGCTGGTCGGCGCGCTGCTGCTGCCGGTGGCCGCGCTGGTCCTTGCCAAGGTCGACGACCGCGCGGGCGTACCGCTCCGGCACGACCTGCGCGACGCGCTGCTCGGCGGCGACGACCCGGCGCAGGCGCCCACGACGAACGGTTTCTTCATCGCCCTGGAGGGCGGCGACGGCGCCGGGAAGTCCACCCAGGCCGAGGCCCTCGCCGAGTGGATCCGCGCCAAGGGGCACGAGGTCGTCCTCACCCGCGAGCCCGGCGCCACCCCGGTCGGCAAGCGGCTGCGCTCGATCCTCCTCGACGTCTCGTCCGCCGGTCTGTCCCACCGCGCGGAGGCGCTGCTGTACGCCGCCGACCGCGCGGAGCACGTCGACACCGTCGTCCGGCCCGCCCTGGAGCGCGGGGCGGTCGTCATCTCCGACCGGTACATCGACTCCTCGGTCGCCTACCAGGGCGCCGGCCGCGACCTGTCCCCGACCGAGGTCGCCCGCATCAACCGCTGGGCGACCGACGGACTGGTCCCGCATCTGACGGTCCTGCTGGACGTGGAGCCGGAGACCGCCCGCGAGCGGTTCACCGAGGCACCCGACCGGCTGGAGTCGGAGCCCGCGGAGTTCCACGCGCGCGTGCGGGCCGGTTTCCTGACGCTGGCCGCCTCCGACCCCGGCCGCTACCTGGTCGTCGACGCCGGCCAGGAGCCCGAGTCGGTGACCACCGTCATCAGGGCCCGCCTCGACACCGTGCTGCCGCTGTCCGAGGCCGAGATCAAGGCCGCCGAGGAGGCTCGCAAGGCCGCCGAGGAGGAGGCCCGCCGCAAGGCCGAGGAAGAGGCCGCGCGCAAGGCCGAGGAGGAGCGCCTGGAGCGGGAGCGCCAGGAGCAGCTCGCCAAGCTCCGTGCCGAGGAGGAGGAGCGCAAGCGCCGCGAGCTGGAGGAGGCGCAGCGCCGCGAGGCCGAACGGCAGGCGGAGGAGGCCCGGCTGCGTGCCGAGGAGGCCCGCCGCCGCGCCGAGGAGGAGCAGGCCCGGCTGCTCGCCGAGGAGAAGGCCCGCGTGGAGGCGGAGGCCCGTCGCCGCGCCGAGGAGGAGCGCCGCCGCCAGCAGGCCGAGGAGGAGGCCCGGCTGCACGCCGAGGCCGAGGAACGGCGCCTGGAGAAGCAGCGCAAGGCCGAGGAGGCCCTGCTCAAGGCCGAGCAGGCGCGGCGTGCCGCGGCGGAGGCGGCGGCCGCGGCCGACGTGGCCGCTCGGGAGTCGTCCGCGCCCCGGCCGACCGCGCCCGGGGTGACTCCGGAGGCGACGACCATGCCGACGCCGGTGGTGCGGCCGGACGACGAACCGCCGGCGGCGCCGAGGCGCGCGGTGGACGACACGGCGGTGCTGCGCCCCGTGCGCGCGGACCGCGAGCCCGCCGCCCGGGAGTCCGAGTCCGAGGTGACGGCGCAGCTCCCACAGCCACCGGCGGGGGCGTCCGACGAGACTGCGGTGCTGCCTTCGGTGGCGCCCGGGGCCGTGGACGAGACGGCGATACGGCCGCCCGTGGTGCCCGGCGCAGCGGACGAGACGGCCGTGCTGCCTCAGGTGCGCGCGACCGACGAGACCGCCGTACTTCCTCCGGTGCGCGACGACGCCACCGCTCCCGCCGACACCCCGGCGGACCGGGTGCCGCCCGGTTTCTTCCGGGACGAGCGGTCGGGCGGGTCGGAAGGGGCGGACGGGAACCCCGACGGCGAGGGCCGTACGCGCGAGCTGCCGCAGGTCGACGACGACGGTACGGCCCGGCGGCAGCGCCCCCGGCCCGACTGGGCCGAGGAGACCCCGCTGGACGACCTGCCGTCGCTGGCGGACGAGCTGCTGGGGTCGTACGAGGAAGAGGAGCTCGACGACGAGCGGGGCCGACGGGGTCGCGGGCGGCGCGGCTGACCCGGCTCCGGGGGCCGGAAACGTTCCTACGGGGGCGGCGCGGGTCGGGTGCCGACCGGTGCCGCCCCCGTTGCCGTCGGTGCGGGCCTCCCGTCGGTGAGGGGCAGGGGCCTGTCGGTGAGGGGCCTGCCGGTGTGGAACCCGTTGTCAGTGGGCGCCCGCACAATGGAGGGCGAGGCCACGGAACCGGTGGACTCCGGATCCGGAATCAGGGATCAGGACGCGTGACGCACGGAAGGGCGGCGTGACCCATGACCGTATGGGACGACCTCGTCGGGCAGGAGCGGGTGAGCGAGGTGCTCACCGCCGCCGCCCGGGACGCCGACGCCCAGGTCACCGCCGCCGCGGCCGACCAGCCGCCGCCGGAGACGTCGAAGATGACGCACGCCTGGCTCTTCACGGGCCCGCCCGGTGCCGGCCGGAACCAGACGGCGCGGGCCTTCGCCGCGGCCCTCCAGTGCGTGAGCCCCGACCGCGCCCTCGGCGGAGTCCCCGGCTGCGGTTTCTGCGACGGCTGTCACACCGCCCTGATCGGCACCCACGCGGATGTCACCTCGGTCGCCGCCGTCGGCTCGGAGATCCTGGTCAAGGACATGCGCGACACGGTCCGCAAGTCCTACACGTCCCCGGCGACCGGCCGCTGGCAGATCATCCTCGTCGAGGACGCCGAGCGGCTGAACGAGAAGTCGGCCAACGCCGTCCTCAAGGCCGTCGAGGAGCCCGCCCCCCGCACGGTCTGGCTGCTGTGCGCGCCGTCGATCGAGGACGTGCTGCCCACGATCCGCTCCCGCTGCCGTCACCTGAACCTCAGCACCCCCTCGGTGCAGGCGGTCGCCGACATGCTCGTACGGCGCGAGGGCATCGAGCCCGAGGCGGCCGCGGCCGCCGCCCGGGCCACCCAGGGGCATGTCGACCGGGCCCGCCGGCTGGCCACCGACCCGGCCGCCCGGGCGCGCCGTGCCGCCGTGCTGAAGCTGCCGCTGCGGCTGGACGAGATCGGCGCGTGTCTGAAGGCCGCCCAGGAGCTGGTGGACGCGGCGGCCGAGGACGCCAAGCAGCTCGCCGAGGAGACGGACGGCAAGGAGACCGAGGAGCTGAAGGCGGCGCTCGGCGCGTCCGAGGGCGGGCGGCTGCCGCGTGGCACGGCGGGCGTGATGAAGGACCTGGAGGACATGCAGAAGCGCCGTCGTACCCGGACCCAGCGGGACAGCCTCGACGTCGCCCTCACCGACCTCACCGGCTTCTACCGCGACGTTCTCGCCCTCCAGCTGGGTTCCAGGGTCGCGATCGCCAACGGGGACGCCGAGGACGCCCTGGACCGGCTGGCCCGGTCCGGCTCGCCCGAGTCCACGCTGCGCCGGATCGAGGCGATCGCCGCCTGCCGGGACGCCCTCGACCGCAACGTGGCGCCGCTGCTCGCGGTGGAGGCGATGACGATGGCGCTCAGAGCGGGCTGAGCGGGTCAGACGTCCCGTGGTCGACCGGGCCGTGTGGGGCAGACGGCCCGTGGTTGACCGGGCCGTGTGGGGCAGACGGCCCGTGGTTGACCGGGCCGTGTGGGGCAGACGTCCCGTGGTTGACCGGCGTCACCCGTACGAGCCACAACCAACACGCACCGCACGGAGATCATCTCTCAGCGTTACGCTCGATTGATGCACATCAGGCGAACCCTCCGCCGTACCCGGACCCGGACCCGGACTCGCATCAGCGCCCTGACCGCGGGGGCTCTGCTGCCGGCCGCCGCCCTGCTCGTCTCCGCGTGTTCCTCCCCGGAAAGCGCGTCGACATCGACATCGGCCTCGGCCGACATCGCCGAGCTGGCCGCGCTGCCCCGGTCGACCCCGTCCGCGCTGGCGCCGTACTACGACCAGAAGCTCAGCTGGCGCAGCTGCGGCGTCCCCGGCTTCCAGTGCGCCACGATGAAGGCCCCGCTCGACTACGCCAAGCCCGGCGCGGGTGACGTGCGGCTGGCGGTCGCCCGGAAGAAGGCGACCGGCCAGGCCAGGCCGCTCGGTTCGCTGCTGGTCAACCCGGGCGGCCCGGGCGGCTCGGCGGTGGACTACCTCCAGCAGTACGCCGGCATCGGCTACCCCTCCGAGGTGCGGGCGCGGTACGACATGGTCGCGATGGACCCGCGCGGAGTCGCCCGCAGCGAGCCCGTCGAGTGCCTCGACGGACCGCAGATGGACACGTACACCGAGACCGACGTGACGCCCGACGACCGGAAGGAGACGGGCGAACTGGTCGGGGAGTACAAGAAGTTCGCGGAGGCGTGCGGGACGCACTCGGCGGAGCTGCTGCGCCATGTCTCCACCGCCGACTCGGCGCGCGACATGGACATCCTGCGGTCGGTGCTCGGCGATCCGAAACTGAACTACGTGGGGGCGTCGTACGGCACGTTGCTCGGCGCGACCTACGCGGGGCTGTTCCCGGAGCGGGTCGGACGGATGGTCCTGGACGGCGCGATGGACCCCTCCCTGTCCGCGCGGCAGATGAATCTGGAGCAGACGGCGGGGTTCGAGACGGCGTTCCAGTCGTTCGCGAAGGACTGCGCGAAGCGCACGGACTGCCCGCTGGGCCCGAAGGGCAGCTCACCGGCACAGATCGCGGACAACCTCAGTACGTTCTTCCGGAAGCTCGACGCACACCCGATCCCGACCGGCGACGCGGACGGCCGCAAGCTCACCGAGTCCCTCGGCACGACCGGCGTGATCGCGGCGATGTACGACCAGGCGGAGTGGGAACAGCTGCGTGACGCGCTGCACTCGGCGATGAAGGAGAGCGACGGCGCGGGCCTGCTTGCGCTCTCCGACAGCTACTACGAGCGTGATGCCGACGGTCGTTACTCGAACCTGATGTTCGCCAACGCCGCGGTGAACTGCCTTGACCTGCCGCCCGCCTTCACGAGCCCCGAGCAGGTCGAGAAGGCGCTGCCCCAGTTCGAGAAGGCGTCGCCGGTGTTCGGCGCCAACCTGGCGTGGGCCTCGCTGAACTGCACGTACTGGCCGGTGAGGGCCACGGGGGAGCCGCACCGCATCGAGGCGAAGGGCGCCGCCCCGATCGTCGTGGTCGGCACCACCCGTGACCCGGCGACGCCGTACCCCTGGGCCCAGTCCCTGGCCCGCCAGCTCACCTCGGCCCGGCTCCTCACCTACGTCGGCGACGGCCACACCGCATTCGGCCGGGGCAGCGCCTGCATCGACTCGGCGATCGACGCCTACCTCCTCAAGGGCACCCCGCCGGCGAACGGAAAGCGCTGCTCATAGCCCTGCGCACGCCCCGGAAGCCCCGCTGCCGGGGCGTGTCCCGAGCACCCCCGGAAACTGTGTAGACTTACCGACGTCGCTGATCGCACCATAGTGCGGGCGACGCGCCGCCTTAGCTCAGATGGCCAGAGCAACGCACTCGTAATGCGTAGGTCTCGGGTTCGAATCCCGAAGGCGGCTCCACTCAGAACCCCGGTTCGGACTCTTCCGAGCCGGGGTTTTCCCGTTCCGGGAGCTCGGGTCAGAGATCGGTCGGTCCGGAGTTCCTGGATCAGCGGTTCCCGCGGGTGAGGGTGCCCGATTCGGTCGCCGGCTGGGTCAGGTAGCGGCGGACCCGGGCGGGTTCCGGCGGCAGCAGGTCGAAGCGTCTGAGGCGGCGCGGCGCCAGTGCCTCCGCCAGCAGGTCGGCGAAGGCCGGGCGGCCGAGCACCAGCAGCTGGCGTTCGGCCGAGATGTCCCGGAGCTGGGCGATGGCGTCGTCCCACGCCTCGCGCGGGATCTCGTCGGCGCCGGTCCGTCGAGCGGGTCGACGACCACCCGGTGGTCCTGTCCGGCCAGGCCGGTCCGGGCGGACAGCGGGAGGGGGAGCAGCACCCCGGAGTCCAGTCCACGGCGGACGGCCTCCTGGACCCAGATCAGGTTCAGGGTGTCCTTGCGCTCGAGGGCCAGGATCTCGTCCTCCGGTCCGGCGGTTCCGGGGGTGGGACCGGTCCGCGGTGCCAGTACCGCGTAGACCGTGTACGCCAGGCTGAGCAGTGCGACCGCGTTGGTCAGCCAGCGTTCCGGCTCGGCGACGAGGAGGGTCGCGCAGGGGATCGATATCAGTGACAGTCTTGCCGTTTTCGGCGCGTAGGACCACCGCCCGCGTAACCGGCGCAGATGTCTTCGCATGGTCCGTCCCGTTCATGTCCTGCGGTTCATGTCCCGTGGTCCATGTCCTGCGATGACGTGCCGTCGGCATGTGCCGACACGGCGTCATGTGCGAGGCCGGCATGGCTTCATGTGCTGGGATGTCGCGGCTTGCGTGACGTCGTCATGTTCCGTCGTCATGTCCCATTTCCGGTGGGGAGCGCGAATCCCCTCGTTCCGGCAGGCGAATCGAACGAAGGAGAGGCCTTTCGGGTGAGGGAACTTATGGTCGGCGAAAATAGTCGATCAAATCATTGTCAAAGCCGACACAAAGTGGGCCCATGCCCGGAGCTTTAGGGTATCTGAGGCAACATCCTGGTGAACGGTGAGTGTCCCTCGGTCAGGCGCGGGCACCGCCGTCGGCCGGATGGGGTGAGGGCATGGCGCAGCCGAGGCTCGCGGTTGCCGTGGTGACCATGGGGAACCGGCCCGACGAAGTCGACGCCCTGCTCAGGTCCGTCGCCAAGCAGGACCTCACCCCCGACCGCATCGTGGTCGTCGGCAACGGCTGCCGGCTCCCCGAGTTCGCCCGCCGCCTCGACCTGCCCGGCGAGGTCACCACCATCGAGGTCGAGGACAACCTCGGCTGCCCCGGCGGCCGCAACATCGCCCTCGCCCGGCTGCGCGCGTACGGCGACGTGGACGTCGTCGTCGAACTGGACGACGACGGGGTGCTTGTCGACGTCGAGGTGTTCCGGCAGGTCCGGGATCTGTTCGCCGCCGATCCCCGCCTCGGCATCGTCGGCTTCCGCATCGCGGACGAACAGGGCGAGACCCAACAGCGGCACGTGCCCCGCGTCGGCAACGCCGACCCGATGCGCGGGGGTTACGTCACCGGGTTCCTCGGCGGCGGCCACGCCCTGCGCTTGGCGATGCTCACGGAGACCGGCGACTGGCCCGCCGAGTTCTTCTTCGCGCACGAGGAAACCGACCTGGCCTGGCGGGCCGCCGACGCCGGCTGGAAGATCCTCTACGCGCCCGAACTGCTCCTCCAGCACCCCCGGACCTCGCCGGCCCGGCATGCCGTCTACTTCCGGGTGACCGCCCGCAACCGGGTCTGGCTGACCCGACGTCGGCTGCCCCTGCCGCTGATCCCGGTGCACCTGGCCGTGTGGACGCTGATCACCCTCCTGCGGACCCGTTCGACCGGCGGGCTGCGGGCCTGGTTCGGGGGCTTCGTGGAGGGGATGCGCGAACCTGCCGGTGAGCGCCGGCCGATGCGCTGGCGCACGGTCTGGCGGCTCACCCGGCTGGGCCGTCCGCCTGTCATCTGAGTCCGGCGACCGTGCCGGAGACGGGACGAGGCCCCCGGTCGTTCACCTCCGCCGACCGGGACCCTCTCGCGTCCCCGGATCCAGGTCTGCGGCGACACTCCCCCGAGTTGCGCGGTATACACGCGCGCCGTCGGCCCCGATCCGATGTGAAGATCACATCAGGGCTCGCCAACGGATCGCTAACATATGGCCAGCAGTTCTCCCGGAAGTCGCCGGCCGGTTGGCGTGAAGGCGTCGTTCGACTCCGGGAACAGGCCGGAAACCCTGCGGATTCCGGCCCCGGCGGCACGGAGAAGGTGGCGGGAACTCGTCCTCGACGGGATCGAATTCCGCCAGGGGCCAGGTACCGGCGGGCATCCCCGCCGTGCAGCGCGGTCGGCGAGGGCCGTAGGGGAAGGCGATGGGCGGAGTGATGCGGCGGTACGAGCTGCGGTTCGGACTGCTGGGAGCTCCGGTGCTGTATCTCCCCGGCGGCGAGGTCCGGCCCATCGGCAGCCCCAAGGTGCGCGCACTGCTCGCCGCGCTGCTCCTGGAGGCCGGGCGGGCCGTCTCCGTCGAGTCGGTCAAGGACGCGCTGTGGGGCGGGGCGCCCCCGGTGTCCGCACAGGCCTCGCTGCACAACCACGTCACCCGGCTGCGCCGGCTCCTGGACGACCCGGAACGGCTGCGCGCGGTACCGCCCGGGTATCTGCTGCGCGTCGACGACGGCGAGCTGGACGTCGAGGTGTTCGACACGCAGGTGGCGCAGGCGCGCGCGGCGCACGGGCGCGGGGAGTGGGCGCCGGTGCTGAGCGCGTGCGCCGAGGCGCTCGCGCTCTGGCGCGGCAGCCCGCTCGGCGGCCTCCCCACCGAGTTCGGCGGCTACGCCTTCGTGCAGCGCCTGGAGGAGGCACGGCTGCTCCTGCTGGAGTGGCGTTACGACGCGGAGCTCGCCCTCGGCGGGCCGCGACTGGGCGGTGTCGTGCCGGAGTTGGCGGCGCTGGTCGCGGAGTACCCGTTCCGTGAGGCCTACCACCGCCAGCTGATGCTCGCCCTGTACCGCACCGGCCGCCGGGCCGAGGCCCTCGCCGTCCACCGCGACCTGCGCCACCGCCTGATCGAGGAACTCGGCGTCGAGCCGGGAGCGGCGGTACGCGAGGCCCATGTGCAGGTGCTGCGGGGGAGCGGCGGGGCCGGGGAGACCGGCGGCGGGTCATACCCGGGCGTGCACAGCGGTGTGACCGACCCGAGCGTGCAGGGCAGTGGCGTTGCCGATGCGGGGGTGCAGGGCAGTGGTGTGGGCGATGCGGGGGTGCAGGGCAGCGGAGTAAGCCGCCCGGGTGTGCAGGGCAGTGGGGTAGCCGATAGGGGCGGGCCGGACCCGCGGGGTTCGGGCGAGGGTATGCCGGACGCGGGCATGGCACGCGAGGGGGTGCGTGAGGGTGCTGAGGCGGGCGCGGGGGCGTCCTGGCTGGTCGCGCAGTTCCCCGCGTCCCTGACAGGCGCGCCGGCGGACCGTCGACCGACGGGCGAGGGCGCTGACGCCGGTACGGGGTGCGACCCGGATGAGGAGCGGCCCGCCGGTCCCAGTTCTACGCGCGGCGACTCCCCGGCGCCCCGGCCCGCCCAACTTCCCCCGCCCCCGGCCTACTTCACCGGACGCGCCGCCGTCCGTGACGAGCTGGGCGGTGCCCTCGCCGCCGCGGCCGGTCCGGCTGTCGCCGTCGTCAGCGGTATGGCCGGTGTCGGCAAGAGCGCGCTCGCGCTGCATATCGCCCATCACCTGCGGGAACGTTTCCCCGACGGCCAGCTCTACGTCAACCTGCACGGCGCCACCCCGGGCGTACCGCCGCTCGCCCCCGCCCAAGCGCTCGCCGCCCTGTTGCGGGACCTCGGTGCCGACCCCCGGCACATCCCCGAACACCCGGACGCGGCATCCGCGTTGCTGCGCTCCCTGCTCGCGCCTACCCGCACCCTGCTGCTCTTCGACGACGCCGCGAACGCCGCCCAGGTACGACCGCTGCTCCCCGGCGGCCCCGGCTGCGCGGTGATCGTCACCAGCCGTTCGCCGCTCACCGCGCTCGACGGCGCCCGCCGGTTTCCGCTCGGGCCGCTGACCGGCGAGGACAGCGCCGCCCTGCTGCGCACGGTCAGCGGGCGGGCGGAGATCGACGCCGGTCACCCGCTCGTCGGCCTCACCGGCCGGCTGCCGCTCGCCCTGCGGGTGGTCGCCGCCCGGCTGGCCGCGCGCCGTGCCCTCACCCCCGAGGTGCTGGCCGGTCAGCTCGCCGCCACCGAGGGCAGGTTGCAGCACCTCGAGTACGACGACCTGAGCGTCCGGCGCTCCCTCGCCGTCGCGCACGACGCCCTCGCCGCCTCCGACCGGGCACCCGACCGCGACGCCGCCGTCGCCCTGCGCCATATCGGCGCCCTCGACCTGCCCACCTACGGCACCCTGCTGATCGCCCGTCTCACCGGCCTCGACGCGGGCCGCGCCGAGGCCGCCCTGGACCGGCTGGTCGAGGTGGCGCTCCTGGAGGAGACCGCCTACGGCCGCTACACCCCGCACGACCTGGTGCGGGACTTCGCACGGGAGCTGGCCGAGGGAACCGACCGCACCGAGGCCGCACTCACCGCCCTGCGCTGGTTCGCCGCCGTCGCCGAACTCGCCCTCGTCGCCATCCTCGAACCCGGCCTCGAACAGGGCGACCGCCGCCGGCCCACCGCCGCCCAGCCCGCCGAACACCAGTCGTACACGGCCGCCTTGGCCCCCTTCGAGTGCGCCGAGCACGCCTTCGCCTGGGGCGATGTGGAGCTGGAGAACATCGTCGCCTTGGTGGAGCGGTACGCCGACACGGCCGACCCGCGCACCAGCGCCTACCTCTCCACACTGGTCCGGCTGCTCTTCCCCTATGTCCTGCGCGGCGGGCGGGTCGCCGAGATGGAGGTGCTCGGCAGGGCCGGGCTGGCCGCCGCCCGGCGTCTGGACGACGAGGCCGCCGAGGCCTACGCCCTGGGCGACCTCGCCGGGCTGCACTTCCTGACCGGCCGCCAGCGGGAGGCCCTCGCCCTGACCGACCGGGCCCTCGTCATCTGGCGGCGGCTGGACGTGGTGTCCTGGATCCGGCGCTGCCTGAACAACCGGGGGCTGCTCCTCGAGGGGCTTGGACGGTACGACGAGTCGGGCGAGGCGCTGCGGCAGAGCCTGGAGTACTCCCGGCAGCTCAACGACCCCTACGGCGAGGCCGTCACCCACAGCCACCTCGGCAACCTCTACGAGCACACCGACCCCCGCGCCGCCATCGAGCAGCACCGGCGCTCGCTGGCGATCGGGGACGCGATCGGAGCCGTCATCGTGCAGCACTCGGCGCACTGCAACATCGGCTACGCCCATCTCGCCCTGGGCGAACCGGCGGCCGCCGCCCCGCACTTCGAGGAGAGTCTGCGCATCCTCGGCCACCACGGCGACTGGCACGGCGAGTCCCAGACCCGGCTCGGTCTGGTCCGTGCCCTGCGCGGCCTCGGCCGCACCGACCGCGCCCACCACGAGTGCGTCGAACTCCTGCACCGCGCCGACGCCCGCGCCGACCGCTACAGCGGCGGTCTGGCCCGCCACCAGCTCGGTCTCCTCCTGCGAGAGCAGGGGCGCACGAGCGAGGCGCAGGACGTCTGGCGCGCCGCCCTGGCAGCCCTGGACGGCACCGACGAGCCCGAGGTCCTCGTGGAGTTGCGCGAGCTGCTGTCGGCCGCCGACTGATCACTTCGCGTCGGCATAGCACTCCACCACCGCCGTCGTGAACGGAAAGCGGACCGGCGTCTCCCCGAACGTCAGCCGTCCCGCCAGGTCGGCCGCCTCCCGGATCGCCGCCACGACCGCCCCGGTCTCCTCCTCGGGACAGTGCACGATCACCTCGTCGTGCTGGAAGAAGACCAGCTCGGCCGCCAGGTCCGCGCAGGTCCGGCGCAGCGCCGCGAGCATCAGCAGAGCCCAGTCGGCGGCGCTGCCCTGGACGACGAAGTTGCGCGCGAAGCGGCCTCTGGCACGGGAGTTGGTGGAGGCGTAGCCCGGCACCCAGCCGTCGGCCGTCTGCTCCTCCGCTTCCTGCTGGGGCATGCCCGCCTCCTCCGCGCCGTCGCCCGCACCGGCCGCCGGCGGACAGGTCCGGCCCAGCCAGGTCCGCACCAGCCGGCCCTCCTCGCCGGCCCGCGCCGCGTCGTCGACATAGGCCACCGCCTTGGGGAAACGGCGTCTGAGCGCGGCCAGGTTCTTCAGGCCGTCACCGGAGGTCTGGCCGTAGACCGCGCCCAGCACGGCGAGCTTGGCCTGTCCGCGGTCGCCGGAGAAGGCGCGGTCGGAGACGGACTGGTAGAGGTCGGTCTCCCGCCCGGCGACCTCCATCAGCCCGGGGTCCCGGGAGATCGCCGCGAGGACCCGCGGCTCCATCTGGTCGGCGTCGGCGACGACCAGCCGCCAGCCGGGGTCGGCGACCGCGGCCCGCCGGATCACCTTGGGGATCTGCAGCGCGCCACCGCCGTTCGTCACCCAGCGCCCGGTGACCGTGCCGCCCGCCTGGAACTCGGGCCGGAACCGGCCGTCGCGCACCCAGTCCTGGAGCCAGGTCCAGCCGTGCGCCACCCAGATCCGGTACAGCTTCTTGTATTCGAGGAGCGGCTTCACCGCCGGATGGTCGATGTCGGAGAGCTCCCAGCGGCGGGTGGTTTTCACCTTGATCCCGGCCTGGGCGAAGGCCTTGATCACATCGGCCGGCAGATCCGGGCGGACCCGCCTGCCGAACGCGGCCGACACCTCGTCCGCCAGCTCGGCCAGCCGGCGGGGTTCGCCGCCCCCCGCGTACCGCTCGCCGAGCAGTTCGAGCAGCACCTCGCGGTGCACCTCGGCGCTCCAGGGCAGGCCCGCGCGGTTCATCTCGGCGGCGATCAGCATCCCCGCGGACTCCGCGGCCGTCAGCAGCCGCATCCGGTCCGGGCGCTCGGCCCGGTCGTGTCGGCGCTGCTGCTCGGCGTAGACCGCGAGGAGTTCGTCGAGCGTCAGGCGGGCGGTGCCCTGCGGCTCGAACAGCGGCGACTGCGCGCCCGGTACGGCCGAGCGCTGTGGTGGATCGGGTGGTACGGGGCCGCCGCGGAGGCGGGCCAGGGCGGCGGCGGCCGAGTGCGGCTCACCGGACCGTCCCTCGTGGCCCAGCAGGAGTGTCTCGGCGTCCTCGATGTCGTAGCACCGCTCTACTCGCACCCCCGTGGCGAGCAGACGCGGGTAGACCTCGGCGGTCGACCGCCACACCCAGCGCGTGACCTCCGGGCGGTCCCTGACCGCCCCGGCGAGATCGGACTCCCGCCGCACCGGCCCGGCGGGCAGCCCGTCCGGGCCGAGGGGGGCGACATCCACGCCACCGTCCTCGGCCGGAGCGAGAGCCCACCGGTCGGTCATGGTGCGAGTGTGGCACCTGGCACTGACAATGGTCCTGACCTGGGGATTCAGCGTCTCGAAGGACTTTTCAGCCCGCCTCGCCCTCCTTCGCCTCGCCCTCCTTCGGCTCGCCCGCTGCCTCCGCCTCCGCCGCCGCCCCCGCGGCCTCCGCGGCCGCGTTCTTCTGTTCCAGCAGCAGCCCCAGCACCTTGTGCATGTACTCCTCGGACGCGGGCTTGGTGATGCCCAGTTCGCTGAGGACGCCGTCGCCGTTCTCGTGTTCCAGGAGGGCCAGCAGGAGGTGTTCGGTGCCGATGTAGTTGTGGCCGAGGCGCAGGGCCTCGCGGAAGGTGAGCTCGAGGGCCTTCTTGGCCTCCGGGCCGTAGGGGATGAGTTCCGGGACGTTCTCGGCGGCCGGCGGGAGCGCGGCCGTCGCCGCCTGGCGCACGGTGTCCAGCAGGACGCCCTGCGCGACGATCGCCTTCGCCGCGATGCCGTCCGGCTCGGACAGGAGGCCGAGGACCAGGTGCTCGGGTCGGCCCTCGGGGTTGCGTGCAGCGATCGCCTCGTTGTGGGCGGCCATGACCACGTTCTTCGCCCGTGGCGTGTAGCGGCTGAAGCCCTGGCTGGGGTCGAGGTCGGCCGACTCCTTGGGCACGAAGCGCTTCTGGGCCGCCTGCCGGGTCACGCCCATGCTCTTGCCGATCTCGGTCCAGGACGCGCCCGAGCGCCGGGCCTGGTCGACGAAGTGGCCGATCAGATGGTCGGCCACGTCGCCCAGGTGGTCGGCGGCGATCACCGCGTCCTGGAGCTGGTCGAGGGGTTCGGGGTGAACCGTCTTGATCGCCGCGATGAGGTCGTCGAGGCGTACGGATGCCGTGATGTTCGGGTTGGTCGCCATGTGTCAACCGTAGGTTGACAGTGCTAGGGTGTCAACCCTCGGTTGACGCCACGGTTCCGCTGCGGCGGCCGGGCGCCGGACAGTTGTCCACAGGGTGTGGACGGCCGCCGACCGCTGTCGGTGGCGCGTGGCACGATCGAGGTGTGACCAGCAGTGAACCCAGCACCGTCGACCGAGCCTTCCAGACCGCCCTGTACGACGGCACCGACTCCGGCCTCGACACGGGCGCGTCCCTTCTCGCGGCCGATTCCGGCGCGGACGCGGAACTCGCGCGCCGGGGGCGGGAGTTCGTCGCCGCGGCCTGGCGGCGCGGCTGGCAGCCCGCCGACGTTGTACGACTGGTGCGGCGCGAGCTGGACGACCCGCACGTCCGGCTCGCCGCCGGGCTGATCCGGGCCCAGGCGCCGGACGACCGGTCGCGCGGCCCCCGTTGGCGGGCGCAGCTGGACGCGCTGCCGGACGGTCACGCGCGCGCGGGCGACCGTTTCTCGCAGGCCACCGCCGTCCTGGAGCTGTACCGGCTGCTGCTGCGGCTGCCCTCCCTGGAGCCTCTCGACGAGTCCGGACCCCGCGCGGACCCGCACCGGCCGGAGTCCCGCATGCTCACCCGGATCCGCGCGCTGCTCGCCAAGGCCGAGGCGACCGGCTATCCCGAGGAGGCGGAGGCGCTCAGCGCCAAGGCCCAGGAGCTGATGGCCCGGCACAGCGTCGACGAGGCGCTGCTCGCCGCGGGGGCGCCCGCGCCGGATGCGCCCGGAGCCTGCCGGATCGGGGTCGAGCCGCCGTACGAACAGGCCAAGGCGGTGCTGCTGGACGCGGTCGCCACGGCCAACCACTGCCGGGCGGTGTGGAACGAGCCGCTGGCGTTCTCCACGGTCGTCGGTTTCGAGGCGGACCTGGAGGCGGTCGAGCTGCTCTACACCTCGTTGCTGGTGCAGGCCACGCACGCGATGACGAAGGCGGAGGCGGCGCAGCGGGCGGGCGGCCGGAAGCGGACGAAGACCTTCCGTCAGTCCTTCCTGGCGGCGTACGCCCACCGGGTCGGCGACCGGCTGGCGGCCGCCGCGCGGGCGGCCGTCACCGGGACCGAGGCGCCCCAGGACCTGCTCCCGGTCCTGGCCACCAGGGAGATGGCCGTGACCGATCACATGGAGCGGATGTTCCCGGAGACCACCACGACCCGCCTGCGCGGGGTGACCGACGAGGCGGGCTGGACGGAGGGCACGAGAGCGGCGGACCGGGCCCAGGTCCACTCCCGCTCCCCCCTGCCCTAGGCAGACGGGCGGCCCGGACCGACGGGCGGCTCGGATCGACGCGAGGCCTGGGCCGACGCGCGGCCCGGAGCAAGGCGTTGACCCGAGCCGACGTGCGGTCCGGACTGCCGTACGACCCGGACCGGCCAAGCTCAGCCCGGCTGCCCCGGAATTCAGTCTCCCGCCTGCTGGAACGCCCCCACCGTCGCGTTCGGCTTGTCCGCGGAACCCTTGCCCGCCACCGGCCCGTACTTCCACGGGAAGCTCTGCGTCGCGTCGCTCCCCGGCAGGGACACCGTCATCGACGTGGCCGCGAGGCCCGCCTTGTCGCCGTCCTTGGCGCGCACATAACTGATCGAGAACGTCGCGGAGTCGCCCTTGGCGAGCTTGAGCTTGTCGGCCTTCGCGCCCGACAGGGCGGACACCGTCGCCGACGTGCCACCCGCCTTGAGCTTGACGCCGGGAAAGCCGTCCAGTGTGCAGGGTGCGCTCTGGTTCGTGAGGCTCACCGGTACCTCGCCGGTGTCGCCCGCGGCCGGCGCGACGCTGGCGGAGCCGACCTGGACGGAGACCTTGCCCACCTCGCAGGCCGAGCTGTTCTTGCCGCTGGCGCCGGCGTTGCCGTCGTCGCAGGCGGTCAGGGCGAGGGTGGCGGCGAGGGCCGTGACGGTGAGCGGAATGACGCGCATGAGCAGATCCCCATCGAGGTCGTGGCGGTGTCCCAGCATCATCACGCCCCCGCCCGGGTGCCGCGCGCCCGCCCCTGCCCCTGACCGCTTCACGGCGCACTCCGGCCGATCGGCGCGGACCGGTGAAAGTATGTCTCGGTCACCGAATACGCGCCTATTGCCCCTATTTCTCCTACTGTCCGAGGCTCGCCGTCGGCAGCCCCGACGGCAACTTGCCGCCCTCGGCCTTGGTGTAGGTCTCCTCGCCGGTTTTTCCGGACCAGGTGACCTTCATGCCGCTCTTGCTGACCGAGTCGACCATTCCGGTGACCCGGTCCTTGCTGCCGCCCGTGCAGGTGAGGTGGATCATCCGCATCCCGGCCTCCTCGCCGGCGGTTCCGCTGCACACCGACCCGCCGGTCTCGAAGAGCCCGGCGCTCTTGCCGGTGACCACAAGGGCGACGATCTTGCCACCGCTCGTGGTGATCCAGCTGCCCTGCAGCGCGTCGGAGGAGGCCGTGGTGCCGTCCGATCCTGACGTGGCGGTCGCGGCCGCGGACGAGGTGCCGGGCGAGGTGGCCGAGGAGTCACCGCCGGAACTGCCGGAGCCGCCGCTGCTGCACGCGGCCAGCGCGAGCGCGCCCACCAGGCCCGCCGCGGCGGCGGCCACGATCCGCACGGCGGGTCGCGCGCCCGGCCGCCCGGCCGACGCGCCACCCGCCACGACCGAAGTCGTCCCCGTGCGTACCGAAGCCGAAGTCGCAGCCGTCCCCGCGTGCGCCGCAGCCGCAGCCGCAGCTGTACCCGCGTGCGCCGCAGCCGCAGCCGCAGCCGCAGCTGTCCCCGCGTGCGCCGAAGTCGAAGCCGAAGTCGCGGCCCCAGCCGTCTCCGTGTGCGTCGTAGTCGTACTCGCCTCAGCCGTGGTCACCGCAACGCTCCCAAGCTCTAGGGGGGTCGGCCGCCCGGCCGCCCGAACGACAGCGGCAAGCTACCAGGACTCACCAGGAGGACTTGCGGACGCCAGGTAGATATCCGCTGTGAGCCTGCCCCCGCGGAGGCAGCCGCCGCGGCACCCGGGCTCCGCCCAGCAGCAGCGACTGCCGGCCCGGGCGATCAAGAGCGCGCGCGAGATGGCGCCGCTGCCGTACGGAGCCCCCCGCCAGGACGCCCCGCCGGGAACGAGCCGGGAGCCGGGAGCGGGCGGGAACGGCCCGGGCCTACGCGGACCAGTTCCTTCCCGCTCCCGCCCCGTGAGGCCTTCCGGCCGGTCTCGCTCACCGGACCATCACATGGACGCTGGAACACGAGGGGCGCGGTACGCGTCTCTTCCTAGTACATGAGGGGTTCGATCTCGACGGCCGGGCGTGGATGACGGCGTGCACGATCATGGACGGGGGCCGGCGGTCGCATGTCTGGGCAGCTCCGGGGCAGACGCTGGAACGGCTTGGGTAAAGCGGTCGTCAAAGCTGTAACCGCAGGAACACCCCCCGTGCACGTGCATCTGCTCATGCATGTGCACGTGAACAGAGTTATGATCCGGGTCAGTTGACCACTGCATCAATGGCCACATCAGCCAGTTAGTGCACCACCGGGGAGCGACCTGTGAACCTCGACGTTGACGGCGTGTACGGGGGGTTTGACGTGTACAACGGCATGGCTGCGACGCAGCTGGACGGAGTGGCCTGGCAGAAGAGCAGGCACAGCAACTCGCAGGGTTCCTGCGTCGAGTTCGCGCGGTTGCCGGGCGGCGACGTGGCGGTCCGCAACTCGCGCTTCCCGGACGGGCCGGCGCTCGTCTACACGAGGGCGGAGATCGAGGCGATGCTCCTCGGCGTCAAGGACGGGGAGTTCGATCACCTGATAGTGGGCTGACGCCGGGCCCATCAGGAGGAACCCGGCGCATTCGCCGCGGAATGCGCGGTAACGCGCGTAGAAACCCGGCGTCCGAAGACGCCGGGTTTCCTATTCGGCGGACTGGAGCCGGAACAGCGCCCACACCACCTTGCCGCTGAGGGTGCCCGCCAGCGGGTGCCAGCCCCAGCTGTCGCTGAAGGAGTCGACCAGGAACAGCCCGCGGCCGGACTCCGCCGAGAAGTCGTCGGAGTCCCTGGGGGCGGGGGTGCCGTGGCTCGGGTCGCGCACCGCGCACACCAGCCGCTCGGTCCACCGCATCAGGTGCAGCCGGACGGCCGGGGCCTGCGGTGCGGCGGAGCGCTCGGACTCACCGGGCACCGCGTGCCGCAGGGCGTTGGTGACGAGCTCCGAGACGACGAGGCAGATGTCGTCGAAGCGCTCCCCGACATCCCACTGGTCGAGCGTTCTCCGGGTGAACAGCCGGGCCTCGCGCACCGCTTCGTAGCGGGCCGGCAGGGCGCAGGAGGCGGCGTTGGACACGGCCGCGGGATCAAGCGGCGGAAGGCCCTGCCGTAATGGCTTGAGCATGGTCGATCCATTCGTCCCCATGCGAGGCACTCCCGGGAATTCGCGGTCGTTGCGATGCAGCGGTGGCGCGGGACCATGGTTTCGGATGCGCACAGCAGATGCAAGGGCAGATGCACGTGCACGCGACCGAATTGGACCCTCCCGTACCGCTTGTTGGCCATTTTTTCCGCCAACTTGCAGTCGTTGGCTCACTACCTGCTTGCAACTTCCTGTGCTTAAACTTTGGCCGCTTTCCGTTTCCGTAACCGGACGAGTACTGCTCGAAGTGTTTTAGTGGCAGACTGCGGGCCCTGAAGACGGTTGGGGAGGCTGGCGAACGTGAGCGCGGGAGAGCCCGGATCGGTGGTGCGGCGAATGCTGCTCGGCTCGCAACTCAGGCGGCTGCGTGAGGCTCGGGGCATCACCCGCGAGGCCGCGGGGTACTCGATCCGTGCCTCCGAATCCAAGATCAGCCGCATGGAGCTCGGCCGGGTGAGCTTCAAGACGAGGGACGTGGAAGACCTGCTGACGTTGTACGGCATCACCGACGAGGCCGAGCGCGAACAGCTCGTCTCCCTCGCCCGGGAGGCCAACGTGGCGGGGTGGTGGCACAGCTACTCGGACGTCCTGCCGAGCTGGTTCCCCACCTATGTCGGCCTCGAGGGCGCGGCACATCTGATCCGCGCGTACGAGGTGCAGTTCGTGCACGGCCTCCTGCAGACCGAGGAGTACGCGCGCGCCGTGGTGCGGCGCGGCATGAAGGGGGCCAGCGAGGAGGATGTCGAGCGCCGGGTCACCCTGCGCATGGAGCGGCAGAAGTACCTGGTGGCCGAAAACGCCCCCGACTTCCACATCGTCCTCGACGAGGCCGCCCTGCGCCGGCCCTACGGCAGCCGCGAGGTGATGCGCGGTCAGCTGCAGCATCTCGTCGAGATCTCCGAGCGGTCCAACGTGCGGCTCCAGATCATGCCGTTCAGTTTCGGCGGCCACTCCGGCGAGGGCGGCTCCTTCACGATCCTGAGCTTCCCGGAGTCCGACCTGTCCGACGTGGTCTACCTGGAGCAGCTCACCAGCGCCCTCTACCTCGACAAGCGTGAGGACGTCACCCAGTACGAGCAGGCGCTGAAGGAGCTCCAGCAGGACAGCCCCGGACCGGACGAGAGCCGGGACCTGCTGCGCGGGCTGCTCCAGCTGTCGTAGATATATCGGTGCACCGGGGGATTACCCTCGACCCTGCCGGGAGATCACCGAACTGATGTCCCAACTCCCCTGTCACACAAGTACGATGACGCGTGATCAGACCGTGATGTGGATCGGGTGTCTGCATCGACTGCCGACGCAGCAGGGGATCGAGGGATCACATGTCGTCCTATTTCACCGACCTGGCCCAGCAGTACATCGACGGTGAGTGGCGCCCGGGGACCGGTTCCTGGGACATCATCGACTTCAACCCGTACGACGGCGAGAAGCTGGCGTCGATCACCATAGCCGCGGTCGAGGAGATAGATCAGGCCTACCGGGCCGCCGCGCGCGCCCAGAAGCAGTGGGCCGCCACCAACCCCTATGCCCGCCGTGCCGTCTTCGAGAAGGCCCTGCGCCTCATCGAGGAGCGCGAGGCCGAGATCACCGAGGCGATCATCGCCGAGCTCGGCGGCACGCACCTGAAGGCCGGCTTCGAGCTGCACCTCGCCAAGGAGTTCCTGCGCGAGTCGATCCAGTGGTCGCTGCGCCCCGAGGGCAGGATCCTGCCCTCCCCGGTGGACGGCAAGGAGAACCGCGTCTACCGCGTGCCGGTCGGTGTCGTGGGCGTGATCAGCCCCTTCAACTTCCCCTTCCTGCTGTCGATCAAGTCGGTCGCGCCGGCGCTCGCGCTCGGCAACGCCGTGGTCCTCAAGCCGCACCAGAACACCCCGATCGTCGGCGGCACCCTGGTGGCGAAGCTCTTCGAGGACGCGGGCCTGCCGGGCGGCCTGCTCAACGTCGTCGTCACCGACATCGCGGAGATCGGCGACGCCTTCATCGAGCACCCCGTCCCGAAGGTCATCTCCTTCACCGGCTCCGACAAGGTCGGCCGGCACGTGGCCACCGTCTGCGCCTCGCTCTTCAAACGCTCGGTGCTCGAACTGGGCGGCAACAGCGCGATCGTGGTCCTCGACGACGCCGACATCGACTACGCGGTCGACGCGGCGGTCTTCAGCCGCTACGTCCACCAGGGCCAGGTCTGCATGGCGGCCAACCGCGTGCTCGTCGACCGGTCGATCGCCGACGAGTTCACCGAGAAGTTCGTCGCCAAGGTGAAGACCCTCAGGGCCGGTGACCCGCAGGACCCCCGGACCGTCATCGGCCCGCTGATCAACTCCCAGCAGGCGGAGTCGATCTCGGCCACGGTCGAGCAGGCCATCGCCGAGGGCGCCACGGCCCTGGTGCACGGCACGACCACCGACAACCTGGTCGAGCCCTCGGTCCTCACCGACGTCCCGGCCGAGTCCGAACTGCTCCGCCAGGAGGTCTTCGGCCCGGTCGCCTTCCTCATCCCCTTCGACGGCGAGGAGGAGGCCGTACGCATCGTCAACGACACCCCGTACGGCCTCAGCGGCGCCGTCCACACCGGTGACATCGAGCGGGGCGTCTCCTTCGCCAAGCAGATCGACACCGGCATGTTCCACGTCAACGACGGCACGGTCCACGACGAGCCGGTCGTCCCCTTCGGCGGCGAGAAGCACTCCGGCCTCGGCCGCCTGAACGGCGAGACCACGGTGGACTCCTTCACCACCCTGAAGTGGATCTCGGTCCAGCACGGCCGGAGCGGCTTCCCGTTCTGAGATCCGTCCGGCCGCGGCGGGCCCTTTAGGACGCGATCTGTCCTAAAGGGCCCGTAGCTTCGTCGGTGTCAGGGCAACACGATCCGAGGAAAGGCTGCCGGTCATGGTCACTCACGTTTCCGCCGAAGCACAGGGCGACGAGCGCGGAGCGCTGCTCGCCTTCATCGAGGAGCAGCGCGGCGGCATCCGCCGGGCACTGCTCGGCCTGACCGACGAGCAGGCGGCGAGCAGGCCCAGCGCCAGTGAGCTGACCCTGTCGGGCTTGCTCAAGCACGTCGCCGAGGTCGAGCAGAGCTGGATCGCCCGCGCCAAGCAGGAGCCGCCGGCGATCGAGCGCGACCAGTCGAACTGGCACGAGACCTTCCAGCTGGTCGGCGACGAGACGGTGGCCTCGCAGCTCGCCTACTGGGAGGAGGTCGCCGCCGAGACGGAGAAGTTCATCCGCTCCGTCCCCAGCCTCGACGACACCTTCCCGCTCCCGCCGCAGCCCTGGTTCCCGCCGGAGGGCCGGGTCTCCATGCGCTGGGTCTGCCTCCACCTGATCCGCGAGACCGCCCGCCACGCGGGCCATGCCGACATCATCCGCGAGTCCCTGGACGGGAAGACGGCCTTCGAGCTGGTGGCCCTGGAGCAGGCCTCCTAGCCGTTCTCGGCAGCTCCCAGCCGCCTTTGGCCGCTCTTGGCCGCTCCTAGTGGTGGAAGCTGGTGGCCGCGTCCTTGTCCCTGATCAAAGGATGCGGCTGCCGGCGCAGTTCGGGCAGCAGCCGGGTCAGGTCCTCCAGGAACAGCTCGGCCAGGTCCTTGGAGAAGCCGTTGCGGCACACCACCCGCAGCACGGACAGGTCCTCCCGGTTCGCCGGGAAGGTGTACGCCGGCACCAGCCAGCCGCTCTCCCGCAGCCGTCGGGAGACGTCGAAGACGTCGTACGACGTCACCTGGTCGGCGGTGGTGAAGGCGAACACGGGCAGCTCGTCGCCCCGGGTGAGGAGCCGGAAGTCGCCGAGCGCCTCGATGCGCTGGGCGAGCCCGGTGGCCACGTCCCGGGAGGCCTGCTGCACCGCGCGGTAGCCGTCCCGGCCGAGGCGCAGGAACGTGTAGTACTGCGCGACCACCTGGGCGCCGGGGCGGGAGAAGTTGAGGGCGAAGGTGGGCATGTCGCCGCCCAGGTAGTTGACCCGGAAGACCAGTTCCTCGGGCAGCGCCTGCTTGTCGCGCCACAGCGCCCAGCCGACGCCCGGGTAGACCAGGCCGTACTTGTGCCCGGAGGTGTTGATCGACGCCACCCGCGGCAGGCGGAAGTCCCACACCAGGTCCTCGTCCAGGAAGGGCGCGATCATCGCGCCGGACGCGCCGTCGACATGGACCGGGATGTCGAGGCCGGTGCGCTCCTGGAGGGCGTCCAGGGCGGCACAGAGGTCGGCGATCGGCTCGTACGACCCGTCGAAGGTGGAGCCGAGGATGCCGACCACCCCGATGGTGTTCTCGTCGCACAGCTCGGCGGCGGCCTGCGGGTCCAGGTGGTAGCGGTCCCCGTCCATGGGCACGAACCGGGCCTCCACCTCCCAGAAGTTGCAGAACTTCTCCCAGCAGACCTGGACGTTGATGCCCATGATCAGGTTCGGCCGGGCGGCGCCCGGATAGCGGTCGGCGTTGCGCTGCGCCCAGCGGCGCTTCATCGCCATCCCGGCCAGCATGCAGGCCTCGCTGGAGCCCGTCGTCGAACATCCGATGGTGCCGGCCGGATCCGGCGCGTTCCACAGGTCGGCGAGCATCGCCACACAGCGCTGCTCCAGCTCGGCGGTGCGCGGGTACTCGTCCTTGTCGATCATGTTCTTGTCGTCGCACTCCGCCATCAGGACACCGGCCTGCGGTTCCATCCAGGTGGTGACGAACGTGGCCAGATTCAGCCGGGCGTTGCCGTCCAGCATCAGCTCGTCGTGAACCAGCTGGTAGGCGGTCGAGGGCGGCAGTGGGCCGTCCGGCAGCCGGTGCGTGGGCGGCGCCTCGGCCATGCCGGCGACCGGGTTCGCCTCACCGAAGAACGGGTTGACGGACACGGAGCGGTCGCGGTGCTTCCCGGATCCTTTGTGGAGCGGCATGACAGGTGTGCCTCCTAGAGCAGTTTCACAAGGTTCAGCGCAGGGCCGTGCCGTCCGCCCTCAGTTGCATCTTCGGCCGTCCGGTCACCAGCAGCCAGGCGGGCAGCGACGCGATGCACAGCAGGGCGAGGATCGTCGTCGAGGCCACGAGCACGGAGGCCGTGAACAGGCTCACCCAGCCCTGCCTGGTGATCGCCAACAGCATGCCCAGCACGCCTGCCGCCACGCCCACCGAGGGCTGGACGGCGGGCACCAGGGCGTGGGCGCACAGCCCGAGGGCCGCGCCGATGAAAACCGACGGAAAGATCCGGCCACCGCGGAAACCGCAGGAGGCGGCCACCAGCAGCGCGGCCAGCTTGACGACCGTCATCACCGCGTACTGGCCCGCCGACCAGCCCGACGGGTTCTTCGCCAGTTCCGCGACCTCGGCCAGCCCCTTGAAGAGCGTCAGATGGCCGCCCAGCGCGCTTAGCAGGCCGAGGACCACGCCGCCGGCCGGCAGGGCCACCATCGGGTGTCCGAGGCGCAGGAAGGCCCCGTGGACGTACGGCAGGGCGTAGACGGCGAGCATGCCGAGCAGCGCGGCCACGGGGGCGATCACCAGAGCCGCCAGCAGGTCGGGCCAGCGCAGCCTGCCGACCGCGGGCAGCCCGAGGTCCAGGGTCGGACGGGCCACCAGGGCGGTCGTCATCGCACCCGCGCCGGCCGCCATCAGCGGCCCGAAGAGGTTGTCCCACAGCGCCCCCTTCAGCGGCTTCCCGGCCAGCGCCTCGGAGATCACCAGGGCCGCCGCCACCGGCGTACCGAACAGCGCGCCCAGGGTCGCCGCATCGGCCAGCGCGGGCCACAGCGAGCCCGGCATCCGGGGCATCGCGAGGCGCCCCAGCCACAACGCCAGCCCCACGTTCACGGCGATGATCGGGTTCTCGGGACCGAGACTCGGGCCACCGGCCAGCATCAGCACGGTCGCCAGCAGCAGCCCCGGCAGGACGACGGGCGGCAGCGCCACCGCCTCCAGGCCCAGGGTGGCCGGATCGGGCCCCGCGTGCCCCGGCACCTTCCACACCACCAGCCCGACGGCCACGCCGGTCGCGGTCAGCATCACCAGCATCCACAGCACCGAGTAGCGCCCGATGCCGAGCGCGTTGGGCAGGTTGTTCCAGAGCACGTGCTGCAACCGCTCCGCCAGCGAGCTCACGACCAGGTACAGCAGGCTGCTGCCGACCCCGACGACCAGGGCGGGCACGATCAGCGGCAGCAGGGCACGCGCGGGGGCCGAGGGCGGGGTGGGGAGCGCCTGTCGCGCGGTGTCCTGGGCCACGGCCCCACCATAAGCGGGCAAAACCGACACAACATCCCGGCGGAATCGGGCGTCGGGAGGCCCCGAACCCAGCCGACTTGCACCTCACGTGACGTGAGGACCCAAGGTGGAGCCCGGAAAGGAGCGGAAGTGAGCTACTCCGTAGGACAGGTCGCCCGATTCGCCGGCGTCACCGTGCGCACCCTGCACCACTACGACGAGATCGGCCTGCTGGTCCCGGGCGAGCGCAGCCCCGCCGGGCACCGGCGGTACGGCGACGCCGACCTCGACCGGCTGCAGCGGATCCTGTTCTACCGGGAGCTCGGCTTCCCGCTCGACGAGGTCGCGGCGCTGCTCGACGACCCGGACGCGGATCCGCGCGCGCACCTGCGCCGCCGGCACGAACTGCTGACCGCCCGGATCGAGAAGCTGCGGAAGATGGCCGCGGCCGTGGAGCACGCCATGGAGGCACGCAGGATGGGCATCAACCTCACCCCCGAGGAACGCTTCGAGGTCTTCGGCGACAAGGACCCCGAGCAGTACGCCGAGGAGGCCGAGCAGCGCTGGGGCGGCACCGACGCCTACGCCGAGTCGCAGCGCCGGGCCGCCCGCTACACCAAGGCGGACTGGCAGCGGATGAAGGCCGAGGTCGACGACTGGGGCGAGCGTTACGCCGCCCTGGTGAACGAGGCCGAGCCGCCGACCGGCACACGGGCCATGGACATGGCCGAGGAACACCGGCGGCACATCTCGGCCTGGTTCTACGACTGCCCGTACGAGATGCACCGCTGCCTCGCCGGGATGTACGTGTCCGACGAGCGCTTCAAGGCGTTCTACGACTCGATGGCCCCGGGCCTGGCCGAGCACCTGAAGGCGGCGATCGAGGCGAACGCGGCGCGGCACACGACGTGACCCGGCGTCCGGCCGGGCCTCGTCGGGCCGGGCCCTGTCGAGCCGGGTCTCGTCGGGTCAGGCCCTGTCGGGCTGGTCGAGTCTTTCGACGATGACGGCCGTGCCGTACGCGCACACCTCGGTGCCCGCGTCCGCCGCCTCCGTCACGTCGAACCGGAAGGCCAGCACGGCGTTGGCGCCACGCGCGCGTGCCTGCTCCACCAGCCGCTCCATGGCCTGGGTGCGGGTCTGGACGAGCGTCTTCGTCAGCCCCTTCAGCTCACCGCCGATCATCGACTTCAGACCCGCGCCGATCTGACTGCCCAGGTGCCGGGAGCGCACGGTCAGTCCGAAGACCTCGCCCATGACCTCCCGCACCCGGTACCCGGGAACGTCGTTCGTGGTGACCACCAGCACATCGGGACGGGGTCCCTGACCGCCGCCGTATTCTTCGATACCCATGTCCACAGCCATTCCCCAGGGCAGGCACAGTGCATCCAGGTTCCACCGGTGGAACCTGGGGTGGACACATTGCGTTGATAGTTTTGTGCGGCCGCACAAGGAACCCGCTGTGCCTTCACCCCACAGGAGCCCGGAACCGTGATGACGCTCGCCCTCGGCCCGAGCTGGCTGGATCCGAACAACCTTCTCGACTCGTTCGGCATCTGGGGTCTGCTCCTGGTGGTCTTCGCCGAGTCCGGCCTTCTGATCGGCTTCTTCCTGCCGGGTGACTCCCTCCTGTTCACCTGCGGCCTGCTGATCACCTCGAACAAGCTGGACTTCCCCCTGTGGGGTGCCATCGCCCTGATCTGCGTCGCCGCGATCCTCGGCGACCAGGCGGGCTACATGTTCGGCAAGAAGGTCGGCCCGACGCTCTTCAACCGCCCGAACTCCCGCCTCTTCAAGCAGGAGAACGTCGCCAAGGCGCACGAGTTCTTCGAGAAGCACGGCCCGAAGTCCCTGATCCTGGCCCGCTTCGTGCCGGTGATCCGCACGTTCACGCCGATCATCGCCGGCGTCAGCGGCATGGCCTACCGCTCGTTCCTGGTGTTCAACGTCATCGGCGGTGTCCTCTGGGGCGCCGGTGTCACCCTGCTCGGCTCCTGGCTCGGCAAGATCGACGTCGTCAAGAACAACATCGAGGCGATCCTGATCCTGATCGTCCTCGTCTCGGTGATCCCGATCGCCATCGAGTTCCTGCGGGCCCGTGCGAAGAGCAAGAAGGCGACGCCGGCGGAGCAGCCGCTCCAGCAGTACCCCGCCCCGCCGTTGACGGACGACGCGACGACCCAGCTCCGCAGGATCGAGCCGACGTACACCCCGCAACAGCCCCACCAGCAGTACGGCCAGCCCCAGCCCCAGCGGCAGCCGCAGTACGGCCAGCCGCAGCCCCAGCCGCAGTACGGCCAGCCGCAGCCCCAGCCGCAGTACGGCCAGCCCCAGCCTCAGTACGGCCAGCAGCAGCCGTACTACGACCAGAACGGCTACGACCAGAACGGCTACGACCAGAACGATTACGGCCAGGGCGGCTATGGCCACAACGGCTACGGCCAGCAGGAGAACCCGTACAGCGAGGACCACCACCGAGCGCCGTAAGCGGCAGGACCCTACTTTTCGGGGCGCGGGGAACTGCGCGATCAACCCCCACAAGCCTGCGGTCGCGCACGGACCGATGTGCCCCCTGAGGCGCTCAGAACCCCCGCGTCCGCTTCGCGGCCCTGCGCTTGCCGGCGGAACCCACCCGCAGCCCCAGCCGCGAGATCTCCGAACCCAGGTTGACCCCGATGGCGATGGCCATGGCGAGCGACGCCGCCTTGGCCAGCGACACCAGCCCCTTGTCGACCTCGTTCTGCGCCATCGACAGCAGCCCGAAGTAGGTCGCCGACCCCGGCAGCAGGGGCCCGATCGCCGCGGTCGTGTACGGCAGCGCGGAAGCGAACCGGTACCGCGACAGCAGCTGCCCGAACAGCCCCACCAGCCCGGCCGCCGCGGCCGTGGAGGCGACCGGTGAGATCCCGCCGGCGTAGTGCATCGCGCCGTAGACGCACCAGGCCACACCACCGTTGAGGGTCACGGCCAGCACGGTGGATCGTTCCTGCTGGAGCAGCACGGCGAAGGTCAGCGACAGCACCATCGACGCGGCGATCTGCAGCAGCGGCCGCTCGGAGCCGATCAGCGTCGCGTCGGGGTTGAGCCGGCCGCCCAGCTTCACGCCGAAGTACAGGACCGTCAGCACCCCGATGACGATGCCGACGAAGAAGTACATGACCTCCAGCAGCCGCGCGGAGGCGGTGATGTAGAAGCCGGTGAGCCCGTCCTGGACGCCCGCGACCAGCGCCCGCCCGGGCAGCAGCGCGAAGAGTCCACCGGTGACGACGGCGGACGCCGCGACATCCACGTGGGCGAGCGCGAAGGCCACCCCGATCGCGGCCGGCGGCATCGCGGCGATCATGAACTGGTAGAACTCCGGCAGCCCCCGCCCCGCGCACAGCCACGCCAGCCGGTCGCCGAGCATCGCGCCGATCGCGGCCGCCACGAACACCAGGAAGTCACCGCCGACCAGCACCGAGGCGGCCCCGGCGAGCAGCCCGCTCGCGCCGGTCAGCGCCCAGCCGGGGTACGGGTGCCGGTTGCGGCGGATCTCCGCGAGCCGCCGGTAGGCCTCCTCCAGGGAGACATGGGTCTCGGGGTCGGTGAGGTCGTCCACGAGCCGGAAGACGGCGGCCAGCCGCGTGTAGTCGGTCCCGCGCCGCCGCACCGTCCGGGACGCCGTCACCGGGTCGTCGACCAGCGAGGGCTGGTAGGAGATGGCCAGCAGCGTGAAGGTGACGTTCGGCTCGCAGCGGTCGAGTCCGTACGACCGGCAGACCGCGAACATCGCGGCCTCCACGTCCTCCGCGCCCTCGCCGCCGGCCAGCAGCAACTCCCCGATCCGCAGCGTCAGGTCGAGCACGCGCGGGACGGCAGGGCCGCCCTCCTCGGCCTTCTGCACCGGCTCCGGCGCCGGCCGCTCGGTCACCGGCATGCGCAGCATCGTGCGCATCCGGTCCTGCCAGGGCGCGTCCTTGACGAGACTGACCGTGGGGAATCCGGAAGCGGGCGTGAAGGCGGTCGGGGCGTCGTAGGCGCTGTAGGTGCTCGGCATGGTGAACGCCGAGCCCTCCGGCTCGCCGGACGCCTGCTGCGGCGTCGCCAGCCCCTTAGGTACCACGAACTCGGACGTGGTCTCGGGCTCGACGCCGGCCTCGGGAACCGCGATGCCCGCCGGAACGGCGAACTCGGACGTGATCTCCGGGTCGTACCGCGCCTCGTCCGACCGGGGCTTGCGGTCCTCCTCCTCGGTCACCGTCGTAACGCTCCCTGAACGACAATTTCACGTACGCCTCAGTATGCGCATGACCACTCAGCGGCCACCAAAAACCGGCCCGCGCGGGCCGGTGGAGATCCGGCGAACACCCGGTGGACACGAAAAACGGGCCGCACGCACGCGTGAGGCCCGTTTCCCGTGCGCGGACTGGCTCAGTGGCCGCCCGTCTCCTTGAAGCGCTTGTACGACCGCTCGATCTCCAACTCGGCGTCGGTGCGGCCCACCCAGTTGGCGCCCTCGACGGACTTGCCGGGCTCCAGGTCCTTGTAGACCTCGAAGAAGTGCTGGATCTCCAGGCGGTCGAACTCCGACACGTGGTGGATGTCGCGCAGGTGCTCCACGCGCGGGTCGGTGGCCGGGACGCACAGCAGCTTGTCGTCGCCGCCCGCCTCGTCCGTCATCCGGAACATGCCGATCGCGCGGCACTTGATGAGGCAGCCCGGGAACGTCGGCTCGTCAAGAATGACCAGCGCGTCCAGCGGGTCGCCGTCCTCGCCGAGGGTGTTCTCGACGAATCCGTAGTCGGTCGGGTAAGCGGTCGAGGTGAAGAGACGACGGTCCAGGCGGATCCGACCGGTCTCGTGGTCCACCTCGTACTTGTTCCGCGAACCCTTCGGGATCTCGATCGTGACGTCGAACTCCACCGGTGGCTCCTCCATGATCAACACATAGTTCTGGTGGTTAAGTGTCCCTCACGCAGGTGTGTGATCGCGAAAGGGGCTGGTGGTCGTGCCAGAGCTGAGGCCTTGGCAGTCCGCGAAACCGCGTGTGCGGAAGATCGCGGGTGCCGTGCGACCGGGTCTGGCACGCGTGGTGACCGCCACGAAACCGCAGGTCAAGCGGTTGGGGCGAGCAGTCGGACCGCAGCTGGCACGCATCACGCGTGCACGGGGACCCCGGCCGGCCACCCTGGTCCGCACCCCTCGTCCCCGGAACCTCAGGACCTGGCAGTACACGGCGGGCGCCGCCACGGCGGGGCTCGCGCTGGCCGCCGGTGTGGTGACCGCGGCGGGCCCCTGGGACGCCAACGGTCAGCGTACGGCCGAGCGGGACCGGGCCGCCGCTCCGGAACGGACGGGTGGCGCAGATCACGGTGCCGGCACCGCCGTGGGAGAGCCGAGTCCCGCGCCCAGCGCCGGATCCGTCCTGACGGGCCTGGGCGCCGCCATGAACACCGTGAAGTCGGCGCCGAGCGGAGAACCCGCGGGAATCTCCGGAACGGCCGTCACGGACCTCCTGGGGCCCCTTCTGGACTCCTCGGCGCTCGGCGCCACCCGCACCGCCGTGGTCGTCGACGTGGCCACCGGCAGGCGGCTCTACGGCGCCGGCGCCGACACGGCCCTCACCCCCGCCTCCACCACCAAGATCGCCACCGCCGTCGCCGCCCTCTCCGCCCTCGGTCCCGACCACCGCATCACCACGCGCGTGGCCCTCGAACCCGGCACCAGGGAGGTCGTCCTGGTCGGCGGCGGCGACCCCACCCTGACCGCCCGCAAGGACACGGGCGGCTGGGCCGGCCTGCGCACCCTCGCCACCGAGACGGCGAGATCGCTGACCGCGCGGGGCATCAAACAGATCACGCTCTCGTACGACACCACGCTCTACAGCGGCCCCGACCTGCACCCCATCGGGGTCAACGACAACATCGCGCGCGTGAGCCCCCTCATGGCCGACGAGGCCCGCACCGACGGCTCCGCCAACGGCCCCGCGATCCGGGTGAGCGACCCGGCGGCCGACGCGGCACGGAAGTTCGCAGGCTTCCTGACCGACGCCGGCATCAAGACCTCGTCGCCCGGTACCTCCAAGGCGAGCAGCCGGGCCGACACCCTCGCCACCGTCTCCTCGCCTCCGCTGTCCGCGATCGTCGAGCGCATGCTGACCAACAGCGACAACGACATCGCCGAGGCCCTGGCCCGCCAGACGGCACTGGCGAGCGGCCGGCCGGCCAGTTTCGCCGGGGGAGCGGCCGCCATCCACGCCCAACTGGCCCAGCTGGGCCTGCCGATGACCGGCGCCTCCTTCCACGACGGCAGCGGCCTGAACCGCGACGACCGGCTGACGGCGAACCTGCTCACCGCCCTGCTCGTCAAGGCCGCCGACGCGGACCGGCCGGGCCTGCGTCCGGTCCTCACCGGCCTGCCCGTGGCCGGGTTCACGGGCACCCTGAGCACGCGTTACACGGACGGCGCGGCAGGCGTCGTACGCGCGAAGACCGGCACCCTGACCGGGGTCAACACCCTGGCGGGCACGCTCGTGGACAAGGACGGCCGCCTGCTGGCGTTCGCCTTTCTCGCGGCGGACACCACGAGTCCGCAGGAGGCCCAGGAGGCACTGGACCGGACGGCGACGGCGCTGGCAGGCCTGTGAACCGCGGCGCCCGGCCGGCGCCGACGCACGCCCGCATCGGCCGGCGCAAGCACCACCAACCCCGCCCACCGCACAAATCAGCCGCACCTTCACCAACCTCCACGGCCTGCCCCAAGTGGGAGCGCTAACGTACGGTTGACGCATGACGAGCATCGGTGGCGCTGCTTCTTCTGGGATGGTCGACTGGAATCTCGCGGTGGCGACCGCGACCCGGCTCGTGCGGCCGGGCCCCGAGGTGAGCCGCGACGAGGCCCGGGCCATCGTCGCGGAGCTGCGGCGGCACGCGAAGGCCTCGGAGGAACACGTCCGGGGCTTCACTCGTATGGGGAACGACGACATCCACGACACCCCCGTCCTGGTGGTGGACCGCCCGGGCTGGGTGAAGGCCAACGTCGCCGGGTTCCGTGAACTCCTCAAGCCGCTGCTGGACAAGATGCAGGAGCGGCGGGCCGGCAGTCCGGGCGGCGCGGTACTCGGTGCGGTCGGCGGCAAGGTCACCGGCGTGGAACTCGGCATGCTGCTGTCGTTCCTGTCCTCCCGGGTGCTCGGCCAGTACGAGACCTTCGCCCCCGCCTCCCGCGACCTTCCCGCGGACGAGCACGGCGGCGGACGGCTGCTGCTGGTCGCCCCGAACATCGTCCACGTGGAGCGCGAACTCGACGTACAGCCCCACGACTTCCGCCTGTGGGTGTGCCTGCACGAGGAGACCCACCGCACCCAGTTCACGGCGGTGCCCTGGCTGCGCGCCCACCTGGAGGGCGAGATCCAGGGATTCCTGTCGGAGACCGACGTCGACCCGATGACCGTCCTCGAACGGGTCCGGGACGCCGCCCAGTCGCTCGCCGGGGGCCGCCCGGATGCCGAGGAGGACGACGGCGGACGGTCGTTCGTCGAGCTGGTGCAGACCCCGGCCCAGCGCGAGATCCTCGGCCGGCTGACCGCCGTCATGTCCCTCCTGGAGGGCCACGCCGACTTCGTCATGGACGGGGTGGGACCGTCGGTCGTACCGACCGTCGCCGAGATCCGCGAGAAGTTCCAGCAGCGGCGGGCCAAGGGCGCCTCCCGGCTGGACATGACCCTGCGCAAGCTGCTCGGCCTGGACGCCAAGCTCCGGCAGTACCGGGACGGCGAGCGGTTCGTGCGGGCCGTCGTAGAACAGGTCGGCATGGACGGCTTCAACCGGGTGTGGACCTCCCCCAACACCCTGCCCACGAAGGCCGAGATCGCCAAACCGGCGGACTGGGTCGCGCGGGTGCATCGCAAGGCCGAGTCGTGAACCGACCGGGGGCGTGGTGAATCGGATCCCGCCGACGGCAGGCGAACGCCCCTCCAATCACCCGTCCGAGGGACCGTGAGCGATGGGTAGGCGTGCGATGCTCGGGGAACGGCCCGTTTCTGTCACCATCTACATACTCTGAGTGACCGATCTCGGGTTCACCCCCCGAAAACTTCATGAAGGGAACCGGACATGGGTCCCCATCCTGCGGTCGCGGCGATACGCCTGGCGGTCCGCCGCGTCCTCCACGACGTCCTCACCGACAACAGTTCCTACAGCCGTACCACCGGTGAACGCGCCGGTGGGCGCATCGTCGCGCGCCTCACGCGCCCCGTCGGAGACATCCCGGAACAGTCACCGAACGAGCGGCCCCCCTCCCCGCTCGTCCTCGTGGCATGCTCCGGCGGCGCCGACTCGATGGCGCTCGCCTCCGCCCTCGCCTTCGAGGCCCCCAAACTCGGCGTCCGCGCGGGCGGCATCACCGTCGACCACGGCCTGCAGCCCGGCTCCGACCTGCGGGCCGAAGAAGTCGTCCTGAGGCTGCGCGAACTCGGCCTGGACCCGGTCGAGTCGATCACCGTGACCGTCGGCCGCGACGGCGGCCCCGAGGCCGCCGCCCGGGACGCCCGCTACGCCGCCCTGGACGCCGCCGCCGAGCGGCACGGCGCCACCGCGGTCCTGCTCGGCCACACCAGGGACGACCAGGCCGAAACCGTCCTGCTCGGCCTCGCCCGCGGCTCGGGCATCCGCTCCCTGTCCGGAATGGCCGCGGTCTCGGGGGCCGGCGGCCGTTACCGTCGCCCGTTCCTCCAGCTGGACCGGCAGACCGCCCGCAAGGCCTGCATGGTCCAGTCCCTGCCGGTCTGGGACGACCCGCACAACGCGGACCCGGCCTACACCCGCTCCCGGCTCCGCCACGAGGGCCTGCCCGCCCTGGAGAAGGCCCTGGGCAAGGGCGTCGTCGAGGCTCTGGCCCGCACCGCCCAGCTCTCCCGCGACGACGCCGACGCCCTCGACACCTGGGCCAGCCAGGCCGAGGCCTCCGTACGGGACGCGGCGGGTCAGCTGGAGTGCGCCAAGCTCTACGCCCTGCCGCCCGCCGTCCGCCGCCGGATCCTGCGCCGGGCGGCCATCGAGGCGGGCGCACCGGCCGGTTCGCTCTTCGCCCGGCACATCGAGGAAGTCGACCGGTTGATCACCGGCTGGCGCGGTCAGGGAGTCATCAATCTCCCCGGCAAGGTCGTCGCCCAGCGTCAGGGTGGCAGACTGGTGATCCGGCAAGGCTGATTCCGTACCCCCCGGGGTCCGGGCTCCGCCGGTGGGACGACCGAAAGTGATGCGGGTGGACGCGAAAGACATGGGTGCCGACCTTCAGCGGGTACTCATCACCAAGGAAGAGATCGACGCGAAGCTGGTCGAGCTGGCCGCGAAGATCGACGCGGAGTACGCGGGCAAGGACCTGCTCATCGTCGGCGTCCTCAAGGGCGCCGTGATGGTCATGGCCGACCTCGCCCGGGCGCTGTCCACCCCCGTCACCATGGACTGGATGGCCGTGTCCTCCTACGGCGCGGGCACCCAGTCCTCCGGTGTGGTGCGGATCCTCAAGGACCTCGACACCGACATCAAGGGCAAGCACGTCCTGATCGTCGAGGACATCATCGACTCCGGACTGACCCTGTCCTGGCTGATCAACAACCTCGGCTCCCGCGAGCCCGAGACCCTGAAGATCTGCACCCTGCTGCGCAAGCCGGACGCGGCCAAGGTCGCCATCGACGTCGAGTGGGTCGGGTTCGACATCCCCAACGAGTTCGTCGTCGGCTACGGCCTCGACTACGCCGAGAAGTACCGCAATCTCCCGTTCGTCGGTACGCTCGCGCCCCACGTCTACGGCGGCTGAACCCCGGCTGATACGCCGGAGGGTCCACTTACGTAAGACGATCGGGAACCCCAGCGGGTTTCGCGCCGTTGGAGCATGCAGAGACGGGTTTGCCAGCCGTCCGAGCCCGCTCCGTGCGGCTTCGGGTAGTCATGCTGGGGTACCGTCAGAAGAACTGTCTTATCAAACTCACTATGGCAGGAGGGACGGGGCGACACCGCTCCGTATGGATGGACGTGAAGCGATACTTCCGTGGGCCGGTCATGTGGATCGTGCTGGCCGTCCTTGCCGTGGTCGTGTTGATGCAGGTCGTCGGCTCGTCCGGCGGCTACAAGACGGTGGACACCGGCCAGGTCGTGGCGGCGATCAACGACAACAAGGTGGAATCGGCGAAGCTGACCACCGGTGACGAGCAGACCATCAAGGTCACGCTCAAGGACGGTCAGAAGGTCGACGGCAGCTCGAAGATCCAGGCGAGCTACATCGGCGACCAGGGCGTGACCATCGCCAACACGCTGCAGACCAAGTACCAGGACAAGCAGATCCCCGACGGTTACACCGTCTCGCCGACCAAGCAGAACGCTTTCGTCGGTGTCCTGCTCTCCCTGCTCCCCTTCGTCCTCATCGTGGTCGTCTTCCTGTTCCTGATGAATCAGATGCAGGGCGGCGGCTCCCGGGTCATGAACTTCGGCAAGTCCAAGGCGAAGCTCATCACCAAGGACACCCCGAAGACGACGTTCTCGGACGTCGCGGGCTGTGACGAGGCCGTCGAGGAGCTCCACGAGATCAAGGAATTCCTCCAGGAGCCGGCCAAGTTCCAGGCGGTCGGCGCCAAGATCCCCAAGGGCGTGCTCCTCTACGGCCGTCCCGGCACCGGCAAGACGCTGCTCGCGCGTGCCGTCGCCGGCGAGGCGGGGGTGCCCTTCTACTCGATCTCCGGTTCCGACTTCGTCGAGATGTTCGTCGGTGTCGGTGCCTCCCGGGTCCGCGACCTCTTCGAGCAGGCCAAGGCGAACGCCCCGGCGATCGTCTTCGTCGACGAGATCGACGCGGTCGGCCGTCATCGCGGCGCCGGCCTCGGCGGCGGTCACGACGAGCGCGAGCAGACCCTGAACCAGCTGCTCGTCGAGATGGACGGCTTCGACGTCAAGGGCGGTGTGATTCTCATCGCCGCGACGAACCGGCCCGACATCCTCGACCCGGCGCTGCTGCGCCCCGGCCGTTTCGACCGTCAGATCGCGGTCGACCCGCCGGACCTGCAGGGCCGTCTGGAGATCCTCAAGGTCCACCAGAAGGGCAAGCCGGTCGCGCCCGACGTCGACCTCGCGGCGGTCGCCCGCCGCACGCCGGGCTTCACCGGCGCGGACCTGTCGAACGTGCTGAACGAGGCGGCGCTGCTCACGGCCCGCAGCGACCGCAAGCTCATCGACAACCAGATGCTCGACGAGGCGATCGACCGTGTGGTCGCGGGCCCGCAGAAGCGGACCCGGATCATGTCGGACAAGGAGAAGAAGATCACCGCGTACCACGAGGGCGGTCACGCCCTGGTCGCGGCGGCTTCCCCCAACTCCGACCCGGTCCACAAGATCACGATCTTGTCCCGTGGCCGGGCCCTCGGCTACACGATGGTCCTGCCGGACGAGGACAAGTACTCGACCACGCGCAACGAGATGCTCGACCAGCTCGCCTACATGCTGGGCGGCCGCGCGGCCGAGGAACTGGTCTTCCACGACCCGACCACCGGCGCCGCCAACGACATCGAGAAGGCCACGGCCACCGCCCGCGCGATGGTCACGCAGTACGGCATGACCGAGCGTCTCGGCGCGATCAAGTTCGGCGGCGACAACACCGAGCCCTTCCTCGGCCGTGAGATGTCCCACCAGCGCGACTACTCGGAAGAGGTCGCCGCCCTGGTGGACGAGGAAGTCAAGAAGCTCATCGAGAACGCGCACAACGAGGCCTGGGAGATCCTGGTCGAGAACCGCGACGTCCTCGACAACCTGGTGCTCCAGCTCCTGGAGAAGGAGACCCTGGGCAAGGAGGAGATCGCCGAGATCTTCGCCGCGATCCACAAGCGGCCCGCGCGGCCCGCGTGGACCGGCTCCTCCCGCCGTACGCCGTCCACCCGCCCGCCGGTGCTCTCCCCGAAGGAGCTCGCACTGACCAACGGGGCGAACGGCGCGACGCCGGCGATCAGCACGGCGAAGTCCACGGCGGCCGAGTCCGCCCCGGCGGTCGAGAAGGCCCCGGAGGACCGTCCCGAGAGCTGAGTCACACCGGTCTCACCCGGCTCGGAATGGATGCCGCGCCCCCCAGGATCTAGCCTGGGGGGCGCGGCTTTTCGGTATGCCCGCATATGAGGCGCGTGACCCACAGGCGCCCCCCCAAGGAACGAGGCACCTCAGATGACCGACCCCGTGACGCTGGACGGCGAGGGCACCATCGGCGAATTCGATGAGAAACGTGCCGAGAACGCCGTACGCGAACTCCTGATCGCGGTCGGCGAGGACCCCGACCGTGAGGGGCTCCGGGAGACTCCGGCGCGGGTGGCGCGGGCGTACCGCGAGCTGCTGGCGGGGAACCACCAGCAGCCCGAAGAGGTCCTGACGACGACCTTCGATCTCGGGCACGACGAGATGGTCCTGGTCAAGGACATCGAGATCGTCAGCCTGTGCGAGCACCACATGCTGCCGTTCCACGGCGTCGCCCACGTCGGCTACATCCCGGCGGAGACCGGCAAGATCACGGGACTGTCGAAGCTGGCCCGCCTGGTCGAGGTGTTCGCACGCCGTCTCCAAGTGCAGGAGCGGCTCACCACGCAGGTCGCCGACTCCCTGATGCGCATCCTGGAGGCCCGGGGTGTGATCGTCGTCATCGAGGCGGAGCACATGTGCATGTCGGTCCGGGGGATCCGCAAGCCGGGTGCCAAGACGACGACGTCGGCGGTCCGCGGCCAGCTCCGGGACGCCACGACGCGCGCCGAGGCGATGAGCCTGATACTGGCCCGCTGACCCGCCCGGGCGGGGCTCAGGCGGCCGGCTCGGCTCCGCTGTGGTGGTTGTCGTCGTCCTCCGGGAGCTTGCACACCCGCTCCAGGAACATCGCCGCCGCTATGACACCGATGCCGGCGACCACCGAGAAGGCCGCGTAGAGGGCCTGGTCGCGGCGGGCGGGGAGGTCGAGGAGTTCCAGCAGGAAGGCGCCCGTGCCGCCGTACATGCCGGAGACCAGGGCCGCGACCAGGGCGCTGGCCTGGCCGAAGACGACCGCGCGGGCGGCCATCAGGGGATCGACACCCTTGGCACCAGGGCGACGCTCGCGCTGGGCCCGGAGACGGGCGCGCAGCGAGAGTGCCGTGGCGAGCAGTACCACGGCGATCAGGGCGAGGACGATCGGGGCGGCCACCGGCACGCTGGGCAGGGTCCCCACCGCGTTCCACAGGCGGGCCCCCGCCCAGGACAGCACCCCGGCCACGACGAACACGCCGGCCAGCACCCTGATCCGCAGCTCTTTCACTGTCTTCCTTCAGCTCCCCCGCAGCGATGTGGTCGTGTCGACCTTAACGACTACTCGGGCAGTCGGAGTTCCAGGTCCGCACGTGGTTCCACACCGTGCCGGGTGACGGCCGCCAGCAACTCGGCGACCGTGCCACGGCCGGGCACCCGGGCCTCGGGGTCGACGTCGTACCAGGGCGCCAGCACGAAGGCACGCTCGTGGGCACGCGGATGCGGCAGGGTGAGCTGCGGATCGTCGGAGACGACGTCCGCGTAGGCGACGATGTCGACGTCCAGGGTGCGCGGGCCCCAGTGCTCGTCCCGCACCCGGTTGAACGCCTCCTCCACCGCGTGCGCCCGCTCCAGCAGCGAGGACGGCGGGAGGGTGGTCTTCAGCACCACGATCGCGTTGTAGTACGTCGGCTGGCTGCCGGGGTCGACGCCCCACGGCTCCGTCTCGTACACCGGCGACACGGCCTTGATGCGGACGCCCGGGGTGTCCTCCAGGGCGTCGATCGCGCCCTGCAGGGTCTCCAGGCGGTTGCCGAGATTGGAGCCGAGGGCGACCACGGCTCGCTTCGGGTTGGAGAGGGTGGTGTCGGCGGCGTCGACCTGTTCGACGACGGAGGCGGGCACCGGCTGGACGGTCGGGTCGCTGGGACCCCGCAGGGAGGATGCGGTCATACTCGGCTCCGGGTGATGGTGACGGTGACGTCGTCGAAGGGGACCGTGATGGGCGCGTCCGGTTTGTGGACCTGGACCTCGACCTCTCTTACCCCCTCGTGCTTGAGGCAGACCTGGGCGATCCGCTCGGCGAGCGTCTCGATCAGGTTCACCGGCTCCCCCTCGACCACGGCGACGACCTCTTCGGCCACCACGCCGTAGTGCACGGTCTTCGTCAGGTCGTCGTCGGCCGCCGCCGGCCGGGTGTCCAGGCCAAGGACGACGTCCACGAGGAAGGTCTGGCCCTCCTCGCGCTCCTTGGGGAAGACACCGTGGTGCCCGCGGGCCTTCAGGCCGCGCAGCGCGACACGATCCACGCGAATCACTCCTGCAATCGTCGGTAACGGCGAGGCCGCATCGCGTGCGGGCGATCGACCGGCCTCAGACGAATCTACCTGCGGGCACTGACATAGCCGGGTCACGGGGCGGCGGCCCGCGCCGGGTGCTCCAGGGTTCATCGCGTGTTTTCCCTGGAGAACCCGGCGGCTCACGGGCCGGTAGCCGCACCTACCGGTGAGTTCGTGATTCCAGCCACTTCTTGGGCCACGCGGGACCGTACGGGCCTCGGCGGACGGCGGTTGGACGGCGGCGGACCGGCTGGACGGCTCGGGGGCGCGGGTCTCACGAGGCGGGGCTCAGGAGGGCGGGTCTCAGGAGGGCGTGTCGTCGTCCTCGTCCTCGTCCGTCTCCGACAGCACCGGGGAGGCGTGGTGGGACCAGAGCTTCCAGCCGTCCGGGGTACGCCGGAACACGTTCGTGGCGACGACCAGCTGCCCCACCAGCGGGCCGAGCTCCTGCCCGCCCGTGGGGGCCGGGCCGCCGCTGAGGATGTTCTCCGTGCAGGTCACCAGGGCGGTGTCGCCGGTGACCGAGACATGCACGTCGGTCAGGAAGAACTGGATGTAGTCGGTGTTCGCCATGATCAGCGCGTACGACCGCAGGACCTCACCACGGCCGGTCAGCACCGGCCAGCCCGGGTGCACACAGGAGACCACGCCGGTGTCCGCCGGATCGTGGTACTCCTCGTCGACGCCCAGGTCGGCGGGGGTGAGCCAGAGGCCGGACACCGCCTCGAAATCGGCCCGCTCCACTGCCTCGTAGAAGGCGGTGTTGGCGGCCTCGACCTGCTCGACGTCCGTATGGGGGGCGCTCACCGGGCTCCCTCTGCGCGGTGGGGAGCGTCCTGCTGGGCGTGCGAGGCGTGCGGGGCCTGGGGAGCTTGCGAGGCCTGGGGGGCCGGGGGCGCCTGCAGGGCGTGCGAGGCGTGCGCACCCGGCGCGTCCCCTCCTGTGCGCGCCCCCTCTATCGCGCGTGCGACCCGTACCGCGTCCGCCGTGGCGCGCACCTCGTGCACACGCACCGCCCACGCCCCGGCGTGCGCCGCGAGCGCGGAGACGGCGGCCGTCGCCGCGTCGCGCTCCCGGGCCGGCGGAGGCGCTCCCTCGGGTCCGGCCAGGACCCGGCCGAGGAACCGCTTGCGGGAGGCGGCGACGAGCACCGGGTGCCCCAGGGCGTGCAGCCGGTCGAGGTGGGCGAGCAGGGTCAGGTCGTGCTCGGAGTCCTTGGAGAAGCCGAGGCCGGGGTCGACGACGATGCGGTCGGGAGAGACGCCGCCGGCCAGGACCGCGTCCACGCGTGCGTGCAGTTCGTCGAGGACCTCGGCGACGACGTCGTCGTATACGCCCCTGACGTTGCCGCCGTCCAGGAAGCCCCGCCAGTGCATGACGACGAAGGGGGCGCCCGCCTCGGCGACGACCGGGATCATGTCGGCGTCGGCGAGGCCGCCGCTGACGTCGTTGACGAGGGCCGCGCCGGCCGCGAGGGCCTGCCGGGCGACGGAGGCCCGCATGGTGTCGACGGAGACGACGACGCCTTCGGCGGCGAGGCCGCGGACCACGGGGATGACACGGCGCAGTTCCTCGTCCTCGTCGACGCGGGTGGCGCCGGGGCGGGTGGACTCACCGCCGACGTCGACGAGGTCGGCGCCCGCGGTGACGAGGTCGAGGCCGTGCTTGACGGCGATCGTCGTGTCGAACCAGCGGCCGCCGTCGGAGAAGGAGTCGGGGGTGACGTTCACGACCCCCATGACCGCGCACCGGTCCCATGCCGGAAGCCCTGCCACCTGGCCACGTCCGCTGTGGTTGCTCATACGTTCAGCGTAGGCCCAGGAAACGGCGGGCCTGCCGGGTGGCCTTCGGGCAGGCCCGAGCGGGGCCCCGGGCTGGAGGGGGGAGGGGCGCCCGCTCGGGCCGGTCGTGGGGTCAGGCCGCTCGTATGCCCTGCTCGGCGACGCCGTGGGGGCAGGGGCGGGCGGCCGGGGTGCTGCGGCGCAGGAAGCGCGGCAGCGGAAGGGCGAGGTTGACGAAGCCCTCGGCCTGCATGGCGGCGAGGCCGATCCGCGGCAGGTCGCCGGAGGCCCGGTAGACCACGAAGCGCGGCTCCCAGCGCGGCTGGAACTTCGCGTTGAACTTGTAGAGCGACTCGATCTGGAACCAGCGCGACAGGAAGACCAGCAGCCCGCGCCAGGCGCGCAGCACCGGGCCCGCGCCGATCTTCTCGCCCCGCGCGAGCGCCGAGCGGAACATCGCGAAGTTGAGCGAGATCCGGGCGATGCCCAGCTTCGGGGCGGCCTGGAGGGCGGCCACGATGAGCAGTTCGTTCATCCCGGGGTCGGCCGCCCGGTCGCGGCGCATCAGGTCCAGGGAGACGCCGTCGGTGCCCCAGGGCACGAAGTGCAGGATCGCCTTGAGGTCGCCGTAGGGACCGGGGGTCTCGTCGGCCTTGTGGGCGGTGGCGATCAGGCAGTCGCCGTCGGCGGCGTCGCCGATGCGGCCCAGGGCCATCGAGAAGCCGCGCTCGGTGTCGGTACCGCGCCAGTCCTCCGCCGCCCGGCGGATGCGGTCCAGTTCGGCCTCGCCGAGGTCACGGATGCGCCGCACCCGGGTTTCGTAGCCGGCCCGCTCGATGCGCTTGACCATCTGGCGCACGTTGCGCATCGCGCGTCCGGCGAGCGAGAAATCCGCTACGTCCACCACCGCCTCGTCGCCCAGTTCGAGGGCGTCCAGGCCGGTCTCCCGGGTCCACACCTCGCCGCCCGTCTCCGAGCAGCCCATCACGGCGGGGGTCCAGGAGTGGGCCTTGGCCTCGTCCATGAAGCGTTCGATGGCGCCGGGCCAGGCCTCGACGTCGCCGATCGGGTCGCCGCTGGCGAGCATCACGCCGGAGACGACGCGGTACGTCACCGCCGCCTTGCCGCTGGGCGAGAAGACGACCGCCTTGTCGCGGCGGAGCGCGAAGTGGCCGAGGGAGTCACGGGCGCCGTGCTTCTCCAGGAGGGCGCGCAGCCCGGCCTCGTCCTCCTCGGTGAGGTGGGCGGCTGGGTGTTCGGGGCGGAAGGCGAGGTAGATGGTGGTGACCGCGGTGATCAGGCCGAGGGCGCCGAGCGAGAAGGCGACCGTCCAGGAGGTGGACCCCTCGTAGTCGACGGGGCCCTCGAAGCCGAACAGTCCGTACAGGACGTGGGTGATGCGGTCGGCCAGGCTCGGGTCGCCGATCGTGCGCTTCGGGTGGGCACTGACGATGACCAGCCCGAGCGCCAGCGAACCGGCGCTCATGAGCACGAAGTTGGCGAGCGCCCGCCACCGGCTGCGCGGGTCGGGCAGCGCCTTGAACTCGCTCCGGTGGATCACCAGGGGCACGAACAGCGCCAGTGAGATCAGGGCCCCGATGACCGAGTGCCGGTACACGAACTGCGACACGGCGCCGGCCGGCAGGAGCGCGACCGCGGCCCGCCACGCCCGGCGCTTGCGCCGCCTGAGCCCGTGCGCGAGCAGCAGCAACAACACGCCGACGCTGAGCGAGAGCGCGGCGGCGAACGGCCCCAGCGACCCGGGCAGCACCTCGGCCATGGCGTGCATACGGCTGTGCCGGAAGCGCGGGAACACACCCGCGGCGATGTCCAGGACGCCTACGACCGCGCACGCCCTGCCGACCAGAGCGGGGACCGCCTCAGGGCGCGGACCACGGACTATGCGCCGCGCCCGGCTTGATCGGCCCGGAACCCCGCCCGACATTTCCCCATCTATCCTGACAGACATCGCATCCCGTAGTTCTGCGAGAGACCTTGAATCCGGGCCCGATTCGGGCATCCGGCGACATTGCGCCCTCTAGGACGGTGTCTCGGGGGGAGAGGTTCACTCCCCATCGGAAAGCCGGGTCAAAGGCCAAGGAAAGTCCGGGGCAAGCCTCGCTGAAAGCGGCGGTCGTCACGGGGGAAAGCGCAGGCAGGGAGCACCTCATGGGACTCACGAGCGATAAAACGCTGGCATTGGCGATCCTGTTCGCCGTACTGCTGTTCGCCGGCACGGTGTGGTTGTGGCCCCGGCTGTCCCGCCGGAACTGGCGGGCCGTCAGCGGTCGCGTCGGCCTTCTCCTGGCCACGCAGACGGTGCTCTTCGCATGCCTCGGGATAGCGGCCAACCAGTCCTTCGGTTTCTACGCCAGCTGGGCAGACCTGTTCGGCAGGGAGACGGACCAGGGTGTCGTCGTCGACCACGCGGTGGGCGGCGCGGGCGGCGGCCCGCTCCACGTGATCGCCACCTCCCGCGTGCACGGCGCCCCCGGTGTGCAGCCACAGTCGGCCGGTCAGATCCAGCAGGTCGACATCGTCGGCCGAACCACCCACATCGCCACGCCCGCCTACGTGTACCTGCCGCCGGAGTACTTCCAGCCGCAGTACCGCACCCGCACGTTCCCGGTGACGGTCGTCCTCACCGGCTACCCGGGCACCGCGCGGTCGCTCGTCGACAAACTGCACTACCCGCGTACGGCACAGCAACTGGCCAAGGACGGGCGGATGCGGCCGATGATCCTGGTGATGCTGCGGCCCACGGTCGCACCGCCCCGGGACACCGAGTGCGTGGACGTCCCGGGGGGCCCGCGGAGCGAGAGCTTCTTCGCCAAGGACCTGCCCGACGCCGTGGCCGCGCACTACAGGGTCGGCGGGAAGCCGGGACGCTGGGGGATCGTCGGCGACTCGACCGGCGGCTACTGCGCGCTCAAGCTGGCGATGCACCACCCCGGCGTGTACGCGGTCGGCGCAGGCCTGTCCCCGTACTACAAGGCGCCCGTCGACCCCACGACCGGTGATCTCTTCCAGGGCGACGGAGAACTCCGCGACCGCGCGAACCTGTGGTGGCTCCTCGGGCACCAACCCGCTCCGGACACGTCCTTGCTGGTCACCAGCAGCAGAATCGGAGAGACCAATTACAAGGACACGCTGAAATTCATCGCGCGCGTGCAGGCCACGAACCTGACCCGGATCTCGTCGATCATCCTCGACAGCGGCGGCCACAACTTCAACACCTGGCGCCGCGAGATCCCCGCGACGCTCCAGTGGATCAGCAGCCGGCTGAGCGACCGCTGAGCGCGGCCCCTGGCGACGCAATGCGAGGACTTCGTTGTCGCCGTGTTTTTACGGCCCGGGGCACCACGATTCGCCTACGCGCGGTAAGTTTCTGGCCATGCCACGTGGACGTCACCGTCATTCCCCGCCTTTGCACAGGCTGTTGCCTCCTTCGGCGATCGCCGGTGTCTCCCTCGTCTGCGCTCTGGGCCCCTGGTTGTTCTCCCAACCGACGGTGCTGCGCACGCTGGCCGCGATAGCCGCGGCGACCGCGGCCGTCGGCGCCGCCGTCATGCGCCGCTGGGACAGCGAGGCGGGCAAGCAGGTGGCCGACCTGTCACGCGCGCGTGCGAGTGACGAGTGGCGCCACGAGGAGCGGATCGCCGAGCTGGAGACCGACCTCGAGGAGTCGCGGGAGCTGCGCGCCAAGCTGGAGCAGCGACTGCGCGCGAAGCGGTCGGAGCTGGCGGGACTGCGCAACGAGCACGCGTCCCTGCTGCGTCGCTACGCCACGGCCGAGACCGAGCGCGCGAGTGCCCTGGAGGGCCGCCGCCTGCTGGAGATCGAGGCCACCGTGCCGTCGAACGCCCTGCCGGCCGCCCGGACCGCCGAGGAGGCGGAAGAGCCCGCGGAGGCGGCGGGCGTCGAGGAGCCGGAGGTCGAGGAGACGACCCCGGCGGTCTTCTCGCCGGAGGGTTCCAAGCTGTTCCTGCGGGCCAAGGTGGCATTGGCCCGCTTCGACGAGGGCGACGCACCGGCGGCCGACGCCGACGCCGACACCGAGGGCGCGACGGAGACGGCCGCCGCACCCGACGCGCCGAAGGGCGAGTCCGCACCGGAGGACGAGGAACAGGGGCAGCCCGAGGCGGTCGACGGGCACACGCGCGCGGCCGCCGTCACCACTGCCGAGCCGGCGGACACCACCCCGGCGCCTACGGAGGAGGACGCCCGCACCACGTCGGCACCGTCCGCCAACTCCGTGAAGCCCACCGGGCACTTCACCGTGCCGACCGCGGTGGCCGTGCTGCCGGCCGCGCCCATCCCGCGTCCGCTGGTCACCGGCGGCTTCGACTTCTTCGGCACCCAGAAGGGCTCGGCCGCCGGCGGGTTGGACTCCATGCACAACGAGGACCTCGCGGACGTCGTCGGCCAGGAGGCGCTCGCGCTCCACAAGGCCGAGTCCGAGGCCGAGTTCAAGCCCGCCGACCCGGAGACCCGGGGCGTCGGCCAGATCATCGACCTGACCGCGCACGACGAGACCGAGCAGATCAACCTCGGGGGCCTGCGCAGCGCAGCCTCCTGACCACCGCGACAACACCGCGCAAGCCGCGCCGATACTGAGCCGGTCCTGAGCCGGTCCTGAGCCGGGGCACCCGCCGGGTGCCCCGGCTCAGGCGTTCCGCTGGCCGTCCGCGGGCCTCCCCGACGCCCTTCGGGCACCGTGCTCAGGCCATCCAGCGGTCCGGGCGCGCCGAGCGGCGGCCCGTCCGGGACCGCTCGGCCTGCTCCCGCAGCAGCGAAGCGGCCGCCTCCGCGTCCCGCAGACGGGCCGTCACGGTCTTGTCGGCCCCCGTGTCCACATGAACGTCCGCGAGCCGCCACAGCCGCTCCCAGGGCCCCTGCGTCAGCCGTACGCTCTGGACCTTGGCGTGCGGGACCAGTGCCAGGCGCCGGCGCAGCAACCCGTGCCGCACGGCGAACACCGTCTCCGTGACCGCGAGCCCGTAGCCGCGCCACCACAACGGAACGCACCAGCGGGCCCGCCGGGGCGGCCGGGGCAGCTCATCGGGCACCGTCACACCGGGCAGCACGCGCGCGACGACCGACTCGGCGACCGCGCGCGGCGCGACCGGCACCAGTACGGAGTTCGCCGACCCGGCCACGTCCAGCTCCACCCGCACCCAACGCAGCGGCCGCCACAGCAGTGGCTCCACGATCCGCACGGTCTGCACCCGCCCCGGCGGCACCGTCTCGTGCGTGCGGTCGAGCAGCCCGTGGTCGATGCGCAGTCCGTCCGGGGACTCCCCGACCGTCCAGTCGTACTCCCCGACGAACCTCCCCACACTGGTCGTGGCCGCCGCGCCGAGCAGCGGCAGGGCGGTGGCGAGGACCGTCCACACACTGTGGGTGGCCAGCCACAGCACCGGCGGTACGACGAGGGCGGCGGCCAGGGAGCCCCAGGTGGCGCCCGTCAGCACGAGGGAGAGCGCGAGCTTGCCCGGGGGCACACGCATCAGCTCGTGCGCCGGCGCCTCGCCGACTTCGCGCGCCGTCTCGGGCGCGAATCCGGCGGCGCGCGCCAGCAGCTCCGCGCGGAGCGAACGCGCCTCACCCTGCCCCAGGAAGGCCAGCTCGTCCTTCTTGTCGGTGCCGACGACGTCGATGCGCAGCTTGGCGACACCCGCCACACGCGCGAGCAGCGGCTGGGTCACGTCGACGGCCTGGATCCGCTCCAGCCGGATGTGCGCGGTGCGCCGGAACAACAGCCCCGTGCGTATGCGCAGTTCGCTGTCGGTCACCGCGAAGTAGGTGAACCACCAGCTCAGGAAGCCGTACAGGGCGCCCGCCGTGACCAGGACGGCGAGTCCGGCCAGGAGCATGGTCGTGGTCAGCTTCGTCAGCTGTTCCTGGGCCTGGTTCGGGTCGTGCACCGCCCAGCCGGTGAGCACCGCGACCGGCGCCCACGCCCGCCGGAACGGCGTCACGGGATGCAGCCGCCGCTCGCCCACGGCCTTGCCGGGGCGTATGACGCCGTCGACGCCGGGCGCGGTCACAGGCCCGCCGATCGGGCTTCGCCGAGCTCGGTGAGCCGGTCGCGCAGCCGTTCCGCCTCGGCCGGGTCGAGGCCGGGGATGGCCGCGTCGGTGGCGGCGGCCGCGGTGTGCAGCTGCACGCTCGCCAGGCCGAAGTACCGTTCGACGGGCCCCGAGGTCACCTCCACCAGCTGCATGCGCCCGTACGGCACCACGGTCTCCTCGCGCCACAGCACCCCGCGGCTGATCAGCAGGTCGTCCGCGCGCTCGGCGTACCGCCAGGAACGCCAGTTGCGGCCGATCAGCACCCAGCCCCAGGCCATCAAGGCCAGCGGCAGCAGCGCGAAGGCCGCCCACACCGGCCCCGCGAGCAGACCCGGCAGCAGGCCCACGGCGAGCGCGAGCAGCCCCAGCCACACCACCAGCAGCAGCCGCCGCATCCGCAGCAGGCCGGGCGGCAGCCCCGTCCACACCGGCTCGGTCTCCGTCGCCCCGGCACCGGCCGGGCTCCCCGTCTCCATGAGGTCAGCGTACGTACGAGAGACTGGGTTCATGACTCCTACGACGGAGACCACGGTCGGCATCGGCGGCGCCGCGGAGAGCACCGACATGGTGCTCAACATCGGCCCCCAGCACCCCTCCACGCACGGCGTGCTGCGGCTGAAGCTCGTGCTGGACGGCGAGCGGATCGTCTCCGCCGAGCCGGTGATCGGCTACATGCACCGCGGCGCGGAGAAGCTCTTCGAGGCGCGCGACTACCGGCAGATCATCATGCTCGCCAACCGCCACGACTGGCTGTCGGCCTTCTCCAACGAGCTGGGCGTGGTCCTCGCCGTCGAGCGCATGCTCGGCATGGAGGTGCCCGTCCGCGCGGTGTGGACGCGCACCCTGCTCGCCGAGCTGAACCGGGTGCTCAACCATCTGATGTTCCTCGGTTCCTACCCGCTGGAGCTGGGCGGGATCACCCCGGTCTTCCACGCGTTCCGCGAGCGCGAGGAGCTCCAGAACGTCATGGAGGAGGTCTCCGGCGGACGCATGCACTACATGTTCAACCGTGTCGGCGGCCTCAAGGAGGACCTCCCGGCCGACTGGACCGCACGCGCGCGTACCGCCGTTTCCGCCGTGCGCTCCCGTATGGACGTCTTCGACGGCCTGGTCCTCGGCAACGAGATCTTCCGCGGGCGCACCCGGGGCGTGGGCATCCTCGCGCCGGAGGCCGTGCACGCCTACGGCGTGAGCGGGCCCATCGCGCGTGCCTCGGGCGTCGACTTCGACCTGCGCCGTGACGAGCCCTACCTGGCCTACGGAGAACTCCAGGACACACTCCGGGTGGTCACCCGGGCCGAGGGCGACTGCCTGGCCCGCTTCGAGTGCCTCCTGGAGCAGACCCACAACGCCCTGGACCTGGCCGACGCCTGCCTGGACCGGGTCGCCGAGCTGCCGCCGGGACCGATCAACCAGCGGCTCCCCAAGGTCCTCAAGGCGCCCGAGGGCCACACCTACGCCTGGACCGAGAACCCCCTCGGCATCAACGGCTACTACCTCGTCAGCAAGGGCGAAAAGACCCCGTACCGGCTGAAGCTGCGCTCGGCGTCGTTCAACAACATCCAGGCGCTGATGGAGCTGCTGCCGGGGACGCTGGTGGCGGACATGGTCGCGATTCTGGGGTCGATGTTCTTCGTGGTGGGGGACATCGACAAGTAGGGCGCGGGCGCGCGGGGCCTGCGGCATGGGGTTGTGCGCGCCGGGCGGGGGGCGTGTGGCGTGCCAGGCGTGTGGTGCTGGGGCCTGCGTGCCGGACGCGCGGTCACCGCAGCGGGTTCTCGATGCCCACCGGCTGCAGCAGCCACCCGAAGTCGCCGAGGCCGCCGGAGGCGGTGAGCTCGGCGGCCTCGCCGGCGCTCGCGAGGGCGCGTACGTAGGCGGCGGGGTGGGTGGAGGCGAGCGTGAGCGGGGGGCGTGCGCCGAGGAGGCCCAGAGCGCGCAGGGCGGCGCGTTGGGTGAGGAAGAGCGCTTCGGGGAGGGCGTACGCCGGATCGAGCGCCGTGCACGCGTCCAGCGCGACGTGCGCGGTGATGTCGCACGACCCGTCCGGGACGGGCGTCGTCGCGCGCCCCTCCCGGAAGCCGGTGAGCGTGCCGAACGGGGGGCGTGTGTCCACGGTGTGCGCGTAGTCCACGGCCACCGCGAGCCCCTCCCGCACACAGGTGACGGCGTCCGCCCACGCCCGGTCCCGGGGCAGCCCGATCTCCGCGCGCAGCCCCGGCTCAGTGCCCAGCGGCCACCACCGCGTGAGCCACTCCGCGTCCGCGCCCGAGACACGCTCTCCGAGCAGTTCGGTGCCGTCGCGCCGGACGTGCACCAGTCGGGGCGTACCGGCCGAGTCCACCTCGGCGACGTCGACCGGGACGTTGTCGAGCCATTCGTTGGCGAAGAGCAGGCCGGTGATCGTGCGCGGCAGTTCGGTCAGCCAGGTGATGCGGTCGGGCAGGCCGGGCGGCCGGTCGGCGACCTCGACGGCGCGGGCCCGCGTGCGTGCCGCCACGTCGGCGGGCAGCGCGGCTAGCACGCCGGCGACCAGCTCGCCCCGGCCGGCGCCCATGTCGACGAAGTCCAGCGTCCCGGGGCGCCCCAGGGCCTCGTCGACCCGGCACAGCAGCTCGGCCACGGCCTCGGCGAACAGCCGCGACGCGTGGACCGAGGTACGGAAGTGGCCGGCCGGTCCCTCCGGCCGGCGGTAGAAGCCGCCAGGGCCGTACAGGGCCGCCTCGGTGGCCGCCCGCCAGCCACGGAAGTCGTCTGCCGTCTCCCGCGTCGCCTCATCCGTCACCGGGCCAGACTAGGCGCACAGGTGATCACCTTCTCCACCTTGCGGAGTACGTGTGCGGAACAGGGATCGGCCCTCCGGTTGACCCCTGCACCTATCACGCTTCCCTACTCTGGGTTACGTGCAGCGCCTCTATGACTTCCTCCGCAGGAACCCGACATGGGTCGACAGCTTCTGGGCCGTCGTCCTGCTCGGGGTTTCCTGCGTGAGTGTCGTGAACCTCAGTGGGGCGCCCGAGCACCACGGTTCGACCGCCGCCATGCTGGCAGTTTCCGTGGTCATGGGGGTGGTGGTCGCACTGCGCCGCCGGTTCCCGGAGCCGATGCTGCTGCTGGCCGCGGCGACCGGCCTGGCCCAGCTGATCCTGGACGTCGAGACGACGGTCGCCAACTTCGCGATGCTGGTGATCGTCTGCACGGTCGCCGCGGTCGGCGAGAGCTGGGCGTCCCGGTTCGCCCTCTACGCGGGGCTGTGCGCGGCGTCCCTGGCACAGATCCGGTGGCCCCAGGACAGGACGAGTCTCGTCGGGCACCTGGCCCTCGTGGTGTTCCAGACGGTGCCGTTCGTGCTCGCCTGGGTGCTCGGCGACTCCATGCGCACCCGCCGCGCCTACTTCGCACAGCTGGAGGAGCGTGCCGCCCGGCTCGAGAAGGAGCGCGAGGCGCAGGCCAAGGTCGCGGTCGCGGCCGAGCGCGCCCGGATCGCGCGCGAACTGCACGACGTGGTCGCGCACAACGTGTCGGTGATGGTGGTCCAGGCAGACGGCGCCGCCTATGTCCTCGACGTCGCCCCCGACCAGGCCAAGAAGGCCCTGGAGACGATCTCCTCCACCGGCCGCCAGGCCCTCGCCGAGATGCGCCGCCTGCTGGGCGTGCTGCGCACGGGCGAGCACAAGGAGGTCGGCGAGTACGTTCCGCAGCCCGACGTCGAGCAGATCGACGAGCTCATCGAGCAGTGCCGCAGCTCCGGCCTGCCCGTCGACTTCAAGGTCGAGGGCACCCCGCGCCCGCTGCCCAGCGGCGTCGAGCTCACGGCGTACCGGATCGTCCAGGAGGCGCTCACCAACACCCGCAAGCACGGCGGGCCCAACACGGGTGCCAGCGTGCGGCTGGTCTACTTCGACGACGGACTCGGCCTGCTGGTCGAGGACGACGGCAAGGGCGCCCCGCACGAGATGTACGAGGAGGGCGGCGCCGACGGGCAGGGGCACGGCCTGATCGGCATGCGCGAGCGGGTCGGTATGGTCGGCGGCACGCTCGACGCGGGGCCCCGTCCCGGCGGAGGATTCCGCATCAGTGCTCTGCTGCCGCTCAAACCGGCGCATTGACACAGACGCGCGCCCCCGGTTGACACCTGTCACGCCCCCCGGGGAAGTCCCCGCAACAGACCGACGAACGGAAACGGAAGAGGACCCGATGACGATCCGCGTGATGCTCGTCGACGACCAGGTGCTGCTGCGCACCGGGTTCCGGATGGTGCTCGCGGCCCAGCCGGACATGGAGGTCGTCGCGGAGGCGGGCGACGGCGTCGAGGCCCTCCAGGTGCTGAAGTCCGCCGATGTGGACGTCGTCCTGATGGACGTGCGCATGCCCAAGCTGGACGGGGTGGAGACCACCCGCCGCATCTGCTCGGAGCCCGAGCCGCCCAAGGTGCTCATCCTGACCACCTTCGACCTCGACGAGTACGCCTTCTCGGGGCTGAAGGCGGGTGCCTCCGGCTTCATGCTCAAGGACGTGCCGCCGGGCGAGCTGCTGGCCGCGATCCGCTCGGTGCACAGCGGCGACGCCGTCGTCGCGCCCTCCACCACCCGGCGGCTCCTCGACCGGTTCGCCCCGATGCTGCCCTCCGCCGGCAAGGAGTCCCAGCACCAGGAGCTGAACCGGCTCACCGACCGCGAGCGCGAGGTCATGGTGCTGGTCGCGCAGGGCCTGTCGAACGGCGAGATCGCGAGCCGGCTGGTGCTCTCCGAGGCGACCGTGAAGACCCATGTGGGCCGCATCCTGACCAAGCTCGGCCTGCGCGACCGGGTCCAGGTGGTCGTGCTCGCCTACGAGACCGGACTGGTCCGCGCGGGCGGCGGCCACGGCTGACCCACTCCCGCGCGGCTGACGTACGGCCCGCGCGGCTAGCGGAGTATCCCTTCCAGGAAGTCGCTGCCGAGGCGGGCCACGACCGTGACGTCCAGCTGGTGCAGCACGTACCGGCCGCGGCGGCGCGTGGTGACCAGGCCCGCCTTCTTGAGGACGCCCAGGTGCCGGGAGACCTCGGGTGCCGAAAGGCCGTGCACCTGCGCCAGTTCGCTGGTGGTGTACGCGCTGCGGGCCAGGTACCGGCACAGCCGCATCCGGACGGGATGGGACAGCGCCGCCATCCGCAGCGTGAGCGCCTCCACCGACGCCGGGGAGGCCAGCTCCGGCGAACCGACCGGGTAGTGCAACACCGGCTGCCAGCCGTAGCGGTGCAGGACCATCAGATGAGGCCAGCCGAGGCTCGTGGGCACCAGCAGGAGGCCGTCGGCGTCGACCACGGCATGGCCGTCGGTGAGCTTGTCCACGGTGATCCGCGCGCCCGCCTCGTCGAGCGTCACGACCGGCGAGACCGCGGCCAGCGCCTCGGCCAGCCCCTTGCGGCGCAGCAGCTCCGTCTTGTGCCGGGCGTCGGCCGCCAGCTGGTGGCGCAGCCGCGACCAGGCCTCGTCGAAGAACGCCTCGGCGCAGTCCTCCAGGAACCGGCGCAGCCACGCGCGCACACTCGGCGGATCGTCGAGCAGCCGCTGCGCGAACCGGACCTGCTGCGGACCGCGCGAGGCGGCCACCTCCAGCGCCCTGCGCCGCCCGACCGGATCCGACAGAAGGGCCGGCGCCTGCGTGTCGTAGGAGAGCACGCAGGTGAACTCCAGGGCCGCGTCCACGAACTGTTCGTCCGTCAGCTTGTCCAGCTGGCCGAGCTCCTCGGCCAGCGTCCCGCCCGGGACGGCGCCGGGAACGGCCGCGTACGGCAGGAACAGGTCCGAGAACGTCGACCGCCACAGAAAGTCCGCCTCGCACAGGCGGTCGGCCAGATGCGGCTCCATCCGGGCGGTCACGCCCGTCACCCAGCCCTGGAGGCCGGGATGGTGCCCCGGCTCCGACAGCGCGTGCAGCGCCATGCCGAGCTCGGCCAGGGGCGAGGGCACCACGGCGACCCTCTCCGGCCGCAGCCCCGCGATGTCGATACGTACGCTCATGTCCCCCATCGTGCACCCCGCCACCGACAACGCCTCCCCCGATTGACGGGCGCCGTCAATCGACACGACGGCGGCGCGGCGGGCACGCGAGGCTGGGGAGCCATGAGCATCGTCCAGCAGCACTTCCTCGACACGTACCGCGCTCAGCAGCACGGGGAGCCCGCGCCGCCCGCGCCCGGCGCGCACGATGTGCTCGTGGCGCGCGCGGCACGCGATTACCGGCGGTTCCGTGCGGTTGTCGCGGGACGGCCGGCGCGCGGGCGGATCCGGGGCGCCGTGGTGCGGTGGGCGCGCCCGCGCGCCTCGTAGGAGGCGTGCGCCGGTCGCCCACCGGGGTGCCGGGCAGCGCTTGGCGGAGCGTGCGCGCCGGTGGGGGCTGCACACACGGGTCCCCGCGCCCCTAGCGCGGCGCTGTGGGCAACCGGCGCGCGAATTCCGCGACCGCCGCCCGCACCTCCTCCGCCGTCCAGCCCAGGCCGGCCTCCGACACCGTCACCTCGGTCATGGACAGACCCGGGCCCTTCGTCTCCCAGAAGCCGGCGAAGAGGTACGTGCCGGTCTCCTCGGCCTGCCGTGCCGCCGCCTCCAGCAGCACGTCGGCGTCGTACGGCAGCCAGACCTGGAACTCGTGGGTGTGCGGCTCCTCGGGGTGCACGCGCGTCCACGCGAGCCCCGCCTCGGCGAAGCCCTCGCGCAGGGCGGCGGCGACCAGGCGCGCGTGGCGTACGTAGTCCGGGAGGCGGGGCAGTTCGCGCTCCAGGCCGATCAGGGCCGCGAGCGCCGTCGGGAACTGCTGGAAGATCATGCCGCCGTAGCGGTGGCGCCAGGTCTTCGCCTCCTCGACCAGAGCCTTCGGGCCGGCCAGGGCGGCGCCGCCGATGCCGCCGAGGGACTTGTAGAACGACACGTAGACGCTGTCCGCGAGGTCCGCGATCTCGTGCAGGGGGCGCCCGAAACGGACGGTGCACTCCCACAGGCGTGCGCCGTCGAAGTGCACCACCGCGTCGCGCTCCCGCGCCGCCTCCACGACCTCGGTGAGCTCCTCCCAGGTGGGCAACACGTAACCGGCGTCCCTGAGGGGCAGTTCCAGCATCAGCGCCCCGAAGGGCTCCTCGAAGTCGCGTATCTCCTGTGCGGTGGGGAGCCGGGGCTCACCCGTGACGCGGACCGTGCGCAGGCCGGCGACCTCGCGGAAGGCGTCGCGTTCGTGGACCTCGGGGTGGGCGAGGGCGTGCAGGGCGACCGTGGGGTTGCCGGTCCGGGCCGCCCAGCAGCGCAGGGCCACCTGCTGGGCCATCGTGCCGGTCGGGAAGAACGCGGCGGACTCCGTGCCCAGCAGGGCCGCGACCCGCTCCTCCAGGGCCGCGACGATCCCGTTGCCGTAGACGTCCCCCGGTTCGTCCAGGTCGTACACGTCGGGGGCCGCTTCGTGGAGCAGCGCGAGCCGTTCGCGCAGGGGGGCGCGCAGGCCCACGCGCGCGAGGACGCGATCGGCCTTCCGGTAGGCGGCCGCGCGCCGCTCTCGCATCCGCTGTTCCGCCGACCGGGGTTCGTTCGGCTGCTCGTCCTGGGGCGTCGTCGCCGTATCGCTCATGCCGTGGATGATGCCGTGGCGCCGGGCCGGAGGTCCTCGCATTTTCCGTACCGGGGGCCGTCCCGGGCGGTGTGACGGGTCACCCACAGCCTGTGGACAGCCAACTGGGCCCGAACCCGATAGCGTTAACATGACGAGAAATCGTCCGGTACCCAGAGCGGACTGGAACGGGAAGGCCACCGTCGCGTGAGTACAGTCCAACAGCCAGACCCCAGTGACCGCCCCGCGCGGCTCACCGTCGGCGTCGTCGGCGCCGGCCGGGTGGGTCCCGCGCTCGCCGCGTCCCTGCAGCTCGCCGGGCACCGCCCGGTGGCGGTCTCCGGGGTCTCCGACGCCTCCCGGCGGCGCGCCGAGGCGATGCTGCCCGACATCCCGCTGGTCCCCCCCGCCGAGGTCCTCCAGCGCGCCGACCTGGTGCTCCTGACCGTCCCCGACGACGCCCTGCCCGGCCTGGTCGCCGGCCTCGCCGAGACCGGCGCGGTACGGCCGGGCCAGCTGCTCGTGCACACCTCCGGGCGATACGGCGCCAAGGTCCTCGACCCGGCCCTGCGCGCGGGCGCGCTGCCGCTGGCCCTGCACCCGGCGATGACCTTCACCGGGACACCGGTGGACGTGCAGCGGCTCGCGGGCTGCTCGTTCGGGGTGACCGCGCCCGAGGAGCTGCGGCTGGCCGCCGAGGCCCTCGTCATCGAGATGGGCGGCGAGCCGGAGTGGATCTCCGAGGAGAACCGCCCGCTCTACCACGCGGCCCTCGCCCTCGGCGCCAACCACCTGGTCACCCTGGTCGCCCAGTCCATGGAGCTGCTCCGCACGGCCGGTGTCGAGGCCCCGGACCGAATGCTCGGCCCGCTGCTCGGCGCCGCCCTGGACAACGCCCTGCGCTCCGGCGACGCGGCACTGACCGGGCCGGTCGCGCGCGGGGACGCGGGCACCGTCGCCGCGCACGTCACGGAGTTGCGCCGGCACGCCCCGCAGACCGTCGACGGCTATCTGGCGATGGCCCGTGCCACGGCCGACCGGGCGCTCGCCCAGGGCCTGCTGAAGCCGGAACTCGCCGAGGACCTCCTCGGCGTCCTCGCCGGCGGCACGAACGGCACCCACGGCACCGAGGGGAACCCCCGATGAGCACCATCCTGCTGCGCACCGCCGACGAACTGCACGCGCGCGTGCGGCACGGTCGCCGCGCCGTCGTGATGACCATGGGCGCCCTGCACGAGGGCCATGCCACGCTGATCCGGAGCGCCCGCGAGATCGCCGGCCCGGACGGCGAGGTCGTCGTCACGGTCTTCGTCAACCCGCTGCAGTTCGGGGCCGGCGAGGACCTCGACCGCTACCCGCGCACCTTGGACGCCGACCTGAAGATCGCGGAACAGGCGGGCGCGGACGCCGTGTTCGCCCCGTCGGTCGAGGAGGTCTACCCGGGCGGCCAGCCCCAGGTGCGGGTCACCGCGGGTCCGATGGGCACGCTCCTGGAGGGCGCCTCGCGGCCCGGGCACTTCGACGGCGTCCTCACCGTCGTCGCCAAGCTGCTGCACCTCACCCGCCCCGACGCGGCCCTGTTCGGGCAGAAGGACGCCCAGCAGCTGGCCGTGATCCGGCGCATGGTGCGGGACCTGAACTTCGGCATCGAGATCGTCGGTGTACCCACGGTGCGCGAGGCCGACGGGCTCGCGCTCTCCAGCCGCAACCGCTATCTGTCGGCCGACGAGCGCCGCACGGCGCTCACGCTGTCGCGGGCGCTGTTCGCCGGAGGCGACCGGCACGCGGCGCAGGAGGCGTTGCGTGCGCGGGCGCGCGAGGTGCCGTCCACGCGGGCGCGTGCCGAGGCGCTCAGCGCCATAGGGGAGTCCCGCGCGGCGGCCGACGCGCACGCCGTCGCCAAGGCCGTGCCGAACGCCGCCGCGGCAGTCCGCGCGGCCGCGCGGACGGTCCTGGACGAGGCCGTCCACTACGACCCGCCGCTCGAACTGGACTATCTCGCCCTGGTCGACCCCTCCGACTTCACCGAGATCGACGACGACTTCACCGGAGAAGCCGTCCTCGCCGTCGCCGCCCGGGTCGGGACGACCCGGCTGATCGACAACATCCCGCTCACCTTCGCCGCTCCCGGAGCCGCCTCGTGACCAGCACAGGCATACGACTGCACGCACCCGCCCCCGGGTGGTCCATCGACGCGGACGTGGTGGTCGTCGGGTCCGGCGTCGCCGGCCTGACCGCCGCCCTGCGCTGCGAGGCCGCCGGACTGACCACGGTCGTCGTCACCAAGGCGCTCCTCGACGACGGCTCCACCCGCTGGGCCCAGGGCGGCATCGCAGCCGCCCTGGGCGAGGGCGACACCCCCGAACAGCACCTGGACGACACCCTGGTCGCGGGCGCGGGCATGTGCGACGAGGGGGCCGTACGGATCCTCGTCACCGAGGGCCCCGACGCGGTACGGCGGCTGATCTCGACCGGGGCCCACTTCGACACCGACGCGGACGGCGACATCGAGCTCACCCGCGAGGGCGGCCACCACCGGCGCCGGATCGTGCACGCGGGCGGGGACGCGACCGGCGCGGAGGTCTCGCGCGCGCTGGTGGAAGCGGCTCGCGCGCGGGGCGTGCGGATGATCGAGAACGCGCTGGTGCTCGACCTGCTGACCGACGCCGAGGGGCGCACGGCGGGCGTGACCCTGCACGTGATGGGCGAGGGCCAGCACGACGGCGTGGGCGCCGTGCACGCCCCCGCGGTCGTCCTCGCCACCGGCGGCATGGGCCAGGTCTTCTCCGCCACCACCAACCCGTCGGTGTCCACCGGCGACGGCGTGGCGCTCGCGCTGCGGGCCGGCGCGGAGGTCTCCGACCTCGAATTCGTCCAGTTCCACCCGACCGTGCTGTTCCTCGGCGCCGACGCGGAGGGCCAGCAGCCGCTGGTCTCCGAGGCGGTGCGCGGGGAGGGCGCGCACCTGGTCGACGCGGACGGCGTGCGCTTCATGGTCGGCCGGCACGAGCTGGCCGAGCTGGCGCCCCGGGACATCGTCGCCAAGGGCATCATGCGGCGCATGCAGGAGCAGGACGCCGAGCACATGTTCCTGGACGCCCGGCACTTCGGCGCCGACATGTGGGAACACCGCTTCCCGACGATCCTGGCCGCCTGCCGGGCGCACGGCATCGACCCGGTCACCGAGCCCATCCCGATAGCGCCGGCCGCGCACTACGCCTCCGGGGGCGTGCGCACCGACGCGCGCGGGCGCACGACCGTGCGCGGGCTCTACGCGTGCGGCGAGGTCGCGTGCACCGGTGTGCACGGCGCGAACCGGCTGGCGTCCAACTCCCTCCTGGAGGGTCTGGTCTACGCCGAGCGCATCGCCGCCGACATCACGGCGCGGCACGCGGAGAACCGCCTCCACGCGCGCGTGCCCGTCCCGGTCCCGCACCCCGACAAGCCCGCGCACCCGCTGCTGGCCCCCGAGGCGCGGTTCGCGATCCAGCGGATCATGACCGAGGGCGCCGGCGTGCTGCGCTCCGAGGAATCCCTGGCCAGGGCCGCCGAGCAGCTCCAGCGCCTGCACACCGAGGCCCGTGACGCCCTCGCCGAGAACGGCAAGACCGCCGAGCCCGGCGTCGACACCTGGGAGGCCACCAACCTCCTGTGCGTCGCGCGGGTGCTCGTCGAGGCGGCCCGGCGCCGCCAGGAGACCCGCGGCTGCCACTGGCGCGAGGACCACGCCGACCGCGACGACACCGCGTGGCGCCGCCACATCGTCGTACGGCTGAATCCGGACCGCTCGCTGGCCGTGGGCACCACCGACACCGCAGACTTCCCCCCGACCCGGCCGCACCAGCCATCCCAGGAGCAGTGACAGACGTGAGCACCAACGACCTTCCCCTCGCCAACGGCGGCGGCTGCGGCGACGGCTGTGCCTGCGGCGCCGAGGGCGACGAGGAGTACCTGGAGTGCGGGCTCGACCCCGCGCTCGCCGAACTCCTCGCCGCCGCCGGACTCGACCCCGTGGAGGTCGAGGACATCGCCAACGTGGCCATCCAGGAGGACCTGGACAACGGCGTGGACGTGACGACCGTCGCGACGATCCCCGAGGAGGCCGTGGCGACCGCCGACTTCGTCGCGCGCGAGGCGGGCGTCGTCGCCGGGCTGCGGGTCGCCGAGGCCGTGGTCTCCGTGGTCTGCACGGACGAGTTCGAGGTCGAGCGGCACGTCGAGGACGGCGACCGGGTCGAGGCCGGACAGCCGCTGCTGTCGATCACCACCCGCACCCGCGACCTGCTCACCGCCGAGCGCAGCGCGCTCAACATCCTGAACCGCCTCTCCGGCATCGCGACCGCCACGCGCGCGTGGGCGGACGCGCTGGAGGGCACCACCACCCGCGTGCGGGACACCCGGAAGACCACCCCGGGGCTGCGCTCCCTGGAGAAGTTCGCGGTGCGCTGCGGCGGCGGCGTCAACCACCGGATGTCGCTCTCCGACGCGGCCCTGGTCAAGGACAACCACGTGGTCGCCGCCGGCGGCGTCGAGCAGGCCTTCAAGGCCGTCCGCGAGGCCTTCCCGGACCTGGCGATCGAGGTCGAGGTCGACACCCTGCACCAGCTGCGCGAGGCCGTCGACGCGGGCGCCGACCTGATCCTGCTGGACAACTTCACGCCGGGGGAGTGCGAGGAGGCCGTGGCGATCGTGCACGGCCGCGCGCTCCTGGAGGCGTCCGGGCGGCTCACCCTGGAGAACGCGCGGGCGTACGCCGACACCGGCGTGGACTTCCTGGCCGTCGGTGCCCTGACCCACTCCTCGCCGATCCTGGACATCGGCCTGGATCTGCGCGAGGCGGAGTGACCCCATGCTCCTCACCATCGATGTCGGCAACACGCACACCGTCCTCGGGCTCTTCGACGGCGAGGACATCGTCGAGCACTGGCGCATCTCCACGGACGCGCGCCGTACCGCCGACGAGCTGGCGGTGCTCCTCCAGGGCCTGATGGGCATGCACCCGCTGCTCGGCGACGAACTCGGTGACGGTATCGACGGCATCGCGATCTGCGCGACCGTGCCGTCCGTGCTGCACGAGCTGCGCGAGGTCACCCGGCGGTACTACGGCGATGTGCCGGCGGTGCTGGTGGAACCGGGGGTGAAGACCGGGGTGCCGATCCTCACCGACAACCCCAAGGAGGTCGGCGCGGACCGGATCATCAACGCGGTCGCCGCCGTCGAGCTGTTCGGCGGCCCGGCGATCGTCGTCGACTTCGGTACGGCGACGACCTTCGACGCGGTCTCCGCGCGCGGGGAGTACGTCGGCGGCGTGATCGCGCCCGGCATCGAGATCTCCGTGGAGGCACTGGGCGTCAGGGGCGCGCAGCTGCGGAAGATCGAGGTGGCCCGGCCGCGGAGTGTGATCGGCAAGAACACCGTGGAGGCTATGCAGGCGGGCATCGTGTACGGCTTCGCCGGGCAGGTCGACGGAGTGGTCGGCCGGATGGCGCGGGAGCTGGCGGACGATCCGGACGACGTGACGGTGATCGCGACGGGCGGGCTGGCACCGATGGTGCTGGGGGAGTCCTCGGTGATCGACGAGCACGAGCCGTGGCTGACGCTGGTCGGGCTGCGCCTGGTGTACGAGCGGAACGTCTCGCGGATGTGAGGTGGCGGGGGCGGGGGCACGGGCCCCGGCGTCCAGGTGGGTGGCCCTGATGCGCCACACCCCGCCCCCTATGTCGAGTTTGTCTGATTTACGCGTATCTTCGGTCCATGCCCACGCCATACGGATCCCGCGGCGGCATGGCGTTCGGTGCGGAGGAGCTACGTGTGCTCCGCCGTGCTCTCGCCCTCGCCCTTCACCCCGGTCCCGCCTCCGCCGAGGACATCAAGGACTGTCATCGGCTCGCCGAGTCGTTCGACGAGGCGATGCGTGAGGGGGCCCGGTTGCGTGCCTTCCTGGTGGCCGATCTGGTCCGGTACCGCGCGGCCCTGCCCGGGACCGTCGCCGGTTATCTCACCCTCCTGGAGGAGGCGCTGAGTGCCGGACACCGGCCCACCCCGGACGACCTCGCCGCGCTCAGGGCGCTGCGCGGCAACCCCGGCGCCGCCGCGCTGCTCGACCGTTGCCAGGGGCTCGCGGAGCGTGATGTGCGGGCCCGGCTCGCGCAGGGCGCCCGCAAGGTGCCCGCACCGGCCGTTCCGGCGTCCAGGGTCCGCCTGACGGCCCTGCCGGGCGGTGTGGCCAAGGAGCCGGAGAAGAAGCCGAAGGAAAGGCCCGCCGAGCGGCCCGCCCCGCAGCCCGCGGCCCCCGAGCCCGTGGCGCCCAAGCGGCCCATTCCGACCCCGGGCGAGGTCTTCCCCCGGCGCCGGCCCACCCCGCCGCCGCAGCAGCTCGCCGCCGGCTGACCGGACGCCCGGCGGCACAGCGCGGAAGCGGCGGGGAAAACGGCAGCTCGCGCGCGTTGCGCGACACTGCGCCCACCCCGCACCTTTCGCCCGGTTCCCCGTGGCTACCCTGGACGCATGGAATACGTCTCCGCGCTCCTGCCCCCGGTCGTCATGGCCGTCTTCTTCATCGGTCTGGTCCGGGTGATCGTGAAGACCCAGGGCGGCGCCGCCAAGGCCAAGGAGGACGCCGCCGTGGACGCCGCCCTCGCGCGCGCGGCACGCGGGGAGAGCGGCCCGAAGACCGCCGCCCCCAGCGGCGACGCCTGATCGCCGACCGCACCACCCCGGCGTACGACTCGCCGCACGGTCACAGCCGTGCCTTCCGGGTCGTACGCCCTTTTTGTTCGCCTTTGTTGGCGGAAGTGCACGTCCGGCACGCCATTGGTGGGATCTACCACTATTGTCTGAGCTGTGCCTCGCCCATTGGGAGAACTCGAAGACGCGGTCATGACGCGGGTGTGGAAGTGGAACCGCCCGGTGACCGTTCGAGAAGTCCTGGAAGACCTCCAGCAGGAACGGTCCATCGCGTACACCACGGTGATGACCGTTTTGGACAATCTCCATCAGAAGGGCTGGGTGCGGCGGGAGGCCGAAGGGCGTGCCTATCGATATGAGGCCGTCTCCACACGGGCCGCCTACGCCGCCGCCCTCATGAACGACGCGTGGTCCCAGAGCGACAACCCGGCCGCCGCTCTCGTCGCCTTCTTCGGGATGATGAGCGACGAACAGCGCCAGGCACTGCGGGACGCCGTACGGATGGTGCAGGGCCCGGATACGCGGGAACAGCAGGAAGAACGCGAAGACCGGGAAGCCCCGCAAGAGGAGAACCCCGGCTCCATGGCGGACCGCGGCGGGCGATAGCGTCCGCTCATGTCAGCGATGCGCCCCGAAGTCACCGCAAAAGCCATCACCGTCCGGCGGGCCCGGACCGGCGATGTCCCGGCGGTGCGCCGGCTCCTTGACGCGTACGTCCGTGACCGCATCCTCCTCGACAAAGCCACGGTGATGCTTTACGAGGACATCCAGGAGTTCTGGGTCGCGGAACGCGACGACAACGCCGAGGTGGTCGGCTGCGGCGCACTGCACGTGATGTGGGAAGACCTCGCCGAAGTGCGCACTCTCGCGGTGAAGCCGGGCCTCAAGGGCGCCGGTGTCGGTCATCAGTTGCTGGAGAAGTTGCTGGAGACCGCGCGTTGGCTTGGTGTTCGCCGGGTTTTCTGTCTGACCTTCGAAGTCGAGTTCTTCGGGAAGCATGGCTTCGTGGAGATCGGCGAGACACCCGTGGACACCGATGTCTACGCCGAGCTGTTGCGCTCCTATGACGAGGGTGTCGCTGAGTTCCTCGGACTCGAACGAGTGAAACCGAACACCTTGGGCAACAGCCGGATGCTTCTGCATCTGTGATCGCCCAGAGGGATCGGGGCGGACAAGAGGCATCGGAGCGAGTTGGGTGGGAGATCGGGCCCCAATTCCGGGTACCTCGCCTTGCCCCGGTGCCCTATGTCCGAAACGCGCATGTTTCTGGGCGGGAGCAGGCCCCTCGGTCTCTCCCAGGGGTTTGTGTTTTTCCCGCAAAAGCGGTTTGCTTTCCGACGTACTGCAGTACTGCATATAACAGGGGGCGGCGAAACGGCGGGCGCCGCGGACCCCCGGCCCTGAAGTTATCGATGAAAGGAAATCCGGTGGCACAGAAGGTTCAGGTCCTTCTTGTCGACGACCTCGACGGCGGCGAGGCGGACGAGACCGTGACGTTCGCGCTGGACGGCAAGACGTACGAGATCGATCTCACGACTGCCAATGCGGACAAGCTGCGCGGCCTTCTCGACCCCTATGTCAAGGGCGGTCGTCGTACCGGTGGCCGTGCGTCGGGCGGACGTGGAAAGGCCCGTGCGGCTGCCGGCGGCAGCCAGGACACCGCGCAGATTCGCGCGTGGGCAAAGGAGAACGGCTACGAGGTCAACGACCGCGGCCGTGTTCCGGCGACGATTCGCCAGGCCTACGAGGACGCCAACGCCTGACGGTCCTCCGGCCCGTGGCTCGCGCGCCACAACCGGACCCGGTGGCATTCGGTGGCCACCGTGTCCACCAGCCGTACGAGATCGGGGGCGCCTGAGACGCCCCCCATGGCCGACCTCGTCGACAGCGTCGACATGCTCGGCAGCGAGGCCTCGACCTCGCACCCCGACTCGGGGGGCCGCAACCAGAAGGCGGCCCCCTGCACGGATTCCGAAAGTTCCGAACGTTCCGGAGGGTCCGACGGTTCTTCGGGGCCTTCGGCGGCCTGGGCGGCTTCGGGAACCGATCGGGTCCTGGTGGAGACCGGCTCGTGCCGTACCGGAGCGTCCATCCGGCCGTGCGCGCCCAGTGCCCGCAGATCCAGGGCCAGCGCGCCCCACTCCAGCCAGTCCAGCAGCGCCGGCAGCTCCTCCGCGCTGCCCGCGGCCACCAGCAGCAGCATCCGGTCGCCCTGGAGTGCCACCGGAGAGCCCGGCCCCAGATGCCTGAGCGCCCTTGCGCCCGCCGGGGCCGGCACGTCCAGCACGTCGAAACGCACGCCCGTGACCAGCCGCAGCGGCTTTCCGGGCGCTTCGGGCACTGTCGCCCAGCCCAGATCGTTCTCGTACCAGTGCCGGAGCCGGGCCGCCCGCCCGTCCGGCCCGACGGCGCGGCCGGAACCCGGTGCGAGGGTGCAACCGGAACCGGACGCGACGGCGGAATCGACACCGGAACCGAGCGGACGACGGGGATGAGGGACCGTTGAAGCGGACAGAGGGACCGTGCCAGCCATGCCCAGTGCAACCGTCGCGAACCCGCCCAAGTTACGCTGGGTGTGCGGGTGAATGCGCCGAGTGCCGGAAGAGGGGGCCTTCGGGGGTCCGGAGAGACGCAAGGTTGTTCGCCCATAGCGGAGGGACCGGGGGCATACGGCATGGACTGTCAGTCCGGGCGGGTAAGACATCCCTAGTGGGAGGGGGCGACACGCAGGCGAGGCCGTCTCACGTTCGCCATCGGCGTACTGGAGGAAAGGGTAACTGCCTGGCCTGCGGGAACATCGTCTCGCACCATCGGGTTGGAGCATATGTCGGCGTTCGGGGTCAGGAGGCCATCGACGGTGTCGGCAGTTGGAATGAGCGGTCCCCGCTTGCGGGACTAAGCTGCGGAAGGACAGAGAGGGGAAGTTCCCCCCACTGCCTGACCGCTCTGAGGAGCGATTAACGATGTTCGAGAGGTTCACCGACCGCGCGCGGCGGGTTGTCGTCCTGGCTCAGGAAGAAGCCCGGATGCTCAACCACAACTACATCGGCACCGAGCACATCCTCCTGGGCCTGATCCACGAGGGTGAGGGTGTCGCCGCCAAGGCCCTTGAGAGCCTCGGGATTTCGCTCGAGGCGGTCCGCCAGCAGGTGGAGGAGATCATCGGCCAGGGCCAGCAGGCCCCGTCCGGGCACATCCCCTTCACCCCCCGTGCCAAGAAGGTCCTGGAGCTGTCGCTCCGCGAGGCCCTTCAGCTGGGCCACAACTACATCGGCACGGAGCACATCCTGCTCGGCCTGATCCGTGAGGGCGAGGGCGTCGCCGCCCAGGTCCTGGTCAAGCTGGGCGCAGATCTCAACCGGGTGCGGCAGCAGGTCATCCAGCTGCTCTCCGGTTACCAGGGCAAGGAGACCGCCACCGCCGGCGGGCCTGCCGAGGGCACCCCCTCGACGTCCCTGGTCCTCGACCAGTTCGGCCGGAACCTCACCCAGGCCGCTCGTGAGTCCAAGCTCGACCCGGTCATCGGGCGCGAGAAGGAGATCGAGCGGGTCATGCAGGTGCTGTCCCGCCGTACCAAGAACAACCCGGTCCTGATCGGTGAGCCCGGCGTCGGCAAGACCGCCGTCGTGGAGGGCCTCGCCCAGGCCATCGTCAAGGGCGAGGTGCCCGAGACCCTCAAGGACAAGCACCTCTACACCCTGGACCTCGGCGCCCTGGTCGCCGGCTCCCGCTACCGCGGTGACTTCGAGGAGCGCCTGAAGAAGGTGCTCAAGGAGATCCGCACCCGCGGTGACATCATCCTGTTCATCGACGAGCTGCACACGCTGGTCGGTGCGGGTGCCGCCGAGGGCGCCATCGACGCGGCTTCGATCCTGAAGCCGATGCTGGCCCGCGGTGAGCTGCAGACCATCGGCGCCACCACCCTGGACGAGTACCGCAAGCACCTGGAGAAGGACGCGGCCCTGGAGCGCCGCTTCCAGCCCATCCAGGTCGCCGAGCCGTCCCTGCCGCACACGATCGAGATCCTCAAGGGTCTGCGTGACCGGTACGAGGCCCACCACCGGGTCTCCATCACGGACGAGGCGCTGGTCCAGGCGGCCACCCTGGCCGACCGCTACATCTCGGACCGCTTCCTGCCGGACAAGGCGATCGACCTGATCGACGAGGCCGGCTCCCGGATGCGCATCCGCCGGATGACCGCTCCGCCGGACCTGCGCGAGTTCGACGAGAAGATCGCCGCCGTCCGCCGGGACAAGGAGTCCGCGATCGACTCGCAGGACTTCGAGAAGGCCGCCTCCCTCCGCGACAAGGAGAAGCAGCTCCTGGCCGCCAAGGCCAAGCGGGAGAAGGAGTGGAAGGCCGGCGACATGGACGTCGTCGCCGAGGTCGACGGCGAGCTGATCGCCGAGGTGCTGGCCACGGCCACGGGCATCCCGGTCTTCAAGCTCACCGAGGAGGAGTCCTCGCGTCTGCTGCGCATGGAGGACGAGCTCCACAAGCGGGTCATCGGCCAGGTCGACGCCGTCAAGGCGCTGTCGAAGGCGATCCGCCGTACGCGTGCCGGTCTGAAGGACCCGAAGCGCCCCGGTGGCTCGTTCATCTTCGCCGGCCCGTCCGGTGTCGGTAAGACCGAGCTGTCCAAGGCCCTCGCCGAGTTCCTCTTCGGTGACGAGGACGCGCTGATCTCCCTCGACATGTCGGAGTTCAGCGAGAAGCACACGGTGTCGCGTCTCTTCGGTTCGCCCCCCGGTTACGTGGGCTACGAAGAGGGCGGCCAGCTGACCGAGAAGGTCCGCCGCAAGCCGTTCTCCGTCGTCCTCTTCGACGAGGTCGAGAAGGCCCACCCGGACATCTTCAACAGCCTGCTGCAGATCCTGGAGGACGGTCGTCTGACCGACTCCCAGGGCCGGGTCGTGGACTTCAAGAACACGGTCATCATCATGACGACCAACCTCGGCACCCGGGACATCTCCAAGGGCTTCAACCTGGGCTTCGCGGCCACGGGTGACACGAAGTCCAACTACGAGCGCATGAAGAACAAGGTGTCGGACGAACTCAAGCAGCACTTCCGGCCCGAGTTCCTCAACCGCGTCGACGACGTGGTCGTCTTCCCGCAGCTGACGCAGGAGGACATCCTGCGGATCGTCGACCTGATGGTCGGCAAGGTGGACGAGCGCCTCAAGGACCGGGACATGGGCATCGAGCTCTCCCAGTCCGCCAAGGAGCTGCTGTCCAAGAAGGGCTACGACCCGGTGCTGGGCGCGCGTCCGCTGCGTCGCACGATCCAGCGCGAGATCGAGGACACGCTCTCCGAGAAGATCCTCTTCGGCGAGCTGCGCCCCGGTCACATCGTGGTCGTGGACACCGAGGGCGAGGGCGACGCCAAGACCTTCACCTTCCGGGGTGAGGAGAAGTCGGCGCTCCCCGACGTCCCGCCGATCGAGCAGGCGGCCGGCGGAGCCGGTCCGAACCTGAGCAAGGAGGCGTAGCCCTTCGGGGTTCGCCGAAGAAAGGGGCCGGTGCTTTTCGAAGCACCGGCCCCTTTCGCATGCCGCCGCGCAGGCTGCCCACCGCCGCGTGGGACGCGGTGCGGGACGCGGTGCGGAACTCCGTGCGACTACGACAGCTGGCCGTTGTAGTCCGGCAGCTTGTACGTCTTCTCCGCGTGCCCGCCCGAGAGGTCGGTGGCGCTGTTGCCGATGTTCGCGATGATCGTGTAGCCGTTGTTCTCGATGTCGACACGCTGGGCGGTCTTGTAGGCGGCGACGTCCTTGAAGAGGTCGAAGAGGCCGCGGACGTACAGGCCGGAGACGTCGTAGCCGTCGTGTTCGAGGTTGTACTCGGTCGGCAGGTAGATGATGCCCGGGCGGGCCGTGACGAAGAACAGGGAGACGCCGTGCTCCTGGGCGTACCGGGCGACGTTCAGGACCGGCTTGTTGGCCGGCTGGGGGAAGCTGAAGCCGAAGTCGGTCTCCAGGGTGGTGTTGTCGATGTCGAAGACGATCGCCTGCCGCTCGCCCGGCTTGGCGGCGGCGATGCGCTGCTTCAGGTAGGGCAGGGCCTGGTCCATCACGGACTGGCAGTCGCTCTGCCAGGTGGCGTAGTCGACCGTGGTGGAGCTGCTCTCCGTCGCCGCCTGGGCCGGCGCGGCCATCCCGGCGAGCGCGGCCACGGAGACGGCGGTGACGGACATGCGGCGGGTCCAGGTGCCTGTGGTCATCGGTGGGGGTGTCCTCTCACGTCCACGGCTGTGTCAGGGGCATGGTGAGTGGAGGACATGGCGCGGAGGGAACCGTGGGGTTACTTGCGGGTAGAACGGGCGAGGTGTGGGTCACATCCCGACGGCTCCGGGTCCCGGTCGCCGGTGACATAGCGCACGGGCGGAATGCCCGTTACTAGCCGGGATAGTGGGGCCCGGGTGACCGGGGAAGGGGATTTTTTACCCCATCCCGCCCTCGGATGGACACGGCGGGCCTCTGACTGTCCGGCCAAGGGTGCTCTGTCAAGAAAGGGTCAACTTTACATATGGGTACTAGGGCATGTCGTAGATGGTGGCATTTGAGCGGTGCGCGGCTTTCGGGTTACCAAGGGATGCCCCGTTCGGCGGCTGTCAGTGTTCAGCCGGTGCCGGAGGGGGATCCCCGTTGTCTACTCCACGAGGTTCCGATGTCCCTGCGCGCCACTCTCCGTTCCCCCCGTACGTCCTCGCTCCGCAAGCGGGCCGCCGTTCTGGCCGCCGGTGTCGGAGTCACGGCCGTGGTGGGTTCGGGGGTCGCGTCGGCCGCCACCTCCAGTGCCGCCGCCTGGATCGACCCGGTGAAGAAGTACACCCTCTCCGCGAGCTTCGCCCAGGCCGGCGGCCTGTGGACCGCCAAGCACAGCGGCCAGGACTTCGCGGTGCCGACCGGCACCCAGGTCGTCGCCGCGCACGGCGGCACCGTCGTCAAGGCCGGCGGCAACGGCGCCGGTGACGGTCCCGCCTACGGGAACGCCGTCGTCATCAAGCACACCGGCGGTCAGTACTCGCAGTACGCGCACCTGTCCCGCGTCGACGTCAAGGTCGGCCAGGTCGTCAGGACCGGCCAGCACATCGCGCTCTCCGGCAGCACCGGCAACTCCACCGGGCCCCACCTGCACTTCGAGATCCGTACGACCCCGAACTACGGCTCCGCGGTGAACCCGGTCGCCTTCCTCCGCGCCAAGGGCGTGACCGTCTGAGGCGCGTGATGGTCTAGGCGGAGCGATCCGAGCCCTGGTGGGCCTGGGTCACCAGGTCCAGGGCGACCTCCAGAACGGCTTCCTGCTTCTTCTGGGGGTCGCCTTCCAGGTCCTGCATGACGAACATGCCCGCGTGCAGCGTGAACATCGCGCTGATGCAGCGGACCTGGTCGGTCAGGGGCGCGTCCGGGTCGACGAAGATGCTCCGCAGGCCGCGCATCCGGTCCTTGAAGGTGTCGCCGATCCGCAGTTCCCGCACGGTCGCCTGGTTCTCCTGCATGAAGCGGAACAGCGGTCCGGCCTCGGCGAGCGCCCGGCTGTAGCGCCGTACGATCTCCAGCTTGATCTCCAGGGTGTGCGGCTGGCCCTCGCCCCACTCGATCAGGTCCTGGATCGGCTGCGTCAGGTCCTCGAAGACGCTGACCAGGATCTCTTCCTTGGTCTTGAAGTGGTAGTACAGGGCCGCCTTGGTCACGTCGAGGCCCTCGGCGATCTCCCGCAGGGAGGTCTTCTCGTAGCCCTGCTCGGCGAAGAGTTCGAGGGCAACGTCCTGGATGCGCTGGCGGGTGTTGCCCCGGCGCTGCTGCTTGGTGCCGTCCATGGTGACGCCCATCCTCTTACTCCTCGCACTCCCGCGAAAACTCGCCCTGTCGGATACCGACGGCCGGCCCGGTAACTTACTTGACGACCGGCTAGTGACAGGTTTACCTTTCCAGTGTACTGAACTAGCCGGGCGGCAAGTAAGTAGCTGCCGCCAGGGGGAGTGGGAGAGATGGCGGACACCCAGGCGGCCGGCACCGGCCAGGAGTCACCGGGGGCACCGGTCGCGGCGGATGCGTCGGCGAAACAGCCCAGGAGCGTGCGGGTCGTGATCCTCGCGCTCATGATCGCGATGATGCTCGCGATGCTCGACAACATGATCGTCGGTACGGCGATGCCGACGATCGTGGGTGACCTGGGCGGCCTCGAACATCTGTCGTGGGTCGTGACCGCGTACACCCTCGCCACCGCGGCGGCCACCCCGCTCTGGGGCAAGCTCGGTGACATGTACGGGCGCAAGGGCGCCTTCCTGACCTCCATAGTCATCTTCCTGATCGGCTCCGCGCTCAGCGGCATGGCCCAGAACATGGGCGAGCTGATCGGGTTCCGGGCCGTTCAGGGGCTCGGTGCCGGTGGTCTGATGGTAGGCGTCATGGCGATCATCGGGGACCTCGTGCCGCCCCGTGAGCGCGGCAAGTACCAGGGCATGATGGCCGGCGTCATGGCGCTCGCGATGATCGGCGGTCCGCTGGTCGGCGGCACCATCACCGACAACTGGGGCTGGCGCTGGGCCTTCTACATCAACCTGCCGCTCGGCGTGGTCGCGCTGGCCGCCGTCACCGCCGTACTGCACCTGCCGAAGAAGCGCAGCAAGGCGCGCATCGACTACCTCGGCGCCGGTCTGCTGACCCTCGGCATCACCTCGATCGTGCTGGTCACCACCTGGGGTGGCTCCGAGTACGCCTGGACGTCCGCGCGGATCATGGAACTGATCGCCATCGGCGTCGTCTCGCTGATCGGGTTCGTCTTCTGGCAGACCAAGGCCGCCGAGCCGGTCCTGCCGCTGCACATCTTCCGCAGCGGCAACTTCACCCTGATGTCGATCATCGGCTTCATCGTGGGCTTCGTGATGTTCGGCGCCACGCTGTTCCTGCCGCTGTACCAGCAGTCCGTGCAGGGCGCGTCCGCGACCAACTCCGGTCTGCTGCTGCTTCCGATGCTCGGCGCGATGCTGGTGACCTCGATGGTCGCCGGACGGGTCACCACCAGCACCGGCCGCTACAAGATCTTCCCCCTCGCGGGCGGGGTGCTGCTGGCCGTCGGGCTGTACCTGCTGTCCACGATGGACACCGACACCACCCGGTTCGTCTCGGGTGTGTACATGGCCGTCGTCGGCCTCGGCATGGGCTGCCTGATGCAGATCACCATGCTGGTCGCGCAGAACAGCGTGGAGATGAAGGACATGGGCGTCGCGTCCTCGTCCACCACCCTGTTCCGTACGCTCGGTTCCTCCTTCGGTGTCGCCATCATGGGCGCGATCTTCAACGACCGGGTCAAGGACGAGATGGCGGCGCGGGCCGGCGGGCTGGGCTCGAAGGTCACCGAGCAGTCGGCCTCGCTGGACGCGGCGAGCCTGGCGAAGCTGCCGGCCACGGTGCGTGAGGCGTACCAGCACGCGGTCTCGGCCGGTACGCACTCGGCGTTCCTGCTCGGTGCCGTGATCGCCGTGGCGGTCGTGGTGGCGGCGGTGTTCGTCAAGGAGGTGCCGCTGCGAGGCGGCGCGCAGAAGGCGGGTTCCGACGAGGCGGCGCCGCTGCCCGTGGTCGAGGCCGTCTGACAGACGCCGGCGGGTGGTTCCGGGGACCGAACGTCTCCGGGGCCACCCGCTTTCGGTTGCCGTCTCCCAGGATCGGTGCACGGCTGTCTTCCCGGTACGGGCGCAGGATTGTCCTTTTCGGTACGGGCGCGCACGGCCGTCTTCTCGGTAGGGGCGCACGGCCAAGTCGTCCTCCTGGCGTCGACTTAGCATCGACGCATGGACAGACTGCGTCGGCTGCGCATCGCCAAGGACGCCATGGACCGGGACTGGGCCGATCCGGACCTGGACCTCGACGCGGTCGCCGGGCACGCCGGGTACTCGCGGTATCACTTCGTCCGCGCCTTCAAGGAGGCGTACGGCGAGACGCCCGGCCAGTACCTGACGCACCGCAGGATCGAGCGGGCCCAGGAGATGCTCCGCGGCGCAAACCTCACCGTCACCGAGATCTGCCATCTGGTCGGCTTCAGCAGCCTCGGTACCTTCTCCAGCCGCTTCAAGGCACGTACCGGACTCAGCCCCACCGAGTACCGGACCGAGCACGTCGGTAGCGGCGCCTCCCTCATCCCCGGCTGCTACGCCATGCTCTGGGCCGGCGGCTTCCGGAACAGGAGCGCAACATCCGAGAAGCGCCCGGCCGACCCGCCCGCCTACCGTGACGGACAGGAACAGCGACCGTCCGGCAGGAGAGCACAGCCATGATCCAGGGCCTGGCCATCACCACCGTGTGGACCTTCGACCAGCAGCGCACCAAGGCCTTCTTCACCGAGAAGCTCGGCTTCGAGGTACGCGACGACATCGCCATGGGTGACATGCACTGGGTCACCGTCGGCGCCAAGGGCCAGCCCGGCGTCGAACTCGCCCTGATGCGCGTGGACGGGCCGGGGCTCGACCCCGAGTCCGCGGCGGCGCTGCGCACGCTGGTCGCCAAGGGCGCCCTGGGAGCGGGGGCGTTCCGCACCGACGACTGCCGGGGGGACTACGAGACCTTCCGGGCGCGGGGCGTCGAGTTCGTCCAGGAGCCCAAGGAACGGCCGTACGGCATCGAGGCGATCTTCCGCGACGACAACGGCAACTGGTACTCGCTGACCGAGCACAGCGAGGAACTCGACTTCTCCAAGGACTTCTGACCGTGCCCGTGCAGGAGGGGCCCGATCACACCGCCGTTCGCGTCGCCCTGTGGCGGGCACTGCATCTGCGCGCCGACCCGCCGCCGTACGTGATCGAGGACGAGGCCGGGCTGCGGCTTGCCGGACCGGAGGCCGGGGACGACTGGCGGGCGCGGCCGGACATGGACGCCGAGGCCACCCGGCGGACCCGGGCGTCCATCGTGGCCAGGGGCCGGTTCGTCGAGGACCTGGTGCTGGCGGCGGCCGGGCGCGGGGTGGACCAATACGTCGTGCTGGGCGCCGGTCTGGACACCTTCGCCCAGCGCCGCGCGTCCGACGCGGTGGCCGCCGGGCTGCGGGTCTTCGAGGCCGACCGGACCGACGACCTGCGCCCGTCCCGCGGCGAGGAACTCCTCGTGGCCACGGCCTGACCCGGCCACGGCCTGACCCGGCCACGGCCTGACCCGGCCACGACCTGACCCGGCCACGACCTGACCCGGCCATGACCTGAGCCCGCCGCGCCCCGAGCCTCAGCCGCTCAGCGGCTCAACGCACCCCTCAGTCGCTCAACGGCTCGCCTGTGTCGGCCCCGGGAGCATCGGGTAGCTCCCCGTGGCTGTCGGGGCGTGCTCCGGCAGCCACAGCACGGCCACCGCGCCCTCCGCCGGGATGTGCTCGGGCGCGCCCGCCGGGCGGATGTTGCGGAAGGTCAGACGGGCGCCCAGGACGCGGGCCTGCCCGGCCGCGATGGTCAGGCCCAGGCCGTGGCCCTGCCCCGCGCGGTCCTCGCTGCCGGTGCGGAAACGGCTCGGGCCCTCCGCGAGCAGCTTCTCGGGGAAGCCGGGGCCGTGGTCGCGGACCCGGATGACCCGGCCCTCGACGGTCACCTCGATGGGCGGCCTGCCGTGCCGGGCGGCGTTGGCGAGCAGGTTGAACAGCACCCGCTCCAGGCGGCGCGGATCGGTGGTGACCTCCGACTCGTGCACCACCCGCACCTCGATCGCCGGGTCCTTCGCGGCCACTCGCCGGGCGACGAACTCCCCCAGCATGATGTCCTGCAGCTCGGCCCGCTCGGAGGCGCTGTCGAGCCGGGCCACCTCCAGCACGTCCTCGACGAGGGTGCGCATCGCCTTCGCCCGGTCCAGGACCAGCTCGGTCGGGCGGCCGGGCGGCAGCAGTTCGGCCGCCGTGAGCAGTCCGGTCACCGGCGTCCGCAGCTCGTGCGCGATGTCGGCCGTCACCCGGCGCTCGGCCTCAAGGCGTTGCTGCAACGCGTCCGCCATGGCGTCCACCGCGCGCGCCAGGTCGTCGGTCTCGTCCCGTACGACCCCGCCGATCGCCTCCCGCACCCGCACGTCCGGCTCGCCCTGGGCGACCTGGTTGGCCGCGGTCGCAGCCTTGCGCAGCCGCCGCGAGAGCTGCCCGCCGATCAGCACGCCGAGCGCGCTGCCGCCGAGCACGACCGCGATGGAGCCGATGACGAGGGCCTGGTCGAGGTCCTTGAGCACATCGCTGCTCCGGTTCGGGAAGGTGCCGTGCAGGGACAGCACCCGCCCGTCCTTGGCCTGTACCGCCGCCCAGATGTCCGGCGCGCCGCTGCCCGGGTCGATGACGTCGGTCGCCCGGCGGCCCGCGTCGACCCGCTCGCGCAGCGCCGGCGGCAGCTCGGGGTCGTTGACCTTGACGTCCGGGAAGTTCGCCCGCCCGTACAGCTCGTAGTTGCGCTGCGCGATCTGCAGCCGCTCGTTGGCCAGGTCGCGCGCGTTGTCCAGCATCGAGACCCGGGCGGCGTTGTGCACCACCAGGCTCAGTGCGATCGCGACGAGCGCGCCGACCAGTGCGATCGCCGCGCTCAGCTTCCACCGGAGCCCGGTGCGCAGCCTCGGACCTCGGTGCCGAATGGATCTCCGGATGGATCTGATGAGCCCCCGCATGACCGCCCCGCTCAGGCCTTCAGCTTGTAACCGAAACCGCGGACCGTCTCGATCCGGTCCTGGCCGATCTTCGTACGCAGCCGCTGCACATGGACGTCGACGACCCGGGTGTCCCCGCCCCAGCCGTAGTCCCAGACGCGTTCCAGCAGCTTGTCCCGGGAGAGTACGGTTCCCGGTGCCGAGGAGAACTCCAGGAGCAGCCGCATCTCGGTCGGGGTGAGCGCGACCGGCTGCCCGGCCCGGCGCACCTCCATGCCCTCGGTGTCGATCTCCAGCTCGCCGAAGGTGAGCGGGAGGCCGGTCACCGGAGCCGCGTCCTCGTGCGGCCGGTCGCCGCCGCTCGCGTGCCCGAAGCGCCGCAGCACCGCGCGGATCCGGGCGACCAGCACCGCGCCGTCGAACGGCTTGGTGACGTAGTCGTCGGCGCCCGCCTCCAGTCCCAGCACCACGTCGATGGAGTCGGCGCGTGCCGACAGCATGATCACCGGCACCGTGGACTCGTCGCGGATGCGCCGGCACAGGCTCACCCCGTCCAGGCCCGGCACCATCACGTCCAGCAGGGCGATGTCGGGCCGGTCGGCGCGGAACGCCTCCAGTCCGGACAGGCCGTCGGGCATGGCGGTGACCGCGAAGCCGTCGCGCTCCAGGGCGAGCTGGGTGGCCTCGCGGATGACGTCGTCGTCCTCGACGAACAGGACGTGGGTCTGGTCTGCCATCCCTGCTCTCTCGTGTGGTCGTGTGGGGTCAGTTGGCGGGGGAGGGGACCGGCGTGGCGCCGCCGCTACCGGTCGCGTTGCCGTAGTCGGTGTGGTGGAAGTCCTCCTGGACGAAGCGTCCCGCGGCCCAGCTGTAGGTGATCACGTTCTCACCGGACGGGCTCGATACCGGGTCGCCCTTCTCGTACACCTGTTTGGTCACGCTCAGGTCGCCCCGGTCGATCTCCGCGTAGACCGGGGACTCCTCGGCCTTGAACACATTCTTGTACGTGCCGCTCTGCTCGCGGTACACGTACGCCCCCACCCCGACCGCGTCTCCGCAGGTCAGCACGTTCACGACGATGTCCTCGGCCGGGCCGCCGGTCAGGTCGCCGTAGGTGACGTCGACCGGGTACTCGTCGCCCGCGCATGGCTTCAGGTCCCGTTTCACGGTGGCCGAGACCGCCGGATCGGCCTTCACCAGGGCGACCGCGTCGACCTTCGCGTACGTCTGGGACGGGTTGGGCGAGGGGGCGGCGGCGGCCGGGGCCTTCTCCGCCGAGTCGGCGTGCGCCGGCCCCTCGTCCCGGGCGCCGGTGCCGCCGGTGCCGCAGGCGGCGGCGAAAAGGGCGAGGGCGGCGAGCACGGCCGCCGCCGTGGTCACCGCCTGTGCACTCGCCGGGCCCCGGCTGGGCCCTGTGCCGGTCAGGCCGCGCAACGCTCCTGCTCCTCACGCTCCAGCGCGCGTGCGTCGAGGTCGCGTGACTCCAGCTCCTCGCGGAGCCGGGCGAGCGCCCGGTGCAGCGTGCTCTTGACCGTTCCGGCCGACATGCCGAGGGCGGCGGCCGTCTCCTCCGTGGACATCTGCTCCCAGTGTCGCAGCACCACGACACTGCGCTGCTTCGGTGCCAGAACCTTCATGATGTCCATGAGCAGCGCGCGGTCCGCGTGCTGCTCGGTGGAGTCCTCCACGCAGGCGTCGGGCAGCTGCTCGGTCGGGACCTCCTCCAGCTTCCGGGCCCGCCACCACTCGGTGCGCGTGTTGATCATGACCCGGCGCAGGTAGGCGTCCGCGAGCCGCTTGTCCTCGATGGTCTCCCAGCGGCCGTACGTCCGTACCAGCGCGGTCTGGAGCAGGTCCTGGGCGTCCGTCGGGTCCGGGACCAGGCGGCGGGCACTGCGCAGCAGCGCGTCCTGCCGAGTGCGGACGTACTCCTCGAATCCGAGCACCTCGCCCTGCGCCATGATCAACCGCCTCCCGATCCCCGTTTTCCCCGGCCCTGTGCCTGAGTTACTGCCGTCCCGCGGTCCTGGCGGGCACAGAAACGAAGCTACGGACCTGTTGTCACGGGGCTGTGCGGAGCAGCCTTCGGGTAGCAATCGGCTGTCCGTCGGTTGTGTAACGGATGTAGGTGCGGGGTAAGCGAGCGCAACCTTATGGCGTGTTATGTGCTGATTTGCCGTGCGGGTGGGGCCGTAACACAGCCCCCTCTCCTGTGATGTGGCTGTACGTCAGCCCAGCGGGAGCCGGTACAGGCCGCCCGCGAGCGGCTCCACCAGCCCGTCCGAGACCAGCCCGTCCAGCGCGCGGGCCCGCTGCACCGGCTCGTGCCACACCCGGTCGAGCGCCGCCTGCGGCACGGGGGCGTACGCCTCGCGCAGCACGGCGAGCAGCTTGCCGCGCACCTGCCGGTCGGTACCGGCGTACGTCTGCCCGCGCCGGGGCGGCCCCTCGTGCTCCGGCTTGCCGGCCAGCCGCCAGGCGCACTCCCCGGCGATCGGGCAGCGCAGGCACGTCTCGTTCTTCGCCGTGCACACCAGCGCGCCGAGCTCCATGGAAGCGGCGGCCCAGCGGGCGGCGGTCTTCTCGTCCTCGGGCAGCAGCTCACGTGCGAGCCTGCGCTCGGCGGCGGTGGTGGCGTTCGGCGGGTACTGCACACCGGTCACGGCCCGTGCGAACACCCGCCGCACATTGGTGTCGAGCACGGCGTGCCGCTGCCCGTACGCGAAGGAGGCGACGGCCGCGGCGGTGTACTCGCCGATGCCCGGCAGCGCGAGCAGCTGCGCGTGATCCGTCGGTACGTCGCCGCCGTGCCGTTCCGCTATGGCGACGGCGGCGCCGTGCAGCCGCAGGGCGCGGCGCGGGTAGCCGAGCCGGCCCCAGGCGCGCACCGCCTCGCCGGGCGCCTCGGCGGCGAGGTCGGCGGGGCGCGGCCAGCGGGCCAGCCACTGCTCGTAGACGGGCAGCACCCGGCTGACGGGGGTCTGCTGCAACATGAACTCGCTGACCATCACACCCCACGCACCCGCCTCCGGGCGGCGCCAGGGGAGGTCACGGGCATGGGCGTCGAACCAGGCGATCACGGGGGCGTGGAGCTTCTCAGTCATGGCCCTTCCGATCCTGCCACGTCCGGCCACGGCTGGGTTGGACCTGGTTCGCGGCGGGGCCGGGCGGCGGCCGGGCCGGGGCGTGCCCTTCCGGCGACTGTCCTTGGGACCCGCCTTTGGGACCCGCCCTACGCGCCTGTCACGCGAAGAGGGGTCGTGCCGACGGAAGTTGCCGAAATGATGATCCGGAAAAGTTGAGGTTTGAGCGGCGGGTGGGGCGAGGAAGTGCACGGATCTCTCGTACAGTTTGCGCCGTGGGATCTCTGCGCAATCCGGTCGGGCCGCTTCCCTCCTCCATCTACTGGCGACGGAGGGTCGTCATGGTGTCCGTGGTCGCCGTGCTGGCGCTGCTGATCACCTGGATCGTCACGTCGAGTGGCGGGGGCGGCAAGAAGGGCGCCGACGGGGCGGACGGCAAGAATCCCGCGTCCACGATCACGCCGGGGCCGTCCGGCAGCGGGCCGGCGATCAGCCAGGCACCGGGCGGGCGGGACGAGTCGAGCGGGGGCGGCGGCGCGTCGTCCGGCACGGGCACCGGACCCAGTTCGGGTTCCAGTTCCGGTTCCGGCGGCGGGAGTTCGGACGGGTCGGGTGGCGGCTCGTCGTCCGGTTCCGGCGGATCCTCGGGATCCTCGTCGGGCTCGGGGGACGTCACCTCGGGCTCCGGCGGTACGGTCGCCTCGCTGCCGGGGACCTCCACCCTCCCCAACTGCACGGCCGCGGCGGTGTCGTTGAGCCTGAAGAGCCTGCACAACTCCTACTCGCCGGAGCAGACGCCGACCTTCGAACTCACGGCGAAGAACACGTCGTCCGGTGACTGCAAGGTCGATCTCGGGCCGAAGAACGCGGTGTTGACGATCACGCCGGCCAGTGCGGACGACAGCTACTGGTCGTCGGCGGACTGCCCGAGGTCGGCGGGGACCCAGTGGTACCGCGTGCCGGCGGGCAGCAGCATCACGTACACCCTGAAGTGGGACCGCAAGCCGAGCGCTCCCCAGTGCGCGACGCCTTCGGCGGGATCGGCCGGCTCCGGCACGTACCTGCTGGAAGCCGCCACCCCGGGCTTCACCAAGGCCCAGGCATCCTTCGTCCTGGCGGCGGACTGACGCCGTCGGCTTCGACCGGGTGCGAGGGGTTTCACTCGCCCGCGTTTGCGGGGTGCCGCCTGCGCCCACCCGTGCCGCCCTGGGGGCACCTCCCAGGCCCTTGAGGCACCGGGGGAGGCACGACCCGCCCGCAGGCTGGTTCAGCTGACAGAGCCCCCGCGCTGTAGCGGCCCGTAAGGGGGGCGGGGAACTGCGCGACCACCCTCACCAGGCCGCGTTTGAAATGTCGGCCTCTCCCCGCGGAGCTACACGTAGCGTTCGAGGATCGACGACTCCGCCAGCCTCGACAGGCCCTCCCGGACGCTGCGAGCGCGCGCCTCGCCGACCCCGTCGACGGTCTGGAGATCGTCGACGCTCGCGGCGAGCAGCTTCTGCAGGCCCCCGAAATGCTCCACCAGCCGGTCGATGATCGCCCCGGGCAGCCGCGGAACCTTCGCCAGCAGCCGGAAGCCGCGCGGCGACACCGCCGAGTCCAGCGTCTCCGGGGAACCCGTGTAACCGAGCGCCCGCGCCACCGTCGGCAGTTCCAGCAGCTCCGCGTGGCTCAGCGCGTCCAGCTCGTAGAGCGCCTCGTCGACCGTGCGGGAGCGTTTGGCCGTGGGCTCGGGGACGTAGTCCCGGACCACCAGTTCGCGCTCGGGCTCGACGCCCGCGATCAGCTCGTCCAGCTGAAGCGCGAGCAGCCGCCCGTCGGTGCCCAGTTCGACGACGTACTCGGCGATCTCCGTGGCGATACGGCGGACCATCTCCAGCCGCTGGGCGACGGCCGAGACGTCGCGGACCGTCACCAGGTCCTCGATCTCCAGCGCTGACAACGTTCCCGCGACCTCGTCCAGGCGGAGCTTGTACCGCTCCAGGGTCGCGAGCGCCTGGTTCGCACGGGAGAGGATCGCCGCCGAGTCCTCCAGGACACGGCGCTGCCCGTCGACGTAGAGCGCGATCAGCCGCATCGACTGGGAGACCGAGACCACCGGGAAGCCGACCTGTTTGGAGACCCGGTCCGCCGTGCGGTGCCGTGTGCCGGTCTCCTCCGTGGGGATCGTCGCGTCCGGCACGAACTGGACGCCGGCCCGGAGGATCTTCGACAGGTCGGAGGAGATCACGATGCCGCCGTCGAGCTTGCACAGCTCGCGCAGCCGGGTCGCCGTGAACTCGACATCAAGGACGAAACCGCCCGTGCACATCGTCTCGACCGTCTTGTCGAAGCCGAGGACGATGAGCCCGCCGGTGTTGCCGCGGAGGACCCGCTCCAGGCCGTCGCGCATCGACGTGCCCGGAGCCACAGCGCTCAGCGAGGCGCGCATCAGGCGATCGGAACCGGCACTCCCACCGGACTTTCCGGGAGCCGCTGCCCGGTCGTTGGCTGCCACTGCACTCCTCCGGTCGCAGATTCTGAGGCGCTCCCGCACCCGCACGCGGTTCGTACGGACGGGCGAGACCAGGGCAAAGTCTACCGGCGCTCCTCCGCCTCCCGTGGGGCCTCTCGGCGACGGGAGCGCGGCAGCACCCGCAGCGCGTCCCCCATGTCCGCGACTTCCAGGACCTTCATGCCCGCCGGGATCTTGCCGGGATCGCTCGGTACGAGCGCGTGCGTGAAGCCCAGACGGTGCGCTTCCGCGAGCCTGCGCTGGACGCCGGTGACCCGTCTGACCTCGCCCGCGAGGCCGACCTCGCCGATGGCCACCAGGTTCTTGGGGAGCGGGGTGTCGCTCGCGGCGGAGGCCAGGGCGAGGGCGATCGCCAGGTCGGCCGCGGGCTCGGAGAGCTTCACGCCGCCCACGGTCGCGGAGTAGATGTCCCGCTTGCCGAGCGCGCTGATCCGCCCGCGCTGCTCCAGCACCGCCAGCATCATCGAGACCCGGGAGGTCTCCAGGCCGGAGGTGGTGCGGCGCGGGGAGGGGATCTGGGACTCCACGGTCAGCGCCTGCACCTCGGCGACCAGCGGCCGGCGTCCCTCCAGGGTCACCGTCAGACAGGTACCCGGGACCGGTTCGTCACGACGTGTCAGGAAAAGTCCGCTCGGGTCGGCGAGGCCCGTGATGCCCTCGTCGTGCAGTTCGAAGCAGCCGACCTCATCCGTGGTGCCGTAGCGGTTCTTGACGCCCCGGACGAGCCGCAGGCGGGCGTGCCGGTCGCCCTCGAAGTGCAGCACGACGTCCACGAGGTGTTCGAGCAGACGGGGGCCCGCGATCGCGCCGTCCTTGGTGACATGGCCCACCAGGAGCGTCGACATGCCCCGGTCCTTGGAGGCGCGGATGAGCGCCCCGGCCACCTCCCGCACCTGGGCCATGCCGCCGGGTGCACCGTCGATCTCGGGCGACGCGACCGTCTGTACGGAGTCCAGGACCAGCAGCGACGGCTTGACCGCGTCCAAGTGGCCGAGGACGGCGGCCAGATCGGTCTCGGCGGCGAGATAGAGGTGGTCGTCGATGGCGCCGATGCGGTCGGCGCGCAACCGGACCTGGCTCGCGGACTCCTCGCCGGTGACATAGAGCGTGCGGTGCTGGTCACTGGCCGACTTGGCCGCCACGTCGAGCAGGAGGGTGGACTTGCCGACGCCGGGCTCGCCGGCCACCAGGACGACCGCGCCGGGGACCAGGCCGCCGCCCAGCACCCGGTCCAGCTCGGGCACGCCGGTCGTCCGCGCGGTGGCCTGGCGGCCGTCGACCTCGCCGATGGGCACCGCGGAGGTGGTGACCCGGCCTGGCGACGTCGTGCGGACCGCGGGCGTGCCGTACTCCTCGACCGTCCCCCAGGCCTGGCACTCGGGGCAGCGGCCGAGCCACTTGGCCGTCTGCCAGCCGCACTCGGTGCAGCGGTACGACGGACGGTCTTTCGCGGTCTTGGTACGGGCAGCCATGCGGAAACCGTAGCCCCCGCCACTGACAGCGGGGCCACGGTGACGCCCGTGACGGATGTGGGTGGACGGGTCCTGGCCATGCCCCATCTGGAACAAGCCACCGCATATCGGGTCCGGGTCCCCTTATGAGGGATCGTTTCACCCGTACGGATTAAAAGAGCTCAAGCCGCAAGAAGGGACGTTACGCCGCCGCCTACGGTCGCACGGGTGATGAGCAGCAGCCCGGAAACCTCGACCCGCATGACCGGCGCGCACCGGGCACACCGGGGGGCGCGCGCGGCGCGCGATCGTACGGCGGCGCGCGCGCTGGCACAGCGGCCGGCGGCGCGTTACGAGCCGTACCTGGACGGGCTGTTCACGTACTGCCTCTCGGTGCTGTGCGACCACGAGGCGGCCACCACCGCCCTCGGGGACGTCCTCGCCCTCGCCGAGCGGCGTGGCCAGCGCGTCCTGGAGGCCGCCGGGGACCGCAGGGCCTGGCTGTACGCGCTGGCCCGCTGGGCCTGTCTGCGCGGGCTGGCCGAGGCCAAGCAGAAACGTCAGGCCACCCACGCGGCGGGACGGCGCAGCGCCCCCGAACCGCCCGCCGCCGGCGAGACCGAGGAGCAGCGGCGCCGCGAACTCGCCCTGCTCGCCTGGCCCGAGGCCGCCGGCACCACCCCGGAGCAGCGCGAGGCGCTCGAACTCGCCGTACGCCACCACCTGACCGCCCACGAGGTCGCCGCCGTCCTCGGCATGGACCTGCCCGGCGCCCGAGAGCTGCTCGCCTCCGCCGCCTGCGAGGTGGAACGCACCCGCGCGGCGCTCGCCGTCGTCGAGACCGGCGGCTGCCCCAGCGTGTCCCACCTCACCGGCGACAGCCAGCTGGTGCTCAGCAGCGCCCTGCGCCGCGAGCTGGTCCGGCACGTCGACGACTGCCCGCGCTGCCGCCGTACCGCGGAACGCGCGGCCCCCGGGCGGTGGCCCGGCGCGATCACCACGCCCGCCGAGCTGCCCGTCCTGGAGGCGCCCCGCGCGGCCCTGCACATGGCGATGGCGCACCCCACGCGCGTGCGTGGCGCCGCCGTGCCGCGCTTCGACCGGCGCGGATTCCCGATGGACCCCAAGGACCGCGCGGCCCGCCGCGACCGGCTACGCGCCCGTGCCGTCACGACGACCGTCGTCGCCACGGTGGTGGCGGCGCCGGTGCTGGCCCTGTGGGCCGCGTACCGGGGCTCGCCGGCGGGGGAGAGCCACGACGGTCCCTCCGCGACCGCGCGCGAGGCCTCCGGGGCCGACGCGCTGGAGGGCGACGAGGCCGGGGGCTACGAGAACGCCGGAAACGCCGGCACCAGACCCGGGCCGCGCATCGGGAAGGACGGCAAGGCCGACGTCTCGGTGGAGGTGGTCGGCGTCGTGGGCGGCGACCGGACGAAGGCCGGTGCGGGGCACCTCGCGGTGACGGCCGCGAACGACGGTGACACCACTCTGATCACGCTCGCGGCTGCGGGGGACGCGCCGACGCGGTGGTCGGTGTCCACCTCGGCGGGGTGGCTGTACTTCTCGCGGTCCTCGGGAACGCTCCGGCCGGGCGAGTCGCTGACGATCAAGGTGTACGTCGATCATCTGCGGGAGCCGGCCGGGCACTGGAGCGCGCGGGTGGGGGTGGCGCCGGCGGGGGCGGTGGTGTCGATCGACGGGTACGGGATGGCTCCGCCGGTGCGAAGGGGGCCCACCCCTCCGGGGCGGCCGACGCCGACGGTGACCGAGTCGGCGTCTTCCCAACCGACACCGCCGGTCAGCGAGCCGCCGACGTCGGCTTCGCCTACGCCGACCGGATCGGATACGCCCAGCCCGACGGAGTCGGCCTCGCCGACGGAGAGCGAGAGTGCGGGTTCGCCGGCGAGTCCGTGACGGGCGGGGCGCGTCGACGGGAGGGGCGCCGTCGTGGTTGATCGCGCCCACGCGGCGAAGCCGCATATCGATACAGCCCCGCGCCCCCTCGGGGCGCTGCACTGGGCGTGGCCCGGCAGGACCGCCCCCTGCGCTCCCGAAGCGAATGCCTCAGCTCGCCGGATCCGCCGGATGCGGGGCCAGCAGGGGGAGCTGGGAGGCCAGGCGCTGCTCGCACAGTTCTGCCAGGCGGTCGTAGCCGGCCTTGCCCATCAGTTCGGTCAGCTCCGGGCGGTAGGAGACGTAGACGGGGTCGCCCGCGCCGTGTGCCGAGGTCGCCGACGTGCACCACCAGTGCAGGTCGTGGCCGCCCGGGCCCCAGCCCCTGCGGTCGTACTCGCCGATCGAGACCTGGAGGACGCGCGTGTCGTCGGGGCGGTCGATCCAGTCGTACGTGCGGCGGATCGGGAGCTGCCAGCAGACGTCCGGCTTGGTCTCCAGCGGCTCGCGGCCCTCCCGCAGCGCCAGGATGTGCAGCGAGCAGCCCGCGCCGCCCGCGAAACCGGGACGGTTCTGGAAGATGCACGAGCCGTTGAACGGGCGGGTCTGGCGGGAGCCCTCCTCGTCCTCCGAGATCCAGCCGTTCCGCGTGCCCTCGTCGTGGTGCTGCCAGATGTCCGGCGTGAGCCTCGACACATGATCGGCGACCCGCTTCTCGTCGTCCTCGTCGGAGAAGTGCGCGCCCAGCGTGCAGCAGCCGTCGTCCGCGCGGCCCGCCTGGATGCCCTGGCAGCCGCTGCCGAAGATGCAGTTCCAGCGGGAGGTCAGCCATGTCAGATCGCAGCGGAACACCTGCTCGTCGTCCGCCGGATCCGGGAATTCCACCCATGCGCGCGCGAAGTCGAGGCCCTTCTCGTCCCCTGCCGGAGGCCGCTGTGACGTCTTCGACTTCTTCGGTGGTTTCGCCCGAGAAGAACCGTCGGCGGATTTGGCGCCCTTGTGGTCCTTCGTCTTTTTCGTCTTTGGCACCTGTACAGGGTATGTCGCCCGACCCGGCTTCGGGGACGGCTCCGACGAGGGGATATCGGCCACCTGGCAGTAGCGTTCCGTACATGAGACTCGGTGTCCTCGACGTGGGATCCAACACGGTGCATCTGCTGGTGGTGGATGCGCACCCCGGCGCACGACCGCTGCCCGCGCACTCGCACAAGGCGGAATTGCGCCTTGCCCAACTCCTCGACGGCAACGCCGCGATCGGTCCCGACGGGGTCGAGAAACTGGTCCGTGTCGTCCATGAGGCCCTGCAGGCCGCCGAGGACAAGGGTGTCGAGGATCTGCTGCCGTTCGCCACATCCGCCGTGCGCGAGGCCAGCAACGCCGATGACGTCCTCGCGCGCGTGAAGGCCGAGACCGGCGTCGAGCTCCAGGTCCTCACCGGCGCCGAGGAGGCCCGGCTGACCTTCCTCGCGGTACGCCGCTGGTTCGGCTGGTCCGCCGGAAAACTGCTGGTCCTGGACATCGGCGGCGGCTCCCTGGAGATCGCTTACGGCATCGACGAGGAGCCGGACACGGCCGCCTCGCTGCCGCTCGGCGCCGGCCGGCTCACCGCCGGCTGGCTCCCCGGCGACCCGCCGGCCCCGGAAGACATACGGGCACTGCGCCGCCATGTACGGGCCGAGATCGCCCGTACGGTCGGCGAGTTCAGCCGCTTCGGCGCCCCCGACCACGTGGTCGCCACCTCCAAGACCTTCAAGCAGCTGGCGCGTATCGCCGGCGCGGCCCGCTCCGCCGACGGCCTCTACGTCCAGCGCGAGCTCAAGCGCAGTTCCCTGGAGACCTGGGTCCCGCGGCTGGCGGCCATGAACACGGCCCAGCGCAGCGCGCTCCCGGGAGTCTCCGAGGGCCGCTCGGGCCAGCTGGTGGCGGGCGCTCTGGTGGCGGAGGCCGCGATGGACCTGTTCGGGGTGGACACGGTGGAGGTGTGCCCGTGGGCGCTCCGGGAGGGCGTGATCCTGCGGCGACTTGATCACATGGGTTCGGCGTAGGCACCCCCGCAGGAGGCGCGGGCGACCCGCAACGGCGGGCAGGCCCCCGGCCCCACCGCCGACGCGACGATCGTCACACCGGCGAAGACGTGCCCCGCCTCCACCCGACCCCACCCCGTAACCTGTCCCTCGTGGCAAAACCAAGGGACGTCGTCCGCATCCCGGATGCGAAGGTCGCGCTCTCCACGGCCTCCGTCTATCCGGAGTCGACGGCGACGGCCTTCGAGATCGCGGCGCGCCTCGGCTACGACGGCGTCGAGGTCATGGTGTGGACCGACCCGGTCAGCCAGGACATCGAGGCCCTGCGCAGGCTGAGCGACTACCACCGCATCCCGATCCTCGCCGTCCACGCGCCCTGTCTGCTGATCACCCAGCGGGTCTGGTCCACCGACCCCTGGGTCAAGCTCCAGCGGGCCCGGGCCGCCGCCGAGAAGCTGGGCGCGAGCACGGTCGTGGTGCACCCGCCGTTCCGCTGGCAGCGTCAGTACGCCCGCGACTTCGTCGAGGGGATCTGGCGCATGGCGAACGAGACGGACGTCCGGTTCGCGGTGGAGAACATGTACCCCTGGCGCTATCGCGACCGCGAGATGCTGGCGTACGCCCCCGACTGGGACGTCACCAAGGACGACTACCGGCACTTCACGATCGACCTCAGCCATGCCGCGACCTCGCGCACGGACGCGCTCGCCATGCTCGACCGGATGGGCGGCCGGCTCGGCCACGTCCACCTCGCCGACGGCCGCGGCTCCGCCAAGGACGAGCACCTGGTGCCCGGCCGCGGCACCCAGCCCTGCGCCGAGCTCCTGGAGCGCCTCGCGTTCACCGGTTTCGACGGGCATGTCGTCATCGAGGTCAACACCCGGCGCGCGATGTCCGGCGCCGAGCGCGAGGCCGACCTCGCGGAGGCGCTGGCCTTCACCCGCCTGCACCTGGCGTCGGCGCTGAAGGTGCCCCGCCGGTGACCGGCGCCGAGACCGGAAACGGTGAGACCGGTACCGGTACCCGTCGCCGCGGCCGCCCCCCGCGTACCGAGTCGGCGGACACCCGGGACCGCATCCTCGCCGCCGCGCGCGAGGAGTTCTCCGAACTCGGGTACGACAAGACGTCCGTCCGCGGGATCGCCAAGGCCGCCGGCGTGGACTCGGCCCTCGTGCACCACTACTTCGGCACCAAGGAGCAGGTCTTCGAGGCCGCCATCTCGGTCGCCTTCGCCCCCGCGCTGAACGCGCCCGTCGCGGTCGCCGACGGCCCGGTGGACGGCGTCGGCGAGCGCCTGACCCGTTTCATCTTCGGCATCTGGGAGAACCCCACCACCCGTACGCCCCTGCTGGCGATCCTCCGGTCGGCCGTGAACAACGAGACAGCCGCCGCCGTCTTCCGCCGGCTGATCGCCACCCAGCTGCTGCGCCGTCTCGCCGAACAGCTGGACCTCCCGGACGCGCATCTGCGCGCCGAGCTGGCGGCCGCGCAGCTGGTCGGGTGCGCGATGCTGCGGTACGTGATCAAGCTGGAGCCGTTGGCGTCGGCCGACCTGGAGCAGATCGTGGCGCGGGTGGCACCGGTGGTGCAGGGGCATCTGACCGGGCCGTGAGGCCGGCAGCACGAGACACCCGTCCCGCATTCCGGACACCTCGTCCCGAGGCCTGGGCAACGGGCGTACGCTCGATAGCAGCCCTATCTGTCTGAAGGAGCGAGCCACGATGCCCGAGCTGAGGTCCCGCACAGTCACCCACGGCCGCAACATGGCGGGCGCCCGCGCCCTTATGCGCGCCTCCGGTGTACCGGGCGCGGACATCGGCCGTAAGCCGATCATCGCGGTCGCCAACAGCTTCACCGAGTTCGTGCCGGGCCACACCCACCTCCAGCCGGTCGGCCGGATCGTCTCCGAGGCGATCAAGGAGGCGGGCGGCATCCCGCGCGAGTTCAACACGATCGCCGTGGACGACGGCATCGCAATGGGCCACGGCGGCATGCTGTACTCCCTTCCGTCCCGCGACCTGATCGCCGACTCGGTCGAGTACATGGTCGAGGCGCACTGCGCCGACGCCCTGGTCTGCATCTCCAACTGCGACAAGATCACGCCGGGCATGCTGATGGCCGCGCTGCGGCTCAACATCCCCACGGTCTTCGTCTCCGGCGGCCCGATGGAGGCCGGCCGCGCCACCCTCGTCGACGGCACGGTCCGCACCCTCGATCTGATCGACGCGATGGTCGACGCGGCCAACGAGAACATCTCCGACGCGGACGTCCTCAACATCGAGGAGAACGCCTGTCCGACCTGCGGCTCCTGCTCCGGCATGTTCACCGCCAACTCGATGAACTGCCTGACCGAGGCCATCGGTCTCTCCCTCCCGGGCAACGGCTCGGTCCTGGCCACCCACACGGCCCGTAAGCAGCTGTACGTCGACGCGGCCCGCACGGTCATGGACCTCACCCGCCGCTACTACGAGCAGGACGACGACACGGTCCTGCCCCTCAACATCGCGACCTTCGCCGCGTTCGAGAACGCGATGGCACTGGACATCGCGATGGGCGGCTCCACCAACACGATCCTGCACCTGCTGGCCGCCGCCCAGGAGGCGGGCGTCCCGTTCGGCCTGGAGGAGATCAACGAGGTCTCGCGCCGGGTGCCCTGCCTGGCCAAGGTCGCCCCGAACGTCGCGAAGACCCGCACGTACTACATGGAGGACGTGCACCGGGCCGGCGGTATCCCCGCCCTCCTCGGCGAACTGCACCGCGGCGGTCTCCTCAACGAGGACGTCCACTCCGTGCACAGCCCGTCCCTGTCGGACTGGCTGAAGACCTGGGACGTGCGCGGCGGCTCCCCGTCCCCCGAGGCGGTGGAACTGTGGCACGCGGCCCCGGGCTGCGTCCGCTCCTCCGAGGCCTTCTCCCAGTCCGAGCGCTGGGAGGCCCTGGACGAGGACGCGGCGGAGGGCTGCATCCGCAGCGTCGAACACGCGTATTCCAAGGACGGCGGCCTCGCGGTCCTCAAGGGCAACCTCGCCGTCGACGGCTGCGTGGTGAAGACGGCCGGCGTCGACGAGTCGATCTGGACCTTCGAGGGCCCGGCGGTCGTCTGCGAGTCGCAGGAAGAGGCCGTCGAGAAGATCCTCAACAAGCAGGTCACCCACGGCGACGTGGTCGTCATCCGCTACGAGGGCCCCAAGGGCGGCCCCGGCATGCAGGAGATGCTGTACCCGACGTCCTTCCTCAAGGGCCGCGGCCTCGGCAAGACCTGCGCGCTGATCACGGACGGCCGCTTCTCCGGCGGCACGTCGGGCCTGTCGATCGGCCACGCCTCCCCGGAGGCGGCCTCGGGCGGCACCATCGCCCTCGTCGAGAACGGCGACCGTATCCGCATCGACATCCCGAACCGCACGATCGAGCTCCTCGTCGACGACGCCGAGCTGGCCCGTCGCGAGCAGGCCCTGAACGGCGTGTACGCGCCGAAGAACCGCGACCGCAAGGTGTCGGCGGCCCTGCGGGCCTACGCGGCGATGGCCACCAGCGCGGACCGCGGCGCGGTGCGCGACGTGAGCAAGCTGGGCTGACGCCGGGCATGTGACCCATGCGACAGGGGGCGCCTCCCGCAAGGGGGGCGCCCCCTTCCGTCGTCTGTCATCACCAGGCGGCGGGATCCTCCGCGTCCACGGCGAAGACGGTGCCGTCGGGGGCGGTGGCGTAGACGTGGGTGGCGAGGATCAGGGGGGCGGGCACCGAGGTTGCGACCCCGCCCGAGGCCGTTCCGAAGCGGGGCGAGGTCTGTCCGGCGACCTTCCCGTCGTGCGTGTCCACGGCCATGAGCCGTCCGTCGGCGGCTGAGAAGTACACGTGCCGGTCGTCGGCGACGGGCGCCGAGCCCCGGCTAACCGAAGTCTCCAGGTGCCATGTCCGCTTGCCTGCGTCCAGGTCGACGGCGTCCAGAGACCCGGTGGCGGCCAGCAGGTAGACCACGCCGTCGTACACCCCGGCCTGCGCGTCCGCACGCGGTACGGGCAGGTTGACCCGGCGGGTGGTTCCGGATCCCGGCGTGTAGCGGACCACCGCATCGGTGTCGCCGTACACCGGATCAGCGGCCAGCAGGAAGACCGCCCCGTCCTGCGCGCCGACCGGCCGCAGCAGACCCTGCAAAGGCGCTTCCCACCGTACGTCTCCGGTGGCCGGGTCCACGGCGGTCACCCGGGTGCCGGCCCCATCCGCGGACGAACTGGTCACATACGCCGACGACGGATCCGAGGGGAAGAAGTCGATCCGCGGTGTGCCGTGCCCCCCGGTGGGCCGGCTCCACTTGCTGGTGCCGGTCGCGCTGTCCACCCCGGTGACCGTGCCGTCCGCGCGCGCGAGCAGAAGCATGTCGCCGGCGTACTTCATCCCCCTGTTCTCGGGCAGGTCCCGCTGCCATCGGCTCCTGCCCGAGTCCGGATCGAGCGCCGTCACATGCCGGGCCCCGTCCGTGACGAGCTGAACGAGCCCGCCGGAGAGGACCGGGGGCCTGCTCCAGTGGTCGTCGGTGACGGAGTGCCGCCAGAGCACGGCGCCCGTCACCGGGTCCAGGGCGAAGGCCGCAGACGCCTCGGTGCAGAACAACTTCCCATCACCGGTGGCACATTGGGGCGCGGCCGCGCCCTTGGTGACCGGGTTCGCCTGCCAGGCGGCGAAAGCGGCGGCAGTGGTTCTCGGGTTGCTCTCCCGCTGTTCCGGACCGCTCCCGGCCTCCCACTGGACGAAGGCCGCGGCCCCGCCCAGCGCGAGCACGACGGCACCCGTGGCCAAGGCGACGCGCCTGCTGAGGCGTGGCCGCCGCTCCGGCTCCTTCGCCTTCGGCGGCTCCGGCGCCGGCATGTCACTGCTGTCGCCGGTGGCACTGGTCCGCTGTGCCGGTATGAACGCCTGCGTATCGTAAGAGGCCGCCAACGACCTCAGGACCCGCATCAGTTCGTCGGGCGTCGGCCGGTCCTCGGGCTCCTTGGCGAGGCAGCGCAGCACCAGCGGAGCGAGTTCCTCCGGTACGTCGGTGAGGTCGGGCTCGTCATGCACAACCTGGTAGGCGACGACGTATGGACTGTCGGAGTCGAACGGCCCACGCCCGGTCGCCGCGTGCACCAGCACCGACCCGAGCGCGAAGATGTCGGCGGCCGGCCCCACCTCACGCGGCCGCCGGAACTGCTCCGGCGCCATGAACGGCGGCGTACCGATCAACTTGCCGGTCTCGGTCCGCAGTTCGCTGTCCTTTGGCCGGGAAATGCCGAAGTCGATGACCTTCGGGCCGTCCTCGGCGAGCAGCACGTTGCTCGGCTTGAGATCCCGGTGCACCACCCCGACCCGGTGAATGTCGCGCAGCGCCTCCGCGAGCCCCGCCATCAGCCGACGCAACTGGGCAGAGGGCATCGGGCCGTTCCGCTTCACGTGCTCGGCCAGAGTCGGGCCGGGGATGAAAAGGGTGGCCATCCAGGGTCGTGCGGCCTCTGGATCGGCGTCCACGACGGGCGCGGTGAATGCGCCGCTGACCTTGCGCGCAGCGGCCACCTCCTGCCGGAAACGGCCCCTGAACTCGCGGTCCTTGGCGAACTCGGCGTGCACGACTTTCACGGCGAGTTTCAGCCCCGAGGTGCTGCGGGCGAGGTGCACCACGCCCATGCCGCCCGAACCCAGGCAGGATTCCAGGTGGTAGTGCCCGGCGTACTCGGGAAGTTCCGCTTCCGCGCCCGCTCCGGTGTTGCGCTGTGGCGTCATGGGATCACCCCCGTGCTGTTCTTCGCGGCGCGCGACGCACGGAGCCTAGTCGATGACTCGTGCGATACAGAGGCGGCTTGCTAGCCTCCGCGTGCGAGTTGCGCACATGTGTTTCGTGGCTCGATCCGGGGGAATCAACGGGACTCCATGGCACTCATGGGACCGGTGGGGGGAGTTCTACATGTCTGTTGATCACGCGCAGGAAGCCGAGAGCAGCGGCGAGGAGGAGGCCGTCAGGACGTTGACGGCGTCCGTGCGCTACTACTCGGTCGCCCCGGGCCTCCGCCTGAACGTCCGCAGCGGTCCCGGCACCAGTTACGACATCACCCGCGTCCTCCCCGAGGGCGCCAAGGTCCCGATCTACTGCCAGACGCCCGGTACGACGGTCTCCGGGTACTACGGCACGTCCAAGATCTGGGACAACATCAGCAACGGCGAGTTCGTGTCAGACGCCTACGTCAACACGGGCAGCGACGGTTACGTGGCCGACCGCTGCTCCTGACCGGTCCAGGAGGACTGGGATGACATCCATAAGACGCGCTTCCCTCCTTCTCGCAGGCTCCGCCGGAGCCTTTCTCATGATCATGGGGTCGGCCTCCGTCGCCAGCGCGGCCGCCACCGTGAACACATACTCTGTCGCCCCGGGCGTCCGTCTGAACGTCCGCAGCGGCCCGGGCACCAACTACAACATCACCCGCACCCTCCCCGAGGGCACCAAGGTCCCGATCTTCTGCCAGACGCCGGGTACGACGGTGTCGGGGTACTACGGCACGTCGAACATCTGGGACAACATCGACAACGGCGAGTTCGTCTCGGACACCTACGTGAACACAGGCAGCGACGGCTACGTGGCCGACCGCTGCGCCTGACCGGTCACCCCGCCCCGGAGCCCGCGGCCCCCGGCGCCATAATCGTCCCGTGAGCGACGAACCAGGCACCCCGGACACCCCCGCGGGCTCCACCGGCGAGGCCCCGAGCGGCCCCCGCCCCGAGCCCCTCCGTTTCTTCGGCACGTCCTGGGTCAACCATGACGACGGCTACACCGTCCGCCGCATCGGCGTGGCCGTGGGTTCGCTCGCCGCCGCCGTCGCCTCCTGCCTGGTCCTCCGCCTCGCCTACCAGGGCGTGCAACTCGCCGACACCGGGTCCTTCGTCACGGTCCTGGTCGTCGCGATGTTCGCCATCTGCAGCGCCCTGGCCTTCCGGAACACCTGGGAGTCCTTCGGCAAGCGCCCCGACCCCGAACGCCAGGCCTCCCTGCGCGGCCTCCTCGCCATCGGTTTCGTCGGCTCCCTCCTCGCCTACTTCTTCCGCTCCCTGACGGAGGCCCCCGGCGAACGACTCCACCGCGCCGAGTACGAGACCGCCGTCCAGGAACACGAACGCCGCACCACGCGCCGCACGGGCAACCCGTCGAAGAAGAAGCGGAAGCGCTGAGACCGTCCGGTACGGCACCGGGCGTCTCCGCCCGCCTGCCGATATCCCCTGTCGTCCCCCACCCCGCCCCCCGGACCATGGCCGTATGACCACAAGCCAGTCGCACCCCTCGAACCCCGCCCCCTCCTCCCACGCGACCCGCGCCCACTCCTTCGACGCCGCCGCGGCCCAGTACGCCGCGAACCGTCCCTCCTACCCGCCGGCTCTCCTCGACGCCGTCGAAGAGGAGGCCGGCCGCTGCCTCGCCGGCGCCCGGGTGGTCGACGTCGGCGCGGGCACCGGCATCGCGACCGCCCTCCTGCACGCGCGCGGCGCCGACGTGGTCGCGGTGGAGCCGGGCGAGGGCATGGCGGCGCAGTTCCAGGCCACACTCCCCGGCGTCCCGGTCGTCCGCGGCAACGGAAACGCCCTCCCGCTCGCCGACGACACCGCCGACTTCCTCACCTACGCCCAGGCCTGGCACTGGACAGACCCGGCCCACTCCGTGCCGGAGGCACTCCGCGTCCTGCGCCCCGGCGGCGCGCTGGCGCTGTGGTGGAACACCGACGCCCTGGACATCGACTGGATCGTCGGGCAGAGCGACCGGATGAGCCGCTTCTTCGGCGAGGACATCGCCACCGTGAAGCGCAAGGCGGCCGACCGCACGGATCTCGCGGACCCCAGCGGCCGCCTCCGCTTCACCCGCCGCGAGGTCCGCTGGAGTCGCCGCGTCCCCCTCGACACCCATCTCGCCAACATCGGCAGCCACTCGGCATTCCTGGTCACCCCCGTGGACCGCCGCACCGCCTTCCTCGCCGAGGAGCGCACCCACCTCCTGAAGACCTTCCCGGAAGGGATCGTCGAGGAGACGTACGACGTCCTCCTCCTCGTCGCCCTCAACACCTGAGCCATACGCACACACCAGCCGCCGCCCCGATGCAGCCGCGGGGGCCGGTGGCGGCTCAGCCGTGTCCCCCCGGCGCACCCGGCCGGACTCAACGGGCGGACCGCCTCGGACGTAGCCCTCGATCACGATCAGCGGACGTGCCAGGCATACCCCGCCCCCCTGCCGGGATCCCGCCCGGTCAGCGGGACACCGGCCAGGGCGACTTGCCCTCCGGGGGCCGCATCGGGCGCCAGATGCCGGATGCCGGACGCCCGGCTCCGGCGCCCCGGCACGACAGTTCCAGCGGTGCTGCCCTTCCCACGCTCCCCTTGACGCCCCCTGCCGCGCCGAGGATTATTCATCACATGGTGAATTACTCGCCGGAGCCGACCGAGGCCCCCGGCAACTCCGCCCTGCCCCCCGCCGTCCAAGCCGCCGGACTCACCGCCGTCCGTGGCCCCCGTACCGTCCTGCGCGGCCTCGACTTCACCGTCCCCCGCGGCCAGATCACCGGCCTGCTCGGCCCCTCCGGATGCGGCAAGTCGACCCTGATGCGTTCCATCGTCGGCAGCCAGGCCAAGGTCACCGGCACCCTGAACGTCCTCGGCCGCCCCGCGGGCCACCCCACCCTCCGGACCCGCATCGGCTACGTCACCCAAGCCCCCTCCGTCTACGACGACCTGACCATCCGCCAGAACCTCGACTACTTCGGCTCGATCCTCGACCCCACCCGCCCCGCCCCCGACCGTCGAGCCGACGTCGAACGCGTCCTCGGCGAAGTCGACCTCACCAGCCACGCCGACTCCCTCGCCGGCAACCTCTCCGGCGGCCAGCGCAGCCGCGTCTCCCTCGCCGTCGCCCTGCTCGGCACCCCCGAACTCCTCGTCCTCGACGAACCCACCGTCGGCCTCGACCCCGTGCTGCGCCGCGACCTCTGGCAGCTCTTCCACTCCATCACCGCCGCCCGCGGCGCCACCCTCCTCATCTCCTCCCACGTCATGGACGAGGCCGAGCGCTGCCACCGCCTCCTCCTCATGCGTGAGGGCGAGATCCTCGCCGACGACACCCCCGACGCCCTCCGCACCCGCACCGGCTCCGACACGGTCGAGGCGGCTTTCCTCCACCTCGTCGACGAAGCGGCCGCCAATTCCAAGTCCCGCATGGAGGAAAGCGCACGATGACCACTCAGACGGCCACCACCCGGACGGCGACCACCGCGACCGCACCCGTCAGCGTCCTGAACCTCTCCCGCACCACGGCCACCGCGGCCCGCGTCCTGCGCCAGCTCCGCCACGACCCCCGCACGATCGCGCTGCTGCTCCTCATCCCCTGCCTGATGCTGGTCCTGCTCCGCTACGTCTTCGACGGCAGCCCGCACACCTTCGACAACATCGGCGCCTCACTCCTCGGCATCTTCCCGCTCATCACGATGTTCCTCGTGACCTCCATCGCCACCCTCCGCGAACGCACCTCCGGCACCCTCGAACGCCTCCTCGCCATGCCGCTGGGCAAAGCCGACCTCATCGCCGGCTACGCGCTCGCCTTCGGCATCCTCGCGATCATCCAGTCGGCCCTCGCCACCGGCCTGGCCGTCTGGTTCCTGGGCCTCGACGTCACCGGCTCCCCCTGGCTCCTGCTCCTGGTCGCCCTGCTCGACGCCCTGCTCGGCACGGCCCTCGGTCTTTTCGTCTCGGCCTTCGCGGCCTCGGAATTCCAGGCGGTCCAGTTCATGCCCGCGGTGATCTTTCCCCAGCTCCTCCTCTGCGGCCTCTTCACACCCCGCACCGAGATGCACCCCGCCCTCGAAGCGCTCTCCGACGTCCTCCCCATGTCCTACGCGGTCGACGGCATGAACCAGGTCCTCAACCACACCGACATGACCGCCACCTTCCTCAGGGACGTCCTGATCGTCGCCGGCTGCGCCCTGCTGGTGCTGACCCTGGGCGCGGCCACCCTCAGGCGACGGACGGCATAGCCGCCGCCGACGACGTCCGCCCAACGGACAACCGCCCCCCGCCCGCCACCCCCGGTGCCAGACTGAACCGTATGAGTCAGAAAGTCGCAGTCCTCGGCACCGGCAAGATCGGCGAAGCCCTGCTCAGCGGAATGATCCGGGCAGGCTGGGCACCCGCCGACCTCCTGGTCACCGCCCGCCGCCCCGAACGGGCCGAAGAACTCCGCGCCCGTCATGGAGTCACCCCGGTCACCAACGCCGAGGCCGCGAAGACCGCCGACACCCTGATCCTCACGGTCAAGCCGCAGGACATGGGCACCCTCCTCGACGAACTCGCCCCGCACATCCCCGCCGACCGCCTCGTCATCAGCGGCGCGGCGGGCATCCCCACCTCCTTCTTCGAGGAGCGCCTCGTCACCGGCACTCCGGTCGTCCGTGTCATGACGAACACCCCCGCCCTCGTCGACGAGGCGATGTCCGTCATCTCCGCCGGCAGCCACGCCACCGCCGCCCACCTCGCCACCGCCGAGGAGATCTTCGGCGCCGTCGGCAAGACCCTCCAGGTCCCCGAGTCCCAGCAGGACGCCTGCACCGCCCTGTCGGGCTCGGGCCCGGCGTACTTCTTCTACCTGGTCGAGGCCATGACCGACGCCGGCATCCTGCTCGGCCTGCCCCGCGACAAGGCCCACGACCTCATCGTCCAGTCCGCGATCGGCGCCGCCGTGATGCTCCGCGACAGCGGTGAACACCCCGTCAAGCTCCGGGAGAACGTCACCTCGCCCGCCGGCACCACTATCAACGCCATCCGCGAACTGGAGAACCACGGCGTACGGGCCGCCCTCATCGCCGCCCTCGAAGCCGCCCGCGACCGCAGCCGCGAACTCGCCACCGGCAAGAAGGACTGAGCCGAGAAGGACTGAGGCAACAAGGACCGAGGCAACAAGGCCCAGGGCGCCGAGGTCCGAGGCGAGCAGGATCGAGAGAGGCCACGAGGGACTGCCGTGCGCCTAGCGCGCCGCGTTCAACGCGGGCTGGGCCGCGGCAGCCCCCGAGAAGGCGCCCGGTGGCAACAGCCCGATCGCCCGATAGGCGGTATCGACGATCGGCCGGGCGATCGCCCGAGCCTTCTCCGCTCCATGCCGCAGCACCTCCTCCACATATCCCGGATCGACGCACAGCTCCTTGTGCCTGGCCTGCACGGGACTGAGCACGTCCAACACCGCCTCCGCGGTGGCCTGCTTCAGAGCGCCGTACGAATCGTGAACGGTTGCCAGTGACTCAGGGTTCCCGCCCGTGCACGCAGCGAGAATCTCCAGCAGATTCGCGACCCCGGGCTGCTCCTCCCGGTCGTAGACGACTTCCTGCCCACTGTCCGTCACGGCCCGCATGATCTTCTTCCGGATCACCTCCGGTTCGTCGAGCAGATAGACGATGCCCGCCCCGGAGTCGTCGCTCTTGCCCATCTTCGACGTCGGATCCTGCAGGTTCATCACCCGTGCCGCCACCTTCGGCACGGTCGCCTTCGGCACCACGAACGTATGCCCGTACCGCTGGTTGAACCGCACCGCGAGATCCCGCGTCAGCTCCACGTGCTGCGCCTGGTCGTCCCCGACCGGCACCTCGTCCGCCCCGTACGCCAGGATGTCCGCCGCCATCAGCGCCGGGTACGTCAGCAGGGACAGCCGCACACTCCGCCCGCGCACCGCCTCGCTCGCGACCTTCTCCTTGTACTGGATCATGCGTCGCATCTCCCCGTCGGTCGCCACGCACTCCATGAGGTACGACAGCCGGGTGTGCTCGTCGACATGACTCTGTACGAACACGGTGCACAGCTGCGGATCCAGCCCGGCCGCCAGCAACAGGGTCGCCGCCTGCCGGGTGAGCCGGCGCAGCCGGGCCGGGTCGTGGTCCACGGTCATCCCGTGCAGATCGACGATGCAGAACAGAGAGTCGGCCTGGTGCTGATCCACGGCAGCCCACTGCCGCATGGCCCCCAGGTAGTTCCCCAGCGTCAGGTGCCCGGTCGGCTTGATCCCGCTGAAGACCCGTGTCATTCCTTCTCCACCTCCTGGTCGGAGCCGCCGTCCCGAGCGGCCGACCCTCAGAGGTTCTGGAGGGAGATACACGAACGGCCGCCGAAGCGGCGGCCGTTGAATGCGTACGTGAACGCGGCCGCCGTCAGGCGGCCCACCACTGCTGGGTGCACGTACGCGTAGTCATGTCGGCCACCATACGCTCCGGGGTGCCGTCCCGCCGCGAGTTGACACACCCCAACCGGTTACGTAATGTTCTCCGAGTTGTCCGACGTGAGCGCCGACTCCGGTCGGTCCCCGGACAGCCATTCCGCAAGTACCTACCAGCAGTCGGCGACTCGTCGTCGTTTTGCTTCGGCATGCGTATGTGCGAAATGAAGGAATCCACGTTCGAAAGGGCGCGGCCCCCGATTAGCTCGGAGGTCGGGAATCCGCTAAAGTCTCACTCGTCGGAACGGCCCAACAGCCGCGAAGACAACACCCGCTGACTGGGAATCAGACGCCGAAAGGATCTGATAGAGTCGGAACCGCCGGAAAGGGAA
>NZ_JBVHQG010000004.1:0-747094 GCF_055567535.1 Streptomyces sp. NPDC026538
GCGTCAGGAACAAGATCAACACGCACCCGCACAGCCTGCCGACCAGGATCGATCGCTGCAAGAGCATGGACTCAACTCATATTGAAACCATCAGTAAGTCATGGAGCGGGGTGGAGTGTGGGTCAGCTCTCGGTGGAGTCGTTGGTGGGGCTGTCCGTGCGGGTGCGGCGTGCCAGGAGGAGAGCGCCTCCGCCTGTTGCTGTCAGTACGGCTGCGCCGCCGATCAGCCACGGTGTGGCGTCGGCTCCGGTGTGGGCGAGGGAGCCTGTCGGCGCCTTCGGCGTGGGGTCGCCGGCCGAGGTCGGGGAGACGGGTGAGGAGTCGGGCTCCGGTGTGTCGCTGCCCGAGGCGGACGGCGTGGTGCCTCCGGTACCGCTGCTTGGCCTTTCCGGGCTCGACGGGGAGTCGGTGGGCTGGTGCGTCGGCTTGTCTGAGGAATCAGGCTTCGGGCCGGTTGGCGTTGGTGACGGTCACGGTCACCGGGGCTCCGGGGCCTGCGGTGAACGTCTTCGTCGGCTTGTAGAGGTCGTAGCCGGCGGGGGCCTTGATCTCCTTGACCCAGAACTTCGTGCTGCGGCTCGGCACGGGCAGTTCGCCGGCGGCTGTGCCCTTGGACCCGGTGGTCAGGGTGAGCAGCGTGGAGGTGCCGGTGCCGATGTTCACGGTCGCGCCGGGCAGGAGCTTGCCGGTCTTGTCGTCCTTTGCCTGCAGGAGGACCTTGGCGGCCTTGAACGGGTCGGTGATCGTCAGCCGGGTGGCGTTGCCAGGGGTGACGATGACGTCCTGGTCGGCGATGACCTCGCGGAGCGGGCTGCCGGTGGCCGTCTGCTTGAGCCGGTAGACGCCCGGCGCGAGGTCGGGGAAGGTCAGCTTCCCCAGGGCGTCGCACTGTCCGCGTCCGGCTTCCTGGCCGGCGGAGTCGAGCAGTAGGAACGCGGCGCCGGGGAGGACATCTCCGGCCGTGTCCTTCGCGGTGATCTCGACGCTGCCCGCGTCCGGGGCCGGTGTCTCGGCAGGGTCGGCTGAGACCGAGGGGGCCGGTTCGGAGGGCTGGGCGCTCGCGGCCGGCGCCCAGATGAGGGTGCCGGCCACCGCGGCGGTGACGGCGGCGGATCGGACAAAGCGCACATGCACGGGGAAGAGAACTCCTTGGGTCTGGAAGCAGGACAGGTCAGCGGGTCCGGCCGGGGGCCGGGACGGGGGGTGGCGGGGCGACGGGCGTGTTGCCGTGCGCGGGCTTCGTGGTCGTGGTGGCGATGTAGAGGGCGCGTCGGGTCTGGACGGGGACGTCCTGGACGGTGCGGTGCAGCGGGTCGGTGGAGATGAGCGAGGCGGTGAAGGCGGCGACGAACGTGGTGGGTGTCCGGAAGGAGAAGTCCGCCTTCCAGTGCGGTTCGCTGGGGTGTCCGCCCCAGGCTCGCCAGGCCGGCCCGCTGGAGCCGCTGATGTTGTAGCGGTGACGGACGCCGCCGAGTCCTTCCGGGCTGAGGAAGGTCTGTGTGCCGTCGGTCTTGACGTCGTGGCTCCAGCCGCGGGTGAGTAGCGGCACATACGCCTCATGCGCGGTCGTCTCGTCCTGGAACAGCCGGTCCTGGTCGCTGTGCAGGTCTTCGAGGTAGAGGTCGAACAGTTCGGTGTGGACGTCGTGGACCAGCTCGACGGGGGTGGTGGCGTCGAAGGTGATCCACCAGTCCGCAGGGGTGAACGGGGCCCGGTGCGCGGTGATCATCCACGTGCCCTTGCCGGGCTTTTCGGGCTGGAGGTCGTAGGTGGTCTGCAGTCGCAGGCACGGGCTGAACGCGGCAGCCGTGCCGAACTCGGTCTGGGCGAACGGCCAGCCCTCGTCGTAGGGGAAGTCTCACGTGGTGCGAGGGTCGACGGCGCCGGGCCTGGCCAGATGGCGGGGAAGGACCTGGACCGGCTGGGCCGGGTCGAGGTTCTCGAAGGGGTGGGTCATCACGGGCAGGCTCCTGCTGAAGGGGTGCGGAACGGCTGGGTAGGCGGTGGAGGCCCGGCTCAGCGGGCACGGGTGCCGTTACGGGTGACCGGCGCGGCCGGCGCCGGTTGCGCAGTCCGACCTGCGGCGCGGCCCGGGGCTGATGTGTTCCAGGCGCCGGGGAACCAGACGGCGGTGTACTGCTCGATGGCGTCACGCAGCCCTGTGGTGACGGCTCCAGCCCACGGTGGCTCATCCGGACGGTGGTACTGGTGGATCACGCCGTAACCGTGCATGTTCGGGCGGGTGTTGGTCGCTTCGTCGCGACGAAGGTTCCGTGGTCGAGGAAACTGAGTGCCACCGCGTCGATCTCGCCGCGGTCCGGGTGGACGACTGCCACGCGCAACCCGCCGTAGGTGTCCGCCCGGATGGTGTCGGTGAAATCGATCCGCAGCCGCAGCTGTCCGCCGGGGGCGGGGACGGCGAAGTAGGTGTTGCCCACAACCGCGTGGGCGGGGAAGGGGAGGCACAGCTCGGCGAAGAAGTCCGGGGCCTGCAGAAACAAGAGGGGTCTCCGGTAGGAGGAAGGGCCTGTGCTAGCGGCGTGGACCGGGCAGGGCTGGTCTGCTGGTGGTGCTCCAGCGCGGGACGCTGGCCGCGGGGAGCGCGGCCGGGCAGCGGGACGCGACGGCCCGCTGCACATCGAGCGGGGTGGGGGCTGGCGGGCCGGGCGGAATGATCGGGGTGAGCTGGGCCATGCCCTTGATGTAGCTGAAGGTGTTCTCGCGCCACCGGGGCAGTGGAGCCGGATCGGCGACGCACTGGGTGACGGCGGTGAGCAGAGCGACAGGGGTGTCGGTGCTGGCCGTGGCGTACCAGACAGGCCGGTCGATGGAGTTGCCCGCCCACAGCTGCCATCGGGCCTCGCGTGTCGTCAGTTCGGCTTCCGCATCGAGGTCGCCGGTGATGAGTTCCAGGCCGGCCCGTCCGTCCGGGGCCTGGACGGCGAACGCACCCCAGCGCGGGCGGTCGATCTCCCAGCCCTGTTTCAGCAGGGGCACGACGGCAAGGAAGGGATCGTGGTCGTGGCTCCCCGAGACTGGCCAGGCGAGGTAGGCGGCCGGCCCCTGCTGGTATGCCGTGGCGAGGGCCGTCTTGAACGCGGTCACGAACTCGGTGGGGACGCGGTCGTTGAAACAGACGCCCCAGGTCGGCAGCCCGAACGGATCCCGGAAGGCGTTGATGCGCCAGAGCCCGTCGTCCTCGCCTTCGGGGAGGTAACCCAGGCGGACCTTGTCGTCGGGAGCGTTGACGTAGACGTTGCCGAGGTCGTCGTGGTGGAGGTCCCAGCCGAGGTCGGTGAGGGGGGCGAGGGCCGGGTCGCCGGTCCCAGTGGTGGAGGCGAGATGACGCGGGGAGACGAAGACGTCTCCGTCCATCGTGCGCAGGTCGTCGTGAGAGTGTGTTCTGTGAGCTTTTGTACCGTCTTGAAATTATTTACGGGGATTCGAGGTGTGGGCCTTGGGTGCGAACGATGCCTGTGGATCAAACATTCTCAAAAGATCACAAGAGGTTGTGTGCCATCACCCTCCCGGACAAACACCCACTCTGGAATGCTGAGCTTGAATCAGCTGCGAGCACTGCTCAGGGGGACAGTCATGCAGTGGACGACGTCCATCACTTGTGGCGCACTGGGTGGCTTAGTAGTGGAGATCGTGGTGTTCTACGGACGTATCGCGACGTGGCAAGCTGCCCGCCATCGCGCCCTGTCGAAGGACGAGACGAGTGATCAACTACCGCCGCTCGGTAAGTACATCGACGCACCTTCCGACGCACTGGCGGCCTTCACCCGGCTCTCCCTCGGTGCCGGCGCCGGATGGATCTTCTCCTCGCAACTGACCGGAGTATTTGCAGCGGTCGCGGTGGGAGCTTCGGCTCCGGCGCTGTTGCGTCAACTCGGTAGTGCAAGGACTATCCAAGCGGCGATCAGCGGAAATAGCACTGCTGCTCTTGCCATGGAGCCGGCCCAGCACTCCACCGTCTCGCCTGACGACGCGGAGGTTCGGCCATGAGTAACTTCCGTCAACGCTATTGGGCGTCGCTGACCGATTCCAGGGGCGGCGATCTTGAATCGCTTGACCACGTCATCGAACACGGGCGCCGCAAGGACCGGCCCTTGTGGCGCAGGTACCTCGCCTCGCTATTCGACGTCGAACTGACGGAAAAGGAGCCGTCCGGGAACGCAAGGCGCAGTGCGATCAACGAAATCCGCAGCGTCGCCGTTCCTGTCCGTAGGAATTGGCTGGCCGTTGCCGCTTCCGTACTTCTGGTCTTCGGTGCCGGGTTCGGCACCTCGTTCTCTCTGAACGACCAGAAGGCAGCCGCGGTACCCGTCGTCATCGGTGCCGCCTCCACTCTGCCCGAAGGGGCACGCAAGGAAGCTGGAGGGTACGCATGGGTTACGCCCGCGGGCTGGCGGCGGGATGTGAATACGGGCAGCGAGGTGCACTACACCTCGCCGGACAGCAGTCAGGAGATCGTGGCCAAGTCCTCACTGGCCCGGGGCGACCTCATGGAAACCTGGAAGCTCTCGGAACAGAACGCCCACCAGGGCGAAAACTACCGGAAGATCCGCTTGACAAAGGCCGCTTTCCGCGGCTGGCCCTCAGTCGTCTGGGAATACACCTTCACGTTGGGAGGGGTTCGCTGGCATGCCCTACTCACCGGCTTCAACGTCTACGACAAGAATTACCAGATCAGCATCTGGTACAAGCCAAAAGTGGAGGTGCAGGCGCTCAAGATATTCAGTGTGGTAAAGGACAGCTTCACTGTGCTCTGAACTTTCCAACCCCTGGAAAATGCGCGTGGAGCGGTCGCTCCCAGTCGGCCTTGACGATTCTCCGGCCTTCGGTGACGACTTCCCCGTACCGCGGCCGCGGCATGTTCCCGACTGTGGTTGTGGGCATCCTGTCCAATCCCTTGGACGGTGGGCAGCATTGAAGGCTACGAGGACGAGCTGACACTCGTAAAACACCCTCTGAGAGGTCACAGGTTCCTGAAGGGTGAAGGCGGACAGGTCAGGCAGCGAGCGCGAGGGCTTCTCGGAGGGCGTCGGCGTAGCCGGTGTAGTGCAGCGTCCGCAGGCCCAGGCGGGTAGCGGCCCGGCAGTTGTCGGTGCGGTCGTCCACGAACAGCACGCGTCGCGGATCGCTAACTCCCGTGACCTGCAAAGCGTGTTGGTAGGCGGCCGGGTCGGGCTTGCATACCTGAAGCCGGGCCGAGTACAGGGCCTGGGTCATCAAGTGCCGCCAGTCGTGGGTGTCGAGGACGGTGGCGAGGTGGGCGGGTGCGTTGGAGAGCAGCACCATGCGCAGCCGGGTGGCGTGGGCGCGGCGGAGGACGGCCAGGACGCTCGTGTCGGTCTCGGTCCACATGGCGGTGTCCGCGGCGCGCAGTTCGCGCAGCAGGCGGGGGCCGGGGTGTGCGTCGAGGACGCGTGCCCAGTACGCCAGGTCGCTGAGCTGGCCGGCGTCGTAGAGGTCGCGGGCGTGCCAGAAGGCTTGCTGGAAGCCGGTGAGATCGTCTTCGGGCCAGGATGCGGTGCAGGCCAGTCGGAGCCAGTGGGTGCGGGTGGGCTGGAGTCCGATGACGCCGTTGTAGTCGACGATGACGGCGTCGGGGCTGGTGGGGTGGGTCAAGGGGTGGTGTTCTCCAGGGCGCGGCGGGCCAGGGCGGCGAGGGCTGCTGCGAGGAGGGCGGGCAGCAGCAGGGCGGTGGGCAGGGTGGTGATGCTGGCGAGGGCGCCGATGAGGGCGGGGCCGGTGAGCAGGCCGAGGTAGCCGGTGACGGAGACCGTGGCGACGGCCCTCGGACCGTGGGCGCCGGCGGCGGTGATCAGGGAGGGGACGGTGCCGGACAGGCCGAGCCCGAAGACCGTCCAGCCGGCCAGTGCTGCCGGCACGGTGTCGGCGAGGACGCCGGTGGCCAGTCCGGTGGCGGCGAGCAGTGCGCCGGCGCGGACCACGATGGGGGCGCCGAAGCGGGTCGTGAGCCGGTCGCCGGTCAGCCGGCCGATGGCCATGCCGGTGCTGTAGAGGGCGAAGGAACTCGCGGCGAGGGCCGTGCCGGCGTGAAGGGCGTGCACGTGCACGGCGGCCCAGTCGGCTGCTGCCCCTTCTCCCAGCAGGCTGGCGGCCGCGAGCGCGCCCAGCAGCCATACCCGCCCCGGCGTGCGGTGCCGTCCCTCGTGGGGGCTCAGGGGTGTGGGGTCGGTGCCGCTCAAGGTCAGGGTGCGTGGCACGGTCGCGAGCACGCACACCGTCAGGGTGGCGCTGGCCGCCAGGAACAAGGTGCTGTGGGCTGTGCCGGCGGTGGCGGCGGCCAGGGCGGCGCCGATCAGTGCGCCGATCGAGTACGCGGCGTGCAGGGACGACATGATGGGCGTGCCGTAGGCGTTCTGGCAGCGGACCGCCCCGGTGTTGGCGGCGACGTCCAAGACCCCGTGCGCGGCGCCGAAGGCCAGCGCTGCTGCGAGCAGCGAGGCCAGGGTCCGGCATTGGCCCAGCAGGGCGAGGGCTGCCGCCAGTGCCATAGCTCCGCCGATCAGGAGCACGGGAAGGCGTTCGGGCCGGGTGAACCGGCCTCCGGCCTGCAGCCCGGCGACCATGCCGGCAGCGGCGGCGAGCAGGACGAGGGAGAGCCTGCCGGTCGTCAGGTGTCGGACGAGAGGAAACAGTTCAGCGCCCAAGGCTTTGACCTGGGCACTGAACTCTTCTCTGCGCCGCTGGAATCGAGGATCTGCGCACTGATCTGTTCAGTGCGCAGACACCCGGTGGTGCGGCAACTTGGGGCGTGCGTAACCGACGAAGAGGTCGTGGGTTCAAATCCCGCCACCCCGACAGCCGAAACAGCAGATCAGGCAGGCACTGGATTCAGCACCTGCCTGATCTGTTTCTGTCTGCGTGTCTGTCCCCGCCTGTCACGCAAGCGGCTTGACTCCGACATTGAGACTCGCTCCGCTCCCCGCGCGCAGGCTCGGCTCTCGGCCGGGCCTGCGCTCATGTCTCCGCCCCGCTTCAGTCCGGCCGGCGCCCGTGCCGCTGCGACTCCATGTTCTCCATGATGCAGCGAGCCCCGCCGCTGCGGGGTGCGCGGCGAGGCCTGCAGATGGTGGTCGGCGTCGTGCGACGTCAGCGATCAGAAGTCAGTTCGGGACGCTTTGATGGTCTTGCACTCGAGCTTCTTGGCTTGCGATCACCTTGACGGAGATGTCGCGCCCGCGGTCGGCCGTAACGAGGTGTCCCAGTACCACTGGATGACGCCTCAACAACTGCAGACGGTGATCACCTATGGGCTCAACTGGAAGGCTCGGACACTGGGGTGCACAGTGGAAGTGCAACAGATAGTCGGCAAGCCCGGGCGCTCGCGCTCACCGAGCGGGGCAACCCCATCCAAGTCATGGATGAGGAGAGAGCCCGCTCCGCTCGTGCATCGAGCGCGGCAACCGGTCCTTCAGGGCTGGGAATTGCGCCGCGTTCGCCCTCGCCGCCGCGATTCTTGTCGAAACCACTTCGGCCGATCACTGGCCTCATGTGGCAAGCAGAGAATAACAGGTCATCGCTTTGCCATGCAGCAAGGTTGCCGCTCCGACAATTCAAGGCCTGGACTAACCTCACTTATTTCGAGAATCTCGTTCCGGACTTATCTTCGATGAATCTATTGACGAGGTGCGTCCGCATGCTTCCCGACTACTACCCCTATATACGCGACGTAATAACGATCACAGATGATGTGACCGCATTCTGTACGCGACCCAGTATCGGCCCAGCCTTCCTGATCGGACGCGTAGTGAAGCACAAGGCCGGGTGCAATCTGGGGGTAGCCTCGAATCACGTAATCATCGTCGCCGATGTCTACGACGGAACAAATGGCATGATCGATGCCAGCGCTTCGAGCAGAGGTGGGCCCGGCGGCACGGTCACAATCATGTGCCGGCGGTCGATCAACGCACGCGTGAATGCCTCCGGCGGAGCCGGAACCACCGGGGCGGCAGGGCCAAATGGCTCGCCGGGGACACCCGGTTACCACCACGACGAATGGTGGGAGACCGTCACAGACCCCGTAACCGGGGAGACCCGCGACGTTTATCATCCCGCTGAGGACGACCCGGGCACTGATCCCACCAACGGCGGTCCGGGCGGTCCGGGCGGTCCGGGCGGCAACGGAGGGTCGATCACGTACATCAGCACCATCGAAGACGCCTCGACACCGGATCTCTCAGCCGCCGGCGGTCCGGGCGGTCCAGGTGGTCCTGGCGGGGCAGCCGCACAGGGCCCCTACAGCGAAGGGTCGGTGGACGGGGATCCCGGAGAGTGGGGCCCCTCGGGTGCCGATGGCCAGGTCAACGTCACCACCCTCGACGAAGCCGACTACGTCGCCGGTCTTCGACCATTGCTCAACAGCACCGGAAGGGTGTTCGCGAACTACTGGGCCCCTTACCGCATCGCTGTCGGCGAGCACTTCTATCGCCTGTACAACTCGGGTGTGCCGGACGCTGCCGAGTACTTGCATCACCTGGGCGAATCGGGTGTGCCGGATCATGCCAAGTACGGAGCCCTCGCGGCGATCGAGTTCAAGCGGGCGCTGGAACTGCAACCCGACAATGCCGACGCGATCCGCCTGCAGCGCCAGCTCGTCGGCTTTGCTCCGGCACCCGGCGCGGTGTGGGTCGGCGGAGGCGTCAATGTGCTGGGTCTGCCACCCGACATGGATGTGGTGCCCAAATTCGATAAGTACACCGAGGCGTTCACGCGCTTTCTGCCGCTTGTTCTGCCGTTTCTTGAAATCGGCGTCAGCGAGCTCTACACGGCCAAGGGGATCGATAGTCTGGCCGAGATCGCCGGTCAGCTGTCGCTGGAGGCGGCCGCAGCGCGTGATGACGCCGTCCGCACCCTGGGCGACGCCAAGACAGAGCAGGCGCAGGCCGACAGCGACGTCGATTACGCAAAAACCCAGCTGGACCAGGCGACCACCGCCATCAGCAAGGCAATCGTCGAAGCCCAGCAACAGCCGCACCCGCCCGAAATCTCCTTCGGTGGGTTCATCAAGACGATCGCCGAGGTCGGTGGCGCGATCTTGAGCGTGGCGGCCGCGGTCCCGACCGCCGGAGCAAGCCTGGTCGCCTTGGCACCGGACCTTATGCTGCTCGCGGACACCGTGTTCGACAGCGCAGCGCCGATCGCCCAAGCACTACTGCACGGTGACGAGGCCGCCGACCTGGCGACGATCAGAGCTGCGTACAGCGCGGTTGACCAGGATGCTGCTGCTTTCATCGGCAGTGCACGCAAGATCGTCAACTTCGTCACCGTCGCGCAGAGGCTTGCCGAGGTCACAACGGCCGAGAATTCACCGCATGTGGCTCTGATCAGGCGTGGCACCGAACTCACCCACGAACTGCTGCTCGCCCGTAACCGTGCCGTGCTCGCGCACCAGCGCGTCGACTCTGGCACCGCTCGGTTGGCCCGCGCGCAGGAGGTTGCCGCACAAGCGGATGCACTGCAGCACAAACAAGTTCTGGATGCGGAGGCGCTCAAGCAAGCGGGGCTGGCGGCCATCTACACCGCTCAGTCGAAGGCCGACGCCTTGCTGGGCCTCGCGTTCCGGGCAAAGCGGTCGGTTGAGATCTACACACTGCAGAACGAGGACGCTCACTTTCCCATCGATGCCGGCCGGATCTGCACCGACCTCGGGACCGATTACTACGAGAAAGAGATCGACGAAGTCAGGCTCGCGAAGGAGCTCACCTCGTCGTGGGAAAAGATACTCACCTTGGGTGACCTGCAGGCCGACTACACCCAGTACTTCGACGGCTCGCTGGATCGGGACTGGATCAGGCGGTCGTTCACCTCCTCCGATCCGCAGGTGGCCGAGTTGAAGTCACTGCACCGGGCCACCTTTACGATCGATCCAGTCGCCGACATACCGGCCGACCATTTCGACGCGAAGATCAACTGCTTCCATGTGGCGCTCATCGGAGCGTCTCATCCCGAAGGTGCAATCTCGTGCGAGGTGCACCACGGCGGGAAGTATCAGCAGCGTCGGCTCGACAAGAGCGTGACGACCCAGTGGTTGCTGCCCAAGGTCAGCACTCGCGATGCCAAGACGACGCCGCTGCTGCCGCCCGATGAAGAGTTCGGCGATGAACCGGCCCTCGACGCACCCGGATCGCTGGCTTTCTGGGGACGAGGCGTGGGCGGAAGCTGGCAGTTGACAATCTCGCAACAGCAGTTCGACACAGGACTGAACCTGAACGGGCTGACACGAATCCAGGTGTGGATCGGATACCAGTTCCTCCACGGTTGATCGACCGCCCGCCCGTTAACCCACAGGCCATCCGGATCCAGATTGGCGAGGAACTGTCATGCCTCTGTTCTCGGGTCCCGTTGACGACCCGCTCGCGTTCAACAACAACTCCCCCATGCAGGACGCCCTCGACGCTACGTGGCAGCAGCTGTCGAACGCCGGCACCCCGGCGGTCGACAACCTGGCCGTCATCGTCGTCGCGCTGACCGGGTACGAGGGAGGGCTCAACCATCCCTGGGCGGCGATCAGGGACCAGGACGAGTGCTACTCGGCCAGCCTGATCAAGATCGCAGCGATGTACACAGCCTTCGACCTGCGGGCGAGCGCCGACCAGCTGGCCAACGACCAGCAGCTGACAACGTGGCCGGACATCGAAGCCGCCCTGCAAGCCACCTTCGACCCTGACATCGCTACGCACACACCGCCGTTGATCAACACGTCGACGGATTTGCGCGACGAGGACAAGGACCGGCGCCCGGACTATTCGGCCGTCCTTCAGCTCGGCACAGCAGGCGGAGACTTCACTGTCGACTTCACTCCAGGTCAGGTAAGTGCGTTCGAGAACATGATGGTGCAGCAGCACGACCAGGGGGCCACCACGACGATCCACGGCCTGGGATACCCGTACCTCGACGGCAAGATCGCCGACGACGGCCTCTTCGACAGCACCTCCTCAGAGGGGCTGTGGCTGGCGGGCGACTACGCCGGGATCTGGCCGGCCGCGCGAATCTCGTGCGTAAACGATGTGGACACCGCCCAAGGCACCACTGCGCGACAGCTCGCGAGACTGCTGACGTTGCTGGCGGACGACAAGCTCGTGGGGCCGCTGAGCAGTCAGGGCATGAAGGAACGTATGGCCCGGGCCGGTAAGTTCTTCGAGTCGACCACCCCCCCGATCTGGCCCGCCGGCGGACAGTTCGTCGCCACCCACGGCAAGGTCGGCATCGGCTCGTTGAAGAACCGCCAGACCGTGCTGTCCGAGGGGATCCTCGTCAGCGACACCGTACGGAGCAGGAGCTTCGCCGTTGTTTACCAGAACGTCATTCAGGACGGTCTGACACAGCGCCAGGCACTTGTGCCGGTGGCGACGCTGATCGAAGCTGCCCTGAACGCCTTCTGACATCAACCGGAGATCGCTACGGATGACGTCACGGGGCCGTGCACTCGTTGAGGGCTCACTCCCGATGGCGCTGGTGAAGCCCGTCGCGAGCCCGGCCGCGAGCCCGGCCGTCGAACCGGACACTAGCCCGAACGCGACCTTGACCTCGAGCCCGCGCCCAGCCTCGGAACCAAGCGTGAACCCGAGTCTGGGTATGAGCCCGATCGCAAGCCCTGAGGATAGGGAAGACGATGGAAAGGCGTCGCCATGCCGTTCGATTTCAACGTCGATGTCCGATTGACGGACACCGAAGACCTCGACAGCGTGCAGTACATCAACATGACCATCGGTTCGGTTCCGGCCAACCCCGATCGGCTCCGAGGCGACTGGCGGGGCGCAGCCGTCTTTCTCCCTTCCAGCTCCGGCGAATTCGAGTGGGATGGACGCCCCGGAGTGGCAGGCACCCTCGTCTTCGACGGGAGTTCGGCCGATGCCCGCTTGGTCCTAGGCCTCAACGATTTCGTCGCCCCGGGCGGAGGTCTGCCGCAGCGGGGTGCAACCGGAGGCGGTTCCGTGACGGATCCCGACAACCCGCAGTTCGTCGGGGACGTCAAGTGGGAAATCACGTGACGGGACCGGGTTTGGGATCTTGACGGCATATGACGATGGACATTCCGAGTGCCGTTTGACGGCAACTGGTTTCTGCATGCCCCGAGCGCGCCAGGGGGAACAGGGCACGACCTGGAGCCTGCAACAAGAGGTCGGCCCGGCGGTACAGGCTCGACATAACCAAACTTCCGATCGACAGCTCATTTCCACCCTTATCCGCGCAGGTCTCGGACAGGCGGCCCGCGAGTGCGTCTCTGTCGATAAGGTCCTCGGAGACTGCGAGGCCGCCATCCTTCGTTCGCTGGAGGACTGACATGGGACAGCAGCTGAAGATTCCATTCGTGGACGGGATGAAGGTTGGCCTAGGCTTCGATCTGCTGACCGGCAGCCCATCGAGCGACCGGGTCATCCAAAACCCGCAGACCAGTCCGCCACAGACTGGCGGCGGGCAGACCGTCACGACGACCTTCCGCCTGGTGCAGGAGACCAACTCGCTCCAGGAGGCCTTGGGACTGTCCGCCGCGGTGTCCGGCAGCTACGCGGGTTTCTCCGCGACGGTGAAGATGCAGTTCGCGAACCAGTGCGCGGTAACGCAGTACTGCCTGTACGCGGTGCTGGCGGTGGAGGTAATCAACTCCTGTGTGACGGTGGACGCGCCGGCTCTCGTTCCGGACGCGACCGACCTGCTGACCACCGGGAAGACGGATAACTTTCGTGAGCGCTTCGGCAACCGATACATCTCCGGCCTGAAAACCGGTGGTGAGTACTACGCGGTATACCGCGTGCAGAGTTTCGACGAGCAGGAGCGTACCGACGTTGCGGCGCAAATCTCGGCGAGCTTCCACAACCCAGCCTTGCGGGCCAATCTGAACACTGCCGTCGAGAGCAGAAAGTCCACCTCGCGCAACGACCTGAACGTGAACGTCTTCGTGTACTCGGCCGGCGGGATCAGCGAGACGGAGACGGCACTGTCAGAGATGATCGAGAAGGCGCAAAAGTTCCCAACCCTGGTCTCGGGCGGGCAAGCTACTCCCTACCAGGTCCTCCTAGACGAGTACAACGGGTTGAAACTCCCGGGTGACAATCTGAATTTCTACGACCAGGAGCAGCAGACCGATTGTCTCCTCTTCAATTCCCGGCTGCTGAACGACTTCACAACGCTGGTCAACGATATCGACTTTATCCGCAAGCATCTCGATCGATTCCACAATCCGGACGGGTCACCGCCGGACGACGTGGCTCTGCAGCAGGCCCGTCAGCAGTGCCTGGGCATCGTCGACGAGTTGACCAGAGCCATCTCCGACTGCACCCGGAATGCCTCCACCTGTGTGCACTTCACCCAGTCACCCGAGGACTTCACAAACCGGCTGCCGATCCTGCGCGAACCCCGGCCGGGTCTGCAACGGGTTCCGCACCTGATCGGGACGAAGGCCGTGCTGTACTCCGATATCTCTACGTACACGAAGAACCGGGTGGTCGTGGACCTCCTGGGCGAGCAGGGGCTCTACTTCACCATCGACAACCCTGAGGAACTGGACTTCGGGGTGCTGGGCACACCCGCGTTGCCCGACGCGGGCACCGTCGTCGGACAGACTCCCGCGGACGGCACGTTTGTTCCGGGCGGCAGCGTACTGCACGTCAAAGTGTCCCCACTGCAGGAGAATTACGGACCGGAAGTCTGAGCGAGGCGACGATGGCGGCGCAGACAGAGATCCCGTTCCTGGACGGAATGAAGGTGGGCCTGGGCTACGACGTGCTGACCGGCGTAGCGACCAAGAGCCCGGCGGTGATGGGCACATCGCTGACGGCGCCAGCGCAGGCCGGCGGGCAGATTGTGACGAAGACCCTGCAGATCGTGCAGGAGTCGAGCGTTCTGCAACAGGCACTGGGCATCTCCGTCGACGTGAGTGCGGGGAGCGTGTTTGGTGATGCCAGCGCGAAGTTCAAGTTCGCCAGCGACATTGCGGTGAACAGCTTCTCGCTCTACGTGGTGGTGGGCGTCCAGGTCTCCAACGCGACCCGGACGCTGGACAACCCGGTGCTGTCGAAGGAGGCTGCAGACCTCTTGCGCAAACACATGACCGCCCGTTTCCGCGACCGGTTCGGAGACCGGTTCATCCTCGGGATCAAAACCGGGGGCGAGTACTTCGCGATCTACAAGGTGGAGAGCCTGGACACGACGGAACGCTCGTCGATCGCAGGGGAGATTCATGCCCGCGCAGGCGCACCCGGTGTCGCGGGCGGCTCGCTCGACGCCGACATCTCCTCGAAGATCGCCGCCTCCAAGAGCAAGCTCGACGTGAGCGTCTACGTCTTCCAGGCTGGCGGCTCCAATACAGGGACCGAGACCACCCTCGACGCGATCATGCAGAAGGCTCGCTTGTTCCCCACCCTGGTCGGAGTCGACCAGGGCGTGCCGTACTCGATGCTGGTGCACGACTATAGGGAGCTGGCGCTCCCCGGCGACGGGCTCACGTTCATCGACGTGCAGAACCAGCAGGACGCGCTGACCTTCAATGCGAGCCTGCTGGACGGGTTCAGCACCGTCATCAACGACATCGACTTCGTCCGCAAGAACATCGACCAGTTCAAGAACGCGGATGGCAGCAACGTCGATGACGCGGTGCTGGCCAAGGCGCGTAAGGACTGCTTGCAACAGGTGGATGCGATCCGGTTGCAGATGTCGAAGTGCTCCAACGACGCCACCACGTGCATGCGCGTCCAGTCCGCTCCGGAGGACTTCGCGCGCCTGCTCCCGAAGGTCGGGGATTTTACCCGGGTCACGGTCCCGAATATGGTGGAGCAATTCCCGATCGCCACCCTGGGCTTCGACTTCCGCGATCACCATAATCTTCTCGAGGACTTGTCCCCGTTCCGGGCGGGCTCCCCCGTCCCGTTTACCGGCGTGCCAATCGTCCTCGCGGGTGAGTTCGGAAACCTCGCGTATGTCGCTGACCTCGCCGCCGACGACATCCATCCACCATTTTTCAACGGTGGGGCAGTCTTCGTTAAGGCGCAGGACCCGCCAGGCGGGTCGGTGGTGTCGAAGGGGTCCACAGTTAAGCTAGCGCTGCGAATCGGCGACACGGCGCCGTGAGGCCGTCCGTACCGGCGGTCCGGACCGCCGAAGTTCGTATGCGCAGTAGAATGCGGCGACCTACTCGCTGCGAGCCGCTCGGCGACGCCCAGGGCGCCCCGGCCAGCGCAAGGCCCGTAGCGAGTACGAGAACCGGGTCGGTTGGCTGTCACCGGATGCCGCCGACTGCCAGCCATTGCCTTCCCCAAGAGAGCAGGGCATCCCCTGCCTCTTTGGACAGTTCTGCGTGAAATCGGCCTCGTGCGAAGGCGATGGATGCCTCTTTGCTGCCGTCCCAGCCCTCGGCGTAGGTGGGGGCGTCCTTCGCTTGGCCGCCCGCGAGGTGTTCCCACAGCCACGCGGCGGCGTGCCGTTGTCTCTGCCACGTCAGGTTCTGGTCGGTCGGCCGGAGGATCGGCAGCAGCACACGGCCGGGTACCTCTCGGAGGCCGGCAAGCGCTGTGCGGCGGGCTTCGTAGTCGATCAGGCCGCGGGTGGTCATGTGTGCGGCCAGGGCCCGGACCGCGTCCCAGAACGCTTCCGGGTCGGCAGTGCGTTGGGCGATGCGGCGGTAGGTTTTCGGTGAGCTGGTGGGGACGCCGAGCGCTTGTGAAGCGTGCGCCCAGGTCTGGGCCCCGGCCAGGCGGGCCAGGGCGAGGGGTGCGATGTGCCTGCCGGTTGTGGGCAGGATGCCGGGCCGCGACGACCTAAGCGGGTCGAAAAATCCAGAGATGCACCTTATGGCGCTGAACAGTTCACTGCGCTGCTGAACTCTTTGCTGCGCTGCTGAACTCTTTTGTGCTGTTCAACGTCAGGTGGGCGGCGTGCTGGACGGTCGGCGTCCGGGCGCCCCAGACAGCCATCACCACACCCAGACCGAGGAAGTAGCCGGTCAGCAGGATGCGGCTGCGCCGGAGGGCTACGTCGCTGTGGCTCATGCCGGGCGCCCGCCAGCGGCACGCTCGTCGGCCGGGAGGGGCTGTACGTGGATCCGGGTACGGCGGACTGCTTCCGCCGTGCGGGCCTGTGCGAGGTCTGCGGTGGGCGCGGTGGTGATCAGGTAGCCGATCCGCGCGGTCCACATGTTGCCGCCGTCGGCCGGGAGGAGCAGCTGGTCGCCGACCTGGTGCTGGAAGTGCACGCGCTCCAGCCAGTGCGGACTGGCGCCGTCGAAGCCGAGGCGGAGCAGGGTGCCGGAGGTGTCCGGGTAGAGCAGCTGGATGGCGGCGGCCGAGGACCTGGTCGGGGTGAGGCCGGGACGACGGCCGCAGGCGATGTCGGCGGCGGCACGCGGCAGGTCGATGCCGGTCGCGAGCCGGACGAGGTGGCCGATCATGTCGCCGCCTATCCGGCCGTTGACCTCGATGAGCCGCGGCCGACCGTCGACGAGGCGCATCTCCACATGGCTGACGCCGTCGGTGATCCCCAGGGCGTTGATCGCGGCCTGTGCCACGGGGGTCACGACGTCGAGCAGCGGGTCTGCGGCGTCCACGCAGTGGGCCAGTTCCTCGAAGAAGGGCGGAGCGCTGACTGTCTTGCGGGTGACCGCGACCACGGTGGTCTCGCCGCGGTAGGTGACGCACTCGACCGACACCTCGGGCCCGTCGAGGTACTCCTCCACGAGCACGCTGGTGGATTCCCGCCCGAGCCCGGCCGCCTGGTCGGCGAAGGCGAAGGCAGCGGTGAGCTGATCGGGTGTGTCGGCGCGGATCACGCCGATACTGGCCGCGTGCGCGGCGGGCTTCAGCACGAGCGGGTAGCCGATCCGCTGGGCCGCCGCCTGCGCCTCGGCGAGGGTCCGCACGCTCACCGAAGCCGCCGACGGAACGCCGTGCCGTGCGAACAGCGCCCGGGACATGGCCTTGTTCCGGCACGCCTGCATGGCCTCCGGGGCAGTGGTGGACAGGCCGAGCTGGCGCGCGAGGCGGGCCACGGGCACGAGGTACCACTCGGTCCAGGTGAACACCCCCGCCAGGTCGTAGCGTTCGGCCAGCATCCGGCCGGCGGCGGACAGCACGGCCTGGTCGGCCAGGTCGGAGACGACGACGCAGTCCCGGAGGTACGGCACCTCCCACGTGGGCTCTTCGCTGGTGATCAGGACTACGTCATAGGCGGCGGCCACGGACTGAAGGCAGTACGCGCGGTATGCCTCGGCCTCCATGTCAGCTGCGGCCACGACGAGGGCAACGGGGCGGTCGGACAAAAGCAGGCTCCTTGGATTCACGGGATGGAAAGGTGCGGAGAAGGCGAGCGGACCGCAGTGGCACGGAGACAGCTGCTGGGGCGGCCCGGAGGGGCGGGATCTCGGGTCGAGGCCGTTCACGCAACCCGCGTACTAACAGGGCCGCATGGACGAGGCGGCCAGCCCGGCGGTCTTCGGCGGGCAGAGGGCGCAAAGGCGGTGCAGAGGGAGGGATGTCAGGCAGCGCGGCGGCGGCGCAACTCGACCCCCCCCCCCCAGCCCAGTGGGGGTGTTCGTCGATCAGGCGGCGGGCGTAGAGGGCGGTGAAGTTGTTGTTCAGCCCGGCGACGCCGTAGGGAAGGTGGCGGCGCAGGTCTTCGAACAGGTCCTTCAAGCTGACGCGAGTGGCGCCGGCGGCCAGGCGGCGGGCGGCCATGCGCTCCAGGGCTCGGTAGACGTGCGGGTTGCGGGCGTCGAAGGCGTGGAACTGCTCGGTGATGGTGCGGCCGGTCGCGCGGTACGACCCGAGGGCGGCGATGGATATGAAGTTCTCCACAGGCTGGGGACGCAGCAGGGTCAGGTGCGCAGGGTGGGATCCGTGCGCAGGCGTGCGAAGGCGCAGAGCAGACCGAGGGCCTGCAGGGTCGCGCAGGCGGTGATGACGGGGCCTAGCGCGTCGGGCGGGGTGAGCGCGGTGAGCACGCCGGCGGCGGGGAAGGGCAGCAGGAGGATGAGGATCGTGGCCGACAGGGTGCTGCCGAACTTCTCCGGCGGGATCAGGCGGGAGCGCAGGGTGCGCAGGACGACCGCCAGGCCGCCGTCGGCCGCCATGAGGACCGCGACCAAAACGAGGTAGGACGGGTAGTCGGGAGCCTGGGCAGCGGCGAGACAGCCGAGCGAGGCCAGGGCAGCGCACGTGACGCCAACCGGCCACAGGCCGAAGCGGTCCAGGGCGAACCGGCAGAGCGTGACGCTGAGGAGCGTCGCTGCGGCAGCAGCGGACCAGACCAGGCCGACAGCGGTGGTGGACTGCCCGAAGTGCTGGACGACGATCACGGGTCCGGCCGCCTGGAGCAGGCCAGTGGCCAGGTTGGACAGGGTCAGCCCGGTCACGAGCCAGCCGAGCGCGGGCAGCGAGCGGACAGTGCGCCACCCGGTGAGCAGTCCGGCACCGGACTGCCCCTTCGGCGCACGGGCCGGTGCCACGGACGGGGGCGGGGTGCGCAGGGCGAGCAGTGCGGCAATCAACGAGAGCACGGTGATCACCGCGAGCATCGACGGCGGACCGGCGAGCAACAGCACGCCCGCGAGCGCCGGACCGGCCAGGGTCGCCGTCTGGTCGATGCCGAGCAGCACGGCCTGGACACGATGCGCCCGCCGTCCCGCTCGGCGTCCGGCGGCGGCGCCTGCCGTCTCGACCGCGATATAGCTGAACTCGGTGAGTACGCCGGTCGTTGCCGCCAGCACCATCACGGTCACACTCGCCACGGTGCCCGCCGGGTGGAAGTGGAGCAGAACCGCGCCGGCGGCCAGAGCCAGCGCCCGGCCCAGGGCGGCCGTGTGGAAGACCACCGCGGCCCCGTGCCGGTCGACAACCGATCCGGCCCACCCGAACGCAGCCAGCCGCGGGATCCACTCCAAGGCGAAGGCGGCGCCCGTCAGCGCGGCAGAGCGCGTCGTGGCCAAGACAAGCAGCGGGATGCCGTAGGTGGACATCGCGAACGCCAAGGCGTCCGCCGTGCGCGGCAGGTAGATACTGCGCATCAGCCCGCCGGTGTGACGTCCGCGCCGGGGTGTGACGGCTGTGCTCACGCGACCGGCTCAGGTTCGGACACCCTGGCCACTTGGGAGTTGTCGGCCAGCCACCGGATCAGAAGCGTGCGGAGGCGGGCCAGGCCCGCCTCCGCACCGTCGAGGCGCTCGGTGGTGAGCGATGGTGCCAGCAGGTCGAGGACGCACTGGATGCGGTTGCTGAACTCGCAGACGGGGGCCGGGACGGCGTGTTGTCGAGCCCAGCGGGCCATCGCGTCGTACAGGTCGGCCAACTCCGTCCCGGCCTGGGTGAGTTCCAGACCGGCGCCGGGCGTGATCCGGATGAGACCGTGGGCGCGGGCCGTGTCGGAGGCGCTGCGCAGTTGGTTTGTGGAGAGGTCGGGCAAGGTGGCGGCCAGCCGTCGCGGCGGTATGGCGCCGTTGTCGTCGATCTCGGTGACCAGGCGGACCAGGGGCCGCGAGGCGAGGAGTTCGACAGCGCGCAACGCTTCGGCAGAGGTCATGGCGATGCTCATCGGCGCGGGCCTCCCGCCGGGATGGCTGCCTTCGGGTGGGCGGTCGCGGCGTGCGAGAAAAGATCCCGGTTGTGCCAGGCCGGAGGGGACTGGGGTGTCCGAGCGGGTGGGAGTGACGTGGGGGTCGGCCTCGACTGGCTGCTGATCCACGGCCTCGGCGCGGGCTTCGCCTGCGGGTGTCCCCAGACCGGGTGCTGGGCGGCCTGGGTGAGGGGCTGCCCGGCGGACCAGGCGGACAGGGCGCCGAGCACGGCGCCGAGGCCATCACCAGCTGTGGACAGCCGGTAGGGCCGGCCCATGCCGTCGGTGTCGACCAGGCCGTCGGCGACGAGTTGCCGCAGCGGCGGGTAGATGTTGGTCCAGTCGCTGCTGGGCATCACGATCCGGGCCAGGGCCCGCCCGCTGACCTCTTCGCGGGACTTCAGCACCCACAGGATGGCGGCGGCGTGCCGCCGTGTAAGGAGGGTGAGGCTGTCCTCGATTTGCTCGATCGCGGGCAGCGGGCCGTCCGGCGTCTCCAGATACTTCTCGGCCCAGGTGACGATCATCGGCAGGACCGGCAGCAGGGCAGCGCCACGCTCGGTGTGGCCGTAGGCCACGTGCCGTGCGTCGTGTTCGGTGCGTTCGACCAGACCGGCGTCGCACAGCGACGTGAGCTTGGGGTGGAGCTGGCCGTTCTGGAGCCAGGGCATCTTGGCGGCCAGTTCGCTGTAGCGCAGCGGCGATCCGGAGAGGGCCAGGAGGATCCTCACGTTCCAGCGCGGGGTGATCATGGCGAGGGCCTCGGTGACCCGGGCGATGTCGGCGTCGGTGTCAGGGGGCAGAGCGGTGGGGGCCAAGGGAGGAGCTCCTGGGTGATTGAAAGGGGGATCGCCTGCAGGGTCAGCGGCTGTGCGTCGGGCTCGGCGCCGCAGGAGGCGGAGCCGGGGCAGGCGGTGAGGGAGCCGGCGGGACAGGCGTTGGGGCCGGGACGCGGGCCAGGCTCTGCAGGACAGCGGAGACCGAGGTGGCTTGGACATCGCGGACGGCGACGGCTTCGGCAAGCCGGCGGATGCCGTCGAGGAGGTGGGACACCTCGTGCGGGCCGATCTGCCGCTCGGGATGAACGAGCCGGGCGAGGTGGCCGCGGTGGAGGTCGATGCTGCACTCGGCGAGGGCGAGGTCGTCGTGCATGCCGAGCAGGGCGGAGAGCATGCCGGGCGGCTGGTCGCGTGCGCGGGCTTGGAGGTCGGCGAGCGGTGCGCCGTACAGGTCCTCGATCCGTCCGGCTATGTCGGTGGACGTGGGGCGGGGCAATCGGGGGCTTTCACGGTCGGCGGGCCCGGGCCGCCCCGGCACCCGGCGGTGCCGGGGCGGCGGACGAAGGGACGGCTGCGGTGGTCTTGAGCTGCGTGGTGCGGACGGGACGGGCCTGCTGGGCGGCCGGAGGCATGGTGCGCAGCAGCTCGCCGAGGGCGGCGCGGTAGCCGTCGCGGGCCTCCAGTGCTGCCTCCAGCCACTGCGCGTCGAAGCGGAGCTGGTCCGCCGACAGGTCGCCCATGTCGCGGTCCGGGTCCATGTCCGCGTGCACGCGGTCGCGTACGCGGGTAACCTGCTCCTCCGTCAGAGCCAGGAAGGAGCGCAGTTCCAGGGCGCGGGTGAGCGCGGGTGAGGCATCGTGACCGACAGCCGACTCGTACAGCTCCGAAACCGGGGCTCCGTAGACCTCCTGCAGTTCGTCGTCCATGGTGCTGGCTCTGTCCCGGCTCAACGGACGGGCCTTCCCGGCTGCCTCGCCGACGCCGGTGCGGGTGTGCCCGCAGGCCGGTGGGGGGCGCTGGTCTGCACCGCCGGCCCGGTGCGGGGGCGCAGGCGGGCGAGGCGTTCGGCGGCGGGGTCCTTCTTCCCCGGAGCGTCCGGGTCGAGGAGCCACCGCACGACCATGGCCCGGCCGTCGCGGGTGGTGACGGCCGCGTTCACGCGGTGGGCGAGGCCCATCGTCGGGTCGTCGACCTCACTGGGCTGTGTCTCCAGCGCGGCGAGAAGGTCGTCCTCCGCGCGGTCGAGCACGGACTGGGCCTCTGCGAGGAGGCCATGCCACTTGACGACATCGGTGGCGGCAAGATTTGCCAGGGGCGCGGCGGCGACCGCGGCCTTCAAGCGGGCGATGTCCATGCCGAAGCGCGCTTCGATTCGTTCGGTGAGTACGCCCAGGACATCCTTGACGTCATCGGATATGCCGTCGGACAAAGCGAAGGCTCCTGCTCTGGGAATTGGGGTGGAGCGCATGCGGAAGAAGCCTCCGAAGAGACATAGGGATTGCGTGGATTGGCGCTGCGGGGAGGTTGTCCCGGCGGCTATAAGAGTCCGGAGAATCGCCGGTTTGGCTAACCGGCGATCGTCGGCTATGTTGCGCCGCTGGCGTCGGGCCGAGCGCTCAGCGCGAACGGCCGGGCGGTCGCGGGGCAGGGGCCTTCGCCACTCCGGCCGGGCGGCTGGCGGCGGCCGTCGGACGGACCGGTGGGAGAGGACCGGCCTCGCCCATGAGGCGGTCCTCGCACCACTGCAGGGCCTCACCGACCGTGTCGAAACCGCCCTCGCGCAGGGTGTGCGTCCACGTCTCGGTATCGACCTCTTCGACCACGACACGGAACGGCGACGGGGCACGCTCGTCCAGCGCTCGCAGAGCCACCACGACGACCATGTCGTCCGGGTCGTCGCTGGTGTAGGAGTAGCCCATCGCGTAGTGGTCGCCGTCGCCGGCGAGGCGTCGCTCCAGTGCTCGCGTGGCCTCGTCCGCCGGCGGCGGGCCGCTCAACTCGGGGTCGAGGCCGATGGCATCGGGCGGGCAGCCCCGGTGGATGAGCCAGGACTGCGCCATCGCGGGCAGCGGCAGCGGTCTCTGCTCGAAGGCGAACGTCTTCTTCTCGTGGTCCCGTTGCAGATAGACGGCGAACACCTGCGGCATACCGGGGTACCAGGTGGCGGTGCGGTCGAACAGGACGTAGTAGCTGTGCGGCCCGTCGTGGTGTTCGGCGAGGGGGACGAGCATGTCCTCGCGGACGCCGACCGTGCGGTAGAAGTCGAGGTACTTCTCCTCATCGGCGTCGAGGTCGTCCAGATCGAAGTCGACCTGGGGAATGGGCTTGCGGAACGGCGCCGGTTCGGCGGAAGACAACAAGGGCCTTTCGGAGAAGATCAACTCCGCTGCGCCGGAGCCGACGGCGATGTGCCGGGGGGAACTGGGACCTTCGGGGCCCGCGTCGCGGGGATCCGGCGAGCGGCTACCAGCGCGGCTCGTCCGGCGTCGGTGAGCGTGACCGGCTGGCCGGCGTGCACGGGGTGGCCCGTGTCCCGGATGACCAGACCGGTGTCCTCCAGCCGGAGCAGCTTGGCATGCGGGATGCGAGTGCCGGAGGCTGTCGCGACGCTCATCCGGCCGGTAAGCAGATGTTCGTAGAGCCTGGCTCCACCGGCGATAGCGAGCAGCGCCGCCTGGTCATCCGTCGAGAGCTGCTTCGCGTCGGGCGCCGCTGCGGCTTCGATGGGTTCCAGGGCGGCCAGCACCCCCCGGGCAGCGGCGTCCCGCGCGTCGGCGGCCTCTTCCAGCTGTTCCGCGGTGCGGTCGATGCGTGTGAACAGGGCGCCATCGACATCGAACTCGCCGGACGAGAGGCGGTTGAGAAGGCGCAGGTAGAAGATGACGCCGGTCTGGGCCGTGGCCAACTCGCGGTGCCGGTCGACCAGATGGGCGTGAGGATCGTCGAGGACGCCACGGTCGCGGAAATCCCACAGAGTATCGATGTCGTGGCCGGTGACGGCTTCGATGTGGTGGTCAAGCGGGGAGACCGTTCGCCGAGCTGCGGGCAGTGCGGGTTCAGGGGGCATAGGCGACGCTCCGTTGCGTTCAGCGGGTGAGATGGTGCGCGGGGTTGGGTGCGGGACGGGGCAGACCCGGCGCCGCGATGGGCGGCGGGGCGGGCCGGGGCGCAGGAGTGCGGGTGGTCAGCTGCGGGGAGCGGGAGCGTGCCGCGTGGGTGCGGGCGCTCAGCGGCCGACGGGTCATCCCCAGGCGGCGGCCGACCTCGTCGTAGACGTCGTTGCCCGCACGCGGCCGGATCGCGACGACGTGGATCTCCCTACGAAGGGGGGATCCCTCGGGCGCCGGGCGGACGGCGTAGACGACGCGCCAGTCTTTGCGCGAGTCCACGAACAGCTTCCTGAAGCCCTCCAGATCACCGTCGAGACGCAGCCCGAAGCGTTGAGCGTTCACGACTTCCTGCAGGTAGGCGAGGGTGAGGTCGCGGATATCGCCGGGTGCCTGGAGGAGATCGGTCAGCGCCCGGGGATCGAAGCTCAATCCGAAGGCGGGCTGTCCCGCTCCCGCGGTCATGTCGCCAGCTCGTACGACTCGGGTGTCCCGGCGGCCTCCTCAGCGGTGGCCCTCTCCATTCGCACGGACGGCTGCGGGCCGGGCAGGAGTCGATGCGCGGGCCGGTCGGGTGAGGTCATGCAGGCCGACAGCGGCCCGCCCGGCGCGCGGATCGCCGCGACGGCGTGAGTGAGGAAGTCCCGGTGCCACACGAACATGCCGGCCAGCCCGGCTTCGGGATCCTTGTGCTGCTGGTAGGCGAGCCACAGGGCATGGAGCCAGGCCACGACGTCGTCGTGCTCCTGCCACTGCAGGCACCAGGGCGCCGCGGTGGTGACCTCCGCCCCGTAGACCGGGAGGAAGAAGTCGTCGACCCAGTCGGACAGGGCGTCGAGTTCGTCCTCGCGTTCCTCGCCGTCCAGTTCCAGGATCGGACGGGGCTCCGGTGGAGCGGCGGCCAGCGGGCCGCCGAGTCCCGGCAGGCCGAACGCGGCGAACGGCGACCCGCTCGGTGACGGGCCGGACGCGAGATGGTCGAGCTGCTGGGCCTGTTGCGCCGACTGCTCCATGAGCCGCCGCACGCTCGCCTCGATTCCCTCCAGCTGCGGATCCGGAATACGAATCGGCTCCAACTCTCCACCATCAGCGGGTTTTACGGATTCAGGCATCGAGAAGTTCGGCCTCCTACAAGACGCGGAATGAGGGAAATGCGGGGCCCCTCACGCGGCGCCGCCAGCGGACTACACGGTGCGCCGGCGGTATTACGCCGACGGCTACGCGTGGGGACGGGCCGCCTGGGCGGCGGGCAGGACGCGGCTCATACGGTGAGAACCATGTCGTCCTGCGCGAGAGTTGAGCGGAGCGTCTCGGTGAGCCGCTCGGCCGCGATCGACGCGTAGTGCTCGGTCTTCTCCACGCCGATGAAGTCCCGGCCTTCCAGCAGGGCGGCCACGCCCGTGGAGCCGGAGCCGGCGCAGAAGTCGAGGACCGTTCCCCCCTTAGGGCTGATCTTGACCAGCTCGCGCATCACCTCGACCGGCTTCTGCGTGATGTGCCGGCGCTGCGCGCCCAAGGGCTGCGACGCCGAGTACATGCCGGGCAGATAGACCGGGTTACGGGAGCCGTCGATCGGTCCCTTCGACGCCCAGACGATGAATTCGCAGTTCTGGATGAACCGGCCCTTCTGCGGTCTGGCCTGCGGCTTGTGCCAGGCCAGCACCCCGCGCCACAGCCATCCGGCCGCCTGGATCGCGTCCGTCGTGGTGGGGAGCTGGCGCCAGTCGGTGAACAGCAGGGCCGTGCCGCCGGTCTTGGTGAGACGGTGGGCTTCGGTCATGATCTGCGTCAGCCAGAACGCGTAGGACCTCTGGTCCATGTTCTCGCCGGTGAAGTCGGCGAGGTCGTTCTTGGAGTCGGCGGAGGTGTACTTCTGCTTCGCGGAGCGGGTGGTGCGCTCCTTCGCCGTCCTGCCGCCCGAGTTGTACGGCGGATCGGTGATGACGGAGTCAACGCAGCCGTCCGGGAGGCCGACGAGAACGCTCAGGGCATCGCCCTGGTGCAGGGAAAAAGGCAAAGAGGAACCCCAATTTCGGGTACGGAATCGAAGAGGGAACTACTCGTCTCGCACGGGAGTCCTCACGGGCCGGAAGTCGGCATGCAGAAGCCCAGGGCCACGGAGCGAGGAGAGCGAGAGGGAGTCCAAAAACTGTAGAGGCGAATCCGCCGACGGCCAAGAAGTGCGCTCCTAAGGTGCCGGATTCCGGCACCTCACGCCGACTTTTTGGTCAACCGCCGATCCTCGCCTACTGTTTTTGAACCGCCCGGCGCACACCACCGCTGGCTACTCCCCTGCCACACCTCGCGGAGGTACCTCCTGCCCTGGCGCACCTAGCTCACGGCCTGGCCAAGCGGAGCGAGCGGCAACTCGCCCGCACCGGGCCGCCTTGATCGCCCACCCCGGCTGCCGCGCCCTTCCGAGACGCCTCGCGCACGCGGTACGCCGGACACCGCAACCCCAAGGACACGTTCATGACGTCCCGTTACCCGCCCATGCCCGAACCCGCCGACCGTCGAGCGGCCCGCTCGGGTTGAAGGGGCTCGCCGCCGGCATCGGCGTCGTCTTCCTCTCCCCGATCCTCATCGCCGGCACCGGCATGGTGCTGGCCTCCGCCGCCGACGCCGTGCAGAGCAGCAGCTCCTTCAGCAGCTGCCTGAGCGACATCGACAGCGTCCAGGTCGCCGAGCAGGTCGCCAAGATCCTCGACGGTGCCTCCGGCAAGGACGTGCACGTCGAGGGCCTGGACCTGCCCGCCGAGCAGGTCCCCAACGCGGCGACGATCGTGGCCACCGGTCTCTCGCTCGACGTCCCCACGAAGGGGCAGATCATCGCGCTAGCCACGGCGATGCAGGAGAGCCGACTGCGCAACCTCAACTACGGGGACCGCGACTCGCTCGGCCTGTTCCAGCAGCGCCCCTCTCAGGGCTGGGGCAGCGCCCAGCAGATCCGCGATCCGGTCTACGCCTCCGAGCAGTTCTACGAGCACTTGCTCAAGGTGGACGGCTGGCAGCAGATGACCGTCACCCAGGCCGCCCAAGCCGTGCAGAAGTCCGGCCTGCCGGACGCGTACGCGCAGTGGGAGAACCTGGCCACCGCGCTGCAGGCCGCTATCGCCAAGACGTTCCCCGGCGGCGGTGACACGGACCAGGGCAAGGAACCGTCGACCAGTGGGACTGATTGTGCTCTGGACCAGGACGGTTCCGGGTTCGGCCGCATCCCCGAGGGGAGCGTCCCGAAGGGATACTCGATCCCCAAGGACGCCGATCCGAAGGCGCGCAAGGCCATCGCCTGGGCGATGCAGCAGCTCGGCACGCTCTACCAGTGGGGCGGATCCTGTACGAACGCGCACGGTCCCGACCCCATGGGCCGCTGCGACTGCTCCAGCCTGGTGCAGCAGGCGTACGCCCACGCCGGCGTCACCCTCACCCGCACCACGTACACGCAGGTCAACGAAGGCAAGGCGGTCTCCCCCGCCCAGCTTGAGCCCGGTGACCTGATCTTCAGCCGCGGCACCGCGAGCCGGCCCGAGCACGTCGGCATGTACATGGGCGAGGGCCTCGTGATCGAAGCACCGCGCACCACCAAACCGGTCCGGATCACTCCGATCAAGGACTGGCCGATCGTCGCCGCCCGGCGCGTCCTCTGACACCGGCCGGGCGAGACCGCCACGACACACCCCTCTGACCGAGATTCCCGACAGTACGGAGCATCCTTGATTACCCGCCACCGCGCCCTCGCAGCAGCCTCTCTGGGCCTGGCCGTTGCCGCCAGCGGCCTGGTCACCGCCACCACGGCACAGGCGTGCGACACCGGCAAGACCACCATCAGCTGCAGCGCGGTCAAGATCCGCAAGGCCCCGTCGAAGACATCTACGGTCGTGGGTATCGGCTACCGACACGACAAGGTCCTCTACGACCAGTGGGCGTACAAGAAGGCCGAGAAGACCTGGTACACCCGCGGCACCGTCACCCGGAAGTCCGACGGCAAGAAGATCCGCGGCTACATGATCTACAACTGCGCGAACCCCTACCAGACCAACCCCGCGCCGAAGCCGTCGATCCCTAAGTAGAGCACCCCGGCCACCGCCCCGGAGCGTGACCACTGCCCTGCCGCCGGCAGGGCAGTCCCCGGCCCGGACGGCGCCCTAGTTCCCGCGCGCGGCAACCGCTTCACGCCTCCCCCGTCTCCCGTCGGCCCCCGCCTGGCCTTCGTACGCAAGGAGTCTCTGCCACACCTATGTCCGTCCCTCTCGCAGACCGCGTCATCCAGCTCGCCTACGACCCAGGCATCACGCCCTCGGGCGGCGGCCTCCCCGGCCTCTCCGTGCTGAAGAACGTGGTCAACTCCATCAACCTGTTCGCGATCGTCGCCGTGGTCGGCGCCCTCGCGGTCTCCCTCGGCGTGTGGGCCTGGGGCCACCACACCGGTGGTCACCAGGCCGAGGCCAACGGCAAGAAGGGCGCGGTCGTGGCCGCCGGCGCCGCCCTCGGTCTGGGTGCCGCGAACGGGATCATCGCCTTCTTCTCCGGCTTGGGGTCGCAGGTTCACTGATGCGAAACCGGCTCCCCTCCTTTTCCCTGTCTTCGTACGGTGCGAGCTGGTCAGTCAACCGGCGCATCGCGATCGTCGCCTGCGCCGTCGCCGTTCTGCTCGCCCTCGCCGGGATCGTCGCCGTGGTGAGCGGCAGCGGGAACGGCCGCCAAGCTGCGGGCACCGCCGTGCCGGCCCCGGCCGGCAGTAGTGCGTCCTCCGCCGACGAGGCCGTCCCGAAGCCGTCGTCCGGGTCCGGATCGGTCCCGAATCCGCCGCAGATCGCCGATCCGGTCGCCTATGCCAAGGCGGCAGCGCAGATGCTGTGGTCCTACGACACCCGCGTAACCAGCCGCGACCAGCAGCTCGCCGGCATGCGCGCCTGGATGACCACGGAGACCAAGTACGCCGACTGGGCTTCCGTTGCCGGCCAGGTTCCCGATCCGCTGCTGTGGTCGCGGATGGCCGACCAGGACCAGCACGCCACCGCCCACGTCACGGAGGGCCACTACCCCTCCGCGTTCAAGCAGGCCCTGGCGGACGACCCGTCCGCGATCACCGAGGCGTACATCTACGTCGTCACCGTCAACGGCGCACAGCAGATCGTCTGGAAGAAGGGCGGCAGCGGGGCCGAGGAACGGGCCGTGACCCTCGCCGTCCAATGCCGCCCGGACCACGACTGCACCCTGGCCGCCCTCGCACCGAGCGTCACCCAGTGACCCGCGCATGAAACGAAAGGAGGGGTGACTCCCCGTGGGTTTCTGTGACTTCCCCCTGGCCGACAAGCTGTGCGACGTCGGCGACGCGGTGGATTTCGCCTCGGATCCCGGCAAGGCCATCGGTGACTGGATGGCGAAGTCCGCCGGCGAACTGGCCGCCGCCGCAGCCGATCTGGCAGCCGAAGCCGTCGACACCACCACGAAGGTGGACCTCAACGCGACGTGGTTCGTCGACAACTACGAGACGCTGCTGCCGCTGGGCCTGGTCCTGCTGGTCGCGACCTTCTGCGCACAGCTCGTGAGGGCCGCCGTCCGACGTGACGGACAAGCCCTCACCCAGGCGTTCACCGGCACCGCGTCCGGGGTCCTGTTCGCCTTCTGCGCCATCTCCTTGACCACGGTCGCCGTCGAAGTGGTCGACGCCGTCAGCGACGGCCTGTTCAAGACCGCGCACCTGGACATCGAGTCGGCCGTGCGCCGCATCGTGGAGGTCAACCAGATCGCATCGCTGTCCGGACTCGGCTGGCTCGTCCCGGTCGTCGCCGGGCTCGGCGCCGCCATCGGCGCCATCCTCTACTGGTGCATGATGATGGTCCGCAAGGTCGGCATCCTCGTCATGGTCACCCTCGCCGTGTTCTCGTCCGCCGGCGGCGGCTGGGAAGTCGCCCGGCGCTGGCGCAAGGGCTGGATCGAAGCCACCGCCACCCTGGTCGTCTCCAAGCTGCTGATGACCGTGATCTTCGTCCTCGGTATCGCCGCCATGGGCAAAACCGAGGCCAAAGACGGCATCGCCGCCCTCGCCGACGTCATGTCCGGCATCGTCATCATGGTCCTGGTACTGCTGTGCCCGTACGCGGTCTTCAAGTTCGTGCACTGGGCGGCCGACGGCACCGACGGGGAGTCCATCCACCGTGCCGGCGGTGCCGGAGTCCAGATCGCCAGGGCGCATGCGGAGAGGGCCGCCCGCAAGGCGACCGCCGCGGCGGCGACCGCCGGGACCGGTGGCGCTGCCGCCGGCGCGGGTGCCGCGCCGCAGGGCCCGGACGCCGACGGCGGATTCCCCGGCGACATCGCCGCCAACCCGACCGGCGGAGACGGCGAGGGTAGGGAGGGATCGCAGAGCGGCGGAACGGGTGCCTCGGCCGGCGGCGACGCGGTCAAGTCCGGCCTGGACAAGGCCGTCCACCCCGCGCCGGCCAGCGTGTCCGACGCCACCAGCGGCCAAGTGGGAGGCAGCCCGGGACCCGGCGGATTCGCCACGAGTGCCGCGTCCGGGCCGGGCGGCGGATGGCAGTCAACTCCGCCGACCACGACCCCGCTGCCGCAGGGCGCACCGCCGTCCTCCGGAACGCCCAGCGCCTCGTCAAGCGGCGGGAGCGGCCCCTCGCTGCCTCCTCCGACCGGCCTCTGATTCCCTGACCGACTCCCGGGAGCGGGGTGCGCACGCTCGCTCCCGCCCCCGGGTTCCACCCGCGTCTCCAGGACCCGCTCCTTGACTGATCTCCCCGCCCCGGTCACGGTGAAGTTCCCGCACCGGTCCCGCCGCGGCATCCTCCTCGGCCTCTCCGGGCCCCAACTCGCCCTCGTCTCCTGCACGCTGGCGCTGCTGCTGATGACGGTGATCTCCACCGGACTGCTCGGCGCCGTCGCCCTGACCCCTGTGTGGGCCACGGCCGGTGCGCTCGTCGCGATCCGCCGGCACGGCCGTTCACTGATCGACTGGGCGCCGATCGTCGCCCGGTACGCACACCGCCGCCGCACCGGCCAGACCCTCTGGCTCGCCCGGCCCGTCACCCGGCCCCGGCAGGACGGCGTCCTCCACCTGCCCGGCACCACCGCGTCCCTGAAGGTCGTCACCCCCGGCGATTCCGCCAACGGCGCCGCGGCCGTCCACGACCCCCACCGGCAGACGCTGACCGCCGTCGCCCGCGTCACCAGCCGTGCCTTCGCCCTCCTCGACCCCGCCACCCAGAACCACAACGTCACGGCCTGGGGGCGCGCGCTCGCGGGCATCGCCCGCACCAGGCACATCGCCACCGTGCAGGTGCTGGAGCGCACCGTCCCCGACAGCGGCGACACCCTCACCCGGCACTGGACACAGAACGGGCAGCCCCAGGCCCCGGTCGCGGGACAGATCTACTCCGAGCTGGTCGCCTCGGCCGGACCCGCCGCCGCCCCGCACGAGACCTACCTCGCCATCTCCCTCGACCTCAAGGCCGCCCGGCGCCTGATCAGCCAGGCCGGCGGAGGGCTTCCGGGGGCGTTCACCGTCATGGAGCAGACCACCGCCTCCATCGCCCAGGCCGCCCGCAACGCCGGGCTCCAGGTCACCGGTTGGCTGAGTGCGCGGGAGATCGCAGCCGTCATCCGCACCGCCTACGACCCCAAAGCCCTCGCCGCGCTCCAGCAATGGTCCGAGACCGGCCGCGCCGAGGCCGACCCCGCCGCCGCCGGCCCCGTCGTCCAGTTCGAGGAGTACGACCGCCTCGCCACCGACAGCGCACGGCACGCCACCTACTGGGTGGAGAACTGGCCGCGCACCGAGATGGGGGCCGGGTTCCTGCACGGGATCATGTTCACGGCCGGCGTGCGCCGCAGCCTCTCCCTCATCTACGTGCCGCAGGGCCTCGAATCCGCGTTGCGGGACGTCCAGCGCAAGAAGGCGGCGATCATCGCCGATGCCAACGAGAGGGCCCGCCGGGGGCAGGTCGACAGCGAGGAAGACTCCGTCGAGTACGCCGACGTCAAAACCCGCGAACGCCAGCTCATCGCCGGGCACGCGGACGTGGCGCTCACCGGCCTGGTCACCGTGACCGCCGAGACCGACGCCCTCCTGGACGCCGCCTGCGCACGGATCGAGACCCACGCCGCCACCTCCGGCGTCGACCTGCGTCGCCTCAACTACCAGCAGCCGGACGCTTTCACGCTCGCCGCGCTCCCGCTGGCCCGCACCGCCCTGTGAACCCGCCGCGCCCGCGCGCGTCCTGACCGGCGGCACTCCGGTTCACCCGCAACGGGACGCCCCTCACTCCCCTGCCTACCGGCAGGAAGGACCACCACCTTTGACCTCTCCCCTGCGCCCCGACGACGCGCACCCCTTCCTCCGCGCCGCGAGCGCCGGAATCCGCCACCACACCCGGTCCCTTGCCTCGCCGGACGCGGCCCCGCCCCAGCGAGCGGACCGTCGGCACCTGGACGTGCTCCACGCCCACCTCACCGCCCTGCTCCCCCTCCTGGACCGCCTCGCCGAAACCGCCCGCCCGCCGTACCCCGCCGCCGGCCGTCACCTGGCGACCGCGCACACCCGCCTCTGGCAGGCCACCAGCGAGGTCCACTCCGCCTTCCACCTGCTGCCCGCCGACACACCAGCGGAAGAAGCCGAGGCCAGCGCGTGCCATCCAGAACGGCTACCCGAGGGACCGCCCGTGCTGACGATCTGCCAGCGCCACCTCGCCGCCGGGCACGTCCTCCGCCGCAAGACCACCCCCACCGACCTCCGCCCGCACACCACGGCCTGCGCGCGATGAGCACCACCCGCAGAATCGAGGGCCTCCGATGAGCCACCGGCCCTCCCGACGGGCCCGCCGCGCCTCCGCCAGCCCGCTCTTCACTCCCCACGGCGCCGACCGTGCCAGCCGCAAGGCCGCCCGTCGCCAGCTCGCCGAGGCCACCGCCAAAGCCCGCGCCGAAGCCATCGCCCACCAGAACGAGGGCACCGTCGCCGAGCACCAGATGCCCACCCCACTCCACCCGCCGAACGGACGCCCCGGGCCCGCCTCCGCTCGCGGGAACCGACTGAAGGTCCCCGCCCACCGCATGACCACCGCCATCGCAGCCGGCGCCTATCCCTTCCTCGCCGAAGGCGGCCTCGGCGCCGAAGGCATCTACATCGGCCGCGACGTCCACGCCGAAGCATCGTTCGTCTTCGACCCATTCGCGCTGTACGGCCGCGTCGAGGGATTCACCAATCCGAACCTCCTGCTCGCCGGGGTCATCGGCCAGGGCAAGAGCGCGCTGGCCAAGTCCTTCGCGCTGCGCTCGGTCGCCTTCGGATACCGCGTCTACGTCCCGTGCGACCCGAAGGGCGAGTGGACGCCGGTCGCACAGGGCCTCGGCGGCCGGTCCGTCGCCCTCGGTCCCGGACTGCCCGGACGCCTGAACCCCCTGGACGCGGCGCCACGCCCGGCGAGCGTGCCGGAGGCGGACTGGGTCGGCGAGATCCGCAAACGACGCCTGCTCCTGCTCGGTTCCCTGGCCCGCACCGTCCTGGGTCGGGACCTGATGCCCATGGAGCACACCGCCCTGGACGTCGCCCTCGACGCCGTCGTCACCCGCGCCGCCGAGATGCACCGCACCCCGCTCCTCGGCGACGTTGCCGCCACCCTCAACAACCCACTGACGCTCGACGAGGCCGCCGGGATGATGTCGGGCCAACTCGGCGATGCCGCCCGCGACCTGGCCCACGCCATGCGGCGCCTGGTCCACGGCGACCTGGCCGGCATGTTCGACGCCCCCTCCACCGTCGCCTTCGACCCGACCGCGCCGATGCTCACCATCGACCTGTCCCGGCTCGGCGGCAGCGGGGACGACACCGCCCTCGTCCTGGCTATGACCTGCGCGAGCGCCTGGATGGAGACCGCCCTCTCCGATCCGAACGGCGGCCGGCGCTGGATCGTGTACGACGAGGCATGGCGCCTGATGCGGCACATCGGCCTGCTCCAGCGGATGCAGGCCCAGTGGAAACTCAGCCGCGGCCTCGGCATCGCCAACCTCATGGTGATCCACCGGCTGTCCGACTTGCTCACCGCCGGCGACGCCGGATCACAGGGCCGCGCACTGGCCGAGGGACTCCTCGCCGACTGCTCCACCCGCATCATCTACCGCCAGGAGACCGACCAACTCCACGCCGCGGCCTCCCTGCTCGGCCTGACCTCCGTCGAGATGGACGCCATCGCCCACCTCAACCGCGGGCGCGGCCTGTGGAAAGTCGCCGGACGATCTTTCATCGTGCAGCACCTTCTGCACAGTCACGAGCTGGCGCTCTTCGACACCGACGCTCGAATGAACGTAAAGACCGTAAAAGATCATGAAACCTGATATCCAGCGTGAGCTGATCCCACGCGCCACCACCCTCCACCTCATCGACGCGCTCAACGCCGTCAGGGGCAAACTTTCCGGCGCGTTCGAGCAGTGGGAGCTGCTGGACGACACCGGTCATGTCCCGGCCTCGCCGTCCTTCACCGCGCTACTCCGGCACGTCACCGACGCACAGGCTCTCGCCCGTGATGTCGTCCAGCTGACTGCCGACTTCGCCCGGACCACCTCCACCAGAACCGTGCCGGCAGCGCCGTCCTCGCCCATCTGGCGTCGGCGGTCACCCTGTCGAGCCAGGCCGTACCGCACTTCGCCGAGACTGCGCAGACCGCGTTCTCACTGCCCCGGTCGCACAGCGAGAACGACAGATACTTCCGGGACAACCGCATGGTCATCGAACACGCGACGGCGCGTTCCTGTCGGCGGCGCGCGTCGGAGTCGCTCGGTGACGCAGTCCAGGAACTCACCGACCACCTCGACTTCCACCGCTTCTTCCTCACGCCCTCCCCCCGCCAGAGCCCGATGCCGCCCAAACCGGGCGGTCGCCACCGCTGACCCGGGCCGACCCCCGCCCCTTCAAGGAGTCCTCTGAACCGCCCCGCCCACCTCAGCGACGCCGACTGGGCCGACTACCAGCACTGCCAGGCCCAGCTCGACGGCCTCATGACGCAGATCATCGAACGCGAAGCCCATAGGGAGCACGGCCTGATCGCCGTCTGCGACGAGTACGAACTCGATTTCAGTCCGGTGCCGAAGCCGCAAGCCGACCCCGCTCGCCGGATACCTCCGCCCCACCGCCCGCCATCCTCCCGCAGGCGGAACCGTGGCCGCTGACCAGCAGAGCACTCCAAACGCCCGCCGCGCGGCTCCGCTCGCGCCGCTTCCCGACCATCGCAACGTGGACACCCCGTGGTGGCAGGAGTTGTGGCGCCGCCACGCGCACATCACCACGCCGCTGCGAGAGCGCGGGCTGGAGTGCGATATCGAGTTCGGCCTCAGCGCCTACATCGTGCGCGTGGCCCTCCCCGACGACAGCTACCTGATCATCAGCCCGCCGCAGGAGCCGCCCTCCGAGCGCCCGCCCGGCGACCCCGAGGGCTGGATCGTGACCCGCGAGCACCCCGACGACCAGAGCCTCTTCGAGATCCTCTACGACTCGGCCCCCTCCGACGACCCCAGTACCTCGCAGCGGCCCGAGGCCCGCCACGGCGGGAGCGCCCAGCCTTTGGTCGAGGCTATCGACCACCGCCTCGGCCGGCTCGGGCTGCTGCCCCACCCCGCCTCACCAACCAACTCCTCGGCGTCCAGCCACCTCCCCGAACCGGTCACACCTCGCACCCGGCCGGGCCGCCCGAAGATCCGGTGACCCGAACCCGGACACGTCCGCAGAGCATCATCCCTCCCCCTCCCTCTCGCCCACGGGTTCCCACAGGCCGGCGGACCCGCGCTCCGTCCACGCGGGAGGTTGGCGGTGCTGTATCTCGGCACTCCCTCGGGACCTGACATCCGGGCTGCGATGAGCGCCGGACGCATCGGCTGTATGACCACTCCCGCGCAAGGCAGCCGCATCCCAGAGGGCGCCCTGTACGCGTGTGACAACTCGAAGTTCGGCAGCAACGGCAAAGGCCGCTACTGGCCGGGCACCGAGGCATGGTTCGCATGGCTGAGCCGCACCGTCGACCGGTACGGGCCTGACCGGTGCCTGTGGGCGCTGGCCCCGGATGAGCCGTTCGACGCGGCCGGCACCCTGATCGAGTCCCTGCCCTGGCTGGCCCGCATCCGCGAACTGGGCGTTCCGGCGGCCTACGCGGCACAGGACGGATGCGATGCGCCCGGTCTGCTGCCGTGGGATGCCTTCGACGTCCTCTTCCTGGCCGGATCGACCGAGTGGAAACTCGGCCCGGTCGCCGAGCGGTTGGCACGGGAGGCGAAGGGACTCGGCAAGAGCGTGCACATGGGCCGCGTCAACTCCCGGATCCGACTCGGGATCGCCGAGTGGTTCGGCTGCGACACCGCCGACGGAACCTACCTCGCCTACGGGCCCGACAAGAACCTGCCCAAGCTCCTGAGCTGGCTCCGCGACCTCGGCGACCGCCCCTCCCTCCTCGCCGGTGCCCTCGAAACCCCACCGCCGGGCAGAACACCGAGACCCCCACCCCCACGCACCGCACACGGAGCTCCCCAGCCGGTGAGCGGCGCCGTGAAAGCACTCGCGCCTCCCTCCCGGGCATCGCCCCGCAGGCACCACCGCTCGTGACGACAGCCCGCCCGAAGCGACCACAACGCCCCTTCCCTTTCCCCGGAGTTACCCCTGCAGCACCCCGATTTCGAGCTGTACGACAACGTCGGGCGCACCGCGGAGCAGATCCGGGCCCACCAGACCGGCTCGGCCACCACTGACGACCTGCACCGATGGGCCAAGCGCGACGCAGAAGCCTTCCGCGCCCGACATTCACTGCCAGCCGCGCCGCTCCCCGTCCCGGACCCGAGCCCGTACCGGGAGGCACTGGACGCCGCCGACACGCCGGCCGAGTTCAGCACCGTCCTCAACGCACTGCTGGACACGGTCGAGCCGTTCCTCGCAGAGGTCATCGACCACCTGGCCCTGGCCGCCCGCTGGAAGAACCAGAACCGCGGCGCGGAGACCGGGTCACCGCCGAAGCTCCTGCGCGACGCGGCCAGCCGTATCTCCTCCGCCCTCGCGATGGCAGCCGAAGCCGACCTGAAGATCCTCCGGGCGCACTACGACCCGCCACCGGATCCCGACCCGCTCACGCAACGCGACCGCACAGTCCGCGGAACGCTGCCGGGGCCGCCCCCGCCCCCGCCCCCGGCTGCGCCGGGCGGCCCCAGCCGATGACCTTGGCGAAGCCCGTGCCGCCGACCCGCACGACCTTGCTGATCGAGACCGCCGGGCAGGCAGCGGGCACACCGTCCGCGGCCCAGGGGTAGTCCTCTGATGCCTGATGAAGCTGCCAGCGACCTCGACGAGCGGATGCTGCTGCACGACGTGGCCGACCGACTCAACTCCATCGCCGACCAGCTCCCGCTGCCCGACCAGATCCGCGCAGACCCGGTACTCAGTGACCTCCTGGACGACGAAGTCCGCCACCTGGCCCGTCTGCTGGGCTACCTGGCCGGCCAGCACGCCGCGCGTCACCGGGCTGCCGACCGCTACCCCTCCCAGGTCACGGCAGCTCAGCGCCGCCTCGCCGGCGGACTCGCCCGCGCGGCCGAGCCTGCCGGTGCCGCGCTCGCCTCGCTCGGTGCCGCCGTCCACCTGCTCGGCACTCTCGCCGACCTCAGCCACCAAGCGCCGAGCCCCGGCCGGGCCCGCGCGATGACCACCGGCCACCGGCATCTCGCCAACCGCATCGCGCAAACCCGAACGGGTCTCGCCGACGCCGCGAAGCACCTGAGGACCGCCGCCGACAACCGGCCCCCAGCCCCTGCCGCGCCACCCGCGCCTGCGGCATCCGCGGTCCCCACCCGAACCCACTGACCGTACAGACCCGGAGCACCACATCCCCCAGCACACCCTCGCCCGCCGCACCGCCGCCGTGCTCACCGCCACCATCACGGCCGCTCTCACCGCCACCGCCTGCACCACCAGCAACAACGCCAGCACCACGGTCAAGACCGCCCCCAGCGCTTCGCCCTCCCCGACTGCCCTACCGGCTTTGACTAAGAAGGAGGCCCTGGCCCAGATCGCCCACTACTCGAAGATCAACAACGAGGCGAACAAACACCGCGACCGGGCACTCCTGAACACGGTCGAGGACGGGCCGCTCTACGCGATGTCGGTGGCCGACTACAAGGAAACCGAGGGCCTGCCCCGGGCTGAGCGCGAGCCGTACAAGCCGTGGTCCTACGACCTCGCCGCCACCGACGTCTACATCCCCCGCTTCCGCGCCGACCAGCAGCGGTGGTTCGCCGCCGTCACCCGCAGCGGCAAAAAGAAGCAGTACGTCCGGGTGATGGTCCTCGCCCAGCAGGCCACAACGAAGCGGTGGGAGATGGTCGCCGCGGTCGACCTCGACGACCCGAAGAAGCTCCCGAAGGTCTCCCTCGACGCCGACGGCTACGCCACCGCCCTGGACGCCACCTCCAGCAAGGACGTCGCCACGCCGGTCACCACCCTGCGTACAGCCGTCGGCGACAACTTCGCCACGGGCGGAGACCTGAGCGGAAGGAAGGTCTTCACCTCTTCGGAGGCGACCGCCCGGCAGATCAAGGCGCACGACAAGACGGTGCACAAGTTCGGCAGCCACGGCGTCACCACGTTCTCGGCTGCCGCCCCCGAGTTCACCGGCAGCTACGCGTTGAAGGCCGCCGACGGCCAGGCCCTCGTCATGTTCGCCCACAACCACACCCAGCGCGACACCGTCTTCTCCGGCTTCGAGATCATCCCGGAGAAGAACGACCGCGCCTGGCTCGGCACCACCAACAGCCCTTACTTCACATACGAGTTCACCTGCTCCGACGTCGCCGCCGTCCCCACCACGCGGGGCAAGTCGACGCTGCTCGGCTACACCTGCCGCCGCACCGACGCCCACGGCATAACCGCCTCCTCGTGACCAGCGGCACCGACGAACACCCCCCACGAGGAACCTCCGGTGCACCTCACCGAGTTCACCCGTGCTCTCGCCGAGCGGCTGCCCGGCTGGCATCCCTCCCCCCACACCGTGCTCATCGCCGACGACCCGGCGGGCGCACGGATGTGGGACAGCGGCCCCATGCCGTACAAGGCCTACGAAGCCGGCGCCCGGCGCACCGTGCTCACCCACCACTGGGGCCTCCAGCTCTACGTCCTGCCCCGCCCCCACCGCCCCCGGCAGTACCTGGTGCTGCCGATGCTGCCCGCGAACACCAGCTACTGGCATGTCCGCGGCATCCGGGCCCCGCGCGGCATCGCCGTTCCCGACGACCCGGTCCGGGCCGCAGCCGCCCTGCACCGCCGACTGCTGCTCGCCTACCGGCTTGCCGCCCCGATCGTGATCCGGCGCAGCAGTCCGGGCCACATGCAGGCCCACGTCGCCTTCGACGACCAGCAGCGCCCCCGGATCCGCTCCGGCTACCTCGGTGCCAACGCCGAACTCCTCGCGCACGGCGGGTTCCTCCTCGACCCCGCGACCGGCGAGTGCCACCTTCCCGACGCCCTCAGCCCCCAGGAGGTACGGCGCCACCTGATCACCGGCCTGCAACGCCTGCGGCACCGCAACTTCCACATCACCCTGCACACCAACGACGGACCACGTACGCACCCGCCCCTGCCAGGAGCAGCCGCTTACAAGGGAAAGCGCCGATGAGCCTGAGCAACGACGCCTTCGTTCACGCCCGCCTGACCACCTGGCAGCGACGCATCACCGAGACCGCCGCCGCCCTCGTGCCTCCCGAGGCCGACAACGCGCGGGCCGTCATCACACCCACCACCGACGAACTGGTCGCCGTGCACAACCTCGCGACCGGTCTCCTCGCGGATCTTCGCCAGTCCGCCGACAGCCCCCTCGCCGCCACGACCGTGGGACGCGAGTACCTGGCGCAGTTGGCGACCGCGCTCGTACACACCAACCGGGCCGCCACGCATCTGAGCACGGCCCTCACCGGACTCGCCGATACCCACCGCCTCGCCTACCGGCATGCCCCCGCCGCCACGCCCGAAAGCCAACTGGCCCTGACGCTCGGGCACGCGGCGGCGCTGCGCAGTCTGAAACGGGCACTGCAATCTGTCACCGGCCCCCTGCCCAGGCCCGCCCCGACGCCGGGCGTCGCCGAGCAACACCACCGGGCCACCGATGCCGCAGGCCCCCAGTCTCCACGCCGCCGGCCTTAGACCTGTTCCGCCAAGTCCTGCGCGTCCTGGCAGTTTTGGAGTACCTCTGTCCACCCGCTGTTTCATCGCCCGGCCCACCGAATCCGGTTACGACGGCATCTATGTCCACCTCGACGGTGATCCGAGCCAGAAGCTCCCCTTCCTGCTCGCCGCCTACCGATACCGGTTCGGCCAGGACGTCAAGGCTATGACCCGGCACCTCATCGACGACGTGGTCGTCGGCTGGGACGAACTCGGCACCGATCTCCTCGACGACGCTCCGCCCGCGCTCGTGAACACGCTGACCGGCGGCGAGCACTGGCCCAGCCGAACCCTCGACCACCTAATCACCCAGGACGGCTCCCCGCCGGTCCGCATGTCGGTCACCGACACGACCGCCGACGAGCAGGACATGCAGTGGGGGTACGTCCTGCACAAGGAGGGCGTCGAGGTGATCAGCCTCCTGCACGAGGACATCGGCCCGCGCGTGAGCTGGTCCGTGGACCCGCGCACCGCCTTCAACGACCACCCGGCTGCCTGGTCCTCCCTCGACACCCCGCCCTCCATCCGGACACCGCGCGGAAGCCGGCCTCAAAGCGTTCCTGCCGCAGCCCCGTCACAGGCCAGCCCCTCGCGCCCCGCCGCCCGCCGCTAGTTCACCCTCGTCATCCCGGAGACCTCCTGTCGACCAGTTCCTTCATTGCCCGCCGCACCAGCGATGGCTACAGCGGCATCGGCGTCCACTACATCGGCCAGCCGAGTCACAAGGTGCCCCTGCTCCTCGCCGCGTTCCAGTACCGCTTCAACCGTGACGTGGACGCCATGGCGCACCACCTCATCGACAGCGTCACCCTGGGCTGGGACACCCTGGGCACCGATCTCCTCGACGGGGCACCCCCCGCGCTGGTCACCGAGCTGACCGGCGGTATGCAGTTTCCCAGCAGGGCCCTCGACTACTTCCTGATCACCCCGGACGGCTCCCCGCCCGCCCGCGAAACCATCACCCCGCAGTCAGCGGCTGAACAGGACTTCGAGTGGGGCTACATCCTGCGCCCGGGGAGCATCGAAGTCATCAGCGTCAGGATCCAGGCGACCTGGGGACCGCTCGTCCCCTGGGACACCGACCCCCTCACTCGCTTCAGCGATCACCCCGCCCACTGGACCTTCGATAAACCGCCTCCAGTGATTGCGGCCGCCCGCGCTGCCCGGGCCGCGAAGCCGTCATCCAGCACCGCGTCCCGGCGCAACACCACACGCCGTTGAACCACCCGCGTGCCGCGCAGACCATGACCTGGCCGCACCCCTGATCACGGTGGTCATCAAGCTCCGGGGCCGCCTCGTCTTCGCCCAACACCCCACCGCACCGCTTTCCCGCCACCACCGATAGGAGACCCGCCTTGCCCGAAACGCCAGCAGAGCCATTCATGACGATCCGGCACACCATCACCGGCGAGATCACCACCACCGGCTACAACGCCGCCGCCCGGCGGATCCTGCTCCAGGCCGGCTTCGAAGAGACACCAGGCTGCGCCTGCCGAGCGACGGAACCCGGTACGGAGCGGACGCACGGGCCTGCTCGGCAGCCAGCGAGCTGCTCGTCGCCGGCCATCCCGTGCACCTGGACCGAGCCCTCGGTCGGCCGGTGAGCGCCGACGGTACGCCCCGGTTGGCCCGGTCGCCGATGTCGGCACAGTCCGTGATCCGCTCCGAGAGCGGCCGGCCTCTCCAGCGCATCGCCAGCCCCGCCCGCACCCGTACCTGTTGAAGGGGCCTCGTTTTGACCACACCCGGAACGCCTACCGGTCCAGCGCGCACCAAGGGCGGCGAACTACGGGCCAAGGTGGCCCGACTGCTGGCCGACCGGCCGGCGGATACGCTCACCATCGGGGACATGGCCAGGCAGCTGGGCCACTCCCACGGCGCCGTCCGCAACGCCGCCCTCACCCTGGTGCGACGCGGGGAGGCCGACCAAGGAGGAACCGGACAACCGGAGTTCCGCGCGAACGCGAAAACCGCCGCAGCCGCGCAGACCGCTGTAATCAGCCCACCGGGCACCCACTCTCCCCGCGCCCAGGCGGCCATGGCCCACACGACCATTCCCGCAGCAGCCACGCCCAGGCAGACCGGCCCGATCCGCCGCGCGGGGGGCCAGGTCTACCACCCCCGGGAGCTGGCCGATCTGCCCGACGTCGAGGCGTTGAATCGCTTGCGCGACGCCGACGTGCCGGTGCTGCTCTACGGCCCTCCGGGCACCGGCAAGACGAGTCTGGTCGAGGCGGCGTTCCCGGACCTGCTCACCGTCGCCGGTGACGGCGACACCACGGTCGGCGACTTGATCGGCGAGTACACACAGGACGACGCGGGAGCCTACGTCTTCCAGTACGGTCCGCTGGTCACCGCGATGACCGAGGGCCGCGCCCTGCTGATCGACGATGCCACCTTGATCTCACCGAAGGTCCTGGCGGCGCTGTATCCCGCAATGGACGGGCGCAGGCAGATCCAGGTCAAGGCCCACAAGGGCGAGACCATCAAGGCCGAGCCGGGCTTCTACGTGGTGGCGGGCCACAATCCCGGCGTCCACGGGGCGGTTTTGACGGAGGCGCTCGCAAGCCGGTTCAGCGTGCAAATCCAGATCGGCACGGACTATGACCTCGCCCTGGCGCTGAGGATCGATGCCCGGGTGGTCCGGGTCGCCCGACACCTCTCCCGCCAAGTCGAACTCGGCGAGCTGGGCTGGGCCCCCCAACTGCGAGAGCTGCTCAGCTACCAGAAAACCGAGGCCGTCCTCGGCACCAAAGCCGCGCTCGCGAACCTGGTCGGCATCGCCCCTCTGGAGGATCGCGACGCCGTCGCCGCTGCCGTCATCAAGGCTGCCGGCGTCAAGGAGGTCCGCCCCCTCACCCTCGGCAAGCAGCTTTCCGCCTCGGCCGTCCGGCAGCCCCCGGGCACCACCGGCTCCGCGCACCGGGGCCGCTCGCGATGAGCGCCCACCACCACGTCCAGTCCCCCGCCACCACGCCGGACGACGACGCCGACCTCGCGCGATGGGACGACGACGGCGCCCCGCCCGCGCAACCCCGTTCCTCCCCGGACGCGTGGCTGCGCGTGGGAGCCGAACTCGGCGATCGGCTGGTCGCACTCTCCGGCCGCCAGGACCTCCTCGTCACCTGCCGCCCCGGCACGCGCAGCGGAGCACCGGCCGCATTCTTCCCCACTCTGGGCGAGGTCGAGTTCGACGCCGGCCTGTTCGCCCCGCTCCAGCCCCACGAGATCCATCCGCGGATCGTGGGCGACGAGGAGCGGTATCCCCCCGCCTGGGGAGTGTTCGTCCACGAGGCCGCGCACGCGGCCCACTCCCTCTGGACGGCGCCAGCCGGAGCGAACCCCCGTGTCGTCGAGGCCGCGCTCCTGCTTGAGGAGAGCCGTGTCGAAGGCGCACACCTGATCACGCGGCCCACGGACCGCACGTACCTGCGCACCAGTGCCCGAACCCTGGTCATGCCCGACATCGCCCACCCCACCCTCCAGGGCATCGAGCACGCCGCCGCCGTGGCGGCCCTGGTCCTCGGCCGCCGTGACGTCGGCATCCTGGACGCCGGCGAGACCCGGGCCGTCGCCGATCTGTGCGAAAAGGTGCTGGGCGCAAACCTGCTGGCCACACTCACCCGCATCTGGACCGCAGCCCACCAGTGCGCCGACCACGACGCCACGACCATGCTCGCGCACGCTCACAAATGGTGCGACGCTCTGGACACCGCGACCCCCGCCCTGCCCATGCCGGAGAACCTCACCGATCTCCTGTCCGGCGCCGTAGGGGTCGTCATGGACAGCACGGCAGCCACCGACGCCGCCGACCTCGCAGCACAGACCGCAGCGACCAACGCCATGGCCGCGCAGTCCAAGGAGCAGGCTCAGGGCCGCGCCCAGCGGGCCGGCCAGCGACGCAAAGCCGCCGCCACCGCCAAGTCGGTCTTCAACGCCCATGGCACCACCGTCACCCCCGACGGCACACCGGCGCCCTACGGCAACCCGGTCACCGGCACCCGCAGGCCCACCGCCACCGAGCAGAGTGCCGCCGCGCGCCTGAGCCGCGCCCTGCGTGCCGCCGCCTACCGCGAGCGGACCGAGGAGCGGACCACCAGCCCCACCCCGCCCGGCCGCCTCAACATGCGCGCGGCCCTCGCCCGCGACGCTCAGCGCGCGGCCGGGTCGGTCCCCACCGCGGAACCGTTCACCCACACCCGCCGCCGGAACTCCCCCACCCCACCGCTGCGTGTGGGTATCGCCGTCGACGTCTCCGGCTCCATGCGTGCCGCCTGCGCGCCCGTCGCGTCCGCTGCCTGGATCGTGGCACGCGCAGCAGCCCTGACCGACCCCGACTCCCTTACCGCCACCATCGCCTACGACAGGCACCTGACCGCATTGACCCGCCCCACCCACCGAGCACCAGAGCGCGTGACGACGTTCGACGCCAACGGCGGCCACCACAACCTCGGCGACGCCATCGACGCACTCGACCACGGCCTCGAACTCAGACGCCCCGGCGCCGGCCGCCTCCTCGTGATCGTCACCGACGCCCGGTACGGCAGCGACGAAACCGCTCAAGCCGTCACCCGCGTCAAGCAGCTCACGACCGCCGGCTGCGCCGTACTCCAGCTCACCCTCACCGCGAAGTCCCACCACTTGCCGGGGACCACCTTGCTGCACCTGCCCCAGCCCTCCAGCGCCCCCGCCGCCATCGCCACGGCGGCCACAGACGCCATCCGCAGGACACGCTGAGACAACACAGAAGACAGAAAGCAGGAACAACCACGTGACAATACGTACGACCTGGACCGTGGAGCACGCCTGCTCCCACAGCGTGGATCACGACCTGTCCCATCGTCCTGCCGACCAGAGGGCGGGCTATGCCCGCTGGCTCGCGTCGAAGGATTGCACCGACTGCTGGAAGGCGGCGCGCGATACCGGATCCGAGTCCAAGCAGGAGTGGCTCGCGACGAAGCGGGCCGAGGAGCAGGAAGCGGCCGTCGCCTGGGCGCAGCAGTTCGGCATGCCGCAGGTGGAGGGCCCGGAAAAGACCCTGGCCTGGGGCGAGCGCTCCCGCCACCAGCTGATGACGGCCGCGTACACCGCGCTCGTCGCCGAGGGCACGTGGGACGAGGCGGACTGGGCGGAGCTGGAGGAGAAAGCCCGCGCCGTCACCCGGGCCAGCTGGTGGATCGATCAGCGCGATGCCGAAGGTCCTGACCTGCTCGAACTCCTCGACGCAGCCGGTGAGACGGACCGCGGGAGGGAGAAACCGTTCCGCTGACGGCGGGCAACATAGCCGCAGACCGCCGGTTAGCCAAACCGGCGTTCCTCCGGACCATTGTTCCTCCCACCCCGCCACCGTTCACGTGGAAGGAACTGCATGTCCCAGCCCCCACCCACCTCGGCGTTCGCGCCGACGGCCGACCCGCTGACTCCCGACCGGGACGTCACCCACGCCCACTTCCAGGCCGGTGACACCGTCGTCGTCCTCAAGGGGGTGGCCGGCGGGGAACTATGGGGCGACGCGATGCGCGTGGTCGTCCCGTCCTGGCACACCCCGACCGACGAGGACGGGTGGCGGCTGCGGGATGCGACCGGCGGTGCCCAGTCCTACGTCACCGCCCACCCCCGCTACCTCGTGCACCTCGCGCGCCGCTGCCCGGACTGCCTGATCCACCTGCGGGCCATGGAGGAGACGCTCCTGGCCCGGTTCGCCGGCCGCGACGAGCTGATCGACTGCGGCTGGTACACCACCACCGCCCTGGGCCAGCTCGTGCACATCGCCGATATCCGCAGCGGCCGGTGACCGCCGTCGGGCCCAACGCCCAACGATCTCCCCGGGAGAAACGTCTCCTTGCCCCGTACTGTCCGCTTCCTGGACATCCGCCGCGACCCGCACTCCGACGAACTCCTCGCCCGCGGCGGTGACTCCGAGGCGCACAGCATCCTTGAGCGCGCGGGTTTCGTCGCCGTCGTCCGCCTCCACGAGACGTACCACCGGGCGCCCGCCGCGCTCGCCAAGGACGACGAGTCCCGCCTCGCCACCAACGCCGTCGCGCGCCTGCGGGCAGCCGGATACCACGTCGACTGCGACCCGCTTTTCGACTCCGATGCCCGGCCCGTGCGCTATCCCGCCCTCGGCTCCTCGGTCTCCCGCCTCGCCGAGCGTCTGCGTGAAGCCACCGACACCGACGATGCAGCCGCCATCCTCACCGAACTGACCGCGCCTCACGACGGCGTCCTCGCCGGGCTGGATGACACCCTCGGCGCCCTGGCGGAGTTCTTCGACGGCCTCGGCAACCCCTCCGACCCCTACACCGCCCGGCGCCTGCGCTACCTCGCCGACGAATATGTACGCGTCATCCGCTCCGACCTCGCACACACCCGCGAGCGGCTGGCCGACCGGTACACCCGTCACCGCGGCCGCCGGGCTTGCACCGAACAGGTTCCCGACCACGAGAGCGAACGCTCCGCGGTGTGCGCCTGCCCACCACCGCCGCGTGCGCTGCCGGCCCCGGCGCCACCGCCCGTCAGTGCCACCCGCCTGCGCCGCTGACCACCTGCACCTGACCAAGGACACCATGCACGACCATGACACCTCCGAGCGCCTCGCCTCGTACGCCGACGTTCTCGCCGGTGAACTCCCCGACACCTGGACCAGCTTCTACCTGGAGCCGGATGCCAAGGACGACCTCGCCGAACTCGCCGACCGGATCTGGGACCTGGACCTGGTCGCCGCCTCCCTCGCCGAGCACCCCCTGCATCAGGCCGCCGTCCTGAGCCGGCCGGACGGCGCGCAGCTCGTCATTGTGGACCGGTACGACGAGCGCGACGGGTTCCTCGTCGCCGCCGTCGCCCCGCACGCCCTGCCCGACGAGGCGTACCGCGCCGTCCGCGAGCCCAACGGCATCGCCCTGGCCGACGATCCGTTCCTGGGCGCCGAGCAGGTCGCCGGCGACCTGCTCGCCCGCTACGACCGCGCCCTCGCCCAGGCCCGCCACAACGCCCTGGGTCACATCCGGCCCTCGCAGCCGGACCGGGTCGTCCTGACCTGGCAGCCGGACGGCAGCATCGCCACCGCACCGGCCGACGACCGCTCCGGCGCTGTCCTGATAGCCCACGGCTTCGTCCATGATCCGCAGAGCGGCATCTACCGCCTGAGCGGTGACGACACTCAGGCCCAGGCCCGGCCCCTGCGCGAGATCGGCCCGTGCCTGGACGCTCTCGGCATCAGCACCGCTCTGCAGCATCCCGCGAGCCTGACCGCGCCCACCGCCGCGCCCGCTACCGCGCCGCCCGTCCCCGCCAACGCGCGCACGACGACCGCCCGGTTGCGGTGACGCAGCCAGAGCCCGACTTCTGGGTGCTGGAGTACGTCACCATCACCAAGGATCCCCGCACCGGCCTGGTCGTGGCCGTCGGCGGCACCGAGCAGGCCGCGGACATTCTCCAGCGAACCGGCGGCTTCCTCTCCGCCCCCGGACCGCGCGGGGACTATCACCGACTGCCGCACGGCCTGCCCGTCGAGCAGCAGCGACTGAAGGCGACCGCCGCCTCGCACGCTCTGCTCGCCGCCGGGCACAGCGTCTACCTCGACCCCGCACTGAACATGCTGGTCGCGTCGGACCGTGAACGCGAGGCGGCCCTGCGCTACCTGGCGGGGCTCGCCGAGCGAGCCGCTACCGCCACCACCGGCAGCGAGGTGGCCGAGGTCCTCACCGAGATCGCCGCCCCCGTCCAGGGGCTGCTGCCCCTCGTCAGAGAAGTCGTCGTCCGCGTCTGGATCGCCGCAGACGACTTCCAGGAGGCCGCGCCCCTCGGGAAGAACGATCCCCTCGCGCAGCTCGGAAACACAGCCACCTCCATGAGCGAGGCCGCGCGCGCCATCCTCCACGCCCGCAACCACGCCGCACGCTCTGCACAGCGGCCGGCCACTGCCTCACCACCGCCGGCGGGCCGCGCCCGGCCTGCGGAATCGCGCCGCCGCTGACCGCGGAGAACCTCACAGCCAACCTGGCCGACGGATGCGGCATGGACATCGATACCAGGCCCTGACGACCAATCGGTTCCCCCCTTACCTGCGGCGTCGGCCGCCGCACTCCGTGTGGCGCCTGGGCGGTCCCGGTACCGCGCCGGGACCGCCCACCTCACCACCCCCGACCCGGAGAAACCCGTAGCAACCCGCATACCCCCACCGCTCAGAACCCGGCTCAAGCCCCGGCTCGCCACGGCCCTCTTCCGCCGCTATCTGCGCTCCTGCATTCCGACCGGCCCCGACCGCACCTCCCCGTCGGCCGACGGCCGTCCGGAGGCCGTCCTCGCCGAGACACAGCGCCTCGGGCAGCGCCACCCCTGACCGCCCACCGACCCGGAGGAGTATGACCCACCCCACCCCCTACCCGGTGCAACTGGCCGACGCCATCGCCCGCCAGCTCGGCCAGCTCGCCGACCACCTATCACAGCTTCCCCCGCCCCAGGCCGCGCAGGTCATCGCCCGCGTGCTCGACCCGGACAACGGAGTCCTCGGCGGCGTCACCCATCTCGTCGCCGTCGGCAGCGTGTTCGCCAAGGACCAGGCAGAGCGCGGCGCGCTCCCCGCGGAGGTGTGGCTCGCCCTGGGCCGTGCCTCCAACGAACTCGGCGACATCACCCTCGATCTGGACGAACACACAGACACCCTCCAGCGCGCCGGCGCTCAGCCCGCTACTACGGCGGCGAAGCCTCCGGCACCCGCACCGCTCGTCGTACGGCGCCACCGGTGAAGAAGAAGCAGTGGCACGGCTGGGGACCCGGCGAGCAGGCCGAGCAGCACTACCTCGTCCAGCCCCGTGCCCTGGCCGGTGGCGGCGATGTCCGGCACCTCTCGGAGTTCCTGCGTGCCTCCGGCTGGCGCGACAAGTCCAAGACAGGCGGCCCCCTGTCCGTGGAGAGCCCAGACCGCACCGTCTGTGTCGCCTACGACCCCTACAGCCTTCCCGGCGGATGGACCATCCACGGCCGGGCTGACAGGGCGGACGGTCAGTGGTCCGCCCAGCTGGGCAGTCAGACCCCGGTGGAGATCCTCGCGGGCATGACCGACGCCCTCACCCGTCCCCGTTCCGCCCACGCCCCCAACATCTGGGCCCCGCTGCTGGAGCAGGACTGGCACACGTGGTTCGAGGGCCAGCACTACACGGCGACGAGCCCCGACGGCACCGCGTGGATGCAGTACCGGCAGAGCCCCGACGGTGCGGCGACGTGGTGGTCCGGAGCGCAGGACACGCAGGGCAACAGCTGGACGGCCACCTTCACGCCGAACACCCCGATGCACCTGGTGCAAGCCTTCTCCAGCGAACTCGCCAGCCGTGACCCCGTGATGCGCCCGCGCGGACGCGTGCCGATGAGCGAGCAGATCCGTACCTGGTCCGTGTCCGTGAAGCCCGCCAAGCTCAGTGCCTGGCAGCAGGCCCGTATCACGGCGGCCCGCGCCGCCACCTGGTCCCGCAACAGCGCCGACAGCGCCAGGCCGAGCACCGCCCGCCCCAACGCCCCGGCCGGTGGCGCACGCACCGGCCGCTGACCGCGACTGTCCCGCCCCGAGGAGTCCGATGCCTGCACTCACCCCGGACACGATCCGCGCCCTGACCGAATTCCTGCGAGAAAACCCCGATCCTGCAGAAGCCCTCGCCCGCGCCGTACAGGAGAACCCGGACACACCGCGCACGACGCACGGCGACGTTCTGATCACCGAACTGCGCACGGCCGCGTGGGAACTGGCCGACCAGCACACTCTCCACGACGTGCTGGACGATCTCCGCGACCTGTACGGCAGATCGCCGGCGAGCGAGCAGGAGTCCTGCCCGTGCCCCTGAGCGAACGACAGCTCGCCGCCTTCGCCGACAAGCACGCCTGGCAGATCCCCTTCGACACCAGCCCCCGCCATCTCGCCGGTCCCGGCGACGCACGGCACATCTCGCACGCGCTGGCCGTCGCCGGATGGCAGCGCACCTCCGACCGGCTCAGCCCCGAGATGGTGCTCACCAGCCCCGACCGCCGCTACAGCCTCGGCTTCGATCCGGGAGCCGGCATGTTCGCCTGGTGGCGGCTGTGGGCGGAACGCACGGACAACGAAGACGGCTGGTACGCCTACTTCGGCGAACTCGCCCCCGCTGAGATCATCTGCGGCCTCACCGACGCCCTCGTCACCTCCACGCCCCCGGCAGACTCCACCCCGTTGGACGTGCTCGACGCCGCGGGCTGGCTCATCGACGCCCAGGGCGCGGCCAGTTCGCCGGACGGAACGTGTCGCGTTGAACGGCGAGCCGAAGAACGCGACGACTCCGAGGTGTCCTGGCACATCGAGGTGCGCGATCCCGACCGTGGCCGCTTCGGTCCCCGCCTGTGGCAGGCACGGTTCGCCGCCCGCACACCCCGGCCGCTCGTCAACGCCTTCGTCACCGCGCTCGCCGACCTCAGCCCCCTGCAGCGCGGCATGCACGATCGCACCGCCCACTACAGCGTCGTCCAGGAGCCCAGCCCGCTCACCCCCAAGCAGGTGGTCGAGGCCCACACCGCCCGGCTCGACGCGATCCGGGTCCGGGCGCGCGCTGTCCGGCGCCAGCACAGCCGGTCCGCCACGCCCCCTGCCCCCGACGCCACCCGGACGCCGGCGCGCCGCTGACCTGGAAGGACACCCTGCCCATCCCCCTCTTCGACCACCACGCGCACCGCGACTTCCTGCGCTACCTCGACCACTACGTGCGGGACAGCAAGAAGATCCTCGACGCCTGGGACACCTACTCCGACGAGCACACCGACCTCGACGGCTGGCCCTACGACGAGCACGCCTACGGCCTGCGCGCGAGCCAGCGCGACGCGGACACCGCCGAAGCGTTCGAGCCCCTCCGCTACGGCGCCCGGCACCTGCTGGCCACCGCCGAGACACAGCTGACCCAACTACCGGAGAAGACGGTCCAGAGCCGCTGGGTCTACCAGCTGGGCGTCCTGGGCAACGCCCTGGACCGGCTCGACGAACTGCACCAGCAATGGCTCCTCACCCGCGACGCCCTCCCTGCCACCGCCAAGCCCGGCACACCGGACTTCGACGACGCCCTCGCCGAACACCACGCCGAATCGTGGAGCTACTTCGACGACTGGGCCACCCACGGCACAGCGCTCCGGGAGATCAACACCGCGGCCCGCAGGGCCCCTTCTCCTCTGGTCCCCCGCATCGGTCCTCGCACCCGTCCGGCGAGCCCTGGCCCGGAAGTGACCATGCCCCCGACTCCCGCGACCGGAAGCATCTAGCTCTTGCCCCCCTCCTCCTCCAGCAGCAACACCGACGGATACGACCTCGTCCTGCGCCTCCTGATCGGCGTCCTCGCCGTCGTCGTCCCCCTCGCTCACCTGGCCTGGCTGTCCGGGAACATCACCGCCTATCTCACCGGCACCAGCTGGGCCCCCTACCAGCCGACCAGCGCCCTGCTCCACCCCGAGCAGGTCTGGCCCACCGCAGGGGAAACGTCCCTGCTGATCGGGGCCCGCATCGTCCCCGTTCTCCTGTTCCTCGCCCTCGGAGCGGGGGCGGGCGTCCTGTGGGCGCGGCGCAAGAACCGAGGCAGCGGCCGGAAGAAGATCACCGGCATGGCCAAGCCCCGTGACATCGAGCCGCTGATGGCCAAGGCGATCACCGACAAAGCCCGCTCCCTGCGCCCGAGTCTGAAGGACGCCAAGCACATCGACGCGAGGGACACCGGCATCCTTCTCGGCAACCTGCAGGGCAGCCGCCACGAAGTGCGGATGGGGTTCGAGGACGTCGCCGTCGCAATCATGGCGCCCCGGTCCGGGAAGACCACCTCGCTCGCCATCCCCTCCATGCTCGGCGCACCCGGCCCGGTCCTGCTGACGTCGAACAAGGCCGCCGGAGACGCCTTCACCACCGCCTACGAGGCAAGGGCCCGGGCGGGGATGGTGTGGACCATGGACCCGCAGCAGATCGCGCACGCCGAACGCTCGATGTGGTGGAACCCGTTGGCCGGCGCGAGAACCCTGGACGGGGCGAACCGGTTGGCCGGACACTTTCTGACCGCAAGTGTCGATGCGTCCCAGCAGGGCGACTTCTGGTCGAAGGCCGGCAGCAACATCCTGTCCCAACTGCTGCTGGCCGCAGCGCTCGACGAGCGCCCCATCACCGACATCATGCAGTGGCTCGCCTTCCCCGCCGACCGCACGCCCCTCGACATCCTGCGCGACCACAAGATCACCGCCGTCGCCGCGCAGCTCAAGGGCACGGTAGAGGGGCCGCCCGAGACCCGGGACGGCATCTACGAGACCGCCCGGCAGTACGCCTCCGCGCTCCTGAACACGGAAATCGCCGCGTGGGTGACGCCGCACAAGGACGTCCCGGAATTCAGGCCGGAGCAGTTCGTCACCTCCACCGACACGCTGTTCCTACTCAGCAAGGACGGCGGAGGCGGCGCCTCGGCACTGATCGCCGCGTGCGCGGACTCGGTGATGCGGGCCGCGACTGCGCAAGCCGAACGCGCCGGCGGGCGCCTCGATCCGCCCATGCTGGCGATCCTCGACGAGGCCGCCAACGTTTGCAAAATCAACGACCTCCCCGACCTGTACTCCCACCTCGGCTCCCGCGGGATCATCCCGATCACCATCCTCCAGTCCTACCGTCAGGGCCAGAAGGTGTGGGGGGACGCGGGCATGGACGCCATGTGGTCCGCCTCGACCGTCAAGGTCATCGGCTCCGGGATCGACGACCCGGACTTCGCCGACAAGCTGTCCCGCTTGATCGGTGACCACGACGTGGAGACGACGTCGACCTCGCACTCGGAGTCCGGCAAGAGCACTTCGGTCTCGATGCGGCAGGAGCGGATCCTGCCCGCCGACGCGATCCGCGCCCTGCCCAAGGGCACTGCGCTCTGCTTCGCCACCGGCATGCGCGCGGCCATGCTCGATCTTCGGCCGTGGTACCGCGAGCCCGGCGCGGAGGAACTGTCCGCGGCGTCCGCCCGCGCCTCGCAGGCGATCACCGCCCGCGCCGTCGCCAAGCACACGCCAACGCAGTCCGACTTCCAGAAGGCCGTGTGAGCGACACCCCGCTGCACCTGGTGCCGGTCCGCTCCCGGCAGGCGAAGGAGTTCGTGCGGACCTGGCACCGCCACCACCCGCCGCCCGCAGGACAAATCTTCGCCGTCGGCGCCGCCGATAAGGCCGGCGTCCTGCGCGCCGTCGCGATCGTCGGCCGGCCCGTGGCCCGCCACCTCGACGACGGCGCCACCCTCGAAGTCACCCGGACCGCCAGCGACGGCACCCGCAACGCCAACTCCCTGCTCTATGGCGCATCGTGGCGCGCGGCGAAGGCCCTCGGCTACCGGCGCCTGGTCAGCTACACGCAGGACGGCGAGAGCGGTGCATCACTGCGCGGCGCCGGGTGGCGCATCATCGCCAGCCGCCCGCCCCGGGCCGGATGGCACACCCCCTCCCGCCCACGAACCGACCACGGCAACGACCACGTCACCCGCCTGCTGTGGGAAGCCCCGTGACCGAGCCCGCTCCGGCACGGCAACCGGCCGACCATCGTCCAACTTCCCGTACTGCCCCCGCCACCGGAGTTGTCCTGCACACCGCCGACCTGACCGAACACACCCGCCTTCTCGGCGAAGTGGCCCCCGCCCTGCAGGAGTTGTCCGCGCAGGCAACACGGATCCGAGAGGGCGAGATCGCCAAGCCCGTCCGAGAGATCACGCCCCTGAGCCTGCAGGTGCACGAGCTGGCGATGCAGTGCACACGCCAGCTCCACGACCTGTCGGTCAGCCAGTACCCCGCGATGAAGGGCGGCGCAGACAACCTGGCGCACCTGGCCGGTGCCTGCGCTCAAATCTCCTTGGCCGCCACGCTGTGCAACCTCGCCATCCACCACCGCACCGCGATCCTGCTGTCCGAGGACGCCGACTCCACCCCCGCGACCAGCCGTGACCAACTCCGCCGCGCAGGTGACGAGATGCAGCGCGCGACCACCACCTATCGCGCCGTGGCCCGACATCTCTCCCGCCGCCTCGCCTCGTTCTCGGAGCGCGCCGAGGACCGTCAGCTCATATCCGACGCCCGCCGGCACAGCCCGCAGCAGGCCCTCGCCACGTCACCTGTCCCCGCCACCCGGCGCCGCGTATGACGACACCGTCCGAGGGCCTCCTGTTCGACGTAGCCACCCCGCCGACGCCCATCGAGCGGCTGCTGCTGCTCGCTGACCAGTACGTGCAGCACAACGACATGCTCGACCGGCTCCTGCGGGCCGGTCCATCGTCGGAGCTCGACGCCCACGCCGGTTCCGCAGAGCAACTCGCCGCCGCGACCCGCGCCGCGATCAAAGCGGTCGCCGACGAACGTCTCTTCCACAGTCACGAGCTGTCGGACGCAGTGGTCCGGCTCCAGCAGCTCGCCTTCCTAAGCAGCGCATCCGCGGACCACGGGCCCCACACGGCCCGCACGCTGACCGCCCTGGCACCCGAGGCCGCCATGGAGTGCGCCGACACCCTCGCCCACGAGATACGACACCGACGCGGGAGTACCGGCAACGCTCCGCGCCACCGGCTGACCTCCACGCACCGCACCGCCTTGTGGGAGATCGGCTGCGGGAACGTCGTGGCCACCAGTTCCCTGGGCCGGCAGTACGTCCGCTACCGCAGCGAGCGCGTGCTCATCGGCACCTTGCGGTCGCTGGAGACGAGCGGCCTCGCGGAACGCGTGCCGAAGTCCGCGCCCTCCGCCTACATGGGTGGACCGCTCCAAGACCGAGTACGTCTCACCGCGGCCGGCACCATCGCCCTGGCCGCCGCCATCAGCAGCCCGCACAGCGCAAGTCCCCCCGGCACGACACCCGCGCCCGCCCCCGCGGAGTCAGCCGCCCGGACCCGCTGACCGATCCTCCGGAGTCACACCACTCCATGCCTCTGCTCAACTTGGCAGACCCGGTACAACAACTGCGCGCTCTGGCACGCGACTTCGAGGCCCTGCACACTCGCGTACGGGACCTCTCCTACACCCCCGGCACCGACGACTGCGCCAGATCAGCCCGCTCCTGCTCAAGGCCCAGGACCTGACAGCCACCGTCCTCGTCCACCTGGGCACGCTCGAATCCAGCGCCTACACCAGCGTCGCCGGGAGCCGCTCCAGCCTGGAGTGCCTGGCCTCGGTCGCAGTCGCCTCCTCCCTGGCCGGCAACGACCTCGCCAGCGCGCTGCTCGCCAACCCCTACGACGGTGCTCCATTCCCCGGCTATCCCGCGGACGACGCCTCCACGCACACCGCTCGCCACGCCGCGGCCATCCCGAAGATGACCGAACACCTCGCCGACGCCACCCACCAGCTCGACCTGAGCGCGACCGGATGCCACTACGTCGCCGCCGGCATCACCCGCGACCGGCGGTGAGAGCGCCCTCGTTTCCCTACTCCCAGGACAGACCATTTCCGATCAGCCCCGATTCCGCGCCCTCTCCCTTGGCGCCGGAGTTCAATCCAGCACGCTTCTCGCTCTGTCAGCCGAGGGCATTCTCCCCCGAGTCGACTACGTCATTTTCGCCGACACCGGATGGGAACCCCAAGCTGTCTATGCACACCTTGACCGACTGGAAAAAGAGATAGCCGCGCCAGCGGGAATACCCGTACTCCGCGTGTCGACCGGAAATATCCGCCAAGACGCCCTTGATCCGGATCACCGGTTCGCCTCCATGCCGCTCCACATTCTCAATCAGGACGGGCGGCCTGGAATGACCCGACGCCAGTGTACCGGGGAATACAAGGTGAAGCCGATCAAGCAGAAGGTCCGCGAACTGCTCGGCTACCCCTATCCCACACGCATCCCGAAGGGGGTGTTCGTCGAACAGTGGGTGGGAATCTCGACCGATGAATTCCATCGGGCCAAGGACGCTGACGTCAAGTACATGCGCAACCGGCACCCGCTTCTGGACATGTCCTGGAGCAGAGCAGACTGTATGCGTTACCTGACCTCACTCGGGCTAGCCGATACCCCGAAATCGAGTTGCCTGGGGTGTCCGTTCCACGGAAATGCCCAGTGGCGGCATATCAGGGACACCTCTCCGTCCGAGTGGGCGGACGTCGTCGAATTCGACACAGCCATCCGGCAGGGCAATGCCCGTGCCAACGCGTCGGGCAGCCGACTCCTCGGCGAGGCGTTCCTCCACCGCTCCCGCGTCCCGCTGAGCCAGGCACCGATCGACCACGTCACCGCGGCCGAGCGAGCCGCCCAGCAGATCAGCATGGACGAGGCCGACGTCCTGGAGAACGGTGTCGAGGACGGCTGCTCGCCCTGGGCCTGCCGCGGTGACGCCGACGCACTGGCGCAGGACGGCTTCGGGCTGGCCACGTGATACTCGACCTCTTCGCGGGGCCGGGCGGCTGGAGCAGAGCCCTGCACGTCCTGGGCGCGCGCGACGTCGGGCTGGAATGGGACCCGTGGGCGTGCAAGACCCGCTCAGCGGCGGGGCAGTTGACGGTCCGGACCGACGTGGCCCGGTATCCGACCTGGCCGTTCGCCGGCCGCACCCACGGTGTGATCGCCTCGCCGCCGTGCCAAGCGTGGAGCATGGCCGGCAAACGCCTGGGCCTGCTCGACCAGCCGCTGGTACACACGGCGGTCAAGGACCTGGCCGCCGGACGCGACACCCGCGAGCGCCTCCTCGCCGCGTGCCGTGACGAGCGCTCCCTTCTCGCCGCCGAACCGATGCGCTACCTGCACGCCCTGAACGCGGTCGGTGAGCCCGACTGGGTCGCCATGGAGGAGGTCCCGGACGTCCTGCCCCTGTGGAAGCAGTACGCGGCCGTGCTGCGCGGGTGGGGGTTCTCAGTCTGGTACGGGATCCTCAACGCCGCCGACTTCGGCGTCCCGCAGACCAGGAAGCGGGCCATCCTCCTGGCCTCCCGGGTCCGCACAGCGCAGCCGCCCACGCCCACGCACGCCCAACTCGCCGAGCCAGAATCGCTGTTCGGGCCGGGCCGAACCCGCTGGGTCAGCATGGCCCAGGCCCTGGGGTGGGGGGCGACCGACCGGCCCGTCCCCACCGTGTGCGCCGGCGGCGGACCCGGCGGCGGACCTGAGCCGTTCCCTTCAGGCTCCCGCAAGACGCTGACCGACGCCCGGGAGCGCGGCACTTGGACACCCCGGCCGCACGGGATGGTCCTGCAGTCCCGTCGTGAAGGCGCCAGCCGGGAGGCCAAGCACAGCACACAGGAGAACCGTGCCGCCGACACTCCGGCGCCGATGTTCACCGCCGAGGCCCACCGCTGGTCATGGTCCCTGCGCAACAACAGCCAGGCCAACGCCACCGTCCGTCCGCTGTCCGAGCCGGCGGGGACGCTGTTCTTCGGGCACCGGGCCAACGAGTGCACCTGGGTCGCCGAACCCGCCTCACCGCCGGCCTCAGAAGCCGATGTGCCTGCCGTTCCCGAGCCGATCCGGATCACTGCCCAAGAGGCCGGCCTCCTGCAGACCTTCCCGGCCGACTATCCCTGGGCCGGGAACAAGGGCCAGCAGTTCTCGCAGATCGGCAACGCCGTCCCGCCGCTGCTCGCCGGCCATCTCCTCGCCCCCCACCTCGGCGTCCGCCTCGACCCCGACGACTTCACTCTCGCCGCCTGATGCCCCACACCCCCGAACCCGACGCAGACCACGACCTCTACGCCAGCACGCCGCCGCAGCCGGTGTTCCACGTCGAGCAGGCCCTCCTCGGAGCCCTCCTCCTCGATCCCCACCGCCTCGGTGACCTGACCGGCATCACCGCCGACTCGTTCTCCACCGCAGCGCACACGGCTCTGTTCGCCGCGATCAGCGCCCTGCCGCCGCCCGACCCGGACGAGCACGCGAAGAACGCCACGTGGCTCGACCTCGTGCTCACCACGGCACGCCAGCAGGCACGCGGGCTGACCGCCTCCGACCTGCACGCGCTCGTCCAGCTATGCCCCTGGCCCCGCCACGCCCCGGCGTACGCGCGGATGGTCGAGGCCGAACATGCCCGCCGCCGCCTTGAGGCAGCCGCGGAACGCCTCGTGCACACCGTCCACGACGCCTCCCTCCCCCACCCCGTCCAGACGGTGCTCACCGAGGCCGACGCGCTCGCGACGGTCGTGGACGACATCGCAGCCCGCTTCCCGCCACGCGCAGGCATCCTGCCCCGCACCGCGGCTCCGCCGCCACCCGCAGCACCCGACTACATGGAGGCCATCGAGGAGGAGCGGCTGCTCCTCGCAACCGCCACCGCCTACCCGGCCGGCATCGACGCCGTCCCGTGGCTGCTCCCCGGCGACCTCGTCGTGCCGCTGCACGCCGGCCTGTGGCAGTGCCTGAACGCCCTGGCCCGCCGCCAGGAGCCCGTCGACCCCGTCACCGTCCTGTGGAAAGCGCAGCAGCGCGGCCTGCTCGACGACGTAAGCGATCCTGGTGAGGTGCTGCGGATGCTGGCCGAACCGGCGGGATCCGTAGAGCACTGGGGCGAGCGTGCCCTGCAGCGTTCCCTCCTGACCACCGCCGAGCACACCGGCCAGCGCATCACGGCGTTCGCCGGCGACCCGGCGAACACCCCCTTCCAGCTCGTCGTCGGCGCCCGACGCGCCCTCGCCGACATCGGCGCCGTCCGCACCCGCTGGCAGCACGCCACCACACCCCCCTGCTGCCCGCCTCCACCTCGGCGACCGGCGCCCACCACCCGCGCCGGCCCACCAACCACCACGGCCGCGCACGCCACCCGCCCCGTGCGAGCAGCCCGATAGCCCCCGCAAACGCTGGTGGCCGGACCCAAAGGCCCGGCCACCAGCAGAACAGACGAGACCCCCACCTGACTCCCGCCATCGACGCCCACGTCCGCCTCGATACCCACCCCACTCACCCGAGCGCCGTGCAGGCCGTCCTGACCGGCAGCCAGGCTCACGTCGCCCTCATGGCCTTAGAGGCTGCCGAGTGGAGCGTCGCCGCGACCAACGTCCTGGTCCTGGCCCGCATCGATCACAAGGAGCCCCACTGGGCCAAGGACGCAGCCGAGCGCTTGCGCGCCGAAGGCATCACCGTGGAGATCACCCCTCGGCTCCAGGAGGCCATGAACGAGGAATGGACCTGGGCCAACTACCCGATGCCGTGGTACACCCGCAGCGAGATCCGCGAGGTCTCCAACCAGGCGCAACAGATCCACGACGACATCCGCCACGGCCACCTCCTCATCCACGCCCACGCCCACGACGGCCACACCACCGTCGCCGTCGGCACATACCTTCACCGGAGCGGCAAGCCCGTCTACCTCCACGGCGAAGACCACCTGCGCCAGATCGCCGACACCTTCGACTCACCAGCAGAGGCACTGCTCGCCTTCGAGAAGGTCCACGCAGCCGCGATGCTCCCCGGCCCGGCGCCCCTGACCGACACCGAACGCGCCGCCATCGCAGCGCGCTCCGTCTTCGACGTCACCACGGCCAAAGCCCAACCTTCCCACCCGGAACCGGAGACAGTCCCCGTCTACCTGGCCGATCCCGGAGACCACGACGCATTCCTGGACGCGTTCGTCGACTCCCACGGCAGAATGGCAGAAATGGCGGACCTTCCCTATTGAATCGGCGTGTTGAAGCCGATCTGACAGGGTGGCGTGATGGGCAAGTGGCGTGTGTTCTGGGCCCCACAGAGGGCGCCGATCGCGTCCCCTCGCATACCCGTGCTCGCGGGGTGGCCAGACCTGGCGGAGCGCGAAGAGTCTGCCAGGATCCGACCCCGTGATCCGATTCTGCTGGCACCGGACTACCGCGGCGACGAGCTCCTCAGCCTGTACACACGCAGCAGCCCTTTCCGGAACTACACGAAGGAGACGAAGCGGAACTACATCATGGATTGTTCAACGATCCTTCAATAGGATGGTTCCACATCCAGCCGTCCGCCTCGCGGACGCGGAACGGCAACCAACCGGAGGGCTGAAGGAGATGAGCAGGCGTCAGTACGGCCAGTACGAAGAGGTCGACGACCTCGGGGAGATCCTGTTCTGCGACGACCCCGCGCTGCTGCTCGGGGGCATCCTCATGGGTCTGGAGACCGCGGAAGGCACAGTCACCCTCGATCACGCGCAGACACGTCACATGCCCGCTGCCCTCTTCGAGTTCAGGCGTAGCCTGAGGTTGAACGGCTACGGAATCCAGTACGCCGTGCCGCAGGCAGCCTCAATCGACGAGGTACCCAAGGAACCGCAGATCGAAGGCGCCATCCTGTTCGGCATGCAGCGCCTACCGCCCGAATTCTCCGACGTACGCCTGCCCGACCCGCCAAGATCCGACGATGACGGCGTCTGCCTCGGCAACAAGCGGCACACCATATTCGACAAGCTGCGCATGCGTGAACCACCGCGACGCGACCCCGACGAGGTCTATTTCGGCATGAAACGAAGGCCGCCCGGCTACGCCGACCTGCGCTCGGTCCCCGGATGGGAGCTGCACGAGATACCCGATGACCAGCCAGGACCGTGGCAGAACTTCGGACACACCTACTCCAGGCTGGAACTGCGGACGCCCGACGGGGACATCTACTCCCGGACCTGGGTCCCGCACGACCCCGAGTGGGAGGCCGCCGCCCTGCGTCACGGATACGTCGTGTGCCTGTGCGGCGTGACACTGGGCGTCCGCGCACCGGACGGGATGACCGACGCGCAGTACACCCCGGACATGCGCCACGAGTACTTCCGCAGCGGATGCGCGGTGGGTCTGACCGTCGGCGGACTCGTCGCCTACGTCGACCACCGCTGACGCGCAACACCAAGGCGGCATGCATCGAGCACGAGCTGGGTCGCCGCCTCCCGCCGTAGATCACATCGATACTCCGACCGCAACAAGGACGGTGGGGCCAAAACCCTCACATCACGTTGCCGTCAACACCGGTGGGTCCAGCCCTGATTGCCAAGTGGGCCACGAACCGCTACCAAAGCCACGGGCCAGCGGTGCAGTCCAACAGCAGCTCAACACGCAGAACTTGACAGGGAACGGACCTGGTCCGACGACACGACACACGCCATCCACGAGTCCCAGACCCTGCGCATCGAACGCGTCCACGAAGCAGACCCCCGCGAGGCCGCCTGGACCGTCGCCGCCTACGAGACGCCCGTCTCCGACCGGATGTGGCACCTCACCGCAACCGGCACCACCCCCGCCCCCGTACTGGAGACCCTGCTCCACCACCTCGCCACAGGCGACGCATGGGACACCGCCATCGGAAGCCCCGTCACCGAGAAGACCGTCACCGCCGCCACCCCCCCACCGACGCACGCTGGGAGCACACCGTCGACGGACGCTGGATCCGGTGGACGAACCCCTCCCAGGACGCCGGCATCCGGTTCGACGCATTCGCCGCCCACCAGCCGAACAGCAACCTCACCACCTGGACCATCTGGTCCGGCCCCAGCACCGACCACCCCACCTGGACCGTAACGGCATCCCCGTACACCCCCAGCACACTGCTGGCCGACCTCTCCGAAACCCTCGCCCACGAAACCGGCACCCGCCAAGCCCAGCCCGCAGGCCGCGCACGAAAGACCAGCCTCACCACCAGCCCGCCGGCCACTGCGCCCGTCACGGCCGGTGCAGCGGCCAGCCGGTCACGCTGACCACCGACGCACGAGGGCGGGGCAACATAGCGCGGGATCGCCGGTAGGCCAAACCGGCGATCCCGCGCACCATAGACAGTCCACCGCCACGCCCTGCCCGCACGTCGAAGGGCCCCCGCCCACGACCGCAGACACAGCACGAAGCACAGCCCGCCAGGAGACAGGCAGCGGCAGCCGATCACGCCGCCGCGTAGCTCGCCCGGAACAACTCCTGCGCCCGCTCCACGTCCCGCACCGTACGGAGCTGCACCTCAAGATCACCCGTCCCGTGGTGACCGAGACCCGACACATCCCGGGTGAACCCCGGAACCAAGTCGACGTCCTTCGGGTCGACCTTCAGGTAGACCAGCAGCTTGCTCCGCTGCGGCGGACACAGGCAGGCGAAGTTCCGCAGCCGCTGTACGCCCGGTACTGCTTGCGCTCGACACGGTTCACGCCGTCCCCGAGCCCGAGCAGAACCTCATCAACCGCACCCGCCAACTCCGCCATCGCCGCGCCCTCCACGCCGGCCGCCGCCCTGGCAACCGACTGGCGCCGTGCCCGGCGGACCACCGGCATGCCACCGCTCACGGAGGCCACGGTCTCAAGCCCGAGCAGCTCGCTGCCGAAGAGCCGGTAGCGGACCAGGTCGACCGACCGCCGGTGCTCCCGCACGGCATGCACGTCGTAGCGGGTGAAGTCGCCGGCGATACAGATCAGGCGCGGGCCGCTCCACAGCACCTGGGACGCGGCCGTCACCCCGAGCCGGTCGCGGACCAGGAGCTCGAACTCGGCACGGTGGTCCATCAGCCACGCCAGGTAGAACAGGCCCTGGTTGATGACCTGTTGACTGAACTACGGGCGGAATTTCCGCAGGTCAGTGACCTTGTGGCGGAGACGTCGTTGAGTCGGCCATGGAGGCATCGAGAGACCTGGCAGCCCTGTCCGTCCCACTGATCGGTGAGCTGGTGGCCAGGGATGATCCGTGGGATCCCTACCGGCTCATCGACCCAGCCGGACAACCGGTCGAGGGAGCTGGTGCCTTCCTGCGGGATCTGCAGGGGCCGGTCGTTCGGCGGCGACGGCCCGCTCCTACGGGATGGATCTGCTGCGCTGGTTCCGCTTCTTGTGGGCTGTCGAGGTGTCGTGGGACCGGGCGCGCCGGATCGAGGCGAGGGACTTTTCCCGCTGGCTTCAGATCGCCGGCCAGCCGAGGCGTCCGCACTGGCGGCGCCCGAGTGAAGCGGGTCGGTGGACCGCGGGCGGGAAGCCGTACGCACCGTCGGTGCGAGCGCACAGCGAGACGGTGCTGCGGACCTTCTACGACTTCCACCGCGACATCGGTACTGGGCCGGTCCTCAACCCGTTCCCGCTGGACCGGTCACGTCGCGGCCGACGGGCTCACGCTCACCGCAACCCGATGGACCCGCTCCGCAACGAACGCACCGGGCTCTACCGGCCAACAGTGCCCAAGAGGGTGCCCCGCAGTGTCCCTGATGAGGAGTTCAACGAGATCTTCGCCCGGCTCCCGTCGCACCGGGACCGCGCCCTGGTCGCCTTCTACATCTCCACCGGCGCCCGAGCCAGCGAACTGCTCAGCACATGGCAGGCCGGCGTCGATCCGGGACGCCAGCTGATCTCGGTGGTCCGCAAGGGCACCCGCGAAGTCCAGGAACTCCCCGCCTCGACCGACGCGTTCGTCTGGCTACGGCTCTATCAGCTGGAGATGGACGACGCGATGCCGCGCGGGCGACGCCTTCCGCTGTGGTGGACCCTGCGCTCGCCGTCGACGCCGCTGACCTACCACGCGGTTCACCGCATGTTCGAGCGGGCAAACGCCAAGGCGGGGACGTCCGCGACGCTGCACGCGCTGCGGCACACCGCCGCCTACCGCATGGCCGAGGATCCCAGTCTGCCTCTCACGGATGTCCAATTCGTCCTCGGTCACGCCCAGTTGACCACGACACAGCTCTACCTCACGCCCCGCAAGGAAGTCGTGATCCGACGGCTGCTGGCCCACCACGCCGAACAGACGCGGCAGGCAGCCGCCCGCATCGCACCGCCTTCCGCAGCCGACTACCGGCCGGAGAGTCTCGATGTGCTGTTCGGAGCCGGTGCTCGATGAGCAACATCTTGTCGGCGGACGCCGACCGCGCACTGGCTCTCGGAGTTTCACCTGGGCGCAACCGCGCAATGGCCGCCCAGCAGCGCTTTCCAGCCCGGACCGTTCCTGACAGTTGGCCGGGCACCGAGCGCTCGCGCGCCGAGGCGGCCCGATTGCTGTCCCGTCCGCCCTACACCCTGAAGAACGCCGGCAGCGAACTGCACCACAAACACGGCATCGTCATGGTGCTGGACTGGCTGGGAGACCAGCCCGGGCAGACCTGGCAGGAACGGTGGCAGGCCAGCGGCATCGAGCAGGCCGGCTCCGCCTGGCGGCCGGTGATCAAGCAGTGGCTGCACGAGCGCGGTCTGAAGGCCGCCTGGCGCATGCCGGTGGTGGGCCGGGCCCTGACGACGGTGATCAGCGCTGAGCTGCTGCGGCCGTCGGTGGACTGGCTGGCTGCCGGAGCCAGCCGCCAAGGAGTGCTGGTCCGCGCCATGGCACACAGCCGTGATCCGCGCGGATTTGAGCGCCTGCGCGAGCTGGGCGCTCGAGCCCAGGGCGTTCGGCCGGGTGCTGTCAGCACGACGCTCTGCCGCAGCGCCCTCATCCTCGCGGCGAAGGGCGGCAGGCTGGCGGACATCACCGTCGGCGACGTTCTGGAACTCCTTGAGATCCAAGCCGTGGTGCTCAAGCGGGCGATGGTGGGGACCGAGGTGTTTTACCGCCTGCTGCACCAGTTCGGGGCCCTCGGGGAGGGCGCCCCGCAGAACCTGCGCGAGGTCCGTAACCTGGGACAGCGGACCCCGGAGGAGCTGATCGACCGCTACGGACTGACCTGCCGTCCCGTCCGTGACCTGCTGGTGGACTATCTGCGGGAACGCCAGTCCGCGCTGGACTACAACAGTCTGAGGTCCCTCTCCTACCACCTCGGCAAGTGTTTCTGGCAGAACATCGAGAGACATCATCCCGATGCCGACAGCCTCCGCCTCGCCCCGGACGTCATCAGGCAGTGGAAGCAGAGGATTCGCACCAAGGACAAGACCGTCACCGGTCCCGACGGCCGCCGCACAAACACCAAGGTCGAGAGGCTCAATCACCGGGACACGCTCACCCAGGTGCGGGCCTTCTACCTCGATATCGCTCAGTGGGCCCTGGAAGAGCCCGGCCGCTGGGGCCCGTGGGTGGCGCCGAGCCCAGTGAGGGCTGACGAGTTGGAGCACCGCAAACTACAACGCCGACGCAAGGCGAGGATGGACGCCCGCACCCGTGAGCGCCTGCCGGTGCTGCCGATTCTTGTCCGTTCGGTCGACCAGCGTCGCAGGGACGCTGCCGCGGTATTGGAAGTCGCCTGACACACCAGCCCCGGCGAGGTGTTCGCTGCGGCCGGTCAGCAACTCGTACGCGCCGTGGTTCCGCACGGAACGGCCGGCCGAATCTGGGCCGAGGACCCGGACACCGGCAAACGCCGCGATCTGGGGCTCGAGGACGAGCGGGCCTTCTGGACCTGGGCTGTGGTCGAGGTCCTGCGGGCCACCGGCATCCGCATCGAGGAACTGCTCGAACTCAGCCACCACAGTCTGGTCCAATACCGGCTGCCCACCACCGGTGAACTCGTCCCCCTCCTTCAGATCGTCCCGTCGAAGACGGACACCGAGCGGCTGCTGCTGGTCAGCCCTGAGCTCGCCGACGTCCTGAGCGCGATCATCTGCCGAGCCCGAGGCAGCTCCGGGGCCGTTCCCCTGGTCCGTTCCTACGACCGCCGCGAATGCGAGTGGCAGGCGCCAGCCCCGTTGCTGTTTCAACGACGCATCTCCGGCGAGGACCGCGCATTCACCGACGAGACCGTCCGCACCATGCTGGACCAGGCCCTCATCGCCACGGGCCTGACCGATACCATCGGCGACCCACTGCGCTACACACCGCACGACTTCCGCCGCCTGTTCATCACCGACGCCATCCTCAACGGACTGCCACCGCACATCGCCCAGGTCATCGCAGGCCACCAGGACATCAACGTCACCCTCGGTTACAAGGCTGTCTATCCGGAAGAAGCAATCCGGGCGCACATGGCCTTCCTCGCCCGTCGCCGATCCCTCCGCCCGAGCGAGGAATACCGCGTCCCCACCGATGATGAATGGCAGGAGTTCCTCGGCCACTTCGAGCGCCGCAAAGTCTCCATCGGCGCCTGCGGCCGCGCCTTCGGCACCCCCTGCATCCACGAACACGCCTGCGTCCGCTGCCCGATGCTCTGGCCCGATCTCGCCCAACGTGACCGGCTCGTCGAGATCCGCGACAACCTTCTCGCCCGGATCGCCGAGGCCGAACGCGAAGGATGGCTCGGCGAGGTGGAGGGGCTTCAGGTCAGCCTGGCTGGCGCCGAAGACAAGCTTGCTCAAATGGACCGACGAGCTTCCGGCGGCACGTCGATCAACCTTGGCATGCCAGGCATAGCCGCAGCTCAATCTATGCGGGAGGAGGGAACGGCTTTGCTGAGACAATCCCTGGATGACCAGCAATGAGATCCGGTTCGACTGCCGGCACCGGGGCGACGGCGGCCCGCTCGTGCCGCGTTCGGGATCTTCGTCGGGCGAGTGACGCCGCGCGTCACCGATTGGACATCGCTGCCCTTGCGTTCGCGCGGGCGGGCGAGGTCGGCCTCGCGGTTCGGTACAGGGCCGGGCATGCGCTCACCTCGCTTGTCACAGAGATGTTGGGCGGTTGAGCCACCAACGGTGCTGGAGCGTCAGTACAATCGACCCCCCGTTGAGTCTGTACCGGAGGTCCAAAGGGTGGATTCCGCACTCGCGTCCATTCGTCGCAAAGACCACATCAGGACCGCAATCATCCGCTGGCTACACCAGTGCACGGAAACGCCCTCTTGGGTGGAAGACTTTCTCCGAATTCAGCCCACGCCAAGTTGCGACGGAGTGCGGATCACCCGCCAAGAGGTACGTGAGGCGGAGCACTATCTGTGGGGTCAAGGTCTCGTCGAGCCCACATTCACCCCCGACGAGGACGACGACCCAGATCTCCTCCGCATGCCGCGTCTGACCGCAAGGGGGATCGATTGCATCGAGATGGGCCTGCTGGTCTCTGAGTTCAACAACCGGGCGCAAGGTGGTGCGGCCACCCACACATACCACGTGCATAACCCGAAGGGGAGCGTAATTGGGGGGAGCCATGGAACCGTACAGCAAACGAACAACTTTGGATTTGATGCAGCCCAAGTTGGACATCTTCTGGAGTTGGCTACTCTGATCAGGCAAATGGCGCCCGTACTAAACCTTCCCCCTATGGAGGAGGTGGAGCTTCTTGGCGGCGTACGCGAACTTGAAGCCGCAGCTTCTGGTACAGCTCCAGATCAGGGAGCCCTTCGACGCATCACTGATCGCGTCATGCTCGCGCTCACTTCCGCATCGGAGGTGACGGGCGGCCTTTCGCTACTCATCCAGCAGGGGCACGAAGCTGTCAATGCCGTATTTGGTGGCTAACGCTAAATGGGTAGATGTCCCGCTGTAACTCTGCTGGGGGTCTAGATGAATTCTGAACGCGCACTCATTCGTCGCAAAGACTACATCCGAACCGCGATCATCCGCTGGCTGTACCAGGACCAAAGCACATTACCGTCCGGACTGGGCTGGTTCCTCGAAACTCAGCCCCCGCCGAGCTACGAGGGAGTGTTGATCACTGCCGCAGAGGTGGATGAGGCACAGGGCTATCTTTGGAATCAAGGACTCGTTGAGCGTAGGTATCCACGAGATGTCTATGATGAGGATCTAGATGAAGACAACCTCTTGTATCCACGCCTAACGGCAAAAGGGGTTGACTGTGCCGAGATGGGCATGCCGGTCTCTAGGTTCATTAACCCGACGCAAGGCGGCGCTTCCACCACCACATACAATGTGCATAACCCGAAGGGGAGCGTCATCGGGGGGAGTCATGGAACTGTACAACAAACAAACAATTTCGGATACAACGAAGCCCAAGTTGGGCGTCTTCTGGAGTTGGCGACGCTAATCAGACAGATGGCGCCCGTCCTAAACCTCCCCGTTGTGGAGGAGGTGGAGCTTCTGGACGGCGCACGTGAACTTGAAGCCGCAGCTTCTGACACTCCCGCAGATCAAGGAGTTCTTCGACGCGTCACTGATCGCGTCATGCTCGCGCTCACTTCCGCGTCGGAAATGACAGGTGGCCTTTCGCTACTTATCCAGACGGGGCGCGAAGCCGTTAGTTCCGTATTTGGCGGCTAACGCTATGCAGCCGAACAATAATAAGACATTCGCCGGGTGCGAATCTCCCTCACGGCGAATCTTCGGTCAACCTCTCCGCAGGCCGGGGTGAGCCTCCGTCCTGCGAAGCCGAGGACGCCCAGCACATGCTGCGGGGCATCCGTGATCCACTCGCTGATCGCGATGAGCGAGCGAGCCCCGGTCAGCACCGCCGAGACGGCTGCGCACAACAACGCGAGGGCCGGATACCGCAGTCCTCGCGCATCGCGGGGATCGGCGACCAGGATCAGGAAACGCCGCAGGTCAGCGACATCACTTGAGGTGAGGGGATCAGTCGGGGAGCCCAGTTGCTCCAGTGCGGAAGGGATGGGCGATGATGTCCGGGCAGGCACGGTCTCGCTCGGTTCTCATGGGTCTCGACAACCACATGATCACCAGCACCGTGCCTGCTCTGCTCTCCGGTGTCCCTTGCCACACAAAGGACATGACGCCACGTCACTCACGAGACCGGCGAACCGGACCAATCCCAATCGCGCAATGCCCCTGGGTGACGGTCTGATCCCGGAGTTCTTCCGGTTCGGCCCGATGCAGGACCACTTCCTCGGACGGTCCACCAACGCGATGGGGCCGAAGACACCTGTTCTCGAGTGGGGATGTTGGCCTCTCATGGCCCGCATCACCGCGACAACCGACCTCGTGACCTGGGACGCCTTCGAGCAACCGCACCGCGAGACCCGCGACTATGTGGCATTCGGTCCGTTCCAGTTCGACCGTCACCAATACGATGACGCCTTGCGGGCCCTGAGCGCGGTTATCGGCTCCGACGTCGACGACACGCGCGCATGAGCGCTACCAGGCGCGGCCTGCTGGGCTAAGGATTGGGAAGCGGTTCATGGAAAGGTTCGAGACGGAGAATCTGGCGCTCATGCCTGGCCAGAAGGTTCAGGCCACGGTCCTCAGCCATCACCCATGGGGTGTGGTCGTTGAGATCGTCGGTTACGAGAACGCCGGTCTGTCGGCCTCTATCGACATGATCCAGCAGTTCTCCCGGACCACGAGCAGCCATGACGAACTACTCGCGCTCTTTCCACCCATCGGTTCGCAGATCGATGCAGTGATCGAGCAAATCCACCGCTGGCATCCACCGGTATCAGTGCGGCTCAGCATCCGACCTGCCGACCTGGAGTCGCTGGCCTAGAGCTGCGACTTCTGTGGTGAACGGATCACGTTGAGCCCAGGTGGAGACGCCCTCGTCCTGGACTCACGGAGCAACGACGGTCCAGGAAGCCACACCCTCATATCCCACCGGCAGTGCCTGGCCGAGCGAATCCGCCCAGAGAACACCGGAGAGCGGGCGCGAGCATTGAAGATCGGGAAGATGCACTGAGGGTCGTCAGGCCCGTGCTTACCGGCATAGCTGAGCTCGGCAGCTCATTCGGCGGGAACCGCCCGATAGTTCAGAGAAGACGCCGGCATCCGTGCCGCGCTTGTACTCCACGACGGCCGGCGAGCCGTTCTCGTCCAGCCCGAGCGAATCGATCCGGCCCCCGTGCACCGGCCCGGTGCCGTACTCGCTCGCCAGGAAACGGACACCCAGCAGCGTCTCCATGTGCGCCTCGACGAGACCCTGCACATCGGCCTCGACCTCGGCCAGACGCGGCATGACCTCGGTCACGCCGCCATTCGTCGCGTCCGTGCGGAACAGCTTCAGGCCCGACACCTTCCCCTCCTCGGCTCGAAGATCACCAACGCCAAGAAGGTGCGGGATTGTTTCCACGAGAAGCCCCGGAGACGTGAAGGTGATGTGAGAAGGTACGTACAGCCCGGCCGGAGAGCGCCCATGTCCCCCGCTCACCGGGAATCAGCGATTCCCCCATGCGTCCCCCGCGTCCCGGGGGACAGCGCCGAGAGGCTGCGTTTACCCAGGTCAGCCCCCGTAGCTCAGTGGATAGAGCAGGCGCCTTCTAAGCACCCGCTCCCTCACCTGCCGCGGCCTTCGACAGTCCACGTCACATGCACACGACACCTCGCCGCGCTGTGCCGACCGGCCCTGACAGGTCTCAGATCCCCAATGCCGACGACGGCACACCGCCTCGCAAGCGACGATCAAGTTGTACCAGTAAAGGGTCAGGTCAGCACCCTTCAGACGACCGAGCGGGCCACACGGCTGTTCCCGGAAGCCGCTGACATCGTCGTCCAGGATGCCACTCGCGAAGGCTCCTCAGGCTCACACCCCAGTCGTGCACACCTCGCAACCTGTCCCGCAGGGAGCACCGCACAGGCAGGCGATCGACCTCGGCGGCACGCGGAGGAGCACTGCCCATTACCTTCTTGGTAGAGCCCGGTTCGGGCTCGTGGCCTCCGGGGCCGGTATGACTCCTTGCCCCTGTCCTAGGGATCCGCCGCCGCACCGACGTGGTCGGCATCTTCCCCGACCGCACCGCCCTGATCCGCCTGGCCGGCGCGGTCCTGGCCGAGCAGAACGACGAGTGGACCGAAGCCCGCCGCTACATGGGACTCGGTCTCCTCGCCAAGACCCGCCCCCACCCGATCGAGTCAGAAACCGACGAGACCGTCCTCCCGACAGGACTCACCACATAGCCTCAAAAACGAGATCACTGAGTGGCCGTTGATACGCCACCTCGACGGACGTGACCCATCCCCGCGGGCGCGGGGAGCAGTCTCTGTGGACGACGGACGACCCGGACGTGAAGGGAACATCCCCGCGGGCGCGGGGAGCAGATCGTCTTGGGCTGCTTCTTCCACTGGTCCTTGGGAACATCCCCGCGGGCGCGGGGAGCAGGTCTTCTGACATGCGGCAGTAGATGCAGGCGAGGGAACATCCTCGCGGGCGCGGGGAGCAGATGTCCGGCCTGTGCCTGCTTCTGTCTGTGCTGGGAACATCCCCGCGGGCGCGGGGAGCAGTTCGAGCACGCGCCCACCCCGATCGCGCACCGGGGAACATCCCCGCGGGCGCGGGGAGCAGGCTGTGTCGGGCCGGCAGTGCTCGCAGGCGTGGGGAACATCCCCGCGGGCGCGGGGAGCAGTCGGCGATCAAGCAGGGCATCGCCGCCATGGTGGGAACATCCCCGCGGGCGCGGGGAGCAGGGTGAGCCCGTCTCCGGCGCGCACGGCGCACTGGGAACATCCCCGCGGGCGCGGGGAGCAGGTCCCCTCATGAAGCCCATTCACTTCTGAGGAGGGAACATCCCCGCGGGCGCGGGGAGCAGGCCATCGGCGCCTTCAAGCCCAAGGGCAAGGTGGGAACATCCCCGCGGGCGCGGGGAGCAGTCGCGGGCCGACGTCCGGCGAGGCCTGCCGCAGGGAACATCCCCGCGGGCGCGGGGAGCAGGACACGATCAGGTTCCCGACGGCGGGGGGCCCGGGAACATCCCCGCGGGCGCGGGGAGCAGGACACGATCAGGTTCCCGACGGCGGGGGGCCCGGGAACATCCCCGCGGGCGCGGGGAGCAGCCTGGCCGTCGTGTTCCACGTCGGTCCGGTCTGGGAACATCCCCGCGGGCGCGGGGAGCAGGAAGCGACCGGCGCCGACCTCGTCTACCCGTGGGGAACATCCCCGCGGGCGCGGGGAGCAGCGGTACGGGCCGACGTGGCCGTCCAGCAGTCCGGGAACATCCCCGCGGGCGCGGGGAGCAGTGGTTCGCCCTCCAGACCATCGTGGGGACCACGGGAACATCCCCGCGGGCGCGGGGAGCAGGACGCTGCTGCGCGTCTCCAACGCCTCCGGCGGGGAACATCCCCGCGGGCGCGGGGAGCAGGTCTCGTCCATGACCGTGGACAGCTTCACGGCGGGAACATCCCCGCGGGCGCGGGGAGCAGTAGCGGCCGGTTCCTTTGCTGCGTGCGTCTTGGGGAACATCCCCGCGGGCGCGGGGAGCAGGACGCCGTCCAGCTGGAGCGCACCGACGACCAGGGAACATCCCCGCGGGCGCGGGGAGCAGATCTGCTGGCGGTTGGCCATGGTCGGTTCCTCGGGAACATCCCCGCGGGCGCGGGGAGCAGACGCGCGCCACGTTGGGCACGCCGCTGGGCATGGGAACATCCCCGCGGGCGCGGGGAGCAGCATGAGGAGATTTTCCACCGGATGCACCGGCAGGGAACATCCCCGCGGGCGCGGGGAGCAGCCAACCTGCCGAGCCGAGACTCGCCGTCACAGGGGAACATCCCCGCGGGCGCGGGGAGCAGGGGCCTCGGGCAGGTTCACTGTGGTGTCTTCCGGGAACATCCCCGCGGGCGCGGGGAGCAGCGGATGCGGTGCGGGACCTTGACGCCCCGGTAGGGAACATCCCCGCGGGCGCGGGGAGCAGTCTTCGGTGCGCCCGCCTATCACGTCGGGATCGGGAACATCCCCGCGGGCGCGGGGAGCAGCCCGGCCTGCGGCTTGGTACTCAGGGAACAGTGGGAACATCCCCGCGGGCGCGGGGAGCAGGAGTGGCCGATCAAGGAGTCTGCGGAGGCTTGGGGAACATCCCCGCGGGCGCGGGGAGCAGCTGGAGCTGCTCGGCGGTCGCGCGGTCGGCTGGGGAACATCCCCGCGGGCGCGGGGAGCAGTTGCGATACGGAGCGGAGCCGCCCAACGGCTGGGGAACATCCCCGCGGGCGCGGGGAGCAGGCCGGAGCCACCCAGCCGAGTACCGGCATCTCGGGAACATCCCCGCGGGCGCGGGGAGCAGCCGCTGCGGCCGATCTGCTCGCGCAGGGGCAGGGGAACATCCCCGCGGGCGCGGGGAGCAGACTGTTTGACCTGGGCGTCTACCTCCGAGGCGGCGGATTCCAGAGCAGTTTCTCTGAACCCGGCAATCGGCCCAAACTCGTCGCAATGCCCTTCAGGCTCTTCCGAAGCGTCGGCGTTTGGCCGTCTTGCTCCATCCGGTAGGGGCCGTGGTGGGTTGGGGCGACTGTGGGGACGGGGGGGTCGTGTCGGGGCGGTGGATGAGGGTGGCGCCGTCGTGGTCGACGGGGTGCCATGCGTGGTCGTGGGTGCGGAAGGTGAAGCCCTGTTCGTTGTTGGTGGTGTGGGCGAGCAGTGCGCGTCCTTGGCCGGCGTATTGCTGGACCTCGTGCCAGAGCGCGTCGCGGATGCGGGCTGACGGGTTGCCCACGAATACGCCTGCGGAGATTTCCAGGAGCCAGCGGGTGAGGAAGCCGCGGAGTCCTGCGGGGCAGTTGGTGAGGACGATGACGGTCACCAGGCCACCTGTTCGTAGTCGCCGGTGTCGTCGTGGTTGACGCCGGAGGGGACTTCGAGGCCGCCGTCGCTCTGGAGGGTGACGATGTCCCGGTCGCCGCCGGGGTCGGCCGAGGTGGTTCCTGCCGGCAGCAGCAGGTGTTTGATGTCGTCGACGCAGCGTTCCAGCAGTGACGTTTCGTTGATGCGGTCCCGTAGAGCGCGGCGGGTGCGGGGGCCGACGTCCTCCTCGTCCTGTGCGGCGACGTCGAATGCGAGGGGGATGCCGATCTCGGTCTTGTAGAGGTCGGCGATGTCGAGGACGAAGGACAGTTCGTGTCCGGAGTGGACGAAGCCGAGGGCTGGGCTGCAGCCCAGCGACGTGACGACGGCGTGGGCGATGCCGTACATGCACTGGGCTGCCGCGGTGATGCCCTGGTTGACAGCGTCTGCGGCGGTGAAATCGCCGGGGGCGTACTGGCGGCCGCGCCAGCGGATGCCGGTGCGGGCGGCCTGGGTGCGGTAGCAGTCTTTGACGCGGCGTCCTTCCCGGCCGAGGAGTTCGTGGCGGGTCAGGCCGTCGGGGTCTTCGTCGGGGAAGCGCAGCCGGTACATCGCGCGGGCCACGGCGAGGCGGCTGCGCGCGTTGGCCCACTGCCGGGCCTGGGCTTCCATGAGCGCTGAGGAGCGGGTGAGGGCACGGCCGGCGGCGTAGTAGCGCACACCTCGCTCTCCGACCCAGCAGACGGCCGCGCCTGTTTCTCCCAGCACGCTCATCGCCTGGTGGGTGATGCGGGTACCGGGGCCGAGGAGGAGGGTGCCGATGGTCGCCGAGGGGATGTGGGTGGTGCCTTCTGCGTCCTGGGCGGTGATGGCGTTGGCGTCCCGGTGGACGGTGCACCGTTCCAGGTAGATGAAGGAGATGCGCTCGGCGGTGCGGGTGAGTTGCCGCGGTGTCAGTGCGGCGTGCTGGGAGATCGTAGTCATGGTGTCTGCCGGGCGGGCGTGGCGAGGGGTGACAGGGTGATCAGGCCGCAGCCGTAGGCTTTGGCCCGGCCGATCCCCTGGGTGAGGGTGCGGCGCAGGGCTGCGGGGTCGGTGACTTCGAGCCGGCCATCGAAGGTGACGGCGACGAGGGTGACGGGTTTGCTCTTCCTGTCGCCGTCTGTGCGCCTTTTGTCGAAGGAGCGGCTGTTGTGGTCGCGGATGGACAACTCGTAGCGGTCGCCGTGGTGTTCGTGTTTGCCCTGGTACGTCGTGCCGCTGGGCAGGAGGCGTTTGTCGTCGGCCTTCTCCAGGATGCGGAAGCCGCTGCGCTCCTGGCGCTCGATCAGCCACGCCGTCTGGTGAACGGGGGTGAGATGGGCTGTGATCTTGCGGGGCTCGTCGGGGGTGCGGCGGATGGTGTGGACCGGGTTGGCGGTCAGCCGGAAGGCCCAGCGGTCGCCTGTGGAGAGCTTGTCGAGGAACGGGGTGTAGGGCCTGGTCTGCCAGCCGGGGGTGTGTGGGTCAGCTGCGGCTGCCGCCGGCCAGCCGGCCTGCTCGACGAGGTGGGTGAGGTCCGGGCGGTCGGGGCTGACGATGTACAGCAGCACCTCGGCGCGGGCCTGGTGGTCCAGACGCCACAGCACCCGCGGCGCGTCCGGTGCGGGGACGTCCGTGGGCAGCAGACCGGGGAACGAGGACATGACGGCTGCGTGCAGGGCCTGCGGCGAGGACAGCAGTCGGCGGGCGCCGGGACGGGCCGTGTTCAGGCGGAAGCGGGAGAGGAACATCAGCAGCTCTCATCCTCCAGAGCATCGAACGGGTCATGCCGCGGGGCGACGGCCGCGACGGCGCCGGGCACCGGCACCTTGGTGGTGACGACGGTGCGCAGAGCGTGGCGGCGGTGTGCGGCGGCGAAGCTGAGCGGCTGGTCGCGCAAGGTGTCGGCACCGCCGTGCTCGCCGGCTGCCGCCTCGCACAGCACCGTCAGTCCGTCCTGCGGACGGAAGCGGTGCTGCCTGCGGTACCAGACGGACGCCTGCCACGACGCTTCTCGGAGCACGCTCTCCAGGCAGGCGTCCTCGTACAGGCCAAGTTCGACCGGTGCGGCGGGCGGGCAGGAGCGGCGGCCGAGGAACGGCAGGTAGACCGGGGATTTCAGCGCGGTATGCAGATCGGTGAGCAGTGTGTGCTCGCCTTCGACGGCGGCGACGAAGACGGCGTCGGCGAGGTAGAAGCGTTCCGACAGCGGCATGGATTTGCCGGTGACGGCGTGGTGGGCGGTGTGGAAGTCCCGGATGCGGGTGCCGGGTTGGTCGATCCGGACGCCGAACCGCAGGGCCGCCAGGGGCGCGAGTGCCGTGTCGTCGCCGCGTTCGATGCCTGCCGCGGCTGCGAGCAGGCCGATGACGCCGCTCTTGGTGGGGGCGGACTCAGTGGTGCGGCGGGTGAAGCGGGAGGAGGCCCCCCAGGACTGCAGGGGGCCTGCCAGCCGCAGGGCGAGCACGCCGCTCATGCGGGCTTGCCCAGGCGTTCGGCGACAGCTTGGCCGACGGCGGTGACCAGGTCGCCCAGGGTGTCGGACTCGGTGCCGAGGCCGGCGAGTTTGAGGGTGTTGGGGCCGACGCGCAGGACCCAGCTGAGGGTGGAGTCCTGATCGCCGTAGGCGCGTTCGATGTCCGGGACGTAGGCGGCGAGGCGGTCGGACGCCTCCCGGACGTGGCCGCCCTGGTCGCCGCGGACGGGTTCTTCGAAGGCAGCGACGAAGCTGATCGGGCGAGTGGTGCGCAGCTTGACCACGACCGCGTCGGGCAGGGTGTGGTGCCCGAAGGTGTTGATCTTCCCCGTCGGCAGTGAGGAGACGAAGCTGTGCACGAACGCCTCGACCGCACGGCGCACGGGTTCGGTCCTCGGCTCGTCCTCGCGCAGGCCCTGACCGAGGTTGGCGGCGAGCTGGTCGACGCCGAGGGCGGCGTAGCGGTAGAGGGTGGCGGAGTTGAAGTCGACGGTGCCGATCATCCCGGCTCCGGTCTCCTCCTCGGTGTTCTCGTCGTCGACGGCCGTGTAGTAGTCGGACTCGTTCTCCACCCGGTGCACGCTGATGGCGTGGGCGACCTGGACGGCGGCGTCGACGTTGAAGTCGGCGGCGTCGGCGACCATCCGGCCGAAGAGGGCGATGTCGACGGAGTGGCGGCTGTCCGCGATCTCCTTGGCCTTCTCCTTGTTCGTCTTCTCCTTGAGGAAGGCCGTGATGTCGGCGGCGCCGTCGACGGCGAGGCGGGCCAGGCCGTCGAGCTGGCGGGCGCTGAGGAAGACCAGGTACTTCGCCTCCGGCGCCGGGGTGTTACCGGACTCCTTGGCGGCGTCGGCCTTCCGCTTGGGCACTTCAGTCTTCAGCCCGGTCGCCTTGACCGTCTCGTCGGCGAGTGCGAGGGCCGTCTCAGCGCTGAGGGAGGGGGCGAGCTCAGTGATGCGCCTGGCGAGCAGTTCCACGACCTTCTTGGTCCGCACGCCGAGTTCGCTGGGATCGAGCAGGTGCTCGTCGTCGAAGTAGGTGCGGGTGGCCCGCTTCCATGCCTGGCTGGAGACGCGTGCGCGCGGCACACCGCCGTACACGGCCGTCTTCGGCGCGCCCGTGTCGTCACGGTTGAGGTTGCTGGGCGGGACGGTCTGCAGGGCGTGCACGTCCAGGAAGATGCGGTTCACGAGGCGTCCTTGTCACTGTCGTCGAGGCCGGCGGCGGTGTCGTCGAAACTCTGGCCGGTGGGTTGTGCGGCCGGTTCCTGCCAGGAGTGGAAGGAGCGGCCCCACTCGCGGCGGATGGTGTCGGCGCCACCGGGCCACTGCCAGGTGTAGAGCTGCCCGGCGAGCAGGCCGTAGTCGAGGGGGATGTCCGCGCGGCGCAGCAGGACGATCAAGTCGCGCAGCCGCTGGGACAGGCTGGTCAGGTCGGGGGCGGTGCCGGCGCGCACCAGACGCTTGCGGACGGGCTCGTCAATGCCGTCCGGTGGCATCAGACGCCGCACAGCCGCCCCCAGTCCGGCCGGCCGTTTGTACGTGTGGGGGCGGTGCATGCGCGCACCACGGGACTGCTGGTGCAGCGCCCAGAGCGTGAGGGCCGCGTGCAGGGCGTCCTCCGCACGCACGAACTCCTCCTCGCCGAGCGGCCGCACGCCTTCGAGGCGGACTTGCAGGGGGGAGGTGTCGACCAGTTCCCATAGGTCGGGCAGGTCGGCGGCGTCCCGGCCTGCGCCACGGCGCAGACGGGCCAGCACTGCGACGTCCTTCGGGCTGTCCCTGAGGTAGCCCTCCTGCCACGGCTTGATCTGTGCGGCGGCGAGTTCAGCGATCCGTGAGCGGACGCTCGGCGGGGCTGTTGTAGTGGTCATGCGGGTACCTTCGGGTCGGTCGCGGAAGTGGCGGACTCATGACGGCCGGGCGGACCTGACGGAGGTGTGCCTGCGTCGTCTCGCTCACCAAACTCCGATGCGCGGCCCAGAGCCTTGGCCAGGCGCCCGCGGAACCACTTGTCGGCCAGGCCCGCGTTGAGCCACAGAGCGCCCTTCTTGTCGGTGACGGTTCTGCCCTGCCAGGCGGCATCCCCCGCCTGTGCGACGAGTCGGTCGCCGAGACCGGCGACGATGCTGTGTACGTCGCGCTGCCATCGACGGCGGCGCTCGAACGGGTCACCGGCGTCCGCCAGGGCGGCGATCCAGATGCGGTAGGGGTTTTCCAGCGCGGTGAAGCCGAGTTCACGTGCTGCCGATCGCGCCCCCTCACCCTCGGTGCCGGCCGCACGGGCCAGATCAGTGGCCAGATCGCCCAGCGTCCGCACCGCAAGGTCAGCGTCGTCGGCAGCTGCGATCGCCTGCCGGCCACACGTACGGTCCTGGCGGTGCAGGAGCACGACCGGCATGGCGAGTTGGTCGTCGACCACCTCATCGATCACGGACTGCTGTGTCCCGTATTTGGCGCCGACGATCCGGGCCCTGATGAGGAAGCCTCGCGGCAGTTCCCCCTCGGTGACCAGGCGGGCGATCCACTCCAGGATCCCGGGACGCAGGTACGCGGCTGCTTCCGAGCCCTGGACCGTATCCGACCGGTCCGCGACGAAGGAGGCGATGCCCCGCCACGCCGAGCGGGCCGGATCGTGCTCGCGGGGCAGGTAGACCGGCGACTGGCGCAGCTTCTTCTCCTGCGCCAGGCTGCGCCGCCACGAGGTCATCGGCTCACGGCGGTGCATGTTCCGCGACGCAAGAGGGTCTCCGTAGCCGAGAACGACGCCCGTGACCGCATCTTCGTCGTGATGGAGACGCAGCCGGCGCGACTGCCACGTGTACAGATCGCGCAGCCCGGTTGGCGTGCGTTCGGATCCGCCGGGAGGGCACGGTTCACGCCGCCAGGCGGGCCGGTCGTCCGCCGTGAACTCCAGGGCGTCGGTGTCGGCGGCCACCAGGTTCAGCAGCAGCGTCTCGCGCAGGGTGTCGCCTTCCGCGAAGACGCCGCCCAGGCCGCCGGCCCACCCCGTTCCCAGCGGATACACCTTGCCGCCCCTGACCCGGTCGTCGCCTACCGCACCGGACTTGATGCCGGACGTGTCGTAGGCGTGGGCGTGGACGACCCAGCGGGCCGCCTCGGCGAAGGTGAGCCGTTCGACGGTGGGCATCCGGGCGGTGAAGAATGGCTCCCCGTTGGGCACGTCGGCCACGATCCGGTTGAGAGAGGAGACCTCGTCCTTCGCCGTGCGCAGCCCAGCGGTCTGGAAGAACGGGGCGGCCGGGTGGAAGAGGTCGAAGCGCTCGCGGTGCGTGTCCAGGTAGGCGCCGACCGGCGCGAAGCACTGCGGGTCGGCCCACAGTTCGGCCCAGGACTCGACGTCGCGGGGGCCGTCCAGGGCGTCGTGGGCGATGGCCAGCAGCAGGCGTAGCAGCGCGAATTCCTGGGTGGGCAGGTCTCCCGCGAGGCGCCGCACCTTGGCGGCCTGGGCGAAGATCTGACGCAGCGACAGCTCCTCCTGTGAGCCGTCACCTTTCAGGATCCCGATCCACGGCTCGGTGGTCAGGTCGAATGAAGGGGCATGGGCCGTGCTGTCACCGGTCGGTTCCGTCACGGGTCACCTCCAAGCCGTCGGAAGGGCTGTAGTGAAGCGCATAGCCTGCCAGCAGGGTCTGACAATCCTCATCGAGCGCGAGAATCAGCTGGCCGGCCAGCCACGGGCTGTCCTTGCTCTGCCAGGCGGGCACGTACAGCTGCTCCAGTGCCGCGATGGCCTTGTCGAGGGTTTCGGCGTAGGAGAACTGGATGGGCAGCCGCAGCCCGCAACTCGCCGCCGCCCGGGCAGCGAACGATGTGGGCACCTGGTCCTGCGGCAGCTCCAGTCCCCCGCGCTGGCGGCCCTGCTTGTCTGCTTCCAGCCACGGGAGGGTGGCGAGGGTGCCGTCGGCACGCCGCTGCACGACGACGACTTCCAGGCTCTCCCGGCTGTCGCGGACCTGGGCCCGCCCTGTACGAGTGTCGTCGGCATCGCCCACCCCGGCCGCCACCCAGCCGAACAACGCCCTCCCGGGACGGCCGACTTCACCGAGGCGGTACACGGCCGCCCGCTCGGCCTGGTCGGCCCGGTGCCGCTCGAACCGCGCCCTTGCTTCCTCCAGCGCCGGCACCCAATGCTCCGGACCGGCCGGAGCCTCGGCGTACGCACCCTGGACGAGCGGGCTGATGTCAGCGGGCAGCCGCACGGGGCGCTGCGGCCCGCCGTCGAGATGGGGCAGCAGCACAGCGGCCGACCGCAGCAGCGCATACGCCCCGTATACCGCGACCGATCCGCGCACCGGGACGGGCACGTCCGCCTCCCAGTCGGCGCCGGTCAGCAGGCATCGTGCCACACGCAGCCGCGCGGGTCGTTCGCTCTGGCCGTCCCCACGCTGGTGACGGTGCAGTCGGCCCATCCGCTGCAGCAGCAGGTCCACCGGGCACAGGTCGCTGACAAGGAGATCGAAGTCCACGTCCAGGGACTGCTCGGCCACCTGGCTGGCCACCACGATATGCCGGCCCGAAGGCCGCCCCGTCGCCTTGCCGGGCGGACCGAACCGCCTCAGCAGGTCACGGTCCTTGGCCGCCCGGTCGATGTCCACGAAACACGAGTGCGCCACGCTGACGGCCTCGTCGCCGAACCTCTCCCGCAGCACCCGGGCTGTCTCCAGCACCCGCTTGACCGTATTGCGAACGACGAGTACACACCCGCCGCCGGCCAGCTCCGTCTCCAGCCGGTTGGCCAGAACATCCAGGCCGTCCGCAAGCCGCTCGACCCGGACATCCGTGCACCGGGCCGAAGCAGCCGGATGGCGTACCACGGGCATACCGGCCGGCGCGACAGCGGTGAGCAGCGGATACACCCCGTCTGCCGGAACGCTGTCGACCTGTGTGCCGGCTATCCCGGAGTACGCCTCGACCAGCTGACGCCGACGCGCAGCAGGCAGGGTCGCAGAAAGCACGACCACGGGAACCCGGTAGGCGCCCAGCCAGGCCAGCACCCGGTCCAGGTAGACACTCATGTAGGTGTCGTAGGCGTGCGCCTCGTCGATCACAACGACCTTGCCCGCCACCGCCAGATGACGCAGCGCCAGGTGCCGGCTCTTCAGCCCGGCGAACAGCAGCTGGTCGACGGTACCGGCCACGAACGACGCCAGCATCGCCCTCTTACGGCCCCGCAGCCAGGTGTGAGCCACCAGCTCGGCACCCGCAGCCCGCGTCGCCTCCCCCAGCCGCCCGGGCACAGGCACGACGGCATCCACGTCGACCGCCGCCACCTGCCCGCCACGGGCCAACAACCCAGCGAAGACCTCATTGAGAGCCGCCTTAGAATGCGCAAGGTGCACAGAGTGCCGGCGGCTGCCGTCGTCCGGCAGCCGCTTCAGCCACTCCAGCAGCCGAGGGAACATCGCATTGCCCGTCGCCATCGTCGGCAGTGCGAAGAACACACCGCCCGCACCCGAACGCGCCGCGAAGACCTCGGCCACAGCGAGCGCTGCCTCCGTCTTCCCCTCCCCCATCGGAGCCTCGATGACCATCAGCCCGGGCGCCTCCATCTCCCGGGCCAACGCCAGCGCCGCCTCCTGAACCGGACGCACCCTCGCCCCCTGCGGAAGCCCGAACCGAGACACGAACAACTCCTGCGCATCCTCGACAGGCTCTGCGGCCCGCCACGGCGCCGGGAGATCCAGCCCCCGCCACGCCGCCGCCAGCCGCTCCTCACTGCCAGAAGACGCAGCATCCGGGAAGTACGGGAAGAGGTCGGGATTGCTGGCGATCCAGTCGGAGACGATGACCAGCGCGGTCAGCAACACCTGCACAGGCTGCGGCAGTCTCACCTCCCGCCACGCCTGAAGCCGATCCCCCACACCAAAGCACTCAGCGCACGCATCGAGCAGCTCCCCCTGCACCTGCCGCCACACCCCACTGCTATGGCCAGGAGTACGCAGCAACTCCTCATGGTCGTACAGGGCCTTGATCTGACCGTTCTCCGGCGGCACCCCATGATGCCCGCCCACCGCCACGGTGAACTGCCCTGTCTGCTTGGCCGTCCACCCGTGACGCTCCTCCAACCACTCACCCAGCAATACCTGACCGGCCAGCCCGTGCGGTGCCAGTCGCCGATCCGGCCCCATCGCCTGACGGGACCGCATCTCCAGACCCTTCTCCCGCATGACATCGGCGAGTTGATCGACCTGACAGGCGAACGCCGGCGTCGCCTTACCAATGTCATGCACACCCGTAAGCCACACGACAAGCCTGCGCCCGTCCCCCTCGCCACCGGGCAATACCTCAGCGATCAACCGCCGCACACCGAAAGGCAACCACTCGTCCCACAGAAGGCCGGCGACGGCGGCACTGTCCTCCATGTGCCGCCACAAGGGCAACCATCCGTCAGCATCACGATCATGCTTCGCCCATACCGACCGCGCCGGCACCTGAAGCCGCGGCAACAGCCCACAACCGAAAACACCCCCACTGGTCATGCAAGATGCCTACACGCAAACCAACACCCAGCAGGCCAAATCACGGAAACAAACTTGATCTGCAGCCGATGCAGCTATCCAGCCCCCAACAGGCACACGCAAACCGTAAAATGATCTATTCGCCACAAGCACCCACCCCCGAAGGAGGAGGGCGCGAAATGCACCCTTTGTCGAGATCGATGAAAGTACGTGAAACCGCGCCCTCCCAGCCCTAGACCGGCAGGTCAGACAGTCTGCTCCCCGCACCCGCGGGGATGTTCCCGGGGATGAGCCGAGACTGCTCAGAGCGGAGATCTGCTCCCCGCACCCGCGGGGATGTTCCCGACCGTGGCGTGAGCCAGACCGTGGGCGGCTCCTGCTCCCCGCACCCGCGGGGATGTTCCCGCGACCTGGTCGAAGAGGCCGGGCGGGGTGTGCTGCTCCCCGCACCCGCGGGGATGTTCCCGGCAAGAGCACGGTGATGGACGCGGCGGCCAACTGCTCCCCGCACCCGCGGGGATGTTCCCTGCGCGAGCTGGCCGGTGAACGGGTCCCACAGCTGCTCCCCGCACCCGCGGGGATGTTCCCTCGTGGCAGCCGAAGCCCCAGATGGAGCCGATCTGCTCCCCGCACCCGCGGGGATGTTCCCCCGCTCCTCGAGGAGCGCGGCGGCCGGAAACCCTGCTCCCCGCACCCGCGGGGATGTTCCCCCGAGGCGGAGTAGCCCACAACGCGGACTGCGCTGCTCCCCGCACCCGCGGGGATGTTCCCAGCTCGTCGGCAAACACCGTCCAGCCGCCCGCCTGCTCCCCGCACCCGCGGGGATGTTCCCCCGGTCTCGATGCGCACGCTGCGCGAGGTGGACTGCTCCCCGCACCCGCGGGGATGTTCCCGAGCCGCCGACGACGGAGAACAGATTCCAGCTCTGCTCCCCGCACCCGCGGGGATGTTCCCGACCCCGCGAACAGAGCGACCGCCGCACAGACCTGCTCCCCGCACCCGCGGGGATGTTCCCGGACCATGCCGGTTCCGACAAGGAGCGCGGCCCTGCTCCCCGCACCCGCGGGGATGTTCCCCCGTTCTCCGCACCCGGGGCCAGACCGAAGTCCTGCTCCCCGCACCCGCGGGGATGTTCCCGTGCGGACCAGCCAGTCCGTGACCCAGACCCCCTGCTCCCCGCACCCGCGGGGATGTTCCCGGGCCGAGCGCGGTGGACGTCGCAGTCATGACCTGCTCCCCGCACCCGCGGGGATGTTCCCTCGTGGCAGCCGAAGCCCCAGATGCTGCCGATCTGCTCCCCGCACCCGCGGGGATGTTCCCGTGGTCACGGCGACCTCCCGCCGTCAGGGCATCTGCTCCCCGCACCCGCGGGGATGTTCCCAAGGCTGCTACCGCGGCCCGCCTCGGCGTCGACTGCTCCCCGCACCCGCGGGGATGTTCCCGGCATATGCCTCTGCGAGCCGCATAGCCGAGTCTGCTCCCCGCACCCGCGGGGATGTTCCCTGGTCGGCGGTCGCTCCGTACCAGCCGCCGATCTGCTCCCCGCACCCGCGGGGATGTTCCCGTGGCGACCTGCTGCCGCCCCTCGTTGGCGAACTGCTCCCCGCACCCGCGGGGATGTTCCCCAGACCTGTCCCGCAGTCGAGAGGGTCGACTCCTGCTCCCCGCACCCGCGGGGATGTTCCCGGCAGTCACGCGAGACCGGTCTCATTGCGGGCCTGCTCCCCGCACCCGCGGGGATGTTCCCAGCTTGGTCATGACGTGCTCCTTCTACTGGGTCTGCTCCCCGCACCCGCGGGGATGTTCCCACAGCTACCGGCCGTAATGGAAGGTGTTCGTCCTGCTCCCCGCACCCGCGGGGATGTTCCCCACCGCCGGTAGAACCGGGTCTCGCCGTCGACCTGCTCCCCGCACCCGCGGGGATGTTCCCTGGCCTGGCAGCGACCCGAGGCCGGACCCGAACTGCTCCCCGCACCCGCGGGGATGTTCCCCTGGGGTTTCTGCTGTTCACCTGACCCGATATCTGCTCCCCGCACCCGCGGGGATGTTCCCCGTCCCCTACCAGGCGCGCAGAGAGACCCAGACTGCTCCCCGCACCCGCGGGGATGTTCCCGGGTCGACCAAGGAGTCGCAGCAGTTCGCCGCCTGCTCCCCGCACCCGCGGGGATGTTCCCTGGTGGCCGGTCATGTGCTGGCCGCCAACTCGCTGCTCCCCGCACCCGCGGGGATGTTCCCACCCGCTCCCGTATCTCCTGCCGGCAGTCCTCCTGCTCCCCGCACCCGCGGGGATGTTCCCATGTGGGGTCCGAATACGCGGGCGTTCTTCAACTGCTCCCCGCACCCGCGGGGATGTTCCCGGCTTCGGCCACGCGTCGGGGTCGGCCATGAACTGCTCCCCGCACCCGCGGGGATGTTCCCCCCAGTACCGCAAACGAGCCGCTCATCCCCACCTGCTCCCCGCACCCGCGGGGATGTTCCCAAGGCTCTTCGTGAGGTTGTCGTAGCCGGTCACTGCTTGGCTCTGACGCTGTTCAGCGGCCCCGGCATGTTGGCTTCCAGCGGCCCTAGTTGGCGGGTCGCACGGGTGCATTGAGGGGTGGTGACGGGGCGAAGTGGCCCCACCCCGGCTCTTGCGGTGAGACGGTCCCTGTGGTCTCCAGCAGGGGCGGTGCTGTGGATGTCTTTGTCGAAGCAGGAGTTGTTCGACCGGATCCGGCGGGACAACTGGCAGCAGCAGCTGTCGATCCGCGCCCTGTCGCGGAAGTACGGCGTTCACCGCCGTCTCGTACGGGAGGCATTTTCCTCGCCGGTGCCCACACCGTGCCGCCGGCCGGTGAGGACGTCACCTCGGATGGAGCCCTACAAGAAGACCCTCGATGCCTGGCTGCGGGCTGATCTGGAGGCTCCGCGCAAGCACCGGCATACCGTGCGGCGGATCGTGGCGCGGATCGAGGAGGAGTTCGGCGAGGTGATCCCGTATCCGACGGTCCGGGACTTCGTCGCGGCTCGCCGCAAGGAGATCGCAACCCAGGCGGGGGCGCCTGTTGAAGCGTTCGTGACCCGGCACAACGCGCTCGGTGCGGATGCCGAGGTCGACTTCGGGGACGTCTACGTCGACGTGGCCGGCCAGCGCACCCGCTGCTACTTGTTCGCCTTCCGCCTGGCCTACTCCGGCAAGGCGGTGCACCGCGTCTCACGCTCATGCGGTCAGCAGGCGTTCTTCGAAGGACATGTCCACGCGCTGACCACGCTGGGCGGAGTGCCGGCCGGTCAGGTTCGTTACGACAACCTCTCACCGGCCGTGAAGAAGGTGATCTTCCGCAGCCGCTCGCGGGAGGAGAACCCGCGCTGGACCAGCTTCCATGAGTACTACGGCTTCACCCCGTTCTACTGCGAGCCGGGGCTCCGCGGCGCCCACGAGAAGGGCGGGGTCGAGGCCAGGTCGGCTACTTCCGCCGCAACTACCTCACCCCGGTGCCCCAGGTGGACAGCTTGGACGAACTCAACGCCCGGCTCACCGGGTTCGAGGCGAGGGAGGACGAACGGCGGATCGGAGCAAGGATGCGGACCATCGCGCAGGACTTCGCCCGCGAAGCCGGCCACTTGCTGCCGCTGCCGGACGCTCCGTTCGCCACCGGCATCACGCTCACGCCCCGCGTCGACCGCTACGGCATGATCACCGTGAAGATGTGCCGGTACCCGGTCCCGGTCCGCTTCATCGACCGCAAGGTCACCGTCACGCTCACCTGCGACGACCTGACCGTCTATGACGGCCGACGGGAGATCGCCCGCCACCGGCGGCTGACCGGCCGCGGTGCCGAACGCTCCGTGCTGGACCACTACCTGGAAGCCCTGCTGATCAAGCCGGGCGCCCTGGAACGCTCCGAGGCCCTCCACCAGGCCCGCGCCGAGGGCACCTTCACAGCCGTCCACGAAGCCTTCTGGGCCGCCGCCAAGAAGGCCCTCGGAGACACCGACGGAACAAAGGCCCTGGTCAGGGTGCTGTTGCTGCACCGACACCAACAGCACGCCGACGTGGTGACCGGGATCCGCGCGGCTCTTACGGCCGGCACCTTCAACGAGGACGTCATCGCGCTGGAGGCCCGCAAAGCGGCCCAGGCGACCGGGCCAGCGCCGACCGTCACGGCCGCCAGTGCGCCCGCTCCTGAGCCGGTGGATCCCGGCCCGGCCCAGGTCACACCCCTGACGTCGCGCCGTCTCGCCCGTGCTCTGCCCGCCGACCAGCGTCCCCTGCCCCGCCTGGAGCAGTGGGACGAGTTGTTGCAGCTTCGCCGGAAGCACTCGTCATGGCCACTGCCCATCACGCGCTGACCGCCCAGGCATCCGACGCGGCGATCGACACCGCCTGCCGGCTGCTGCGGCTGCCCTCCATGCGAGCCCAGGCCGCCGACACGATCGCCCGGGCCGAACGCGAGGGCCTGTCCTATGCCGGGTTCCTCGCCGAACTCCTGATGGTGTCGGCGTACGTCCTGAGCTCCCCAACTGCGTACGGATGAACGTCCCCAGTTACGTTCGCGGGTGCGGCATGGCAGATTCGGGTTGAGACCGACACCCTGCCCCAGGGACACTCGCACGATGAGCGAGAGTACGTCGGCCACCGGGACAGTGGAACAAGGCTGGGATGAGCCCTGGTACCGGGTCCGCGCGGAGGCATTCGAGGTGTCGTTCCTGCCCAGCCCGGACGAGGACTTGGACTCGATCTGCAACGTCGATGTCTTCGTGAACCTCCAGGATGGCTCCCGGTGGACCGCGACTGTCTTCACGGTCGCAGAAGTCGAACGCCTGATGGACGTCGGGGCAGAAAGCGGCGAGGCTCTCGGCGGCCGCTACTTCTGGGTCTCAGACGGCCTGATCGTCCGGGATCCCGGTGTCGACAGCATGACTCAGGTGATCGCCGGACTGATCGAGACCGCCGAGTTCTCCACGGTCTTCCAGCGACTCGAAGACGACTGATCAGGCCCCCGGCAGCCTCCTGGACGTGCCCTGTCAGGCCACGTCCGTGTCCCGCTCGATGGCTTTAAGGCGGTTCTTGAGGCGGTAGCTGGGGCCGTTGATGGAGATCACGTCGCAGTGGTGAGGAGCCGGTCGAGGATGGCTGTGGCCAGGACCTCGTCGCCGAACACCTGTCCCCATTCGCTGAAGGTCTTGTTCGAGGTCAGGATGATCGAGCCCTTTTCATACCGCTTTGAGATCACCTGGAACACCAGGTTCGCTTCTCCGCGTTCGAGGATCTCGTAACCCACCTCGTCGACCACGAGGACGCCCGGCCGCAGATAGGTGCCGAGCTTGTTGGCCAGACGCCCGGCTGTCTCGGCGGCCTTGAGGTTGCGGACCATGTCGTCGAGGCTGGTGAAGTAGACGGAGTAGCCGGCCCGGCAGGCCGCGACCGCGAGAGCGACGGCGATATGCGTCTTGCCCACACCGGGCGGTCCCAGGAGAGCGGCGTTCGCCTTGGCCTCGACGAACGAGAGCGTCGCAAGGTCCTTGACCTTGCGGGGGTCGAGGTCGGGCTGGAAGGAGAAGTCGTACTCGTCGAGCGTTTTGTGGTGCGGCAGCCTTGAGAGTCGAAGGCCCTGGCGGAAGCGGCGATCGTCGCGGACGGCCAGTTCTTCGGAGAGGACCAGGTCGAGGAAGTCGAGGTAGCCCATCTTGGCTTCATCGGCCCGGTGGGCGAACTCGTTGATGGTCTCCGCGAGGTGGGGCAGGCCGAGCTTGCCGGCCGTGGTGCGGATGCGGTTGCCGGTCAGCTCACTCAAGACGTTTCCTTCGGCGCTCGGTGGGTGGTGAAGGGTCGGGTGCCGGTCAGCTCGTCATAGACCGACAGTGGACGGCGGCTGACCTCGACCTGAGTGGCAGCGGCCCGGTTCAGCAGGGCCTGCAGCGGGCCGGCTTCCTGACCCGCAGACCGCTCGCAACGAGGCTGGAGAGGAACATCTCCAGTCGTGGTCCGGCGTCCCTTCCCGGTGGGCAGACCGTCCCAGTGCGTCTCGTCGACGACGCGGGCCCCGCGGCCGACGGCTCGGGGATGGGCCGCAAGCAGCGTGCTGCCGCCTGCGAGGGTGAGAGTCGAATGCAGCATGAGCTGGGACTTCATCGCCCGGATCTCGACCAGTTGGCGAGGGCTGACCCTGCGGGCCGGCACCGAGTAGAGGCTGCCGTCAAAGGCGACCAGGCAGTCCTTGCCCACGTGCCGAAGCTGCCGCTCAGCCACCAGATACGGAGTCGGGGGCAACGGCTTGAGAGCCGCGTGATCCCTGGCTACCCGATCCGCGATGACCTCACGATGGGTCTTGTGGATCTGGGGCCGCCGCCGAGGCACCCATGCCAGGAAGGCGGCGTCCATCTCCTCGATGGACGAGAAGGAGCGGCCGGACAGGACGTGGTCGCGGACGATCAGGACTTGCCGCTCGACCCGGCCCTTGCCCTGCGGCCGGTAGGCGGCCAGGACGTCGATGTCGAAGTCATAGTGGCCGGCGAAGCCGACCGCTTCCGGATGCAGCGGGACTCCCTCACCGGGTGCGACGTGGCGGCGGACCACTGTCTTGGTCCGGTCGTAGACGATCGTCATCGGAGCCCCGCCGAAGTGAGCGAAGGCCCGGCGGTGGCAGTCGAAGAAGGTCTGCAGGTCCTGGCTGGTGGTGAAGCAGCAGAACGGGTCGCGCGAGTACGACAGCGTCATGTGGAACGAGTAGACCTTCGCGATGCCCATGTGAGCGAGGACCTTGCCCTCGTCACCCCAGTCCACCTGAGCCTGGGCACCGGGGATGACCTCGAACCGGCGGTGCATGCCCGCCAACTCCTTCGGTGTGATACCGAGTTCCTCGGCGATCCTGGGCCGAGCTTCTTGGACGTAGAGCTTGGTCCGCTGATAGTTCCCGGTGAACCCCTACTCTGCAGCCACCCGCTCGGGGATGACCGCGGCCTTCATCAGGATCTCCGCCCGCAGCATCGAGTCGATCACCGGTGCGAACTCGTCAATCACCCTCCCACGCGACCGCCCGCTCGGCGAACGGCGAGGAGGAGTCGCCGGACCCGGCGCTTGACAGGTACTTGCGGACCGTCTTCCGATCCAGCCCCGTCTCCCTGGAGATCTCCGACAGGCTCATCGCTCCGGACTCGAGCAGGCCGCGGAACCTCCGCAGCTCCAGCCAACGCTGAGGATCCAAGACCACTGCCAGCCTCCCCCGCCACCCGAAACGACCAAGCAGCAGAGTGCCGAGCAGCAGACCTCACCGCATCAACAACTGTCCCTTTTCATCCGTACGAAGCTGGGGACGTTCGCGGCTCTGTCCGCAGTTCCGTGAATCCGCAGGTCAGGGAGGTGAGCGAGGGATCGTTTCGGCAGAGTATGTCCCGGCATGGCAAGCAAGACGGTCGAGGCTGTGCTGTTTCCCGGGATCGATGTGCGAGTGGAGCGCGTCAGCGACTCTTCAGACGTCCTCGTGGTGGAGGCCGTGTCCACCGCTCGCCCGGGCCGGTGCCCGGACTGCCGGAAACAGGCGAGGCGCATACATAGCACGTATCAACGGGCCCTGGATGCGAGGCCGTTGGGCTCTCGTCGGGTCATAGTCCGGCTGCGGGTGCGCCGGTACTTCTGCGACCGGAAGAGCTGTTCCCGCATGACGTTCGTCGAGCAGGTGCCGGGCCTGTCCGCGCGGTACCGCCGTTCCAGCACCGGGCTGGCGGGCTGGCTGCGGTCGATCGCGATCGAGCTCGGCGGCCGTCCCGCCGCACGGCTGTGCCGCCGGCTGCGGCTGGCCGCGGGCCGGACCCGGCTGCTGAGGCTGTTGACTGCGCCGGCGGTGCCGGACCGTGCGCCGCGGGTGCTGGGGGTCGACGAGTTCGCCTTCCGCAAGGGCTGCACCTACGGCACCGTGCTGGTCGACGTCGAAGCCGGCCGGGTGGTGGACGTGCTGCCCGACCGCACCTCCGAGACGTTCGCGGCCTGGCTCAAGGACCATGCCGGCGCGGAGATCATCTGCCGGGACCGGGCGACCGCCTACACCAAGGCGGTCAGGGAAGCCGCCCCCAACGCCCTCGAGGTCGCTGATCGCTGGCATTTGCTGCAGAACCTCTCCGCCGCGGTGGAGAAGACCTGCCACCAGCACCGCGACTGCCTGCGCAAGCGCGCCGAGGACGAGACGGTGACCGAAGCGCCCGAGGTGCCCGAGGTAACCCCGATGCTGTTACCGCCCACGGAACTGCCCCGCACTCAGATCATCGAGCGCACCCGCCATCGCTACGAGGACATCCACCGCCTGCTGGAGAAACGCTGGACGATCAGCGCGATCGCCCGCCGGCTGAACCTCGACCGCAAGACCGTCCGCCGCTTCCGCGACACCGACCTCGACCAGTTGCTTGCCTCCGCCCGCGAACGCCGCCCCAACGGCGTCCTGGAGCCGTTCAAGGCATACCTCAACACCTGCTTCACCGAGGCGCAAGGCCAGGTCAGCGGCACCCGGCTGTTCCTGGAGATCCAAGCCCGCGGCTACCGCGGCAGCCGCCAGGTCGTCCGCAAACACCTTGCCGCCCTGCGCGCGGGCACCGCCGAACCGGTGAGGGCCGACATCCCCAGCCCCCGCAAGATCACCTCCTGGATCATGCGGCCCCGCGAGACCCTCACCCATAGTCAGAACGAGCGCCTGCTTCAGGTCCGGCTCGCCTGCCCGGACATCACCCGGGCCTGCGACCTCGCCCGAGCTTTCGCCGATCTCGTCCGCCACCAGCGCGGATACCTCCTGCTGGAGTGGATCCGGCAGGCCGAACAGGACGCACCGAGGCCGATGAAGGGCTTCGCCGGCTTCCTCCGCCAGGACCTCGACGCCGTCATCGCCGGACTCACCCTGCCGTGGAGTTCCGGGGTGGTCGAAGGCCATGTGAACCGGGTGAAAACGCTCAAGCGGGCGATGTATGGCCGGGCCTCCTTCGAACTGCTTCGGACCCGCATCCTCACCCAGCCATGAGCATCACACCGACCGTCCCTACAAACCCTCTACGCTTCTCGCGTGCGCTATCTGACGGAGTCCTTCGCCCTCGGCGCCCTGAGGCGAGGCCGACCGGTCGAGCAGTTCCTCGGCCCCGCTGACTCACCCCAGCGTCCCGGCATCCGCTACATCGAGGTCAGACCGGCCAAGACCCACTACGAGATCTACCTGCACACCCTGGAAGACGTTGGTCACGAAACCTTCGTCGACGTGGTCGAGTTCCCTCCTCTTTACACCGACGATGAGGAAGAGGAGTTCGGCCGCCTTGTCGCGACTCGCGACGACCCGCTCATCGCCCTCGCAGCCGCCGAAGAAGCCACCGGAGCGGAACGCGGAAGGTGGGTCAACGCTGGCATGGTTCAGGACGAGTATTTCGACTATGTGGTGGCCGGACGGCCAGCAAACAGTTCACCAGACGGACACCCCTGGCCCGTGCCGCCGCCCAATCGTTGACGATCAACGGGACCACGGAACTGCGGCCAGAGCCACGTTCGCGTGTACGCCGACAGATGGCCGAGTGCGAGGACCGGGAGCGGCGCCGGGCCGAACGCCGCATCAGGGCTGCCCACTTCCCCCGCGAGAAGTCGTTGCGGGAGTTCGACTACAGCGTCAACGCCAACGTCGACCCTGCGGTCGTCCATAATCTCGCCACCTGCGAGTGGATCGCCAAGGGTTACCCACTGTGTCTGATCGGGGACTCGGGAACCGGCAAATCGCACCTGCTGATCGCGCTGAACACCGCCGCCGCCATGGCCGGCTTTCCGGCGCCTTGGACCTCGGCGCGTAGGCGCCGGAGATCTCGCGGTGCTTGAGCTCGCTGATCGCCTCGCCACGGGTGGGCACGGTGTGGATGTCGAGTGCGCCTTCCGCCTTGTCCTGCAGTATCTGGGCCATCACCCGGTCTCTCGCACTGGAGCCGACGATGGCGACACGCACCCGGTGCGGGTGGGGGGCCGGACATCCCCTCGAGGTAAGCCCATCCCATGCTGACGCACATCAGCAGCGGGACCAGAAGAAGAGCGAGGACTTGGCGCAGTGCGCCCGGTGGTGCGGCCGGCGCCGGCCGACGCTCGTGAGCGGCAGTGCGGGCGGTGTGCATAAGCGGCTTGGCCCCTTCTCGACGTCATTGGTAAATGCGCCTGTTTACCTGTGGATACATAGACGTGCCGGAAGACGACAGTGCCCCAGCCCGGGGCCCGAGGCCGCCGGCCGTGTCGCGCACTCGAGGCGAGAGCGTGAGGCCCGGCGCGCCCGGCCGGACCCCATCACTCGCGGCTGTCCCCCGTCGCGCACGGTCCTCTCCACATCCACGACGCGGGCGGCCGCACCCTCAACCGACTCGCGACAACCTGCCTGCCGAACAAGCCGACGGTCAGCAGGCAGGTTGTCGCCCCGCAGCAAGAGGGTCCGATCGAGCGGCCCCCCGAGCCCGGCGACCGCCGCTCGCGCACCCTGCGGGCGACCCGGGCCAAAGGGGCCATGCCACGTCGCATGAAATGGTCTGCCGCAGAGGCCGATGTGACGGGTCGTCGAGGGATGTCGAGGTCATTCGGGCTGTTGACCGGTCGTGGTCGGGGGGCTGTCGGTGGTCATGGTGGTGGCGATGGCGTGGATCACGCGAGGGAGGATGCGCGCGCGGAAGGAGGCGGTGGGGGTGCCGTGAATGATTTCCTGTGCGGTGGTTCCTTCGTGCAGTGCGGTGATCAGCAGCGCGAGGTCGCGGCAGTCGTCCGGTGCGATACCGTGCGTGAGGTCTGCCAGGAGGCGGGCCATTCCGGCGCTGAGACGGTTTTCGCGGGGGGCGAGTTCGGCGGCGACGGCGGGATTGCGTCCGGCGTGGAGGGTGAACTCCATGGAGACGAGGAACCATTGCTGGGCGGAACGGTCGGGGGCCGCGAGGTGGTCCAGGACCCGTCCGACCGGGTGCGAGCCCCGTGTGTCGTCCTGTGCGGCCTGTTCGAGGCCGGCGAGGATGTGATCGATTTCCGCGTCGTAGAGGGCGAGGAACAGGTCCTCTTTGCTGCGGTAATTGGAGTAGAAGGCGCCGCGGGTCAGCCCGGCGTGCCCGCAGATGTCGCTGATCGAGGTCGCGTGGTATCCGCGTTCGATGAACAGCGCACGGGCGCTGTTCATCACGGCTGCCACGGTTCTGGGGCGGGTCTTGGTCGGCGACTTGGGCATGGCGTGCTCAGGCCTTTGGGTAGTCGTCGTAGAAACCGGCGCCGCTCTTCACGCCGAGACGGCCGCGGCTGATGTGATCACGCAGCACCACGCGGGGACTTTGCGGGTACTCCGGGTGTTCGGCCGCGTAGTGCTCCTCGATGTCGAGGACGACGTCCAGGCCGATCTGGTCCATCAGCCGGAACGGTCCGCCCTTCAGGCCGGTGTTGACACGGAACATCCCATCGACGTCCTGCGGGGTGGCCACGCCGTCGGCGACCAGTTCGAGGCACTCGCGTTTCACCGCGGCCCATACCCGGTTGAAGATGAACCCGGTGCTCTCCTTGCGGGCTTCGAACGGATGCACCCCGAACTCCGGAAGCGTGGCCAGCACGAAGTCCAGGACGTCGCGGTCGGTCTTGCCGCAGGACATCACGTCGGCCGCGTTCTGCGTGGGCGGCATGTAGAAGTGGATGTTGAGCACGCGCTCGGGATGCCGGACATGGTCGAGGAACAGGCGGCTGGCGTAGGAGGAGGAGTTGCTCGCGAGGATGGTGTCGGCCGCGACGATCGCGTCCAGTTCGCCGAAGACCTGCTTCTTCAGTTCGAGCCGTTCCGGAACCGCCTCGATGACCAGCCACGCGTCCTGGACCGCCTCGGCGAGGTCGGCGCCGGCCACCACGGCGCCCGGCAGGCCGTGCTCAAGACGACCGGCGACCCCGGCCAGGTTCCGCTTGGCATAGTCCACGGCCGCCTCACGCTGCGGCGCGGACAGGTCGTAGACCCGCACGAGACCACCGCGGGTGGCGAACATCAACGCCATACGCCGCCCGAGAGTCCCGGCACCGATCACGGCTACCGGCCGGGACGCATAGTCGACAGGCACTGCAAAACCCACCGCGCTCACCTCTCCCATCATGTCCCGTCACGGCTCTCGCAACGGGTTCCGACGAACAGGCACACCTGAATCCCAAAAACCGGTGCAGCCTGTATCCGATACTGACCGTACTCGTTTAAGCGCCGGGCAACCCGGCTGGGAAGAGTGACGTGCGCCACCCGCCCAGCTTCTGCGGAGTCGCATGGCACCGGCGGACCCGTATCCACTGCACACGCCGCGCAATATCGCTCTCTTTCCGGCAGGCCGGATTCGGGCCTCAGACACGGGGTGCCGAGCGGGCCGAGCCAGGCGTCACGCCAGGGCCAGTTGGCGGCCAGGGAGCGTCGTGCTCCACGGGCGATCCGCGCGGGCGGGACCGCCATGAGCCGGGGGACGGATGGTGGACGGCGGTGGCCTTGGCACAAAAGGTGGAGGCGAGCGTCCAGCCGCGCGCATCAGATCGCCCGGGACCCCGTAGCCCGGCTGCGCAACGCCCCGAACGTGACACCCGCGAGCTCGCGACCGCCCTGACCGGCGACGCCACGCCGAACGCCCCGAAGCGAAGCAGGCCCGGCGACACCTGGAACCCTCGTCAAGGAGGGCCGCGCCGACGTCGGTCGGGCTGGAATTGCCCAGGAGTCCCCATCGCAACCCTCGCGGATCACCAAGAAATCGACCCGATGCCGCCCGGCAAGCGGTGCCGGGCCGAGTTCGAGCTGCCCCTGTCCCGCACGGACAACGCCTTTCCCGGCAGAGGAGTTGACGGCGTAGGTAGGCGTGCCGGTCGTGGCCGCCGAGGATGGCGGCGAAGCCGTCGCAGTTGCCGTAGTGGATCTGCCATCCCTCCTGCCGTCTCAGGCAAAGCGGCATCAGCTGGCGCCTGCGATGCCCTTCGCGTGGGACTGCGGCAGAGCGGACCGGCAGCGGGCTTGTGCGGCGCCGTCGGCGCAAGGGGCATGCAGTCGGCGGAGAGACGAGTCGAGGACCTGGATCGTCCGCGCCCAGCACCGGGCCCCGGCGCCCCGGCCGTGGTGGGCCGGGACGCCGGGGCCCGGTGCGGCTGTATCTGCCGGGCGCGGGTCAGTGAGCCCGCGCTGACGCTTCCCTGAGCGGGATGACCGGGGCGGAGGGGGCGGGCCCGGCCGCCTCGGTGAAGGGGTCGCGCGGGGTCTCCAACTCTATGAGACCGATGGTTTCCCGCTTGAGGAGGGAGGCCAGGGTCCAGTCGACGAAGACGCGTACCTTGCGGTTCATGGTCGGCACGCGGCTGCCGTGGTACAAGCGGTGGAACCACCAGGCCGGGCGGCCCTTGAGCTTGTACTTGCCGAAGAGCATCGCGACGCCCTTGTGGAGGCCGAGGCCGGCCACCGCGCCCAGGTTCTTGTGCCGGTATTCCTTGTGCGGGCGGCCGCGCAGCGCGGCGAGCACGTTGCCGGCGAGAACGGGGGCCTGGCGTACGGCGTGCTGGGCGTTGGGCGGGCACCAGGCGCCGTCACCGGCGGCCAGGTCGGGCACCTGGGCGTTGTCGCCTCCGGCCCAGACGTGGTCGAGGCCCTTGACCTGGAGGGTGGGCAGGGTGTCGATGTGACCGCGCGGGCCGAGCGGCAGGCCGAAGTGGGCCAGTGCCGGGTTGGGTCGCACCCCGGCGGTCCACACGATGGTGGAGGCGTCCACCTCGACGCCGTTCTCGAGGACCACGTGCCGGTCGGCGCAGGACCCCATGGACGTGTTGAGGTAGACCTCGATGCCGCGCTTCTCCAGCTTCTCCTTGGTCCACACGCCGAGGTCCGCACCCATTTCCGGGAGGATGCGGCCGGCTGCCTCGACCAGGATGAAGCGCATGTCCTCACGGTTGACGCGGGCGTAGGTGCGGGCGGCGTCGCGGGCCATGTCCTCGACCTCGGCGATGGTCTCCACTCCGGCGAAGCCGCCGCCGACGAAGACGAAGGTCAGGGCCTGGCGGCGGATGGCCTCGGCGCTGGTGGAGTCGGCCCGGTCGAGTTGTGCCATGACGTGGTTGCGCAGGCCGATGGCTTCCTCGACCGACTTCATGCCGATGCCGTGCTGGGCCAGGCCGGGGATGGGGAAGGTACGGGAGACCGAGCCGAGCGCGACGACCAGGTGGTCGAAGGGCAGTTCGTAGGTGTCGCCCGCCGCAGAGCGGATGTAGGCGATCTTTTCCGCCTGGTCCACGGAGATGACGTGGCCGGTCAGCACCTCCGCCTTCTTCAGGACGCGCCGCAGCGGGGCGACCAGGTTGCGGGGGGCGACGTTTCCGCCGGCAGCTTCCGGCAGGAACGGCAGGTAGGTCATGTACGAGCGCGCGTCCACGACGGTGACGGTCGCCTCGCCCGGGCGCAGCTTCTTCAGCAGGCGCATCGCGGTGTACAGGCCGAGGTAGCCGCCGCCGGCGATGAGAATGCGGGGGCGTTCGTCGACACGGGCATAGGAATGGGACACGACGGGTCCTTCTGTGTGGGAGTGGGATTCGGGGATGTGCCGGGTTCCGAGGCGTTTGCGGAACACCCAGTAGGTCCAGCCCTGGTAGAGCACGACCAGGGGGGCGAAGAGGGCTCCGACCCAGGTCATGATCCCCAGCGTGTACGGGGAGGAGGAGGCGTTGGTGACCGTCAGGCTCCACGCGGGGTTCAGCGTGGAGGGCATGACGTCGGGATACAGGGACAGGAAGAGGGTGGCCGGTATCGCCGCCACGGTGACGGCGGAGAAGGCGAAGGCGAAGCCCTCCCGGCGGGCCCGGTTGCAGCCGAGCGCCGCCAGCCACGCGGCCAGGGCGATGATCACCGTGACCTGGCTGCGGGAGTTGCCCCGGTCCGCCTGGGTCCAGATCAGGAACGCGGCGGCCGGCCCGGCGGCCACCGCGATCAGCTTCGAGGCCAGCGCGTTCGCGCGGGCGCGGATGTCGCCGAGGGTCTTGAGCGCGGCGAACACGGCGCCGTGGGCGGTGAAGACCAGCAGCAGGGTCAGCGCGCCGAGGAGGGCGTAGGGGTGGAAGAGTCCCGCAAGGCCGCCGACGTACACCTGACGGTGGTCGATGGCCATGCCGTGGGCGATGTTCGCGAAGACCACGCCCCACAGCAGCGGGGTCAGCAGCGAGGTCCAGAAGATGGCGTGTGCCCAGTTGCGCTTCCAGCGCGCGTCGTCGCGCTTGGCGCGGTATTCGAAGCCCACCGCCCGGACGATCAGGCAGACCAGGATCGCGAAGAGCAGCAGGTCGAAGCCGGAGAACATGGTGGCGTACCAGCCGGGGAAGGCGGCGAAGGTGGCGGCTCCGGCCGCGATCATCCATACCTCGTTGCCGTCCCAGACCGGGCCGATGGTGTTGAGCAGCACGCGGCGTTCGCGTTCGTCGCGGGCCAGGAGCCTGGTGAGGACGCCGACGCCGAAGTCGAAGCCCTCCAGGACGAAGTAGCCCGTCCAGAAGAAGGCGACGAGAAGAAACCAGAAATCGCGTAGGTCCATGACGGAAGTTCCTGCCTGTTCGTCCGGCGGGGTGTCAGTAGGCGAAGGTGAGGGGCTTGTCGGCGTCCTCGCCGGCGGACGGCCCGCGCAGCCGGGGATCCTTCTGCGGCGGCTGCTCCTCGACGTGGGCGCCGGCCCTGGCGTACTTGACCATCAGACGGACCTCGATGACGGCGAGCACCGCGTACAGGACGGTGAACCCGATCAGCGTGGTGAGCATGTCCGCGGTGCTCACCCCCGGGGAGACGGCGGCCGAGGTGCGCAGCAGGCCGTAGACGGCCCAGGGCTGGCGGCCCTGCTCGGTGAAGATCCAGCCGAAGGAGTTGGCGATCAGCGGGAAGCCCATCGTGAGGGTCGCGGTGAGCCAGGCCCACGTGGTGAGGAACGGACCGAGGGCCCGGTTCCGGGTGAGCATGAGGTAGGGGACCTCTGCCGGCTCGGTGACGTAGGCGGGGCTGATCCAGCGCCGGTTGCGGGTGAGCCACAGCCCGGCGACGCCGATGGCGAACGAGGCCATCCCGAAGATGATCATGAAGCGGTAGGACCAGTACTCCACGTCCACATGGGGCAGGTAGTCGCCGGGCGAGCCGCCGTACCTGGCCGCCATCGCGGCGGCCGCGTTGTTCATGCCGGTCACCGGCGCATGGACGTCGTGGTGGGCGAGGAAGGACAGCACGTAAGGGATCTTGATGTCGAGGTCCCCCACGGCCAGCAACGAGAACGGCGCGTTCGCCGTGGTGTTCCACAGCCCCTCACCGGCGGCCATCTTCATCGGCTGCTGGTCGATCATGAGCTGGCCCAGGCTGTCCGCGTCGACCAGGGTGGCCAGACCGGCCACGGCCAGCACCCCCAGGCCAAGACGCAGCGAACTGCGCATGACCCGGACCTGCCCGCTGTCCACCACCCCGCCCGCGGCCTGAGCGCGCCGAGCGCGCCGCAGATGGAAGGCCGCGACGCCGGCCACGAACGCGCCGCCGGTGACGAACGAGGCGGTCAGCGCGTGCAGCCCGCCCAGCACCGTCATGGCCTGGAAGAGCATCCCGGGGAAGTCGGTCAGCCTCGGCCGGCCGTGGTCCATCACATAGCCGACCGGGTGCTGCATCCAGGAGTTCGCCGCCAGGATGAAGTACGCCGACAGAACCGTGCCCAGCGACACCATCCAGATACAGAAACAGTGCACCCTGCGCGGCAGCCTGTCCCAGCCGAACATCCACAGGCCGATGAACACGGACTCGAAGAAGAAGGCGACGATCGCCTCCATCGCCAACGGCACCCCGAAGACGTCCCCCACGAACCGCGAGTACGCCGACCAGTTCATGCCGAACTGGAACTCCTGCACGAGGCCGGTGACCACCCCCATCGCCATGTTGATCAGGAAGAGCTTCCCCCAGAACTTCGTGGCATGGAAGTACTTCTCCTCGCCCGTGCGCACCCACGCCGTCTCCAGGCCGGCGGTGATCCCGGCCAGACTGATCGTCAGAGGCACGAACAAGTAGTGATAGACAGTGGTGATCCCGAACTGCCAGCGGGCTATCGTGTCGGGCGCCATGACCAGGTATGGCCTCTCTGTCCGGGGCTGCGAAGCCCGACTTTGTGAATGTGAGTACATTCACAAAGCTTCCGAAAAATTAAAGACCCTCCCGGGTCACGACTGCCCTACGGTTCTCGCACGAGTGCCTGAGGCGCATCGGCCGACACAGACTCTCCAACCCCGTCTGCATCTTTCGCGCACCTTCGCGATCCGCCGTTCAGGACGGCGCCCGCGCTCCAACCGACGTGCGCGCCAGGCCTCCGCCCCTGCAGCAGCCCCCGACCCATGGCCTCGGCCAGGCCGCGGACCGCTACATCGGACTTGTCGAGGTGCAACGCGGTCTTGCGAGCCCGCAGCCGGCTCCGGGCGGCTTACACGAAGGCGCTCTGCCCGGTGATCGCCTTGCCGACGATCAGGGTCTGCATCTCGCGGGTGCCCTCGTAGGAGTAGAGCGCCTCGGCGTCGGAGAAGAGCCTCGCGATGTCGTAGTCCAGCACGATGCCGTTGCCGCCGAAGATCTCTCGGGCCCAGGCGACGACCTCGCGCATCCGCGACGAGACGAAGGCCTTGGCCAGCGCCGAGTCCTGGTCACGGAAGATCCCGGCTTCCTGCAGCCGGGCGAGCTGCACCAGCAAGCCCCACGACGCGGTGATGTTGCCCAGGCTCTTCACGAGCAGGTCCTGCACCATCTGGAACCCGCCGATCGGGCGGCCGAACTGCTTGCGCTCCTTGGCATAGTCCAACGCGAGTTCGTAGGCGCCGATCATCACGCCGAGCGACATCCAGGCGACGCCGGCGCGGGTGAAGCGCAGGATCTCCCCGGCATCCCGGAAGGAGTTGATGTTCTGCAGCCGGTTCGCCTCCGGCACACGGACGTCGCTCAGGGTGATCTGTGCGTTCTGCACGATCCGCAGCGCGATCTTGCCCTCGATCTTCTCCGGCTTGAACCCGGGCGTGCCCTTCTCGACCACAAAGGCCTTGACCTGGTTGTCGTCGACGTCCCGCGCATACACCACGACGTAGTCGGCGAAGGTCGCGTTGCCGATCCACCGCTTCTCACCGTTGAGGACCCAGGTGCCGCCCTCGCGCTTGGCGGTGGTGCGCATGCCGCCCGCGACATCGGAGCCGCCCAGCACCTCGGTCAGGGCGAACGCGCCGACCTTGTCCAACGCGGCCATCGAAGGCAGAAACCGCTCGCGCTGCTCCTCGTTGCCGCCCGCGTAAATGGAGTAGAACCCGAGTCCGTTGTGGACGCCGAAGAACGTGCAGACAGAGGCGTCGGTGCGGGCTATCTCCATGCTCAGCATGCCACCGAGCAGATGGCTGACCGCCGGCTTGTGCTCACCGTAGCCCTCGTAGGGCAGGGCGACCAGGCCGCTGTCTCGGAACTTCTCGATCAGCTCCATCGGGAACTCGGCCTTGGCCCAGTTCTCGTTGACCAGGGGCTTGATCTCGTCGCGCATGAAGGTACGAGCCTTCAGCAGGATCTTGCGTTCGTCGTCGGAGAGCAGCGACTCGTAGTTGTAGAAATCGGCGCTGAGCTGGTCTTCCAGCGGGCCCACGGTACTCATTTCAGTTGCTCTCCTTGTCGTTGCGTACCTGCTGCAGCGCGGACAGCACGGCGAGTTGCTTGCGGTCGCGCAGTTGGCTGAGTTCAGCGGAAGGGGTGGCGCCGTAGGCCTTCTCGACGGCCTGGATGACCTTTTCCTCGATCTCGGGGTCCTGCGAGGGCTCGCCGACGGTGACGAGCTTGTCCATGGACTTGCCGATGTGGGTGGTGATGTGGCGGTAGCCGCCGGGGCCGCCGCCGAGGTGCTGGCCGAGGAAGAGTCCGACGGTGGCCCAGCGGATGCCGAGGGAGTTGGTCAGAACCTTGTCGATGTCCTCCGGGGTCACCACGCCCTGCTGGACGAGGTAGGTGGCCTCGCGGCCGACCACGTACTGCAGGCGGTTGCCGACGAAGCCGGGAACCTCCTTGCGCAGGACGACGGGCGTGCGGCCGAGGCTCTCATAGAACTCCACCGCCGCCTGGACGGCGTCCTCACTTGTGCGCTCGCCGGGAACGACCTCGACGAGGGGCATCTGGTGAGGCGGGTTGAACGGGTGGCCGATCAGGATCCGGCCCGCGTCCTCGATCTCCTTGGTGAACGCGGTCGCCGGGATCGCGGAGGAGGAGCTGAGCAGCAGCGCGTGCTTCGGGGCCTCGCGGACCAGGGTCGTGAACAGGTCCTTCTTGAACTCGACCTTCTCCGGGCCGTTCTCCTGGACGACATCGGCGTCGCGGACCGCGTCGGTGACGTCGGAGGCGATCTGGACGCGGTCGGCGAGACCGTCCACGTTCAGTCCCTGGGCAGCCAGGTGCGGGGCGAACTCGGCCAGCGCGGCGGACACGGCGTCGGCGAGATCCGGCCGCGGGTCGCTCACCCGGACCGTCAGCCCGTGGCCGGCGAACAGCGCCGCCCAGGACAGACCGATGGTGCCCGCGCCGATCACGGCAGCGGTGTTGAACGACCGGCTCATCGCACACCCTCCAGGTAGTCGAAGACCGGCTTGGGCCCGGCGAGGGTCAGGTCGGTGTTGATGTGGCTGGCGGAGACGACCTCCAGCACGGGCAGGTCGGCCAGCGGCGCGAGAGCGTGCTGGAACAGCTGCAGCCGGGCGGGACCGGTGTAGGCCTCCTTGACCACGATGTCGGTGATCTGGGTGCGGACCAGTTCCTGCACGCGCGGGGTGCCGTCGTAGCCCGGGATGATCTTGAGCATGAAGGTCGGCGCGGTGATCTGCGCCTCGGCCTCGCGCTTGTCGAGGTCGTAGTGCTTGTAGCCCATGGTCGCGGTGGCCACCCGGAGCGTGCCGAAGTCGATGGTGCCCACCAGCGCGGGGCCGTCGACGTACAGCTTCGGCGTGCCGATGACCTTCGGGTAGGCGCTGATCTCCCGGCCGGCCGCGGTCGCCGGGAAGTTGTCGAGGTACATCGAGTGCAGGTACTCGCCCCGCTCCCCCTCGAAGGAGACCGGGATCACCAGGCCGCCCTCGGTGTAGGGGCCATAGGCGGTGACCTCGTTCATCTTCATGATCTCGAACCGGACCAGCGGCTCTTCGATCTGCAGCGGCTCGGGAACGACAGCGCGCAGCGCGTCGGCGTCGGTGCGGTAGACGATGTTGAGGTACTCGCGGTCGGTGAACCGGGCCACCACCGGCGCATACGCCGGGTTGCTCAGCGGGGTGTTCACCTGGCGTCGGACATCTTCGATCTTCATGGTTACTTTCCGATCCACTTCGGGGCGCGCCGCTCGGCGAAGGCGGTCATGCCCTCGCGGACATCGGCCGAATTCATCAGATCGCCCATCACCTTGCGCTGCGCGGCGAACGCGTCGGCCTCCGGCCGACCGTCAGCGGCCCGCACGAGCTCCTTCACCGCGGCCAGCGCGAGCGGGGCGTTCTGCACGAGTTGTTCCGCGAGCTCCAGCGCGACGGTCACGGCCTCGCCGCTGTTGGCGACCCGGTTGACCAGGCCCAGCTCCGCGGCGTGACGACCGCTGACCGGCTCTCCCGTCAGCAGGAACTCCATCGCCAGGTGGTAGGGGATCCGCTTGGGCAGCCGGATCACGCCGCCGCCCGCGGCGATCAGTCCGCGCTTGACCTCGGGCAGGCCGAACTTCGCGTCTCCGGCGGCGACGATCAGGTCGCAGCCCAGCGCCAGTTCGAACCCTCCGCCCATGGCGAAGCCCTCGACGGCGGCGATCAGTGGCTTGGCCAGCTTGGCCTCGGTCAGTCCGCCGAACCCGCGGCCTTCGACCTCCGGCGACTCGCCCTTCAGGGCGGCCTTGAGGTCCATACCGGCACAGAAGGTGCCCCCCGCCCCTGTCAGGACGCCGACGCGCAGTGCGGGGTCGGATTCCAGCTCGTCCAGCGCGGCGGCCAAGCCGGCGGCGACCGCCGCGTTCACGGCGTTGCGGGCCTTGGGTCGGTCGATCGTGATCAGCAGGGTCGAGCCGACCCGCTCGGTACGCACTTCGATGGTGCTCATGGCTGTCTTCATTCCTGTGCTTCAGCTGGCGAGTTCCGCGAGGACGTCGGCGGTGTCCTGGCCCGGCAGGGGGGCCGGGCGGCGGATGGAGCCGGGGGTCGCGGAGAACCTGACCGGGATGCCGATCTGGTGGATCGCGCCTTCGGTGGGATGCTCCACGGTGTCCAGGAGGTGGCCCGCGCGGACGTAGTCGTCCTCGTGCGCGTGCTCCAGTTCCAGCACCGGTCCGAACGGGATGCTGTGCTTGGCGCACACCTCCGCCCACTCGTCCGTGGTAAGCGCCGTCGAGACCTCGTCGACCAGGTCGTAGAGGTCGTTGTCGATGAGGTTGAAGTCCTCGGTGTTCACACGCGGGTCGGCGGCCAGGTCGGGCCGTCCCGCGGCGTTGAAGGCGTCGCGGTAGTTCTGCGCGCTGTAGGGCATCACGCAGGCCAGCCCGTCCTTGGTACGGCGCGCCTTGTGCCCCGGGAGCATCGACAGCGGGAACCCGGTGGGGCCCTCGGCCGGCTCGTAGACATGCCCGGCCAGGTGCTCGACCAGGTTGAACGCGATCATCGCGTCCGTCATCGGGATCTCGATGTGCTGGCCCTGCCCGGTCGCACCGCGGTGCACCAGGGCGGCCAGCACGCTGTAGAGGATGGTCAGCCCGGCGACCTTGTCCGCCAGGATCGACGGCAGGATCACCGGCGTGCCCAGCGCGCGGTCGGCGATGTCGACCAGACCGGAGGCCGCCTGCACCGTCTCGTCGTAGGCGGCATTACCCGCCCGGTCCGAGTCACTGCGGAAACCCTGCGCGTGCGCGTAGACCAGACCTGGATTGCGGGCGGCAAGGTCCTCGTAGGACATGCCCAGCTTGGCCAGGGCCTTGGGACGCATGTTGACGATCACCACATCCGCGCCGTCGATCAGCTTCAAAGCCTGCTCGTGCTCGCCCGGGTCCTTCAGATTGAGGGCCACACTGCGCTTGTTGCGGTTCACGTTCAGGTGCAGCGACGTCATACCCGGCGTGGTCCGGTACGGACCCATCCGGATCGTGTCCGCGGGGGACTCGATCTTGATCACGTCCGCGCCCAGGTCACCCAGGATCTGCGCCGCGTACGGGCCCATCACCACGGTCGACAGGTCGATCACCCGCACACCGTGCAACGGTCCCGCGACAGTTGTGTCCGCCATCATTCGTCCTTTCGGGCTGATTCATTGCTCGATAGAGACGCTAATAGCCGGCGACGGAGAGCGGAATTATCATATGGCGAACAATTTTGTGACCACAGCGGTCATAGAATTTCCCGACCCCATTTCTAACCGTCACACCTCGAGGGGCTCGGAGAACACCTCACAGGCCGTCCTGACAAGTTCACCCAGGTCACCATCGCCAGCACGGTCACTCCGCCAGGTCAAAACCGTGTCCAAACGCGGATCAAAATCCGTGAACGGCAACACCTTCACATTCTCCAGATGATAACCCTGCATAGGACTTTCCAAATCAAGCATGGAAATGGAGAAAGCCATGCCGTTGGAAATTACTTCGGAGATTCCGGCATAGCCGACATCATTCAGTTTCACCCGTTCCCTGATCCCCCGCCCGGACAACTCATGGTCAATCTGGTCGAAGTACGCGGGCTTGAGCTCACCGGGCGGAGGGACGTAGGGGACGTTTGTCAGCTCGGCCAGCGAGACCGAGTCCCGCCCGGCGAACCGGTCGGCCGGCACGACCGCGCCAAGCTGCTCCGACATAACGAGCAATTGGTCGAGCGCGGGGTCTCTGACCGGGAGCCGGGCAAGTGTCAACGCGAGCTTGCCCTCGTGCACCGCGGCGACCAGAGCGGGGGTGACGCCGGGCCAGCGCTGGATTTCGTACCGCTCGTGAACTCGCTCGATAAGCGTATTGATGCGTGCCCGCAGCTTGAAGTGCACTCCGGGAGGCAGGCCGAGGAGCGCGACGCTGCGCTGGGGCCGACGGGCTTCACGCAGCCGCCAGGGTATGGAATTGACCTGCTCGAGCACGTCCCGTGCGATGGGCAGCAGTGCCGTGCCGGCCGGGGTGAGCGTGACGTGGCGCGTGTCACGGTCGAACAGCGGGTCCCCGAGCTCGCGCTCGAGATCCCTTATCCGCTGGCTCAGCGGCGAGGTCGCCATGTGCAGCCGACGAGCTGCGGCAGAGAAGTTCAGTTCCTCGGCAACTGCGACAAAGTAACGCAAGTGAAGCATTTCCACCTGATAAACAATAGCCTGTGCTTGCCGCCACGGAACCGAGGAGGTCACGTCATGCGCTGGTGGTCAGCCCTTGTCGCGAAGGGGCGTGACGGGCTACGAGTTCAGCGCGCTTCGCCGCTCCGTGGTCGATCGCACGGGCCGTCCTCGCCATGCTGCTCGCCGCTCTGCTCGGCGTGCTGCTGGACGACCCGATCGCCGGGGCGATGGCCAGCGCCGGCACCCTCGTCTGCGGGATCGGTACGCTGCTCAGCTCCCTGCGGCACCACCTGGTGAACGCGATGGCCATGGCCATCGCGTTCAGTGCCATGACCGTGCTCGGGGCATTTGTACATAACACCACCTGGCTTTTCCTGCTGCTGCTGAGCGTGGCGTCGTTCACCGCCGGCGCCTGGTGGGCACTCGGCGTTGCGCCCGGTATCCGTGCCTACCTGGCGGTCGTCGGGCTGATGATCACCGCTGACCTCTCCCCCAGTCTGAACACAAACCTGCAGCAGACCCGCACGCTGACAAATACGAATGTCAAGGTCGTCGGCGTCGGCGACGTAGGCGCTGACGGGCCGTCGTTTCCTGAGTTCAGCGAGGCTCCGATGACGGCGGCAGAAGCGAACAGGACCACGGCGACGACGCCCAGTGCTGCTTTCGGCGTAAGCCCTACGGTGGCCGTGCGGATGGGAGTGCGCGGCACGCGGATCCGACGGAGGCGGCCGTGCCGGTGCGGGGACGACCGGCGCGGGCAGGGGGCTGTGCTCTGCGGCTCGGCGAGGGCTGGAGTCTGCTGCGGCGCATGGAGCCAGTCGCTGCCTGCTCGGCGCTGAGTCGGTGCGGGGGGCCTTGGCAAGCAGGTGCAGCAGGTAGCAGGAGAGGGGCTGGGGTGTCTCGGGGCGCAGTTGGGCGGGCGACAGCGGGTGGCGTTGACATGCTGTTGCACGACGGCGATCGAGGTGGTGCCTTGGAACGGGGGCCGACCGGTGAGCAGTTCGTACACAACCTTGCGGTCATGCCAAAGCCGCGCCGGGTTGGCAGCTTGGGTCCTGTCAGGGCAGTGCCTCCTCGGGCGTCCTCCCTGTTGACTGCTCTGCCCAGACGGTCTTTCCCTGATCCCAGTAGCGGGTACCCCACTGGTCCGCGAGGGTGGCGACGATGAACAGTCCTCGGCCAGTCTCGTCGATGGTGCGGGCGTGTTTCGCGTGTGGAGCGCAGGTCGAGGCGTCGCTAACCTCGCTGGTCAGCATCTCGTCAAAGATCAGACGTAGTTGCAGGGGCGGAGCGCCGTAGCGGACCGCGTTGCCTACGAGTTCGCTGACGACGAGCTCATTGGTGAACGCAATCTCCTCGTCCACACCCCAGGCATCCAGTTGGCACCGGGCAGCCGCACGGGCGATCGGGGCGGCCTCGGGACCCGGCGGCAGGGAGAGGGCCAGCACCTGATCCGAGGGCAGCGCCTTCGTACGGGCGAGCAGCATCAGTGTCTCGTCGGGCGGGTGGCTGTGTGTGAGCGCATGCGTGATGTCGTCGCGCAGCTCGGGAAGACTCCGCTTGCTGCCGCGGTCCAGGAGCGGGCGCAGTGGACCTGCCAGGACCTTGTCTGCGAGTGGGGCCGTGGCCATGGCCAGAGTGGTGCCGTCGGGGAGGCTGACCGTGGTCGCGGGAAACGGGGCGCTGCCCGCTCCGGCGAGCAGGGGGCCTGGAGGCACGGCCACGGTGGATGAACTGCCGTCGGGGAAGAGAACGACTGGCTCCGGGAGACCGGCACGGGCAAGGGTGCAGGCGAGAGTGACCGGATCGTAGATCGCGATGGCGCAGCTGGCAGTGAGCGGCTCATGGCGCAGGGGATCCCCAGGGGGCAGTGCAGTACGTTCAGCTGCGAGACGGATCGCGGTGTCGCTCAACCGGGCCAGTAGCTCGTCGGGCCCCAGGTCCAGCGGGGCCAGTGAGTGGAGGGCCGTCCGAAGCTGTCCCATCGTGACCGCCGCGGCGACGCCTCGCCCAGCGACGTCGCCGACGACCAACGCGGTCCGTGCCCCGGGCAACGCGATCGCGTCGAACCATACGCCGCCACCCTCCGGACCGGGAAAGTGCAGTTGGCAGACCTCCACGGAGCTTGGCGTGGCTGGGCGCTGGGGCAGAAGCTTGCGCTGGACAGTCGCTGCGATGGTCCGCTCGCGGGTATACCGACGGGCGTTGTCGATGCAGAGAGCGGCGTGCGCGCATACGTCGGACGCGAGCTGGAGGTCCTCCTCCTCGAAGGGATCTTCTTGTTGGTGGCGGTAGAAGCTGACTGCGCCCAGGGCATGACCGCGCAGTGCCAGCGGTGCCACGATCAGAGAGTGGACATCGGACCGCCTGATGGAGTCCGCTCGGGCTGGGTCGGCGGCGAGCCACGCGCTGTCGGCGTCGATCGGGAGGAGCCGCGGGCGGAGGTCGGACAGTACGCGCGAGTAGGGGGTGCCGGACGGCAGCGGGCGCACGTCTCCCACCGGGTATGCCGAGATCCGTCCCCGGAAGGCTGTTCGGCGTAGGGGAACGTCCTGGTGGACGGGGACCGGTGGAGGGTCCTCACCGCGGACGACGTCGTCGATGACTTCGACGACGGCGATGCCGGTGAAGGCAGGCACTACGGCGTCCACCAGTTCTCGGCACACAGCCAGCACGTCCAGCCGCCCCACCCGTGCGCGGACCGCGTCCAAGAGGGCCAGGCGTTTCAGCGCGTTCTCACGCTCGGTGACGTCGACTGCGGACGCCACCAGACCGAGCACGTCCCCGTGGCCGTCTTCCAAGCGGGCGAAGGAGACGGAGTAGATGCGGCGTCTGTGCAGGCCAGGCGCCTCGCCGGCCCGGACGAGCAGGTTCAGTACCGGCACTCCGCTCTCCAAGACCCTGCGAGCCACCGCGAGCGTTTCGTCAGGGTCTTCGAGTTCGAACGCCTCGGTGAACCGCTTGCCGAGCAGGTCTGCCCCTAGCGTGTCGCGCAGCCAACGGGTGCCGGTGTTCATGCGGACCACGCGGAGTTGGCTGTCCAGGACGTGCAGTCCCACCGGGGACTGGGTGAACATGGCCCTCAAGACCGCCACGTCCTGCTGGGAAACGGCGTCCGCTGCAGCACGTACCTGCCAGACAACGGACGTGCCGCGCAACTCGGGCGTGACCAGTACCGGGGCTCCGTCAGAGAGGCTGCCTCGGCGCCCTCCGTCCCCCGCGTTGATCTCACGCATCAGCGCGAGGACGGACTGGCCGACGGCCTCCTCGGCGGACCATCCGAACAGCTCCTCAGCAAGACGCTGCCACTCGATCACCCGTCCGTCCTCAGCGATGGTCATGAGCACGTCGCGGTCAGGCATCGAAAACACCTCCCGCTCTCATCCCGGGTCCATGCGCCCCCGATCTGCGCAGTGCACCCCCTCCACCAGTTCAAGCGCGTGGCCGTACCCCGGCAACCCGACCCGGGTGCTTCACGCTGTCACGGCAGGCTGATCGAACTTCTGAAGAGGATGCCGCGAAAGCCGTCCGCCCCTAGTCCGCAGACGCCGGAGGCGCTGCTTCACAGCAGGTGCCGGCCCGCAGGCACTGCCGCCCGGGCGCTGCCCTGGGGTTCGACCCGCGAAACGCCGACACACCGGCTACTCCAGGCCGCGGTCCAGCAATCGCCACTGCACGGCGACCACTTTGCTGTTGTTAAGGCTCCGCTCAGCTCCCGCCCAAAGCTGATCCCCTGGTCACTGTGGGACTCGATGAACTCGAACGCCGCGCGAGTACCAACACCCGTTCCTTGATCACGCGGGGTATCAAGCCAACCGGTGATCAACTGTCCAGCTCACCCAGGAATTCCAGCAGTCTCGCATTGACCTCATCGGGATGGTCCTCGTCGATCCAGTGGCCGCAGCCGGGCAGGATGAGTGGCGGTCCGACGGTCGCTGGGAGCGCGCGCAGAGCGGGAATCAGTTGGTCCATCCCCAGGAACGCGTAGACCAGGTCTCGATGGCCGGTGCGGTAGCGAACCGGCACCTCGTACGGGGCTCCCTCCCATGGGGCGGTCGGTTGCCAGTTGCGGTGGAAGTTGCGATATCAGTTGAGAGCGCTGGTGAAGCCGGCTCCGGTGTACTCCGTCGCAAACGTATCGATGTCGGCTTCGGTAGCCAGGGGGAAGTTCCTCGGGGTCCTCGAAGAGGTCCAGGAATCCCTTGCCCAGCGTGTACGCGGCTTGACGGGCGGGCCGCTGCCCGCCCGTCAAGCCGCGTACACGCTGGGCCACGAGGTCGCCCGTCTTCGACGACCAGACGAAGGTCGACACCATGCGCGCCGACCGGGCGCGTTGGAACTCCGGTGCACGGCTCGACATCATCAACAGCCGTGACCACTTCTGGTGCATCCCGTCGTCCACTCCGTCGAACAGGTCACCCGCGACGGCAGACAGGTCGCCGTACTATCCCGCAGCGCGAACCCCTGCGTGGCAGGTATCGAATCATGCATAGAAAGTGTGATCAGAGCCTCTCACTCGGCTGCGACAATAGTGGATTGACAGCATGAATCTTACGAAATCGGAAGAATAACCCTTCTCGATGCGGGTCGGGTTGGCTCGCCGTGACATTCCTTGGACCGCGCATGGATGCTCGTCCGCGCGCCGCTGCGGTGCGCTCCCAGATGGTGGCCGGGTTCGGGGAGGGAGTAATGGTGGCGCGCGTCGCCGTCGCTGCCGCGCTCTCCTGGTGGATCGCGACCGCTCTGCTGCATTCCGATTCGGCCTCGCTGGCGCCCGCGGGTGCGATTTTGGGGGCTCAGGCGACGCCGTTCGCGACCGCGCGCAAGAGCCTGCAGCGTGCAGCCGGGATCGGTTTCGGTTCCCTGCTGGGCGTGGCAGCGGCCGCGTCGCTGGGTGTGAACACGGTGACGGTGCTGCTCGCCGTCCTGATCGGTTTGTACGCGGGGAAGCTGCTGCGGCTCGGGCCACAGATTCACCAGATCGCCTTGACCGCGGTGCTGGTGATGGGCACCGCCGAGCACTTCGGTTACGGTGCGACCCGGCTGGAGGACAACGTGGTGGGCGTCCTCATCGGCACCCTGGTCAGCCTTCTGTTGCCCGCACCTGGATTCATCCGGCGCGCGAACGAGGAACTGGCCGGCCTGACCCGGCAGATCGCTGACTTGCTGACCCAGGTGTCCGACCATCTCGCCGCAGGTGACTGGGCGGCGGGCAGCGGGCAGTGGGTCAGCCGTGCTCGGGAGCTGTCCAAGCGGCTGGAGTCGGTCCGTCAGGCGGTGCGCGACGCGGAGGACTCTATTCGGCTCCGCCCCGGCGCGGACAGGACCCGGCCCCGGATCAAGCGGCTTGCCGAGGCCACCCGCTGTCTGGACCACGTCGGGCACCAGGTCAGGGGTATCACCCGGGGCCTGTACAACCTGACCTTCCGTGAAGGCCGGCCGCAAGCCCTTCACGAGGACCAGCACGACAGCCCCCTGCTGCCCGAGCCCGCAAGCGCCCCGCCGGGTCTCGACCACGTCATCGCCGACCTCGCCGCCCTGCTCGGACAGCTGGCCGACGTCCACGCTCTGGAAGACGCATCCGCCCCGGACCTGCACCAGCAGCTCAGGGCTCTGCTCGGCGCCGCCGAGACCAGCTTCCTGCGCACTGCCCTCACCCAGTCGCCCGGCTATGCGGACTGGAAGGTGTTGTGCACCGCCGGCATCCTCGAAGACGTCCGCAAAATGATCCACGAACTCGACCCGGATGTCGGCCCTCATCGCGGCGCCTTCCATGTCTGAGCAGGCAGCGGTCGTCACCGACAGTCGCGGAGTGCGAGAGGCGACCGCAGGGTGAGGGATGTTCGGCAATGGTGCCGGAGTCGCCGACTACGTCTCCTTGGGATCCTGGGCGGGCTCGATTTCGGCGGGCGCAGGTGGCCAGACCTGCGGTGAGAGGACCCCTTTGACATAGGCGCGTGCCACCAGAGCCGTTCTGTTCGTGACTCCCCAGCGCCGGGACAGGCGTGCGAGGTGGTAGTTGACCCCGTCCGCGGTCAGGCCCACCTCGGTGGCGATACGGGCGCTCGTGAAACCGGCGGCCGCCAGGGCGAGGATGCGTGCCTCGATGTCGCTGGCCTGTCCGGGTGCGCTCGTCTGCGGGGCGGGCAGGTCGGCCGGTTCCTCGAAGGCTCGCAGAACCAGCAGCAGGTTGAGCGGACCGTCGGGCGCGGTGCCGATCACGTCGATGGTCAGCTCGCCGCGCCGTTCCGCACCCGCCGCCGGGCACCAGGTCACTTCGATCGGATACCGCGCCCTGCGGCGCAGCCGTAGTGCCTCCGCGAGGGGATCGAGCCGCCGCTGAGCCGTCGGGTGGAAGAGGTCCAGGGCGCGGCGCCCGACCAGGCGGCCGGCGAGTGTGCCCCACTCCGCGGCCATGGCGCGGTTGGCCGAGATGACGGTGCCCTCCGCGTCGCAGAAGGCGACGGGGAGCGGGATCCGGTCGAAGAGCGCGACGGCCTGGTTGCGCCAGAAGACCCCCTGGTCGCTGTCGGACGTCGGCGGGGTACGCGGCCCGTCGCCCGTTCGATGTTCAGGGGTGTCCATCCGATGCTCCCGCCGCGCTTACATGAGGTGTGGACGGATGGCAATCCGCGGTACACCGAAACCTCTACAAGACTTTGCAGCACTGGGGCGATACCGGGCATTCCAGCGGCGCGACGGTGGATGAGTAACGCTCCACCGGGGGCGACAGTCCCTCAATGATCAACTGCGGAGGGGTGGCTCCGGCAGCCGACCGCCCAGGGCCGCTACGCCGAGGACGTCTACGGCGGCTTCCCTCCATTTGCCCGCGCGGGGAAGGCCGGTCATCCCCCTTCCCCGCGTGGCTCACCGTCACCACCGCAAGACCCTCCCCACCACCGAAGATTCGAGGTCGATGCCATGGACACCATGCTTGCCGGGCGCCTCCACCTGGACACCCTGAAGTTCGCTGTCGAGGAGGTCCCGGTTCCCGTACCCGGGCCCGGAGAGGTGCTGATCCAGGTCAAGGCCGCCGGTGTGTGCCTGTCCGACGTCCACCTGATCGACGGCAGCCTCAAGCCCTTCCACCCCGTCGACACCGTCACCGTGGGCCACGAGGTCGCCGGCGTCGTCCACACCCTCGGCCCGGGCCTGCTCGGGAACTGGGCCCCGGGCACGCGCGTCGCCCTGCAGGCCGGCCAGCCGTGCGGCCACTGCGCCAACTGCACGCGCCGGCTGCGCCCCTGCCTGAAGAACCTCACCCGCGGCCTGGACTACGACGGAGGCTGGGCCCAGTACGCCCTGGCCCGGGAGGACACGCTGGCCCCGATCCCCGACAACCTGCCCTTCGACCAGGCTGCCATCATCCCCGACGCCGTCTCCACCCCCTACGCGGCGATCGTCGAGACCGGCCAGGTCCGCCCCGCCCAGGCCGTGGGCGTCTGGGGCGCGGGCGGTCTGGGCGTCCACGGCATCCGGCTCGCCCGGCTGGCCGGCGCCGCGCCGATCATCGCCGTCGACCCGCTGCCCAGCGCCCGCGAACGCGCGCTCGCCTTCGGCGCGGACCTCGCCCTCGACCCGGCCGCCCGCGACTTCACCGAAGCCGTCCACCAGGCCACCGCGGGCTGGGGCCTGGACGCGGCCTTCGACTTCGCCGGCGTTCCCGCCGTCCGCGAGCAAGCCGCTACCGTCCTCGCCCGCGGCGGGGTGCTGGTCCTGGCCGGCCTCACCCCGAAGCCGCTCACCATCACCGACAGCACCCGATTCAGCTTCCGCCGCAATGAGGTCCGCGGCCACTACGGATCCGGGCCCCAGTACGTCGAGCAGCTGATCCGCCTGGCCGCCACCGGCCGCCTCGACCTGGCACCCTCCATCACCGCACACATCCCCCTCGCCGACGCCGCCGACGCCGTCGCCCGGCTGGAGAGCAAAGAAGGAGACCCGATCCGCCTCGTGCTCATCCCGTAGCGGCCCGCCCGCTTCGGCTCGCCAGGGCAGTCACGAATCGCCGCCCTCCCGAGTCTCACGCGTCCGGCCGCCGCCACCGCGGAGTCCCGCCGGAGCCGGCCGCCCAGGGTCCGGCCTCTCTGCCCACCACCTTTTCTGCGAACGGAGCGACCTCGATGCGCCACAAGCGCTGCGTCAGCCATGCGAAGGGCCACCACCCCATCAAGCGCCTGACCGTCCGGCACACGGCGATCCACCTGCTCACCCCGTTGCTGATGTGCCTCGGCATGGGCCTGACCTACCTCGGTGCCTTCCACGCGCCGCAGGCCCACGCACACGGGCTGAAGGTCGCCGTGGTCGGCACCTCGGCACGCACTCACCTGCTGGCCCAGACGATCAAGGACAAGGCCGGTGACACCCTGGACGTCACGACAGTGCCCGACCGCGCCGCAGCACGGCACCGGATCATGGACAGGGACCTGGTCGGCGCGTACGTCCCGAGTGCCAAGCACCCGGAACTGCTGGTCGCCGAGGCCAACTCCAGTACCTCGGCCACCGCGGCCGAAGAGGTCTTCACCACGGTGGCCGCCAAGCAGCACGCCCCGCTGAAGGTCACCGACCTGTCGCGGCTGGCCGGCGGCGACCCCACCAACGAGAACCTCTTCTTCCTGCTGGTCGCGCTGAGCGTCGGGTCCTACGCCGGCGTCGCGGCCATCGTCGCGGCAGGAGCAGCGCTGTCGGTGTGGGGCCGGGCCGCCATGGGCATCGCCACCGCGCTGATGGTGAGCGCCATCGGGGCGGTACTGGCCGGTCCGGTCTTCGACATCGCCGACCACGACCTGTCCGAGGTGTGGGCCATGGCCCTGCTCTACTCGGCGGGGATTCTGACCGTCGGTATCGGCCTGCACACCTTCCTCAAGCGCCTGACGACGCTGGTCCTCATGGTGCTGTTCGTGATGCTCAACTTCACCAGCTGTGGCGGCATCTTCGAACCGGAGCTGCAGAACGGCTTCTTCGGCGCACTGCACGCCTTCTGGAACGGCGCCGGCTTCGTCGAGGGCGCGAGAAGCCTGCTCTACTTCGACTCGGTGGACCTGGGCGGCCGGATCCTCTCCCTGGTGCTCTGGCTGGTCGCGGGAGCGGTGTTGGTGGTTGCGGCCGCGGTGGCCGAGCGACGTGCCGCCCCTGACCCGATACCTGCCCACCCAGCGGCAGGCGAAGAGGACACCGAGGAGGAGATCGGCGAGGCCGTCGCCGCTTGACCGGGGCCCGGCTCGGTCACCCGCGCCTGCTCCGACACGACGTCCGCAACGGTGCCCGCCCTGACTCGTCAACGGCGGCTGTCCCACCGCCCGGTGAGGAAACGCAGCCGCCCCGTCAGGGGCCAGATCCCGGCCGACCCGTCACCGATCTGTCCGAAGAGCACGCCGGGTCCATGTGAAGACAGCCGGTGGCCGAACGCAGTAACTCTTCGGCCTGCGCTCACATGTGCCGGACCCGCACCCGCTGCCTACCTTGTGAACACGTGAAGCGCCCGCGATGCCGGTGAAGACGGAAAACGGTGTGCTGCACGCCCGCCCGCCGCCCGGCCCTGTCTCTTCCCGCCGGGGTGGTCGTAGGTCTTCGAGTTGTCGAGGTGAGGCAGATGCGTATCGGATACCTTCCCTGGCACCGGCCGTCCGGCGTGGACGATCCGGTCTGCATGCGCGACGACCGGGTCGAGCTGACGTACGCGGACGCAGCCCGCCGGGTCGACGCGGTCGCCGAGCAGTACGCCGCGCGGGGAATCGGCCCAGGTGACGTGGTGGCGATCATGCTGCCCAACCGGGTGGAGCTGCTGCTCGGACTGCTGGCCGCCTGGCGTCTCGGCGCCGCGGCGACGCCGGTCAACCCGGTGTTCACCCCGAACGAGGCCGGCTACCAGATCCGGGACTCGCAGGCCAAGCTGCTGGTCACCGCATCGGCACACGCGGACTACGCGGTACCCGTGCTAGCCGTCGACCAGCTGAGCACCCGGCCGACCGGCACGTTGCCCCCGCCCGCAGTCGGGCCGGACGACCTGGCCCTGCTGATCTACACCAGCGGCTCGACCGGCCGGCCCAAGGGTGTGCGGCTCGACCATGCGAACCTCGTGGCGATGGGCGTCTCGATCGCCGAGGCGATGAAGCTGCACCGCGACGACAGCTGTCTGCTGGTGCTGCCCCTGTTCCACGTCAACGGGATCCTGATCAGCTGCCTGGCACCGATGATGGTGGGCGCGCAGGTGACGATCCTGGCCCGGTTCGCTCCGGACACCTTCCTCGCGGCCCTCTCCCGTCACCACCCGACGTACTTCTCCGCCGTGCCGGCCATCTACGCGCGGCTGGCCGAGGTACCGGAGGAGCAACTGCCGGACATGTCGTCGGTGCGGTTCGCGGTGTGCGGGGCGGCCCCCGTGTCCAAGGAACTGCTGGACCGAAGCGAGTCCCGGTTCGGTTTTCCGATCATCGAGGGCTACGGCCTCACCGAGGGCTGCTGCGCGTCGACGGTCAACCCGCTGGACGGCATCCGCAAGCCGGGCACGGTGGGCGTCGCGCTGCCCGGCCAGCAGGTGCGCACCATGCGCCCGGACGGCTCTTTCGCCGGTGTCGGCGAGCCCGGCGAGGTCGTCGTCAAGGGCGCCAACGTCATGCGCGGCTACCTCGACCGGCCCGAGGCCACCGCGCAGGCCGTCGTGGACGGCTGGCTGCACACCGGTGATGTCGGCGTGCTCGACGCGGACGGCTACCTGACCCTGGTCGACCGCATCAAGGACATGATCATCCGTGGCGGCGAGAACGTGTACCCCAAGGAGATCGAGTCGGTGCTCTGCCGCCATCCCGCGGTGCTGGAGGCCGCCGTGGTCGGCATGCCGCACGAGGTGTACGGCGAGGTGCCGGTGGCCTACGTGGTCGCGTACGCCGAGGCGCACCCCGTCACCGCGGACGAGCTGCTCGGCCTGTGCCGGCAGAACCTCACCAAGGTCAAGCTCCCGGTTGCCGTCCACCTCGTGGACGAGCTGCCCCGCAACCCCGTCGGCAAGATCGACAAGCCCGCCCTGCGCAGGTCGCTGTCCGCACAGCCCGCCTAGAGCGCCCCGGGCGCCGACAAGGAGATGGCACTCATGGGATTCCTCAACCCCGACCTGCCCCAGGTGGAACCGCAGACCTTTCTCCGCGAGCCGTTGATGGAGCGGGTGAAGGTGTTGTCCCGCAACTGGGTCGAGCACGGTTTCGGTGCGCCGCGCATGGTTCACATGATCTACGTCGTGAAGCTGCTCGTCCTGTACGCGCTCGGCGGTGTGGTGGTGGCCACCGTGACGTCCGGGCTGCCGACGTTCTGGCACGTGTCGCAGTGGTGGGACCAGCCGGTCGTGTACCAGAAGCTGGTCCTGTGGACGGTGCTGCTGGAGACGATCGGCATCGCGGGCTCGTGGGGCCCGCTGGCCGGGCATGTCCGGCCCATGACCGGCGGCATCCTGTTCTACGCCCGGCCCGGCACCATCCGACTGCGACCGTGGAAGCGGGTCCCGTTCACCTCGGGCAATCGGCGTTCCGCCTTTGACATCGTGCTCTATCTGCTGCTGCTGACCGCCGTGATCGTCGCGCTGATCCGGCCGGGTGTGCACAGCGGCTCGCTGTCGGCGGCGCTGCCGGACAACGTCTCCGGACTGGTCGACCCGCGGCTGATCGTGCCGGTCATGGCGCTGCTGGTGCTGATCGGACTGCGGGACAAGACGGTGTTCCTCGCCGCCCGCGGCGAGCAGTACCTGCCGGCGCTGTTCTTCTTCTCCGTGCTGCCGTTCACCGACATGATCATCGCGCTGAAGCTGCTGATCGTGGTGGTGTGGGTGGGAGCGGGCTGCTCCAAGTTCGGCAAGCACTTCTCGAACGTGGTGCCACCGATGGTCAGCAACAGCCCCAGCATGCCGTTCCGGGCGGTCAAGCGCGCGCACTACCGCGACTACCCGCGGGATCTGCGGCCGTCGCGGTCCGCCGACCTGATGGCCCACGTCGGCGGCACCACCGTGGAGATCGTCCTGCCACTGGTGCTACTGGTGTCGCCATGGTGGCCACTGACCCTGTTCGCGGTCGCCGGCATGGTCGTCTTCCACGTGTTCATCGCCTCGACGTTCCCGCTGGCGGTGCCGCTGGAGTGGAACGTCCTGTTCGCCTACGCGGCGGTCTTCCTGTTCCTCGGCTTCCCCAGCTGGGACGGTTATGCCGTGACGGACATGTCGTCGCCGTGGCTGACCGCCGCGCTCGTCGCCGGACTGCTGCTCTTCCCGGTGCTGGGCAACCTGCGGCCGGACCTGGTGTCGTTCCTGCCCTCGATGCGACAGTACGCGGGCAACTGGGCCTCGGCGGTATGGGCGTTCAAGCCGGGAACGGAGGAAAAGCTGAACGCGGTCACCCGCTCGGCGCCCAACCTGGTCGACCAGTACGTGTCATTCGGCTACGAGCGGGACTGGGCCGAGGTGTGCATGCAACAGGTGATCGCCTGGCGGAGCATGCACAGCCAGGGACGGGGCCTGTTCTCCCTGCTGCTGCGGCACCTGCCCGACGCGGACACCCGAGTGGTGCGTGAGGGTGAGTTCTTGTGCAACTCGCTGATCGGATTCAACTTCGGCGACGGCCACCTGCACAACGAGGACCTGATCACCGCCGTACAGCAACAGGCCGGGTTCGAGCCGGGCGAACTGCTCGTGTTCTGGGTGGAGTCCCAGCCCGTCCACAGGAACTGCCAGGAGTACAAGGTGATCGACGCGGCGCTGGGCGTGATCGAGCGCGGCACCTGGAAGGTCGCCGACGCGGTCGCCGAGCAGCCGTGGCTGCCCAACGGGCCGATCCCGATCCGGGTCACCTGGTCGGCCCCGGCCGGCCCGGCCACCGACGCGCGGGAACACGGCCACGAGGTGCTGTCGTGAACAGGCAGCCGAAGAAAGCCGCGTACCGGGACGGCACCGCGAACGTGGTCGGCGGCGGACCCAACGGGCTGGCCGCCGGCGTGGCCCTGGCCCGCTCGGGCGTACAGGTCACCGTCTTCGAGGCGGCCGACGAGATCGGCGGCGGCGCTCGCTCCGGCGAGTCGCTGGTGCCCGGTCTGCTGCACGACCACTGCTCGGCGTTCCACCCGATGGCGGTCGGCTCGGCCTTCCTGAACAGCCTCGGCCTGGAGCGCTACGGCCTGGCATGGGCGTGGCCGGAGATCGACTGCGTGCACCCCCTCGACGGCGGCGACGCCGGTGTACTGCACCGGTCCATCGGCCAGACCGCCGCCGGGCTCGGTCCGGACGGCGGGCGTTGGCAGGCGCTGTTCGGCCGGTCGTCGGCGGAGTTCGACACGGTGAGCGAGGACATCATGCGACCCCTGCTGCATGTCCCGCGCCACCCGTTGGCACTGGCCCGGTTCGGGCTGCCCACGGTGCTGCCGGGCGCCACGCTGGCGCGGCTGTTCACCACCGAGCGGGCACGGGCGTTGTTCACCGGAGTTGCCGCCCACGGCTTCCGACCGCTGCACCACCCCATGACCTCGGCCATCGGGGTGGGCATCATCACCGCCGGACACCGCCACGGCTGGCCGGTCGCCGTCGGCGGTTCCGGCTCCCTCACCCGGGCGCTGGCCGCGCTGCTCACCGACCTCGGCGGCAAGATCGAGACGACCACCGCGATCGTGAACGCCTCACAACTGCCGCCGGCCGACGTGACCCTGTTCGACCTGGCGCCGGGCGCCGTCGCGGGGATCCTCGACCACCGACTGCCGGCCCGGGTCGCCCGTGCCTACCGCCGCTACCGGCACGGTCCGTCCGCGTTCAAGGTGGACTTCGCGGTGGAGGGCGGCGTGCCATGGACCAACGAGCAGGCCCGCCGCGCCGGCACCGTCCACCTGGGAGGGACCTGGGCCGAAGTGGCGGCGACGGAACGGGACATCCACGCCGGCCGGATGCCGGCCCGCCCGTTCGTCCTGGTCGGCCAGCAGTACCTGGCTGACCCGGGCCGTTCCGTGGGGGACGTCCATCCCCTGTGGACGTACGCGCATGTGCCGCACGGCTACACCGGGGACGTCACCGAGGCGATCACCGCCCAGATCGAGCACTTCGCCCCCGGCTTCCGCGACCGCGTCATCGCCAGGTCCACCAGCTCGCCCGCCTCGTTCGCCGCCTACAACGCCAATTACGTCGGCGGCGACATCATGACCGGTGCCAAGGACGTCCGGCAGCTGATCTTCGGGCCGCGCACCACGCTCTCGCCGTACGACACCGGCATTCCCGGTGTGTACCTGTGCTCGGCGGCCACCCCACCAGGGCCCGGCGCGCACGGCATGTGCGGTGCCAACGCGGCCGAGGCAGCGCTGAGACACCTGCGCCGCACCGGCTGAGCAGCCCAACGCGCCACGCGCAACGACAACCCGCCCCGCACAGGAACAGGAAACAGGAGGCCGCCATGGACCTCGCCACCGGATCGAGCACGGAACGCGGCACCGACTGCCTGTTGTTCCGCCAGGAGTTCACGCCGATGCAGCTGGACTACCTGCGGCGCACACGGGAGTTCGTCGAGCGCGAGGTGCCACCGATGATCAACGGCTATTGGGAACGGGCCGAGTTCCCCTGGCCGGTGGTGGAGAAACTGGGAGCGCTCGGCATCGTCGGGGACGGCATCGAGGGCTACGGCTGCCCCGAGATGGACCCGCTGTCCGCCGGCCTGATCCAGATGGAACTCAACCGCGGCGACGGCAGCATCGGCACGTTCGTCGGCGTACAGGCCGGCCTGACCATGCGCTCGATCGCGATGCTCGGCTCGGAGGAGCAGAAGTGGCTCTGGCTGCCGCGCCTGGCCCGGCTGGAGAAGCTCGGCGCGTTCGCGCTGACCGAGCCCGACCACGGCTCCGACGCGGTACGGCTGGCCACCTCCGCCCGCCGCGACGGCAGATCGTACGTGATCAACGGGCGCAAGACATGGATCGGCAACGCCAGCATCGCCGACGTCGTGGTGCTGTGGGCCCGTGACGAGTCCGACGGGCAGGTCAAGGGCTTCCTGGTGGAGAAAGGAACGCCCGGCTACCGAGCGCGCGTGCTCGATGGCAAGGGCGCCGTCCGTGCCGTGTGGCAGGCCGAGATCGAACTGACCGACCTGCGGGTACCGGCCGGCAACCGGCTGCCCGGCGCCCGGTCGTTCGCCGATACGACCGCCGTGCTGACCGCCACCCGGGCCGGGTGCGCGTGGGCCGCGCTCGGGCACGCGGTGGCCGGGTACGACGCCGCCCTCGCCCACGCCCGGCGCCGGACTCAGTTCGGCAAGCCGCTGGTCGGCTTCCAGCTGGTGCAGGACCGGCTGGTGAGGATGCTGGCCAAGGTCACGGCGATGCAGCTGTACTGCCGGCGGCTGGCCGACCTCGCGGCGCGGGGACGGATGGAGCCGACGCTCGCGGGCCTGGCCAAGGCGCACAACATCGGCGCGGCGCGGCAGGTGCTCACCGAGGCCCGCGATCTGCTCGGCGGCAACGGGACACTGCTCGACCACCACGTCATCCGGCACATGACCGACATCGAGGCCCTCCACACCTACGAGGGCACCGAGACGATCCAGAACCTGATCGTCGGCCGTGACATCACGGGCGTTTCGGCGTTCGTCTGAAACGCGTCCACCCCACACACTCCGTCCGAAGGGAAGCACGCCCATGAAAGCCGCCCGGACATGCCCTGGCCAGGCCGACCGTCCGCCCGTCGGGCTCGGCGAGGAACCCGGCGAGGTCGCCGGATCGCTGGACCTGATGCTCACCGACGCGGCGCTGGGCGTGAACCGCCGGTTCCTGCCCGGTGCCTCCACCGCCCGGTTCGCCGGCGGGCTGGTCCGCCACCCGCGGCAGGCGGCCCGCCGGGTGGGCACTCTGGCCGCCGAGTACGGCAGGATTGCCCGGGGCTCGTCGAACATCGCCCCGCCCGCGCGCGACCGCCGGTTCGCCGACCCGGCCTGGGCCCAGAACCCGTTGCTGCGCCGGGTCGTCCAGTCATATCTGGCGACGTCGACCATGGTCGAGGGGCTGGCGCAGGACGTGCCTCTGGATTGGCGGGACCGCGAGCGGGTCGCCTTCCTGGTGTCCAACCTGGTCGAGGCCGCGTCGCCGTCGAACAATCCGCTGCTGTCCCCGGTGGCGTGGAAGGCGGTGATCGACACCGGTGGCGTCAGCGCCGTACGCGGACTGCGCAACCTGCTCGGCGACCTGGCCCGAGCGCCCAGGGTGCCGGCCATGGTGCCGTCGGACGCCTACGAGGTCGGCGGCGACCTCGCCGTGACGCCCGGTGCGGTGGTGCTGCGCACGCCGATGTTCGAGCTGATCCAGTACCGGCCACGGACCGAGTCCGCGTACCCCACGCCCCTGCTGATCGTCCCGCCCACGATCAACAAGTTCTACGTGATGGACATCGCCCCGCAGCGCAGCATGATCGAGTACTTCGTCGGCCAGGGCCTGCAGGTCTTCGCCGTGTCCTGGCGCAACCCGGACGCCCGGCACAGCACATGGGGGCTGGACGCCTACGCGCAGGCCGTGATCGAAGCACTGGAGAGCACCCGGGCGGTCACCGGGTCCGAGTCGGCGCACCTGCTCGGCGCATGCTCGGGCGGCATCCTCTGCTCCATGGTGGCCGCACACCTCGCCGCCACCGACCGCCAGGACCGGCTGGCGTCACTCACCTTGCTCGTCACCCTCCTCGACCAGGCCAGGGCCGGCACCCCCGGGGCCATCGTGGACGAGAACACCGCCAAGGCGGCAGTGGCCGCATCGCGCTCACGCGGCTACCTGGACGGCAACCAACTGGCCGAGGTGTTCGCCTGGCTGCGCCCGAACGACCTGATCTGGAACTACTGGGTCAACAACTACCTGCAAGGCCGCAGGCCCGCGGCGTTCGACATCCTCTTCTGGAATGCCGACACCACCCGGATGCCGGCGAAGCTGCACCGCGACTTCGTCACGCTGGCCATGGCCAACGCGCTGACCCACCCGGGTGGCGCCACACTGCTCGGCGCCGAGATCGACCTCGGCCAGGTACTCGTCGACTCCTACGTGGTCGCCGGGAGCGCCGACCACATCTGTCCGTGGCGCAACTGCTATACCAGCACCCGACTACTGGGCGGGAAGAGCCGCTTCGTCCTCTCCACCAACGGGCACATCGCCGCGCTGGTCAACCCGCCGACCAACAGGAAGTCCAGCTACCAGGTCGCCGAGGACACCCCGGTCGACGCCGACGACTGGGCTGCGTCGGCGACCTCGGTGGCGGGCTCGTGGTGGCCGGACTACACCCGCTGGCTCGGTGACCGGTCCGGCCCGCCGGTACCAGTGTCGGAGTCGCTCGGTGGCGGGCGGTTGCGGGTCCTGGACGAGGCCCCCGGTAGCTACGTACTGGACCGTTGATGACCGGGCCCGTCCGCTTCGTCAGGGTCGGACGGCGGCGCCTGCGCGTCGCCGTACGTCCGGGCACCGATCCCGACCGACCGCCCCTGCTGCTGTGCAACGGCATCGGCGCGAGCCTGGACCTCCTCGACCCCTTCGTGGACGCACTCGACCCGGCGATCGAGGTGGTGCGGTTCGACCCACCCGGGGTCGGCGACTCGCCCCTGCCGCCGCTGCCCTGCTCTTTCCCCGCGCTGGCCCGGCTCGTCGGCCGACTGCTCGACGCGCTCGGCCACGACCGGTCCGACGTGCTCGGCGTCTCCTGGGGCGGCGGCCTCGCCCAGCAGTTCGCCCTCCAGAACCCGCGCCGCTGCCGGCGCCTGGTACTGGTGTCCACCGCGACCGGCTGGCTGATGGTGCCCGCCCGCCCGAAAGTGCTCGCGCACATGGCCACCCCGCGCCGGTACTGGGACGCCGACTACGCCCGCACCATCGCCGGCCACATCTACGGGGGTGCCCTGCGCGACCGGCCCGACCTTGTGCAGCAACTGCTCCTCGACCCCGAACGGGGGCTCACTGTCCGTGGCTACCTCTACCAGCTCGCCACGGGCGCGGGCTGGACCAGCACACCGTTCCTGCCACTGATCCGCCACCCCACACTCATCCTCGCCGGCGCCGACGACCCGATCATCCCGCCGGTCAACGCCCGTCTGATGGCCAGGCTGCTCCCGAACGCCCGGCTGCACGTACACCCCGACGGCCACCTCGGCCTGCTCACCAGGAAGGACGAGCTCGCCGGAATCATCGCCGACTTCCTCGCCGGCACCGCCGGGACGTAGACCCGCCGAGAACACCGGGGGATTCAAGGCCGAGGCGCCGCCGCGACCACCGGGCCCGGCCACGACTCACCGCCCGTGTCACCGGGCTCATTCTGACGCGCCAGCTGACTCGACCGGTACTCCCGCGGCCCCACTCCCTTCCACCGCCGGAACGCCTGCGAGAAGCTCGACACCTCCACATACCCCAGCCGCTGCGCCACCTGCCCCACCGGCAGCCCGCCGGTCACCAGCAGCTCCTCGGCCAGCTGCTCGCGGATCTCGTCCAGCAGCCCACGGAAGCACACTCCTTCCTCGGCCAGCCGCCGCCTCAGCGTCCGCTCGCTCAGGTGCAGCGCGGCCGCCACCTCCTCAAAGTCCGGCGGACTCGCCGTGCGGACAAGCAGGTGATCTCGGACCCGTCCGGCCACCCCGGCCCGCGCATGCCGACCCGCGAGCAGCTGCCGGCACTGTTCCCAGGCGACCGAGGTGGTGAGTTCGTCCGACTGCGGCAGCGGCACGTCCAGGAGGTCCGGCGGGATGCTCACCGCGTTCTCGGCCGCACCGAACACCGGCTCAACACCGAAGATCTCGGTGTACCGGTGACCGCCCGACGCCGGTGGTGGGAACGTGAAGCTGATGTCCCGGATGTGGATCGGTGAGGCGAACAACTCCCTGTGGATGGTCTGGATCGCCGCGCTGTCGCGCTCCACGACGAACCGCCGCAGTGCCAAGGGAACACCTGGTGTGTCGAGCACCAGATGGAACTCGTCGCCCCGGTCCCGGGCCTGAATGCGGGTGAAAGCGAACGTCAGACCCAGATACCGCAGCCCCACGTCGAACGCACTGCGCCAGCTGGGGCTGCTGATCATCGCGAATCCCCAGATCCCGTAGGTTGTCAGGTGGTACCGGACGCCGGCTTCCAGGCCCAGCCCAGGTGGATCCCCCAAGGCCCGCAGCAGGTTCACGATCACGGTCAGCTCCTGGCGGGCAGCGACTGTCACCGAGGGATTGTGCAGCTCCGGCTCGCGCAGACCGGTTCCCTTCAGACACACCTGCGGCGACAGCCCGTGATCGGCGCCCAGCCGGGTGAGCAACCGCATGCTCGCCGGCGATCGCGCCACATCCCAATGAGCCATGAGCGCCCTCCGCACCCTTGCGAAGACGACACACCGACATGGCCGACTGTAGTAACTCTCCGGTCGGCTGTCACCGGTAACCCCTGGCGCCCCGCCCCACCGATCGTCCCGGCCCGGCATGACCTGTACTCGCAGCGTGACGGGGAACCCGGATCCCCCGCGGTCCCCGAGATGCCCCGGGCAGGCGAGAGCCGCACCCTGGAACGGAGCCACCCGAGTCAGGACGGGCCGCGATGGGATGCCCTCGTAGTAGTGGTCACGCGCCAGGCGACCCGACCGGACGAGGAGCAAGAGGCGGGTGGACGGGCTCGGGCCGCAGGCACCGCCCGCGCGAGAGGAGCACCGCGGTGTCCCTGAGCTCCGGCTCCCTTGGGCCCTTGGCGCCGCGCCACGGACAGCGCGAGCGGCACGCGAGCCGACAACACGGACGACGACAGGCCGGCCGACCAGCGCCGGCCTCTTGCCACCCGGCCTGATTCCCCTCGCCCACCGGCACCCGACACCAGGAGCGACGACAAGCCATGAACACTCACAAATCCGTGCATCGCGTAGCGATCGTCGGCACCGGCACCATCGGAGCGAGCTGGGCGACGCACTATCTGGCGCGGGGCTTCGACGTCACAGCGACCGACCCTGGCCCCGGTGCGGAAGAAGCCCTCAGGTCGTATGTGGCCGCAGCATGGGACGCGGCGGCCACACTCGGGGCCCAACCCGGAGCCTCACCCGACCGTCTGGGATTCACCACCGACATGCGGCAGGCCGTGGCCGACGCCGATTTCGTGCAGGAGAACGCACCGGAGCGCCCGGAACTGAAGGTCAAGCTGTTCGCCGACATCGACGACGCCACGCCGCCGGAGGCGATCATCGCGTCGAGTTCGTCGGGCATCACGATGAGCGACATCCAGGCGGAGTGCCGACGTCCGGAACGCACCCTCATCGGGCATCCCTTCAACCCGCCGCATATCATCCCACTGGTCGAAGTCGTCGGCGGAACGAAAACCGCCCCGGAGACGATCCAGGACGCCTTGTCCTTCTACGCAGCCATCGGCAAGAAACCGATCCACCTCAAAAAGGAACTCCCCGGTCACGTCGCCAACCGTATCCAGGCCGCGCTGTACCGCGAGGTCGTCCACCTCATCGAGCAGGGAGTGCTCGACGTCGCGGACTCGGACGACGCGGTGTCCTGGGGTCCAGGACTCAGGTGGGGCGTCATGGGGCCGAGTCTGCTGTGGCATCTGGGCGGAGGCGAGGGCGGCATCCAGCATTTCATGGACACCCTCATGCCGCGCTTGACCGGGATGTGGCAGGAACTGGGCACTCCGGAACTCACGCCCGAACTCAAGGAGACCATCGTCAACGGCGTCCTGGAAGAAGCGGGGGGTCGCTCGGTCGACGACCTGGCCGCCCAGCGCGACGCGATGCTGCTCCGCCTGCTGGCCGTGCGCGCCGCATCCGGCCCACCCGGCGACGCAGCCGGCCGGTCGGCGTGAGACCGCATCCTTGCCCCCGGAACAGCGGGCTCCCACCCGAGAGGAGAGACGGTGACACAACGGCAGGAAAGACTGTTCGTGCTCGAACTCAGTGACGGTCGCGTGTTCTCCGTGAAGCCCGACGGCACCGACAAGAAGACCATCGTCAGCGGATGCAGGTTCCCCGACGGTGTGGCCGTCGATGTGGAGGCGGGGCACATCTACTGGACGAACATGGGATCTCCGCCGGTGAACGACGGATCGATCGAGCGCGTCGACATGGACGGGAGCAACCGGACGACGATCGTTCCCAGCGGTGGCACGTACACGCCGAAGCAGCTGCACCTCGAGGCCACCGGCCGGAAGCTGTACTGGGGTGATCGCGAAGGGATGCGCGTCATGCGCTGCGACCTCGACGGCTCGAACGTCGAGACGCTCGTACAGACGGGCCAGGGTGACAACGACCGCCGCGACCAGACCAGATGGTGCGTCGGAATCGCCGTCGACCCTGGCGGCGGGCACCTGTACTGGACACAGAAAGGCCCGAGCGATGCGGGACTCGGGAAGATCCTGCGGGCCGGAATCGATCTGCCCGCCGGCGAATCCGCAGCCGACCGCAGCGACATCGAGGTGCTGCTCCAGGGGCTGCCGGAGCCGATCGACCTGCAACTCGACCTCACGGAGCGCACGCTGTACTGGACCGACCGCGGGGACCCGCCGCGAGGCAACTCCGTGAACCGCACGCCGGTGGATCCGCCGAACGGACAGCGGGAGCCCGAGATCCTCTGGACCCATCTGATGGAAGGCATCGGCATCGCTCTCGATCTGGACGACAGCCGCATGTTCGTGACCGACATGGCCGGGACTGTCTACGCGGCCGATCTCGACGGATCGAACCGCAGAGAGATCCTCATCGCGCAGGGCAACCTCACCGGGATCGCCCATGCCGTGATTCCCACCGAGGAGCCGTAGGCGGGTCAGACCCGTGAACAGTGAGCCGAGATGCGGCACCCAGGCGGTGCGGCAGAATGGACCTCGGATCCTTCGTGCATGCACGTGTGCACGGACGGGATTCGGCCGGCGACCACTCAGGACTCCGACGGCCCGGTCGCACGGTCCCCTGTGAGGTGGACGAGGGGCCGCTTCGTCGGGCCCGTGCCCCGTGCGTCGGTGGGGCCCCGCCCGCTAGGGACCGCCGACGCCGCCCGTGAGAAGGCCGCAGAACGCGGTCCACAACCAATGAGGTGATCCGGACCGCGATCATCTGCGGGTTCCGTCGGACGCGAGGGCGGTGCGGGTCATGTCGCCACTCCTGCTGACGCTACGCGGCCGGGCAAGCAGCTGAAGGGTGCCCTGCCATGAACCTCGCGTCGAAGGTCGTACGAAGCGCCGGTGCCCACCCGGACCGCGCTGCGCTGCGCCTAGGGGATGACATCCTCTCGTACCGCGCGCTCGACCAGGTCAGCGCCCGCATGGCGGGACTACTCCGTGACCGCGGCGTCAAACCGGGCGACCAAGTCGCGATCATGCTGCCCAACAGTCCGGAATTCGCCATCGCCTACTTCGGCGTGCTCCGCGCCGGCGGCGTCGTCGTCCCGATGAACCCCCTGCTCAAGGCCCGGGAGGTCGCCTACTACCTCGGCGATTCGGGTGCCCGGCTGCTGTTCGCGCGGCCCGCCTTCGCCGACGAGGTACGGACCGGCGCGCAGCAGGTCGAGGCCGATGCGGTGGTCGTGGATCCCGGCGGATTCGACGTACTGCTCGCGTCCGCCCCACTCGCCGAGGACGTGGTCGAGCGAGACGAGGACGACACCGCGGTGATTCTCTACACCTCGGGGACCACCGGTGAGCCGAAGGGTGCCGAACTGACCCACGCCAACCTCACCCGCAACTGCGACATCGTGGCGGCCGACCTGATTCGTCTCACCCCGGACGACTTGATCTTCGGGGGGCTCCCCCTGTTCCACGCGTTCGGGCAGAGCTGCACGCTCAACGCCGCCGTCACCTCCGGTGCGTGTCTGACGCTACTGCCGCGCTTCGACGCCGAGCAGGCACTGCGGATGCTGGCCGATCACAGGGTCACCATCTTCGCCGGGGTGCCGACGATCTTCAGCAGGCTGGCGCAGACGCCGGACCGCGACGCCTACGACGTCTCTCGGCTCCGGCTGGCCGTCTCCGGTGGCGCGGCCATTCCGGTCGCCGTCATACGCGCCTTCGAGGCCGCGTTCGGCTGTGTCGTGCTCGAAGGGTACGGGCTGTCGGAGACCTCGCCGGTCGCCTCGTTCAGCCGCCTGGACGCCCCACGCAAGCCCGGCTCGATCGGCACCCCGATCCACGGCGTCCGTATGCAGGTGGTCGACGACAGTGGCGATGAGGTCTCGCAGGGCGAGACCGGTGAGATCGCGATCCGCGGGCACAACGTGATGAAGGGGTACTGGCGGCGTCCGGAGGCCACGGCCGCCGCGATCCGCGAGGGCTGGTTCCACACCGGCGATCTCGGCCGAGTCGACCAGGACGGATACTTCTGGATCGTCGGCCGGGAGAAGGATCTGATCAATCGGGGCGGCTACAAGGTCTATCCCCGCGAAGTCGAAGACGTGCTGTACGAGCATCCGGCGGTGGCCGACGCCGCGGTCGTCGGCCTGCCCGATCCCGATCTCGGCGAGGAGGTCGGCGCCGCCGTCGTGCTCAAGCCAGGCGCCACCGCCACAGCCCAGGAACTGCGTGACTACGTCAAGCGCCAGGTCGCCCCGTACAAATATCCACGGCAGGTCTGGCTCGTGGACGCGCTGCCGAAAGGGTCCACCGGCAAGATCCTCAAGCGGGAGATCGTCCCGCCGGCCGCGTTGGGCAGGCCATGAGCGGACTTCGTGTTCACCACGACCACGAGGATCGCCGAGGTGCGCGGTCAGGACGGTTCAGGGTCGGTGCGCAGGAATGACGAGCCGAGGTACTGGACGGCGAGCAGCGCCATCTCCAGGTCCCGGCGCCCTTCCTGCAACGGACGCCCCAGGGCTTCCTCGGCTTTTCGGATGCGGTACTGGACGGTGTTCTTGTGCAGGATCTGGCGGCTGGCGGTGGCGGTGTAGCTGCATCCCGTGGCGAGGAAGATCCGTAGGGTCTCCCTCAGTCGTGCGCAGTGCTCGTCGTCGACGGCCAGATCACCGAGCACGCTCCACACCCAGGCACGGGTGTCCTCGATGTTCGTGCACATCAATGCGATCGGCGCCACCCTGGCGTAGACGGTGACCCGGGCTTCCGGCCCCGCGGCCAGGGCCAGTTCCTGTGCGCGAACAGCCTGGCGATGAGTACGGCGGAAACCCTCGACGCCGGGTTCCACGTCCCCCACGGCCGCTCTCGCGGTGGGATCGCCGTCCTCGACCGCGTTCACCAGCCTGTCCCAGGAAAGGTCACGGGACGAGCCGAAGGGCAGCCAGACCCAGGCCAGGGTCTCGTCCTGGGCGGCGAACAGCGGTTTGGAAGAGCAGCCGAGTTCTTCGCCGATCCGGCTTGTCAGCCGGTCGAGCCGGTCGAGCCCCTCACCACCGAGGGGGGCCTCGGGCAGCCAGAGAAGCATCCCCACGTGACGGGTTTGGCGTAGGCGATAACGAAGGGCTGATTCCGCCGATTCGGGATCCATGTGCTTCCCTGCAAGGATCTCCTGCACACGTACGGCGTGTACGCCGGTCTGTCCCAACAGCCAACGGTCCCGTTCCAGTTGGTAGACCTCGATCACTCGTTCGCTGACGCGGTCGATGTATCCAAAGCTCAACTCCAACATGAGGCGCGCGGTGGCCGCGGAGACATCCTCATCGGGTCGGTGACGGCGGAGTTCGTCCATGCACCACCGCAGGAAACGGCAGTGGCCGAGCCGGTAGGCCCTGATGAGCGAGCCGACGGGAACATTGCGCTGGGCCAGTCGCCGCGCATAATCCAATGCGGCCGCAGGTCCTTCGACGTCGGCCAGCGGCATATCGTTCTCAAAACCGTGCAGCATTGTGGCGATATTCTCCTCGACGCTCGCTTTGAGCGTGTTGAGAATTATTCCGTCGCCTCTCAGCTGCGGTATTTCGGCAATAACGAACTCCCACACGTCCTGGCTGACTTCCGGCATGTACACAGCGACCCTTGACGCCACGACGGAGAGGCACTTTTCCGCTTCGACGCTGCCCACGGCCATATCGTCACGCTATCGCGACGGTCCCGGCAGCGCCATCCAGCACACCCCCGACAAGCCCTCCAACAGCCACTTTCCCCGGCGTGGTCGCCTTTCTGTGCGGAGGTAGTCACACCGAGTTCATCGGGTCACGGGCACGAATTCCTTCGGGGAGTTCGTGCTCCGGGTCCGATGGTTTCTCCGCGGCCGGCCCGTAGATTCGTGTTCATGGGGGTAGAACGGACCCAGGTCGACCCAAAAAGGGAGCGCCGGACGGATGAACGCGAAGCGCCAGGACACGATAATGCCTGTCGACGTCACCACAGTCGGCTCCGGGAACGGTCAGCCAGTGGTGCAGCCGCCCGTGCTGGGCGGTCCCGAGCATACGGACTACTACCTGTTGAACGAGTTGCTCACGGACGATCAGCAGGAGCTGCGACAGCGCGTACGTGAGTTCATGGACCAGGAAGTCATCCCCATCATCAACCCCTACTGGGAGCGCGCGGAGTTTCCGCATGAGCTGGTGCCCAAGCTGGCGGAGTTGGGTATCGCGGGTTTCCAGATTCCCGGACACGGCTCGCCCGGGATGAGCAACGTGACGGCCGGTGTAGTGATCATGGAGCTGGCCCGCGGCGATCTGAGCATGTCCACTTTCATGGGGGTGCACTCCGCGCTGGCCATGATGTCGATCGACCTGCTGGGCTCGGAGGAGCAGAAGCAGCGCTTCCTGCCGCAGATGGCGCGTCTGGAGAAGATCGGCGCCTTCGGTCTGACCGAGCCCGCTCACGGAACGGACGTGGTCAAACTGGAGACCACCGCGCACCGGGACGGCGACTCCTACGTACTCAACGGCCACAAGCGGTGGATCGGCAACGCGACCTTCGCCGACTACGTCATCATCTGGGCTCGCGGCGACGACGGTCATGTCGGCGGGTACATCGTGGAGAAGGGCACCACCGGGTTCGATCCCGAGTTCATCGGGGGCAAGACGGCCCTGCGCTGCGTACAGAACGCGCAGATCTCCCTGAAGGACGTACGGGTGCCCGCCGAGAACCGGCTGACCGAGTGCCACACCTTCCGCGACACCGAGAAGGTCCTGCTGGCCTCGCGATTCTGTGTGGCCTGGGAGTCCGTCGGCGCCGCGATCGCCGGCTACGAGACCGCCCTCGCCTACGCCAAGCAGCGCAAGCAGTTCGGCGTACCGCTGGCGTCCTTCCAGCTCATCCAGTACCGGCTGGCGCGGATGCTGGCGGATGTCACCGACATGGTGTGCATGAACTACCGGCTCAGCCAACTCATGGACGAGGGCAAGATGTCGATGCCACGGGTCGCGCTGGCCAAGATGCACTACACGGAACGCGCCCGGGCCATCCTCGCCGACGCCCGCGACATGCTCGGCGGCAACGGAATCCTGCTGGACTACCACGTTGCCCGGCACCTGTGCGACATCGAGGCCATCGACACCTACGAAGGCACCGACACCGTGCAGGCACTGATCGTCGGCCGCGACATCACCGGATACAACGCCTTCGTGCCCATGGCCCCCAACGGCAAGCACTAGCACCGGCGCGCGATCGCACCCCGCGCCACACGGCCTGGCCCTGCGCCTGCACAACCGGCCACGTCGGTACCCGCTTCGCCGCGCCGCCCGCCGTACGCATCCCCTGGCGACCCGCGCGCAGGCGGCGCCGGCGACGAGGACACCTCCATGTCCGCCGGACAACCCCGCGGAAGAGGAACCTGCTATGGAGAACACGCCCTTGCTGGAGGGACTGCACGTCGTCGATATCGCCAGCTTCATCGCCGGACCGGCCGCGGCCACGATGCTCGGCGACTTCGGCGCCGACGTCGTCAAGGTGGAACCACCGCACACCGGCGACAGCTACCGCGGCCTCAGCCGGATGCCTCCCAACCCCCAGGTCGAAGGGGTCAACTACCCCTGGCAGCTGGACAACCGGAACAAGCGCAGCATCGAGCTAAACTTGAAGTCGTCCGACGCCCGGTCCGTACTCGAACGACTGGTGCGATGGGCCGATGTCCTGGTCACCAACTTCCCGCCCCGCACCCGGGACAAGCTCGGCCTGGACTACGACGATCTCGCTTCCATCAACCCCCGGCTGGTCTATGCCGATGTCACCGGGTTCGGCGAGGAAGGCCCGGACGCACACCTGCCCGGCTTCGACGTCACGGCCTTCTGGGCACGCAGTGGCCTGATGGACTTCACCCGCCAGCGCGACGCGGCCCCTGCCATCAACGCGTTCGGCTCCGGCGATCACCCCACCGCAATCAGCCTGTTCGCCGGGATCATGACCGCCCTGTACCGACGCGAGAAGACCGGCCAGGGCGCACGCGTCAGCGCGTCACTGGTTGCTGAGGGTGCCTGGGCTGCGGGAATGTGGCTGCAGGCCGCCCTGCTCGGCGGGAAGCCTCCCCGCCCCGTCGACCGCTCCGACCCGCCCAACGCCCTGGCCAACGTGTACCGCACCGCGGACGACCGCTGGATCCTCCTGGCCTTCGCCAACGAGGACAAGCAGGTCCCTCTCTTCCTCAAGGCCATCGGCCAGACCCAGGCCGCCGAGGACCCCCGGTTCCACGACACCGCAAGCCGCCGCGCCCACGCCGCCGACATCGTCACTCTGCTGGACAGGCGGTTCGCCACCCGTCCCCTGGCCGAATGGCGCGAGATCCTCGACGCCGCCGGCCTCACCTACGGGGTCGTCCAGACACTGGAGGAATTCGCCCATGACCCCCAGCTCCTGGCCAACCAGATCGTGGTGCCGATCGATGACGGCAGCAGCGAACCACACCTGACCGTCAACAGTCCCGTGCATCTGGACCAGGAGTCGAAGGTTCCGCCACGCCCAGCTCCCGACCTGGGCGAACACACCGAGGAGGTCCTCACGGAACTCGGATTCGGTGCCGACGACATCGAATCCCTGCGTACCGGCGGAGCGATCCCCGGCTAGCAGTGGCCCGAAGACAACACCCCGGCACCGGGCCACGAGTACCCCCCGAGGAGTCCTCCGCCGTCATCGGCAGACGACCCACACCGCGGGAAAGACTAGGAAACCCCACCATGACCGACAATCCCATCGCGGATGCGCCCACCGTGCGCACCGAAGAAGACGACGGCGTCCTCGTGATCACCATTGACCGGCCCAAGGTACGCAACGCCATCGACGGGGCCACCGCGCGAGCGCTGGCCGAAGCCTTCGACCAACTCGACACCCGGGACGACCTGTTGGTCGGTGTACTCACTGGCACCGGAGGCATCTTCAGCGCAGGGATGGACCTCAAGGCATTCGCGAAGGGAGACACCCCGGTGATCCCCGGACGGGGCTTCGCCGGCCTCACCCGAACCCAGCTCCACACCCCGCTCATCGCCGCCGTCGAGGGCTGGGCCCTGGGCGGCGGCACCGAGATGGCGCTCGCCTGCGATCTGATCGTAGCCGCCCAGAATGCCACCTTCGGCCTCACCGAGGTGACGTTCGGCCTGGTTCCCCCCGAAGGGGGAATCGTACGGCTGCCCGAACGCATCCCCCGCAACATGGCCTTGGAAATTCTCCTCACCGGCGACCCCCTGCCCGCCGAACGGGCTCATCAGCTCGGCCTCGTCAACCACCTCACACCGCCCGGCGAGACGCTCACCAAGGCCGTGGAACTGGCCCACCGCATCGCGCGCAACGCCCCGCTGTCCATCGCGGCCGTCAAACGCGCGGTCAACGAGCGGACCGCATACGGCGATCAGGACGCGTTCCGCCAACAGGACCAACTCGTCGCACCGGTCCTCGCGTCCCACGACGCGCAGGAAGGAGCCCACGCCTTCGCCGAAAAGCGCTCCCCCCACTGGGAAGGCCGCTGACTCGTCGGAGACCTCGGTGAGGCACGAGCCGTCCCGAACAACGAGATCATTGGAGGACGCCGGCATGATCACGCCGAAGGAACTGGTCGGTCTGCTCCCGCCGACCTTCGAACCTGAATACATCGACGGCGCCGTCGTACCGTTCCTCATGAGCCGCCAGATCACAGCGGAACGGCCGGCACTCCCCATGATCGATCTCGCGCTGAGCAAGGAGAACGCGGCCCCGCCTCACTTCTGGTGCATGCTGTACAGCGGCTGGGAGCCCAATCCGGACGAGGGGGTCACGGTCTTCATCCAGGGCTACGAGGACCGGGGAGAGGACAACGAGCGCAAGAAGATCTACATGTCGGCCACGACACCCGATCTCTACACAGCCAAGTACGCCGACAAGGTTCACGGCTTCCTCGACAAGCTGTTCACCCCCTCGCACGCCGGCAAGCCCCTGATGCACGAGTACTACGGGGACTACTTCGACATGTACTGGGACCTTCACGTGGGGGTCACGGGGGAAGCCATCCCGGCAGAGATCCGGGAGATCGGCTCCAGCTTCACCAATGTCCTCGGTTACTGGTACCCGACCTCGGACATCGTGCACGACAACATCATGCGCGTGCGCGAGTTGCGCCCGTTCCTCAGGGAGTGGATCGACGGCCGGGTGCAGGCGGTCATCGACGGCGAGGTCAAGGACCCGGAGGGGACCTTCGTCCACCACTGGCTGAAGAACGGCGGAGGCGGCGAACACTTCCGCCGCAAGGACATCGTCTTCGAGTGCTTCCACAACTTCCTGGCGTTCAGCCAGTGGGGCAACATCGCTTACCGCACCATGGAGCTGCTGGAGGAGACCCGAGGCGACCCGACCGTCAGGCAGTGGTTCTCACGGACGATGACGGGAGGCCCGGACCAAGCGGACGGTGGCGTGTTCACTTCACTCGACCGGTTCGTGATGGAGGTGTTCCGTACGGTCTCACCGAACGGAGGAAGCCTCTCGACCGTGACCACGATGCGCGGTCTCGGCGACCAGACCGCCAACTTCGCCCTCAGCCCTCATCTGGCGACAAGCGAGGACCCCCGGCACTGGAGCAACCCGGAGCAGTTCGATCCGGACCGCTACAAGGCGGCGCCGACGAGCGTCGACAACGACGAGGCGAAGGCCCATGGGGCCGGGCTTGCCCGGTGCCCCTTCCCACCCGCACCGTTCGCCGTCAGCGACGGCCGCCGGGCAGAGATGACCAACAGCGCATACGGGGCCGTCTACGGCGTGGTGGACGGCACGGCGTACCCACTCTGCGACGCGGCCGGCTACGCGCCCTTCGGGTTCGGCTACCGCCGCTGCGCCGGTGAGCAGATCACCGTGGAGTTCGTGAAGGACTTGTTGCGAACCATCTGGAGGGAAGAGATCGAGATCGTCGGACTGGACGTCGAGCATCCGGAGAAACTGCCCGTTTCACCACGCACCGTCATCGACGACAACCTCAGCTTCCGGCAGAGGAATTGACCGCCAGCAACCCACGCTCACACAGGGCATAGGCCGGGCGTCATTCGCCCAGGTCAGAGACCTGGAGTCATGCGACGCCGCAGGCACGAAGCTCGCTGGCCCCTTTCGGGACATCCACCCAAGGGCTACGACCTTGTGCGTCGTGGGGAGTTCCCTTGCCGCGTGCTGCTGATCGGCCGCGCAGCCCGCGTCGTCACGGCCTCGCTCCTCCTCGTACTCGAAAGCGGTGACCCCGAGTGCAACGGAGCCGTCAGCACGAGCACCAATCCATCCTGACCAGCCGCACAATGAAGCCCCGAAAGGCAGACCGGCGGGGCTTCGTCGTGCTGCCAGCTGTCACGCGCGAATCACACACCCCGTGGACACCCTCCCAGCACAGGATCCCGAAACTGGGCATACATGTCCGCATAGGACTGGATGGACGCCCCTAGACGGCTTCTACGACATGTGCCATGTGGTACCGCACACGCAAGCGCCTCCCATAAGGCGTCGCCCTTCCATCTGCCCTCAGTCTCTCCCGCGCACACGAAGCCACGGGACAGGAAAGATCCGGACCATACGCGGACCAACCCAGCCGCAAAGGCCACTCCTTACACCATCACCGCAGTTCAGGGGCTCGCAAGCGCTGTACCACCAGCAGACGAAGAATGTGCTGGGCCGACCGCCCTCACAGCCGTGCCTGGCGCCGTGACAGCACAGAACTCCAGGCCATCAACCTCATCACTTGAATGGGCGGGAGCCTGACCAGCGGCGACGTCGACCACGCGGCCGCTACACGGCGCCCTTCGCGTGTGATTGCACAACGAGCAGTCTTCAGGGGAAAGCAAGCAACATAGCGCAGGATCGCCGGTTGGCCAAACCGGCGATCCTGCACACCATGGTGGATGCACGACACGGGTACGACGGTCCCGACAAACCGCAATTAAGAATCATGCTTGACACGCGGAGGGAAATGCCTGGAGATTTCATGACCGTCCACGAAACAGCCGAGTATCTGAATGTCTCAGCTTCCTGGATATACCGAAATGCCATCCGCTCAGGACTGACACCTTACAGGTTCGCGGCAGGCACCAATGCAAAGATTCGATTCAGGGTTTCGGAAGTCGAGGCTTGGATTCGACAACAACGTATCCACTGAGGCGCCACCGAACCGATTCGGGACTCCGGTTCCAGGCAATTCGATCCACATACACTACAGTGAAAGGATTTTTCACGTTTGCCTACTCCGCTGGTTCGCGGGATGGGGTCGTTCTTCAAAGAATGCGAGCATCCGCAATCTCGATGGTCGAAGTGCCCCCACCTCTACAAGGTCCGCTACCGTTCTAGGGCCGGGAAGCAAGTGCAGGAATCGGGGTTTGCAACTCAGGAAAAGGCGATCGGTCGTCTAGCGGAGATCTACAACGAGAAGCGTTCCGTACACAGATCTCTATCCAAAACAGAACGCATCCAAAAGTACGGGGCCATGCGTTTCGAGGAATACGCCGCCGAGTGGAAATCTGGCCAGCGGGACCTGGGCCCAGCTTCGGTGCGTCACCTTGACTCATTGTTGCAGCAGCACCTCTTCCCCCTATTGGGCAGTCGGCGTATGAGTATGTTTGACCACAAGGTCGTCGAGAGCTTCATCCAGGCCATGGAGCGAAACGGTGCCGGTCTGGCAACCCAGGCCAACGCATTCGACAAGCTCAAGGCAATCCTGCTCGACGCCCATCGACTTGGGCTGTTCCATGAGAGCCCTCTCGCCGGTGTGAAGGCCCCACTCTACGACCCCAAACGCGCAGTGATCCCGTCTCCCGGGCAAATACGCATGATACGCACGGCTGGCAACGACCAATTCCGGCTGATCGCCGACTTGATGAGCGGCTGTGGCCTACGCAATGCTGAGGCAGCTGCAGTGAATCTCCGCAATATGGTGGCCGATGATGTCTACCGGGTCAGCGAGCAGGTGAACCAGACGACCGGCCAGTACGCGCCCCTGAAGCACCGCAAGTCCAACGAGTACCGCGACGTTCCACTGCCAGTCGTGGTTAGGGAGACGATCGAGTGGTACGCCCAGAAGTACGGAACGTCAGATGGCTATTTGCTGCGCCACCCGAGTGATCCCTCACGGCCGTTCCCGCATTACAGTCTCAGCAACCAATGGAGGCGGATTAAGGTTCAGGGACGGATTGACGTCCCCCAGGGGATGGTGCTTTACAGCCTTCGACACTTCTTCGCTTCCAACTGCTTGACTCAGGGGATCCCCATCACCGATGTCGCCGAGTGGATGGGGCACAGGAACATCGATGTCACCTTCAAGATCTACCGGCATCTCATGCCGGGATCGATCAGCTCAGCTGCCCAGGTCCTCAACCAGAATCTCGTCTTGGCAGCCTGACCACGGCCAGCACGAACAGGCGGTTGTCCCGGGCCTCCCCGAGTCCTGCGACTCATAACGAGGCGGGGGCAGCCTGGCACCTCCCTGCACGACGCGGCAGGCGAATCGGACGACCACTTCGGGCTGCCCGGGATAAACGAAGCACGATGCAACTGCGCCCCAGCAATTCGCGACCTCCCCTCCCCGGCCAAATCACTACTGAACTTGAATGGGTGATGTCGGGGAAGCGGCCGGATCGGCTGTTGATGAGTGCCATGCCCCCGCCGACCTAACCAAGCAGGTCGTTGGAGAAGCCTGCGGCCTGCAGCAGCGTGTCCTTGGACATCCACAGCGACACGGTGTCGATCGCGAGCGCCCTGTCGATGAAGCAGTCGCTCGGGATCTCCAGCAGATCGTCGAAGCGAACCTTCTGCCGGGTTCGCTCCGGGCTCCGCGGACCTCGCGTCACAGTCTGGAAGAAATCGGCGTCGGTGTGGACGATGGCCCAGCGTGTTGGACCGATGGCGAGGCTGAGGGAGTTCTCAGGGATGTCGGCGCCGCGCCACACACAGACGCCGGCCAGGCAGTCGGACCCGGCCGCACGGTAGATCTGCGCGGCTCGGTCAGCGTGCGCAACGACTTCGGCGACGCCCGTCACCTGGTATCCGATCTCCGCATGGTCGGCTGGCTGCCAGTACCGGAGGTAGAAGGCTCCTGCGGCTCCTTGCGCGATCATGCCGCCTCCGTTCAGGGCTCGGGCTTCCCAGGAGGGAGCCTCCGGGCGTGCGCTGCTATTGGAGCACGACTGCGCGCAGGCGAGACCAGGAGATCAGGGGCCCGGCAGCAGGCCGGTGCCCGTCAGGCAGCCGTCGATGACATCCGGACGGTACTGGCGGGTCTTGAGCTTGCGTTTCACGGCGCGGGTGACTTCGCCGAGGTTCGCTGCGGCGAGGTTGCCGATGTCGCGCTTGACCAGCGACCACACACCTTCGGTCGGGTTGAGGTCGGGCGCGTAGGTAGGCAACTGGAAGACCGTGAGCCAGTCGGCGTTCGCGTCGATGAATTCGCGAAGCTGCTTGGTCAGGTGCAGGCGGAGGTTGTCCCAGACCAGCACGATCGGACCGCCGAGCTGGATGTGGGCGCGGACGATCAGGTCCCGGAAGTCGCGCCAACCGAAGCCCTTCGACTGGTCCTTGCGTCCGGTGTACTCCCGGACCGCGTAGAACAGCCGGGACCGCTGGCCGGGCTTGTAGCAGGTCATGCCGACCATCGACACCCGCCCGGAGCCTCGCCCGCGTACGCGCACGACCGGTGTGCAGCCCCGACGGCCCCACGTTCTCGCGCGCGGCGGAGTCAGTGACCGTCCGGCTTCGTCTTCGAAGACCAGCCAGGCGCCGCGCTCCGCCTCGATGCTCTTACCCGCGGCCAGGTCTCCTTCTTCCACACCTCGATCGCGCTGTCGTCGCGCTCGATCGCTCGGCGGGCCGGCTGCTGCCAGCTCCAGCCGTGCCGCTTCAGCAGCTGCCAGGTGCCCTCCACCGTGTAGGAGACGTGGAACAACCGGCCGATCAGCGTTTTGCTCCTCGCCAGTGTCCACCGCTGGTCCGCCCAGCCGTGTACCAGCGGGCCGCGCTCCAACTCCCGTGCCAGTCTCGAGATCTGGACTTCACTGAGCCGAGGTCTTCCCGGCGAGCCTTTCGATAGGACCCCAACCTCGCCGCCATCACGCCAGGCCCGGCGCCACCGCTCGACCGACCGCACGCTGATCCGCAGGTCAGCAGCAATCTCCGCGTTCTTCTGCCCGCCCTCAAAGCGCTCCACGGCCTGGAGTCGCAACCGCTCCCGCCCTGTTTTTCTCCGCGTCTGTCAGCCCGCCGCCCTGTGCGTACCTCACACCCCCAGGGCTACCGACACCGGACGCTCGCTGTCAGACGAACGCCACCGACATCACCCAATCAAGTTCAGTAGCGCCCTACGGCAACAGCGCGTTGGTAATAATCCGGAGCCGAAAACTGCCGGTGCTTAGCGGCGAATACCCCTCGATCTGACCACCGACCCACAGGGCATCGCCCAACGGACCGCTGCTACACAGCTACCCCCACAGCCGCTCCTTGTTCCATAGCGCGAAGCTCAAGCAGCCAGGCTCATGTTGAGGAGTTGTGCCGCGGAGCTGATCGATCCCGGCATGAGATGCCGGTAGATCTTGAAGGTCACGTCGATGCTCTTGTGGCCCATCCACTCGGCAACGTCCGTGATCGGAATGCCGTTCTTGAGACAGTTCGACGCGAAGAAGTGACGGTTCCCGTAGAGCACCATCCCCTCAGGAACGTCTACCGTGCATGACGCCCGGATCCGCCGCCATTGATTGTCCATCGCGTAGTGCTGGTACGGCCGGCTGGGATCGGTTGCCTGGCGCAGCAGGTAGCCGTCGACCGTTCCGTGCTTCTCGGCATACCACTCGATCGTCTCCCTGACCCGGGCCGGCATGGGAACGTCACGGTACTCCCCCGGCTTCCGGTGTTTGAGCGGCCCGTACTCTCGGGTGGCCATGATGACCTGCTCACAGACCCGGTACACGTCGTCGGCCACGATGTTGCTGAGGTTCACCGCGGCCGCTTCACCGTTGCGCAGGCCGCAGCCGCTCATCAAGTCGACGATCAGCATGAACGCGTCGTCGCCCGCGGTACGTATCCCGCGCAACTGCTCCGGGGAGGGGATGACTGCGCGCGCGGGGTCGTACTGCGGCGCCTTGACCCCGGCCACGGGGTTCTCGGGGTAGATGCCAAGACGCTGGGCATCGAGGAGGATCGCACGCAGTTTGTCAAAAGCGTTGGACTGGGTGGCCAGACCGACCCCGTTGCCTTCCATGGTGCGGATGAATCCGTCGACGACCTTGTGGTCGAAGGAGTTCATCCGCCGGCTGCCGAGTGCGGGGTAGAGGTGGTGCTCCAGCAGCGAGTCGAGGTGCTTGACCGACTGGACGGCCAAATGCCGCTGGCCAGCCTTCCACTCCTCGGCGTAGTCCGCGAAGCGCATCGCCCCGTACGTCCGGATACGCTCCGCCTTCGGCTGCCCCTGCTTCGCCGTCCGCTTCTCCTTGTAGACCTCCGTCAAGCGCTCGATGGCCAAGTCCTTGTTGGCGAACCCGGACTCTTCCACTTGTTTGCCAGCGGCCGACCGGTACCGGACCGCGTAGAGATGGGGGCACTTCGCCCACCGCGATTGCGGATGCCCGCACTCCTTGAAGAACGACCCCATCCCCCTGGGCAACGAACTCTGTGCCACGCCGAACCGACTCCCCACGACCGATGCTGACCTTTTGCTGACCAGCAGCAGTCCTGAGGCCCGCTGACCAGCAGGAACAGCAATGGGGTTCGATATGTGGTGGAACTTCGTCGCCCGGACGCAGCAGGAGATCGAGCAGGCCCGCGAAGACTGGGCGAAGGGCACCCGCTTCGGCGAGGTGAAGGGCTACGACGGGGCCCCGCTGCGGGCGCCGGCGATGCCCCCGACGCCGCTCAAACCGCGCGGCAGGGCGCGCTGACCTGGGCATACGCCACCTCCCCCTCGAAGAGTCCAGAGCGCCGTCGACGGAGCGATCACCAAGTCACCTGGAGGCGGGGAGGCCAGCGGACGTTCACCGGTCGACCGCGGCAAACAGGGACTGAAGCGCTCGGGCATGACGGATGGATACGGCATTCCGCTGGGCCGTGTCCTGGCCGGTGCCAACCGCCACAACTCTCCGCTGCTCGCCCCGACTCTGGACCGTCTGGAGGGCCTCGGCCCGTTGCCCGACATCACACCGTGCACCTGGACGCCGGCTGCGACTCGGACACCACCCGCGCTCTGCTCAGCGAACGCGGCCTGCACGGATGCATCGCACCCAAGGGCGCGAAGACGCCCATTCAGGCCAGTCGGCGTTGGCACGTCGAACGCACTCACGCGTGGCAGAACGCCTTTCACCGTCTCGCCCGGTGCTACGAGCGTCGCGTCACTGTCATTGATGCCTTCTTCGACCTCGCCGACGCATTCATCACCGTGCGCAGCCTGATCCGGCGGTCCTGGACAACTCACCGCTGGGACGAACGCCCGAACCGCCGGCCGTGATTCCTTCGGCCCCGCTCCGTTCACTTTGGCAGATCGGCGGAGAGGAAGGGAGCAAGGAGCGCGAACAAAGCGTCGGGGCGGTCGAGGGGGATGATGTGGCCGCAGTCCTGGAGATGGTGTCCGACCAGGTCATCGGCGATGCGGAAGGTGAAACCCTGTTCGTTGTTGGCGGTGTGGGCGAGCAGGGCGCGTCCTTGGCCGACGTATTGCAGGACCTCGTGCCAGAGCGCGTCGCGGATACGGGCTGACGGGTTGCCCACGAACACGCCTGCGGAGATTTCCAGTAGTCAGCGGGTGAGGAAGCCGCCGCAGGATCAGGTGCCCACGTCGTTCGCTGCCCGTGCGGCGGCGAGTTGCGGGCTGCGGCTGCCCATCCAGTTCTCCTACGCCGAGACCCTATCGCGGGCCGCCGGTGAAACCCAGACAGGCCACGGCTGCAGCAAGGCGTGCGGCGACAATGGTGCGGATAGTCGATCTCCCACAGGACGAGCGAAGGCTCAGACACCCGATGAATGTACGGAACCATGTCTCCAAGTCCTAGACCTGGGACGGAATTTGTATGACGACATCCGACCTGTCTCGGGGTGAGTGAGGCAATGCGGCGATGTTCACCGGCTTCGACGACTTCTCCGCTCCGAGCGTCCTGTGCGCTTCCGGGCAGCCCGAAGGCACTGACATCGATGTGCGGTGTCGCTGTCAGTGCCTTCGGGGGTTCAGGAGAATGTGGCGAACGGGAGAGGCTCCCCCTCGGTGTCGTCCACACACTCGCGGTGCACGGGTTTCGACGCGATCAGGCCTTGCGGGCCCGGATCTCCTCCGTGAGACGGGGCACGACCTCGAACAGGTCGCCGACCAATCCGTAGTCGGCCAGGTCGAAGATCGGTGCCTGGGCGTCCTTGTTGATCGCCACGATCGTCTTCGAGGTCTGCATGCCGGCCCGGTGCTGGATCGCGCCCGAGATACCCGCCGCGACGTACAGCTGCGGTGACACGCTCTTGCCCGTCTGGCCGATCTGGTGCGCGTGCGGGTACCAGCCGGAGTCGACGGCCGCGCGGGACGCGCCCACCGCCGCGCCGAGCAAGTCGGCCAGGGCCTCGATGATCCGGAAGTTCTCCGCTCCGTTGACACCGCGGCCGCCGGCGACGACGGTCTCCGCCTCCGTCAGCTCCGGTCGTCCCGTCGATTCGCGCCGGGTCCGCGAGGTGATCCTGGTGCCGGTCGCCTGGTCCGACAAAACCACCGCCAGCTCCTCGATCGTGCCGGCGGCCGGGGCGGCCTCCACCGGGGCCGAGTTGGGCTTGACGGTGATGACCGCGATGTCCCGGGTCACGCGCGAGCGGGTGGTGAAGGCGGCGGCGAACGCCGACTGCGTGGTGACCGGGCCCTCGGGGCCGGCCTCGACGTCGACGGCGTCGGTGACCAGGCCGGCGCCGACGCGCAGCGCCAGGCGGGCGGCGATCTCCTTGGACTCGGCCGAGGAGGGCAGGAGGACCGCGGCCGGGGACACGGCGGCGCAGGCGGCCTGCAGCGCGTCGACCTTGGGGGCCACCAGGTAGTCGGTGTACTCGGGGGCGTCGTGCGCGATTGGCCCGTTCTGCCGCCTTTGCCCTGCCGCGTGGGAGATCCTTCGGTACCCCGAAGCTCCCGGGTTTCCAGCGCCCCGCACGGTCGGCGGCCGGGCCACCCACATCCGCACAGCGGACATGTGGCGCATTCCACACCAGCAGCATCATTCCGGCCGGGTCGCGACAGGACGTCCTTGCAGCGACACCCCCGTCCCGGACACACCTCCGCCGGGCCCGCCCGGATGCGACCGGCGGGCGGACCGCCTACAGGACACAGCCACCTCTGAGGAAGGCGTTCATGCACACGATCGATCTCGCCTACGTGGGGCGCGGTCCCCACGAGGAGCTAGTCACCTACATCGCGGACCAGCAGGACTTCTACGCCGACGCCGGTGTCCACGTCGCCCTGCGGGACGGCTCGATCTGGGACCCGGAGCGGCTGCGCCGCGGGGCCGTCATCGGCCTGGGCCGGACGCTGCTGTCCCGGCTGGTCGGCGGCATCCCGTGGGTCGCGCTCAATGTGAACACCCAGCAGCCCCAGTTCTGGTTCCTCGCCCGGCCCGGCCTGGACTCGCTGGCCGACCTGGCCGGGAAGCGTCTGGCCGTGCATCCGCACCACACCGGGCCCGGCTGCTTCACCCGCATCATGCTGCGCCAGGCCGGACTGGACCCGGACCGCGATGTCGAGACCATCGTCCGTGCACCCGGCGACTACGGCATGGACCTGCGCAGGCTGCGCGAGGGCACGATCGACGCCGCGGTGGTGGGCGACACCCTGGCGCCCGAAGCCGTGGCCGCCGAGAACGGCTGGCGGTTGCTGGCCTTCGCCGGTGACCTCTTCCAGATCCCGACCGTCGGTGTGTCCGTCGACCCGACCTACACCGATCCGGAGGACCCCGCGGTTCAGGCCGTCGTGCTGGCCCACCGGCGCGCGCTACGAGTGATCCGGGACGAGCCCGACACCACGGTCAGGTATCTCCAGGCCTTCCTCAACGGACACACGGAAGAGGAAGTCCGGGCGCACTACGAGAGGTTCATCGCCCCGTCGTTCGGCATCGACGGTCAGGCGGACCTCGCCACCGCTGAGACGGCCGTCAAAGCGGTCGCCGCCGAACTGGGCGTGCCCGCCACGTTCACCGCGGCGGATTTCTATCGCACCCGACCCACCACGGCTTAGGCCGCGGTGTCTTTTCGCAGCATCAGAGAAAGGCTGGCTTGTGAAAGAGTTCCTGATCGAGGTCACCACCAACATTCCCGACGGAACCGAGGCGGCCGAGGTCGACCGCCGTCGCGCCGCGGAGGCCGCCCGGGCCGTCGAGTTGATCGCCTCCGGCCACCTGATCCGGATCTGGCGTCCGGTGGGTGAGATGCGCAGCATCGCCCTGTGGCGGGCCAACGACGAGGCCGAGTTGCGTGACAGGATCCTGAGCACCTTGCCGCTGTGGTCCTGGATGACGTCCGTCGTCACCCCTCTTGAGTCGCACCCGAGCGACCCTGGCAAGGCGGACACCACCGTCTGACTTTTCTTCCTCCGTGCACCTGCCCGGCTGAGTCGGAGCGGTCGGCGGGTGTGCGGGGCAGTGCGTGCCCACGGAGGGAGACCGGGGTTCCCAGTGCCGCCTGCCGCGGTCGCGAGACCGGGAAGCCGATTCCGGAAGTGGCTGGGGATCTGGGCATCCACCCGGGGACGTTGCACAGCTGGGTGTCGCGGGCGAGGCGCAACGGTTCGCCGTCGTCGGATCGGCCGGTGGCGGAGCCATCGCCCGGCGGCCGTCTTCGGGAGAGCGAGCGGTCTGAGCTGGAGCGGCTGCGGGCCGAGGCCCGGGAGAAGGACAAGCGCATCCGCGAGTTGGAGATGGAGCGTGATGTGTGCAAGCGATTCGTGGCCTTGTGGGTGAAGTAGCTGAGGCAGACCCGGCTGTCGCGGTCCGGGTGATCAGCAGCTGCAAGGCCGAGCAGAAGATTCCCTACCGCACCGCCTGCCGGGCGCTGGGGGTGTCCGAGTCGTGGTTCTACAAGTGGCGGGATCGTCCGCCGACAGCGCGTGAGGTGCGCCGGCGGCAGCCGGCCGAGGAGATCGAAGAGATCTTCCACGGCTCGGGTGGCACCCACGGCTCGCCGAAGGTGTTCATCGAGCTGGTGCGCAGAGGCTGGCGAGTGTCGGTGAACACGGTCGCGAAGGTCATGGCCGAACTCGGGCTGGCCGGCCGGAAGGTGCGTCGCCGCCGGTCGCTGACGAGGCCGGGCAAGCGGCCGGCCGCCGCGGACTTCGTACGCCGGGACTTCACCGCCGAGGAGCCCGATCTCGTCTGGGCGGGCGATCTCACCGAGATCGAAACCGGCGAGGGCAAGCTGTACTTGACGACGGTCGTCGACCCGTTCTCCCGTCGCCTTCTCGGCTACGCGATGGCCGCCCGTCACGTCGCCGACCTGGTCGTCGCGTCCCTGAACATGGCCGCGGCCACCCGTGGCGGCGACGAACGTGACTACCGAGCCACCCTCGCCGAGGGACTGGCCGCATAGACCGTCTCCACGCTGCGAGCGGATTGACAACATCACCTGATCGGCAACCGCCAAGAGCGTCCTGGAGTTCCTGCGTCCGCAAGGGGCGCAGTTCCTTTCCAGGCAAAACGACGGCGGGGCCGGCGTGACCGACGACGCCCTGCTGTTCGTGTCCCTGTACCTACGGAACTAGGAGCCGAAGCGGTCGGAGGCGCGGGCTCAGTCGGCCGCCGTGACTGCGTGCCTGATGAGGTGGCGGGCGGCCGCGTCGGTACGGGCGGTGTCATGGGTCACCAAGCGGTCCTGGCACAGACCGCGCAAGCCGGAGACGAGGAGCGTGGCCCCTGCCCGCGCCTGCTCCGGCGGATGTCCCAGCCGGACGTAAGCCGCGGCGATGGGGCCGATCATGGCCTCCACTGTTTCGGCCGCGATGTCGCCGTACTGCTCGGGATCGGTGGTCGACAGGCTGAGCAGCTGCAGCAGCATGCGGACCGGCCCGGACTGCTCCCCGACGGTCATCGCCTCCCACAGGGTATGAGCCGCCTTGCGCAGTCCCGCGCTGTCGCGGACGTCGTCGAACATCGCGTGCGCGTCGGGCCGGTTGGCGGCCAGTGCCTGGGCCAGCAGGTTCTCGCGGCTCCCGAAGTAGTACAGAAGCATGCGCTTGGTGGTGCCGATCGACTCGGCGAGCGGACTCAACGACATCTGCGCGACGCCGTCGCGCTGGAGCTGGCCCACCACCTGTTTCAGCAGCTGGGCACGTTTTTCGGCATTGACTGGACGAGGCACGCCTTTGACTGTACCGAACGGTACGTGTATGGTCCAGCAACGTAGATGTGCCGATCGGTACATTTATCGAGTGGCGCCATGGCGACGGTCGGGCGCCGGCGGCCGAGAGGAGCGCCGTGAAACTGGTTGGACCGCCGGTAGTGCAGGATCACCGGCACCGGCGAGGCGACTGTCGGGTCACCGGGCACCCGGTCGGCTGTGCGCCCGCGGGCTCTGCGGCATGACTCGCCGTAACCTCCAGAGGGTGGTCCTGTGAAACACCGCAACGAGCGCCCTCGGGGCATATCCGTGGCCAGAGTCCTGGCCGAGACCCTCACCATCCCGGCGCTCCTCTTCCTCGGCCTGCTGTTCAGCTTCCCCATGGCCTTCCACCAGCCTCAACCCCACCACGCCAAGCTCGTGATCGCCGATTCCACGGTGGAAGGCACCGTCGACACCGCCCTGCAGCGGCAGCATCCCGGCGGGTTCGACGTCACCGCCGTCGCAGACGCCCGGGAAGCGCGCCGGGCGGTGCTGGGCCGGGAGGCCGTGGCAGGCTTCGCCGCAAACGGCGGACATGCTGTGCTGTACGTGGCAGAGGCCAACGGCGCGCCCCTTGAACAGGCGCTGACCAAGGGCTTCACCCAGCTTGCTGCGCACAACCACCAGAGGCTCACCGTCACGGACGTGGCCCCCACGGTCAGCAAGGACGGCACCGGCACGACCCTGGTCTACTTCGCGATCGCCTGGAACGTGCCCGGCTACATACTCGCGACGACCCTGCTGCGGACGGTGACCTTCAACCGGCGCTCGAAGCTGATCACAATCGTGGGCGTCGCTGCCCTCTTCAGCATCGTGGGTTTCCTCGTCGGCGTGGGGCTGGGCTTCTTCCCCAACGACCCCGCGGCCCTGGCGATCGCCTTCCTGCTCACCACGGCGGTGGCCACGTTCTCCCTGGGTATGGCCCCTTTCGTCAAGCACTTCTTCCCGCTGGCGGGTCTGGGTCTGTACGTCGTGCTGAGCGTGCCCTCCAGCGGCCTGGTCCCCGTCCAGCTGCTGCCGAGGTTCTTCCAGGGTCTGCACGCCGTCATGCCGCTGGGCAACGCGGTCGACGGCCTGAGGGGAGTCCTGTACTTCGACGATGCCGGGGTGCTGAAGCCGGTCCTCGTGCTCTGCGCGTGGATCACCGCGGGCATGGCGCTGCTGGGCCTCGACGCGTGGCGGCACCACCGTAGAGCGGCGCGGCGGGGAGCGGAGGACGAGCAGGAGGACGTTCCCGAACCGCCGGTGGAGGACCCCTCCGTGGAGGCGCCCACCCCCACCGCGCTACCGGTCCACCCGCACCACTTCGGGGAGCTGTTGCCGATGCTGGAGGGCACCGTCCGCGACACCGAGCAGCAGCCCATCCGCCATGCCGCGGTGACCGTCATGGACGCCGGCGGCCGGCAGTTGGTGCGGACCACGACGAACGCGCGCGGCGAGTACGCCGTGACCGGCCTGCCCGAGGGATACATCAGCGTCGTCGCCTCGCACCCCGCACGAGACCCCCTGGTCCACCAGAAGCTGCTGCAGTCCGGTGTGGCCGTTCGAGCCGACTTCACCCTGCATGACCGGCGCAACCGCACGTCGGTTCGCACGGGCGCTGAACTCCTCCGTCCCCGACACGCGGGACATGGATCGTAGGACCGCGCAGACGGTGCCGGTCGGCGCCGGCGAGGTGGCTGCGCCTGTGCTCGACACGCGTCGCGACGATCTCGGTATCCGGAAAGGCCGCCGCGCCTTCGTCGCGGTGGTCCCCGGCGCCGTCGCACCGCCCGGGGATGCGGCCGAGACCATCGCTCACTTTGCTGGACATGAGCGAAAACGAGAACGCCGGGATCCGCAGCGACCCGGGCCGGAGGGAAACACATGTCTGACAAGAATCACGCCACGGTGGCGGTCACCGGGGTGACCGGTGCGCTCGGCAGCCGGATCGCGTCCCGGCTCGCCCGCCACGGCGTCCCGCAACTCCTCGTCGGACGCAGTCCAGACCGCATGCCCGAACTGCCAGGCGCCCAGCGGCGCGGTCCGGCCGCCTACGCCGACGCCGCAGACATGCGCAGGGCGCTCGAGGGCGCGTCGACCCTCATCCTGGTCTCCGGACACCGTACGGGTCGCCGGCTGGAGGAACACGCCACCGTGGTCGAGGCTGCGATCGCGGCCAGCGTGGGCCGGGTCCTGTATGTGTCGCTCGTCAGCGCGGCTCCCACCGCCACATACCTCAACGCCCGCGACCAGTGGCTGACCGAACAGTTCCTGGCAGGCACCGGGATCCGCCACACAGTGCTCCGGGCGGGGTTCTACGCGTCGACGCCTGCCGCCCTCGCCGACGAGGATTTCGTCGTGAGCGGCCCGGCGACGACGGGCCGGGCCGCCTTCGTCACCCACGAGGACATCGCCGACGTGATCACGGCCGTCGCCCTTGAGGATGGTCCCCACTCGGAGTACGACGGCGCCACCCTTGAGATCACCGGGCCCGAGGCCCTGACTCTCGGGGAAGCGGTCACCCGGATTGCCGCGGCCACCGGTCGGCCCTACCGCTACGAACCCGAGACCCTCGAGGAAGCCTTCGCACGGCGATGGCGACTGGGCATGAGCGGGGAACAGATCGAGACATGGATCTCGTGGTACCAGGCGATCGAGAGGGGCGAGGTTTCCGTGGTCACCGATGTGGTTCACCGGCTCACCGGCTCACCGGCGACCCCGATCTCGAACGCAGCCTGGTGGCCAGCCCCGAACACCGCTCGGGGTACCGCCGAGTTCAGGCGCAGGCGAAGCTGAGACGGCACCCTGTGCACGGTGCCGGGCGGGCTGTCGGGGAGCGCAGAGCTGCTGTTCCCTCGGTCGCATGTGCGGCCTGAGGGTGCGGGATGCATGGAGGGGGCGAATACACCGGTCCACGTCCCGTGGACCACGGGTTACGCCCATGGCGACCCCTCAGGATGGCCCGGGCGGCCCCGGGAGTGATGTCCGTCAGGGCGTGCAGGCAGGCTGCAGTATGAGAACAAGGCTGACACCGAGGACGAGTGCGATCACTCCCAGGACGATCACTTTCGTCTGATCGCTCATCTGCGGCCCTTCATCTGCGCTGCCGTGGGGAAAACCATCCCACCACCCGATCGGCAGCCGACTCGAACAAGGAAATTTTCCACCTGGTCAGAGTGGCACGGCAAGGAACCGAGGTGCATCGCATGATCTGGTGATTGGTCCCTCCCTGTCACGCCCACCGGCGCGCACTTCAGGTGATCCACGACGACCCCGACACCACGGTGCGACACATGCAGACGTTCCTCGGTGGACAGACCGCGGAAGAAGCCGAGCTCACTACGACACGTTCATCGCGCCGTACTTCACCACGGACGGCCAGGCCGACCTCGCTGTCGGCGACAAGGCGATCACCGCGGTCGCCGCCGAACTCGGTGTCCCCGCCGCCGTCACCGCGGCCGAGTTCTACCGGTTCCGCACAACCCCTGCTCGGTCGATCAGACGTGGACGGCTTCTGTGCCGCCACGGCCTTGAGACGTGACGACCGAAGCGAGGCGACCGTCAAGGCCGGGGCGTGTTGCGTCGCTCGTCCACGCGTACCGAGTGCGCGGCCACTTGATGGCTTCCCCTGCTCCCTCACGTCGCGTGCGGCCGCCGGGCATTCAAGCTCGTCCAGCGCCGAGGCATCCTGGGGAATCGGAACAGGTTGTTTGGCCTTGGCCGCGGCCGCTTCAGGGAGTGGATCTCGTGGACGCGGCCGTCGTCAAAGCAGATGTCGTGCCGCCCGCACCCGGCGGCGAGTACGTCCGGCGCGGACGTCGTTCAGCGGCCCCACTGCCGCTCGCCTGCGGGTACGGCCATGGGATGGGGCCACCGCAGACCGTCATCGGACACCCGTCGGCGCCAGCAATGGCCAATCCGGTGGAGCCGATTGCCGACGTCGAAGCCAAGTACGTCCACGGCATCCCCGCCCGGGGGGGATCCACACGGAATGCATCCGCGGCCGCATCTTCACCCCCCGGGCCGGGGCCGACCTCGCAGAGAAGCACTACGCCGACCGGGCAACGACCGAACGAACGAACCTCGTAGGGGCGTTGGCCCAGTCGGCGACCACACCGGGTACGCCGGCCACGGCTGCGCTGGGCGGGCTCGGCGTGTGGCCTCGATCTGCTGTGGCTGGTACTCGCTCTACACCGTGCTCTCCGCCGCATGGGCGGTGGTGTCCGGCACTTACTACGCCACGTCGCCGCAACACGCGCGGCCCCGGCGGACCCGGAAGAACCGGGCGCGGCTCGGAAAGCCGTCACTGCGTCTCAGGCACAACCGGCCTCACTGATGACAGCCGCCGATGACGCACCGCGGGACGGGGCGCGCTCACATGCGGAGGCGCCCCGTCGTTGCACCGTCGGCGGACACTCAGTGGAAAGCCGATGTCACCAGGGCGTTCTGCTCGATGGCGTGGCGACGGGCGGAGCCGACGGCGGGGGCAGGTGCCTCCGGTCGACTGACACACTCAGGGGCGTGGTCGCCCAGCCGGTGCAGGCGCGGCCCGACGAAGAACCACGCTCCGACTTCGCATCCGTTGCGGAGGTCAACCCGTTCGCCCACTTCCCGCTGACGACGGTAGGGCGCCGGGAGAGCTGAGCCGAAGAGCCAGACCGGTCATAACTACCTCATATATGCACATCGGGCCGGGTAGCCGGTGCCCGCGCGGAATGCCGCCGCCGCACAGCCGAGGCGCAGGGTCACCTCGTGTCCTGATCCGAGGGCTTCAAGTCCACTCGGCCGAGATCGCTGCTGTGCGAAGCCTGGTTGTGCGAAACGCAAGCCACACCCCGCCCCCTCTCATGGGCCGCCCAACAGCCGCCCGTGCTCCACCACCTTGTACCCGGCCTGGTCGCCGCTGTCACCGCGACCACACGCAACACCACCCACAAACAGTCAGGAGAGCAGCCATGACCGCATACGAGCATGTCGACTGTCTCGGACCGGAACTCGTTGTCATCCCCTGTGGCAGCCGCAAACTGGGATGGCCCGCGCGAGCGGCAGACATGTACCTCGGCTCTTACCACCGTGCGTGCCGCAGGGCAGCCGAAGCGCTCCAGCCCGAGCGTCTGCTCATCCTCTCGACACGCTACGGCCTCCTGGACCTCGACGACGTCATCGAGCCGTACGACACACCCCATGGCACGGCCGGTTCGACAACAGCCCGGCTTCTCCTGGAACAGGCAACCGAGCGCAACGTCGTACACCTCGACCCCGTCGTCGCCCTCGGTGGCGCGCGACATACGGCCCTGGTCCACACGGTCTGGCCGCACGCCCGCACGCCGCTGGCCGGGACGCGCGGCATGGGCGAGCAAATGGCCCGCCTTGCAGCGATACGCGAAGGGCAAGCTCGGCACCGAGGGTGATGCCCTGTACGCAGAGGCGGAGGAGATTCGGCCCTGAGCGGCCCTTTGAGTACCGGTCAACGGGCACAGCGATGCGCCTCAGCCGTAGAAGCCGGCCCCGCCCCAGGCCCTTTTCGAACACGTGGCGAACACGGCGGCGCTCGGCAGGCGGGTGAACCACGCCACAACGGTACGGGACCTGAGGGAGGCACTTCGGGCCGGGAGGCTCCGCAGCGCCTGCACGTGCAAATCGGCTCGGTAGCTTCGATGTCAGCAGCCCTACTCACACGGGCGTGGTGGGGCGTCCGAACAAGAACCGCGCGGCCCGCCGCCGTCATCCATGAAGGAGTTCCGCCCATGAAGACCGTCACCCACTGGATCAATGGCAAGCCGTTCGGAGACGCTTCAGGCGCCTCCGGCACCTGGGGCCCCGTCACCGACCCCGCGACCGGGGAGGTCACCGCGCAGGTTGCGATGGCCGGCGCCGACGAGGTCGACGCTGCGGTCGCCGCGGCGAAGCAGGCATACGCCACCTGGTCCACGTCCTCGCTCGCGCATCGGATCGCGATCCTCTTCCGCTACCGCGAGCTGCTGAACGCGCGCCGCGACGACCTCGCCGCGCTGATCACCGCCGAGCAGGGCAAGACCCACGCGGACGCGCTGGGCGAGGTGGCCCGCGGCCTGGAGATCGTCGAACTGGCCTGCGGGCTCGGCACGGCACTCAAGGGCGAGACGTCCACGGGGGTGTCGAGCCAGATCGACGTCGCGTCGATCCGCCAACCGCTCGGTGTGATCGTCGGCATCTCGCCGTTCAACTTCCCCGCGATGATCAGCATGTGGATGTTCCCCATGGCGATCGCCTGCGGGAACACCTTCGTCCACAAGCCGAGCAGCAAGGCCCCGTCCGCGTCCATACTCCTCGCGGAACTCGCGGCCGAAGCCGGCGTGCCCGACGGTGTGCTCAACATCCTGCACGGTGACGAGGTCGCGGTGAACGCGCTCCTCGACCACCCGGACGTGGCGGCCGTGTCGTTCGTGGGCTCCACGCCGGTCGCCCGCCACGTCTACACCAGGGCGTCCGCCAGCGGCAAGCGTGTCCAGGCCCTCGGCGAAGCGAAGAACCACATGCTGGTCCTGCCCGACGCCGACCTCGACGCGGCCGCCGAAGCCGCCGTGACCGCAGCCTACGGCTCCGCAGGTCAGCGCTGCATGGCAGTCTCCGTGATCGTCGCGGTCGGCTCGGCGGGCGACGCGCTGGTGTCCCGGATCGCCGAGCGGGCCACAAAAATCAAGATCGGCCCGGGCAACGACCCCACGTCCGACATGGGCCCACTCATCACCAAGGCGCACCGCGACGAGGTCGCGGACTATGTCGCGGGTGCGGCCGCCCAGGGAGCCGACGTGATACTCGACGGCAGGGGCTTCACCGTCGAGGGCCTGGAGAACGGGCACTGGATGGGCATCTCGCTCCTCGACAAGGTCAGCACAGACTCGGACGCCTACCGGAACGAGATCTTCGGTCCCGTCCTGTGCGTGCTGCGCGCAGAGACCTACGAGGAGGCCATGACCATCATCAACGGCTCCCCCTACGGCAACGCCAGCGCCATCTTCACCCGCGACGGCGGCGCGGCCCGCCGCTTCCAGCTGGAGGTCGAAACCGGCATGGTCGGCGTGAACGTGCCGATGCCCGTGCCGGTGGGCTACCACTCCTTCGGCGGCTGGAAGGACTCGGCCTTCGGCGACCACCGCATGTACGGCAGCGAAGCCGTGCACTTCTACACGCGCGGCAAGGTCATCACGAGCCGCTGGCCGGATCCGGCCGAGACGCCGGCCGGCCCGGACCTGGGCTTCCCCGCGTCCCACTGACCGCCGCAGGCCCGCACGCGCTGGTCGCGCCGGGTGGCTGCGCCTTCGGTCCTGCCCGACCATGCAGTCAGCCGGGCTACGACCTACCCGTAAAATGATGCTACGGCGAGTGCGGCCGCAGGATGCGTCATGACCAGGCTGGTGGAACCTCGTCTTCCCGGTCGGTATGTACGCGGTCACCACGTACGAGCTGGGACGCGCGACCACTACCTCGTGGATGACGAGCGTGGGCCGCTGGGAGGTCTGGATCGCCGCAGTGTTCTGGGCTGTCGTGTCCGCTGCCATGGTCGCCGCCAAGCTCCGGGCCCGTCCCCCGACCGCGCACGGATCCGCCGGTGCGGGGCAGACCCGCCCGCAGAGCACGGCTTCGACGGCGCCCGGGGCGCCGCCGTAGGGGCGGGGTCACGCTGTCTCAGTGTCATCCGGAGCGTTGCACTGGCCCTGTCATTCGGGCGCGCGCACGCTGCCGGACGGCATGGCGCAGGGAGTACCAGGCGACCACCGCCCAGGCCGAGATGAGCAGGACGTACAGGACGACGGCAGTCCAGACGAACAGCTTCGAGCCGGTACGGGCGGCGAGCGCGCTGGTGCCGGTGACGCAGGTGCCAAGGGATCGTCGCCGGGCGACCGTCAGGGGGCGTGGCCGGCTCTCACCGGCCGCCGAGGAGACTTCGGCCTGTTGGCCGGCCTCGACGCTGTGTCGAAGCACCGCTCCCGCCACAGAACAGCACGCGCCCTGACGCCCTCGCACCACGACATCGAGCACCGAGCAGACCCGTGAGGCGTGCCGGCCGCATGCTGATGTCCTCATCCGAGCGTGTTGTGGCCGCCTATGTGGCCATGACGCCACTGCAGGCAACCGCTGAAAGCGGGTGAGGCGCCGAAACTCGACGCCTCGACCCATACAAAGGAACGCAGCATCATCCCGCGGCGACGCGGACGACGCTCACCACGGGCGCGGGCGGCGTCCCCGGGCGGATGATGGTGTCCTCCCCTGTGGGTCCCAGTCCAAGCGGGAGGCGCACGATGAAGGACAGGTCGACAGGCAGGAAGCCACTGCTGGTGACCGTGCTGGTCTTCCCGGGCGTCCGGCTGCTCGACGTCACCGGTCCGATCGAGGTGTTCTCGACGGCCAATGAGTTCGGCGGCCGGTACCGCGTGCATACGGTCTCCCCGGACGGCGCCGACGTGGTCACCGCATCCGGCACCGGACTGCGCGTCGACCTGGCGGCCGCGCAGGTGCGCGGGGCCAGCGATGTGGTCGTCATCCCCGGCGGCCCGGAGTGGCCGTCTCTCATCAAGGACGACGCCCTGCTGGACGCCATAGGGGAGCTCGACGCACGCAGTTGCCGCACCGCGTCCGTCTGCACCGGGGCGTTCCTCCTCGCCGCGGCCGGCCTGCTCGACGGACGCAAGGCGACCACGCACTGGCGCTTCGCCGACCAACTGGCTCTGCGCTACCCACAGGTGACCGTGGAGATGGACGCCCTGTTCGTGCGCGACGGCCACATCATGACCTCGGCCGGCGTCAGCTCGGGCATCGACCTCTCGCTCGCCCTGGTCGAAGAGCACCTCGGCGCCGATGTCGCCCGCGCCGTGGCCAAGGACATGGTCGTGTTCATGCAGCGGCCGGGCGGCCAGTCGCAGTTCAGTGTCCGTACGCACACCCCGCACGCGAGACAGGAGATGCTGCGCCGGATCCTGGACGCGGTCGCCGAGGACCCGTCCGCCCCCCACACCCTGGCCGCCATGGCACGCCGGGCGGGTGTGAGCCCCCGCCACATGACGCGCCTGTTCCACGACGAGATGACCATGACCCCGGCCCGCTATGTCGAGCAGGTCCGCATGGAAGCCGCCCAGGCGATGCTGGAGGAAAGCGACAACCCCATGGGCACGGTGGCCCGGCGCACCGGCTTCGGGTCACCGGAGTCGCTGCGCCGCGCCTTCACGCGCAACCTGGGCATCACGCCGGGGGCCTACCGGGCACGCTTCCGTACCACGCACGCCGCGGGCGACGGCAAACGCGCCTGATGCCCTGGAGGTGTCCGGCGAACACAGGCAATCGCCGGAATCCGACAGCCCGGCGTTGCCGGACGAGGCCGATCAGGCCTCCTCGATGGTCCGCCCCGGCGTCGGCTCCGCGAGCGCGGCCCGCCACCCGGGCGTGCCGAAAAGAGCGGCGAAGTACTGCGTCTCCTGCACGACCTGATGGCCGACGAATCCCATGACAGTCACCGCGTACGAAGGCGCACCGTCGTAGACGGTGACGCATTCGCTCACCCATACATGCGCGTGGCCGGTGATGCGCAGGGTGAAGTGCCGGTCGGCCGGGTGCCCGCCGCGTTGCGCCGCGATCGTCTCGCGGCCCCGGAAACGGTCACTCGACTGCGGATGGTCCAGCATCGCGTCCACAGCGTAGATCGCACGCTCGGCCTCGAAGTCACCTCGCTCCGAAGCCTGTTCCTCTTCCAACGGCATGGCGGGCATCTGGCTCGAAAGTCCGTATCCGAGCGCTCCACGGCAGCTTCTATGGCCATGGAGTGACGCAAGGAGTGCGCTGGGACTGTGAGGTCGCGGGATCCGGCGACCCGGAATCTCGACAGGAGGCAGCGGCTTGACAGAGAACATGACGGTCCCGGGCGGGACCGATCACGAGCAGTTGCGAGCGTTCGATGGGCCAGGGGCGACGTCGGCACGGCGGCCCGCCGTGCGCGAGCACTTCTTCGACCGGCCCGCCCTTGAAGTGGCTCCCGAACTCCTGGGGGCTCTCGTGGTCTCGCTCTCGCAGCGCGGCGTGACGGCGGTGCGTATCACCGAGGTCGAGGCGTACGAGGGGCCGGACGATCCGGCCTCGCACGCGTTCCGGGGCCCGAACCGGACCAATCGAGCGGAGTTCGGGGCCCCGGGGACGTTCTACGTGTACCGGACGCACGCAGTGCATCGGTGCCTGAACGCCGTCTGCGGACCGGGGCGGCGTCCCGCTTCGGTGCTGCTCCGGGCCGGCACCGTCGTGGAGGGAGCAGACGTGGCGCAAGAACGCCGGGGGCCTGGGGTGCGGGCGCGCGACCTGGCGCGTGGCCCGGCCAACCTCGCCCGGGCGTTGGGCATCGGCGATCTGCGCCATGACGGGCAGTCAGCCTGCGATGCAGGGGCCGAGTTGTTTCTCGCGGAGCCCGCCGGGGGCGTCGCGTCCGCGCGAGTTGGTCAAGGGCCGCGGACGGGGGTGGGCGGTCCTGCTGCTTCGTTCCCCTGGCGCTTCTGGATGCTGGGCGAGTCGAGTGTCAGCCCCTATCGGGCGCACCCGGGGTACCGCCGGGGGATGAGGGCGCGGGGCTGACCCCTCCATCCCTGCTGGGACACCGCAGGTGCCGACGCCGTTTCTCGGAGGCGGCGGCACCCGGAGGTGTTTCGGGTTCGCTCCGGTATCGATCCCGGCACCGGGATCGGCGACGAGTCCGCAGCGAAGACCACATGCGCACCCTCCCTGTCGTGGTCCGCGGCCACGCACACCCGGCGCCTGCGAGTTGAACACCTCAGGAAATGTCCGTGGGCCGGGTCGGCTCGCGCCCTCGCCTCCTGAGACGGCGTCCGGGGGCACGGCGGCGGCCCGGCCGAACAGAAGGGAATCAGTGATGACTCCGATCAGTCCCACGATATGTGGTGGAACTTCGTCGCCCGGACGCAGCAAGAGATCGAGCAGGCCCGCGAAGACTGGGCGAAGGGCACCCGCTTCGGCGAGGTGAAGGGCTACGACGGGGCCCCGCTGCGGGCGCCGGCGATGCCCCCGACGCCGCTCAAACCGCGCGGCAGGGCGCGCTGACCTGGCGCACGGATGACATCACCGAGGCGGCCCGGTCCCCCAGTCCCGGGTTCATCCGGCGGAGAGCCGTGCGGTCCTGGATCATGGTCAGCGCCACCGACCCGAGCCGCGGACCTTCACCGGCGTCCCACGCATGTCATGTGTCTAAGGGGACATCCGGGGAAGGAGATGCCCGAGATGAAGGAGCGCCGTCCATGATCACTCCCCGTCCTCGGATTCCGGGGCGTGCTCCACAAGCACGGCGCCGTCCGTCGAGTGGCACCCATGGGTAACCGCCGACGGCGCACGGCGGGGCGGTGCAGCGATCTTTTCGACGCGTCGGCCGCCAATCGATTTTCATGCCCTGGGTGCAGGACGACGTGGTGGAGGAGTCATGCCGCGACCGCGTGAAGAAGCCCGTTTCAGGCATCCTCGGCACGAGCGCCGAGGAGAGGCTCGGCTACCAGGTGTGGCAGCGACACTCGTCGCCATCGCGCTGTACCTTCTCCTGCCCCAGCAGCTCCTGATCACCCCCCGCTACGTACTGCCCGCCCTGGAGTGTGTGCTGCTCGTACCCCTCGTGGCGATCAACCCGCGCCGGCTGACTCGACAGACACGGGCGTTCCGTGTCCTGTCGCTGACACTCGTGGCCGTGATCGCGGCGAGCAACCTCCTCGCGCTGGGAACCCTGGTCCACGAGCTGGTGTCGGCCGAAGTGAAGGACGGCCGGGCGCTGTTGGTGGCCTCGTTGCAGATCTGGCTCACCAACGTCATCGTCTTCGGTCTGGCCTACTGGGAGCTGGACCGTGGCGGCCCGGTCAGCCGGACCCAGGTGCCCCGCGAGGAACTGCCGTTGGCGGACTTCCGATTCTCTCAGGACGAGAACGACGACGCCGTCCAGGAGGTCTCCGACGGCGCCAGCAAGACGTCCGACTGGGTACCCACGCTGATGGACTACCTCTACGTATCGGTGACCAACTCCACCGCCTTCAGCCCCACCGACACCATGCCCCTCTCCACACGCGCCAAGTTCCTGATGAGCGTGGAGAGCGTCGCGGCTCTCCTGACTTCGCTCCTCGTCATTGCCCGCGCGGTGAGCATTCTGCACTGACGGTGTTCCGGGGGCTTCCCTCCACCAGGTCGCCGCCCCGCCGCACGCCCGCTCTCCCTACGGCGGCGCCCCGCCGGTGGGTGCGGCCCTCGGCCGGCCGCCGCGATGATCAGCGCCGCTCGCCGCGTCCCTCGAAGTCCCGTCGCAGGGCCGCCCCTTGATCCTCAACCAGCCCCGTGTCCTGCGGAACGTCCAGGACGGTCGCGCAGTGCTCGCACAGTCTCCCGTCTCCGGCCGGTGTCCCGCACACCGTGCAGAACCGCTGGACGTGCGGGTCTTCGGTCTTCTCCGTCATGACCTCTCCCGGACGGGCGAACAACGTCCGCTGCCGGGTACCCCGAGCCGCGACAAAGCTACTCATGTCGTGGCGGCGGCGGCGCGTCCGCGTCGTCCGTCGGGGCGTCCGGCACGTGGAAACATGCGCTGACCGACTTCCCGTGGGGACAGGGATGCGACTCCCATTCGTCGGCCATGGCGTCCACCAGGAGCATGCCGCGCCCGCCGAGGCTTTCCGTGCCGGCCTCCCGAGGAACTGGCAGGTCACCCGAGCTGTCGTGCACGGAGACATGCAGACAATGGTCGTCACACATCATCACCAACTGGGCGCTGCTGTGGGCGTGCCGGTGCGCATTGGTCACCAGCTCGGAGACGGTGAGCAGGATCGCGTCCACCGTCTGCGGGGCAGCGGTCGTCCAGCCCCGCGCCTCCAAATGCTCACGCGCCCAGTCACGGGCTGCCTTCACTTCGCTGTTCAGGGGCAGCGTGCGCGCCCAGCCCACTGCCCGGAGCGACGAACCTTCCACGGCGATCCTTCCTGGTTGAGGCGAGTGCCGTCAGCGACGGTGCCAAAGCGTCCCCAGCAGGCCGGACTTGGGCCCGGCGACGCGGGTCGGCAACGGCTCGACGTGCCGGTCCGGCCACCCGCCGCCCCTGAGGGCTCCGGGCGAGCCGCTTGATGCGTTCTGTCGTGCCTGGCATGGCACGCCCTTCTCAAGACACCGCGCCCGGACCTGCTTCGGATACCCCTCAAACGTCGATTCAGCCCTGTCAGTCGGCACCTCAGAACACGTGCCTTGCCCCCCGCACGGTCGTGACCGTCGGCCTTCCGCCGCCCGGCAGCGGGAAAACCCGTTGAACTGCCCGCCCTGCCCTGGGCATGATCAACACTGTGGACACCTACCTGGAGACCGAGCGCCTGACCCTGCGCCGTTTCACTCCCGACGACGCGGACTTGCTGATCGAGTTGGACAGCGACGCCGCGGTGATGCGCTATCTGACCGGGGGCCAGCCGACCGCCCCCGAGATCGTCCGCGAGCGCCACCTGCCCAACATCATCGCCGGGTACGAGAGGTGGGGCGGCGATCTTGGACTGTTCGCCGCGCACGAGAAGGACGGCGGCGCGTTCATCGGCTGGTTCTGCCTGCGTCCCGAGCCGCAGGGCCCGCTGGACGAGGCCGAACTCGGCTACCGGCTGCGGCAGGCGGCTTGGGGCAGGGGTTTTGCCACCGAAGGCTCGCGGGCCTTGCTGGGCAACGCGTTCACAGGCCTCGGTGTGCGCATGGTCTGGGGTGAGACGATGGCCGTGAACCAGGGTTCGCGCAACGTCATGGAGAAGCTCGCAATGACGCTCGCGGACACCATCCCCACTCCCCCCGACATGGAGATGATCGAGGGTTCCGAGCACGGGGGCGTGCGGTACGAGATCACCAAGGAACAGTGGGAGCAGCAGTAGCCACTCGTGCGAACGGCCTTTGTGCGAACGACCGTTGTGCTTCCGGCCTCCGGATCATGCCCCCGTGGCGACCGTGAGGGGGCGGGCCGCCGTCGACGGCCAGGCAGGTGCCCGGTCAGGAAGGTGTTCGTCAGGGCGAAGAGGACGGCGTGGGCCACGTCCTCGGGTGTGCCGATGCGGCCCGTGGGGTTGCCCGCGGAGAGCCTGGCGAACAGTTCGGCCTTCTTCTGCTCGCCCAGCGGGTCCCACGCGCCGGTGTCGATGGTGCCGGGCGAGACGGCGTTGACCCGGATCGACGCCAAGACCATGCCGGGCCGACTGCGCGCCCGCGCCAACCCGGAGTGCCGCCTGTTCCTCAGAGACCGCAGCAAGACCAACAGGGCCGCTGGTGCTCGATGGCCGTCTGCGGCAACCGGATGAAGGCACGACGCCACCAGCGCACCCGCGACGCAGCGGCCGGGTGACACCCACGATGCAGCGGTCACCGGCGTCGTGCACGGTTTCGGCCGTGCAACCGAGCTTCATGCGGGCCTGCCACGCGCATCACGTAGGGCGGCGAGGTCGGAAGGTGCTGGTGGCCGCCCGCCTCCGGGCATTGGAGCCCGTCCCGCCCCCGGAGAGAGGTCACATCACGGCGTCGGTCTGGAGCGGGCCCGCGGTGATGCGGAGCGCCATGTGCGCGGTGCCGAAGTACATGTCGGTTTCCTCGGTCAGCGGTGCGAAGCCCTCATCGAAGTCCAGGGTGTCGAGGGCTTCCATGAACTTCAGGACCCAGTCGGGTACGGCGGTCACGCGTGGGTGTCGGTCATGGTGATGGTCTCCTGATCAGGCCGCGGCGGGCAGGGCGGCGAGGGACACGTCGATTCCGGCGTTGACGGCGTCGGCAGTCGCACCCTCGTTTTCAGGGATCGCCGTCCACGTTCGCGGATGCCGTCCTGGCGAGGGTATCCGCCACCGTGGTGCAGGCGAGCCGGGCCACGGAGCGCAGCTCGGCGTCCGTGGTGCCGGCACGGCTCAGTACGGCCAGCGACTGGTTGACGGCGACGACAAACGTGGCGAGCTCGTCGAGCGTCCGGCTGTCGGCAGAGGAGTCCGCTAGGGCCGCGTGCACCCGTTGACGCTGCATGGCGAGCAGGCCACGCACCTGCGCGCTGTTCTCCTCCTTCAGCGTCAGTGACTGCGCGGCGGACTGGGCGATGAGGCACCCCACCGGGACCGACGGGTCGGCTATACGGCCCAGGATGACGTCGAAGAACGCCTCGATTGCGCGCACCGGATCACCGGGGTGGGCCGTGAGCGCCTGCTCGTACCGCGCGCCGTAGATCGACGAGTAGCGGTCGAGGCACTTGCCGAAGAGCGCTTCCTTGTTGCCGAAGGCGCCGTAGAGGGAGCCCCGGCCGAGGCCGGTGGCCGAACCGAGGGCATCGAGCGAGGCGTCCGCGTACCCGCGCTGCCAGAACACCCGCATGGCCTGGTCCAGAGCGGCACCGGTGTCGAACTGCTTTCGGCCCGACACGGCACGCACCTCCTCCTTCACGCCCCCGTCGCGTCTTCGCCGGGAGTCTACCTGCATCTTGGATCGATCGGTCGAGACATCTTTGACCGATCGATCCAAGATGGTTAGCGTGGGAGTCCTGGTTCTCGCTCGCCAACCGCCATAAACATGCCATTCACCCCTCGCCCGGCACGCCGAACCAGCACGCCCGACACCGATGAAGGAACCCGATGACTGACTCCGCGAGCACCGCCCGCGCCTCGGACAACCCTGTCCGCGACCTGCCGTTGCACGAGCTGGCCGGCTTCACCCACCGCGGGGTCGACGCGGGCGGTATCCGGCTTCATGCCGTCGAGGGCGGCCAGCCGAACGGCCCGGCCGTCGTGCTGCTCGCCGGGTTCCCGCAGACCTGGTGGGCGTGGCGAAAGGTGATGCCCCACCTGGCCGACCGATTCCACGTCATCGCGATCGATCTGCCAGGCCAGGGCCACTCCGAACGCCCGGACGGCAGCTACGACACGCACACGGTCGCCGCGTACGTCCACGCCGCGGTGAAGGCGCTCGGAGTTTCGGAATACTGGTTGGCCGCCCACGACATCGGCGCGTGGGTCGCCTTCTCCCTCGCCTTGCAGTACGAGAGCCGGCTGCGTGGCGTCGCACTCCTCGACGCTGGAATCCCGGGTGTCACACTCCCCGACGCCATCCCGACCGACCCCGAGGTGGCCTGGAAGACCTGGCACTTCGCATTCCATCTCGTGCCCGACCTGCCCGAGACGCTGCTCTCAGGCCGCGAACGCGAGTACGTCGGCTGGTTCCTGAAGGTCAAAACCCTCTCCCCCGACACCTTCGACGACGCCGAGATCGAGCAGTACGCCGCGTCCGTCGCCGCTGACGGCGGACTCCGCGCCTCCCTGGCCTACTACCGAGACGCCGCTGAATCGGCGCGAAAGAACCACGAGGCCCTTGAGCAACAGCACCTGACGGTGCCGGTTCTCGGGATTTCCAGCAGCCACGGCTCCATCCCCGACATGGCGGCCTCCCTCAGGCTGTGGGCCGACGACATCGCCGGGATTGTCGTGCCCGACGCAGGACATTTCATCCCGGACGAACAACCCGACGCCGTCGCCGCCGCTCTGATCGGCTTCATCACTCAAGGCGATTGACCGACGCTCCATCGGCAGGTCGAGCAGCACGGCCCGCTTCGCTGCCGCCCGCAGGTGCCGGCCCTGACGTACGTGCTGACCACGGGGCAGGCGCCGGACGGCCCTCGGTCCATCGCCGTACCCAAGAAGATGGCAAGCCTCGGATCGGCAAGCCACGTTGCAGGCGCCGCTGCCGAAGGGGCCGTCCGAAAGGGAACTCTCATGGCGAACGCAGATCGTATCGACGTCCACACCCACGTGGTGCCACCGTTCTGGGGTGAGGCGTTGCCGAACCACGGCGGGGACCCGTCGGGTTGGACCACGCCGCGATGGAGCCCAGAGGCGCACCTGAAGTTCATGGACGACAACCAGATCGCAGCATCCTGCCGGTCGCGACGAAATTCACCGGGATCCCCGACACGCAGTCCGGTCTCACCGACGAACAGCAGGCCGTGGTCGGCAACGGCAACGCCAAGAGGATCTTGAAGCGGCTCGCCTGACGGCGTGAAGACAGAGGGACCGTGCGCAACTGACGCTCGAGAGTCCTGGCCTTCCGTCGCGAGCGTGCCCTCCCCGGCAGTTCGGTGACCGCCGCCTCCGGAAACGCCCTCCGACGACGCGGCGTCACCGCTGTCCTGTTCGCGTACTCGAAGACCGGAGGCCGACGCGGAGGTTTGTCCCAGCGTTCCGAGGACACTCGCGATCCACCCCCTGCGCACCTTCTCGGAGAAGGACTCGCCATGGCAGTGCTAGCGGTGCTCATCCCGCCCCTGATGCTCGGCCTGATGCTCGCCTTGGGCAGATACGAGGAGCTGCTGCTGCCGAAGCAGGACGCCGATCGACCCGCCCCGCCGGTCACGCCGACCGAGCTCGCCAACGCTACGGCGGGAAGTCCGGCAGCCACGCTCCACGTCCCCGCCCTGTAGATCGGATACGACCCTCCCCGGCTCCTGGACGCCGACGTGCCACCGCCTGACGGGGTGTCCCCCGGAGGGACAGCGGGACCCCGGGCGCGACCTGAGCGATGCGAGTGATCTCGTTCCCGTTCTCCGCGCGCCGCCCGAACACGCACCCGGGCACGCAAGAGCCCCGGAACTCGTCCGGCGAGTTCCGGGGCCTGGTGCTCAGAGCGGGCGTTGGGTCAGATGAGCGGGCCGCCGAACGGGGTGCCGCCCGTGCCGTAGTAGGTGCCCAGCTCGTCGCGGTAGCCCTGGTCACCGAGATGCTTCTCGCGGTGGAACTCAGGAGCATCCTTGATCTGTTGCTTGGCAAGGCCGATGAAGACCTTCTTCTCGTTCGGGTCGATGCTCTCGACCGTGCTCGCCGGGAGCATGACCTCCTTGCCGAAGATCCACACACCGGTGTCGACCACCAGGTAGGCGTCACCGACCTCGTCGGAGTGCTTGTCGACCTTGCCGATGCTGCCGTCCGTGGCCTCGACCTTGTATCCAGTGAGGTCGGCGCCCGCAAGACGGCCCGCGGTCGACTTGTAACTCCACACATTCTCAGTCACGCGAAAACAACTCCTCCGGTAAAAGAGGGACGGCGGAGAACTCCGCCGATCCCCCCTTTCAGCAGTCGTACACGGCGGTTTGTCCGACCGCCTTGGTCGCGGGTGCCCCGCGTCCAGGATCACACGCCCCGTTTTCAGGCCAGAATCCAGAATTTCCTCCGGACCTCGCACGGGAAGTGTTTCTGCCGGTCAACTACCAGCGGTACCAGCGGCCACTGCCACCCTTCGGACGGGCAACGAACCCGACGAGCCACAGGACCAACACGGCGATCGCGACCCACCACAGAATTTTCAGCGCGAAACCCGCGCCGAAGAGAATCAGGGCCAGCAGAAGAACGAGAAGCAGGGGAATCATAATTGTCAACCTCCGAACCGCCGTGTGCCCGCCGGTCCCCCCGTCCATGCCTACGAATTCGACACAGGAACTTCTCGGGACGCTCTGGCCGGACACCCGGGTTCACGTTCGGCCTTCGTGGCATTTGGGCACCCCGCCGGGATCGTGGACACCGGCGGGACAGCACCAGACACCGGCCTTCGGGTGAGCCGGCCGGACCGGGCCGGTTCCCGCCCCAGGTCCGGCCACGGTGGATCCGGCCGGAACTCGTCCACGGGAAGCCCGAGTTCGCGCGGATCCAGCCCGACCACACGGCCGGGACATGCATCCGGCCGACGGGGGCAGAAGAAGCTCACCCCGTTCTCCACCGAAGGCGACCCAGTGACTCTCTCCGTGCATGCCCGCGAGACCACCGCCACCATCACGGAAACACCTGCCGCCGCGGACGACCTGCCCTGGATCGAGGACGGCGGCAAGGTAACCCCCAAGGACGCACGCGAGTTGTCCCGGCTCTTCCTCGATCGCCTCCAGACCCTCGAGGAAGGCACCCACGAGTACCAGTACGCCCGCAACACCCTGATCGAGATGAACCTGTCCCTGGTGAGGTTCGCGGCCCGCCGGTTCCGCAACCGGGGCGGCGGCGACCTGGAAGACGTCGTCCAGGTCGGCACGATCGGTCTGATCAAGGCCATCGACCGCTTCGACCTCTCCCGCGAGGTCGAGTTCACCTCGTTCGCGATCCCCTACATCGTCGGCGAGATCAAACGCTTCTTCCGCGACACCACCTGGGCCGTCCACGTCCCACGACGTCTGCAGGAACTCCGCGTCAGCCTCGCCAAGAGCAAAGACGCGCTCTCGGCCGAGCTGGGCCGCACCCCCACCGTGAAGGAACTCGCCACCCACCTGGACCTGACCGACGACGAGATCATCGAGGGCCTCGTCGCCGCCAACGGCTACGTCGCCGGCTCCATCGACACCCCGGGCTGCGACGACGACACCGACAGCACGCCGGCCTACGCGGACACGCTGGGAGACACCGACCCGGCACTGGAGCTGTTCGAGAACCTGCACACGCTGGGACCCCTGCTCCAGCAGCTCGACGACCGCGAACGGGCCATCATCGAGATGCGCTTCGGCCAGGAGATGACCCAGGCCGAGATCGGCCGCGAACTGCACGTCTCCCAGATGCACGTGTCCCGTCTGCTGAGCCGCATCCTGACCAAACTCCGCACCGGTCTCCTGACCGGGTGAGCCCGCGGATCTCAGCGGGGGCCAACCCGGCCATCGGCCAAAGCGATACGGGCGATGACGCTCTTGCCCGTCGGTTCGAGCCGGACCTGGAACGCCTGAACGACGGCCATGACGATCTCCAGCCCGTGCTGGCCCACCCTCCCCGGATCGACGGACCGGGCCGCGGGCTGCACCCTGGCGCTGTCCCGAACGGTCACCTCCACCACGCCGTCCGCGATGCTCAGCTCCATGTGCAGCGGCCCGGGCGCGTATTTGCGGGCGTTGGTGACCAGTTCACTGACCACCAAGCGCGTGAGATCGACGGCCCGCTCGGAGACGGCCACGTCATGGTCGGCCCGTGCCTGGTCGAGGAACTCTGCCGCATGGTGCCGTGCTTCGGCGATACAGGCATCGCCGCCTCCCAACGAGACGGCGGTGGCTATGAGACGGGTACTCGGCTGCCCTTCGCCGTCGGTGTCGGCAGGCTCCACTCTTTGTCACCTTCGTTCCCCTGTCCGCCGGCGACCACCCGGCGCGACTCATGTTCTTCTTCCTCGAACCGGCCGACCGGTTCGAGCGTGCCTTCCCCTGGCATCCGGGCCGACGTCCGGCGCCGGAGCCACACCAGCGAACGCGGTCGAGGACTCGCTGACAGCGGCGGATTCGGACCAGCCCGAGCAACTGACGATAAGCCAATCCACCGTCAGCGGCGTCCGGGGCGTCGCCCCCTGACCGCATGCGTGTCCGCGGGGTCCCGCTCGGGTCAGGGCAGGCTGCCTTCTCCGCGGACCCGGCGGGCGACCTCGCGAAGCTTGATGTCGTTCGCCTGCGAGTAGCGGCGCAGTACGTTGCACGCTTCTTCCTCGGGGAGGTGGTGGCTGCCCGTGACGATGCCCATGGCCTCGCCGACGAGGTGGCGGGTGGCGACCGGCCCGGTCCATCTGGGCGTGCGTGCGGGCGGCGGAGAACGCGACCGCGGCGTGGGAGGCCGGCAGCACTCCCGCCGGCTCGCTGACGTCCGTGAACGCGCCGGGCCGACGGGAGTAGAAGTTCCGCGCGCCGAGGTCCTCGTCGTCGTGAAGAGCAGGCAGCCCATCATGATGCCCACGCCGAGCTGAAGCGCCTGCGGGGCGAACGTAGGCCGGCGCTGCTGCTCCCTGGAGAGATCGGCGATGCGGAACACACGCTCCCCCTGCGAGCGGTAGGCGGCATCGAAGCACGGTCCCTCGCCCAGCTGCTGTTGCAGCAGGTCACTGTCGGTGACCAAGGAACGGGTGGCAGCGAGTCTCCACCTTCGCGTCGACGTCGATCGAACTCCGCGTCCTCACCCGCCGGTCGCGCCGCAGGGCACTCGCCGGGCGCGCCGGAGTCGCGGAGGCCCGACCTCGTCGCGGACATCGCCGCCAGGCCTGGCCGGCCGGGGGTGAGCCGACCGACGCCCGCCGCGCTCATGCCGCGTCGTACTGGGCGACGATGCGGGTCACCGTGACCGTGACGGTGACCGGATCCGGGGTGGCGAGGTGGGAGACGACGGCGGCCCGCACCCGGCCGTGCACGTTGCGGGCGACGTCCAGGGGCCGCGCGCCCTCGGCGAGGGCGCAGCGCACCTCGATGTGCCATCCCGGGCCGTCCGGCGCCCGCTCGGCGCGGACGCCTGCCTCGGGAGGCGGGCGGTGGGACGCGGTGGACGTCCGGGTGGGTGCGGCGGCTGCCGCGAGGCGTTGGGCGAGTCGGGGTTGCAGGCCGATGACGCCGGGAACCGCTAGGGCTGCCTCGGCCACGACGCCGACGATCGTGGTCGGGCCGGTGGTGGTCATCGCGCATCACCACCGGTCCGAAGGCCGGCGCCGAGGGACGGCGGCCACCGCTCGGCCACGTCGACCACGGCGATGTCGACGGCCGTCACCGCGAGCCCCAGATCCTGGCCGGCCGAGTGAAGGACCGACCGTCGCACCTCATGTACGCGCTCGGGCAGCGGACGGTCGAGGCCGGCGACGAGAGTCATGGTCACCCGGACGTCGGTGCCCTCGCCCGCGGACGTGAGCCGGCAGGTCGCGGCCCTCGCACCGGGGACCGTGTCCGCGGCCTGCCGCAGCACCTTCGCCGCGGCGCTCTCGGTGATCCGCAGGTCGCGGTCCGGGTCGGCCAGGGGCAGCAGCCGTCCCAGTCTGGCCTCCGCCCTGACGGCGTTCATGACGCGGTCGGCGAGTGCGGACAGGCCGGGAGGGTCCACGGCGCGCAGCGCCAGGGTGGCCGCGTTCACCGTGGCCAGCCCCTCCACGGCCTCGCGACAGTGCGGACAGGAGACGGTGTGCGGGTCCCGGGCCGACGCCTCGTCCTGGGCCTGTTCCCAGACCCGGCTGAGGAGGCGGCCGCAGGGCAGCGTCTCGTCCCCCGGGAACGGTGGCACGTCGGCGGCGGCCGATCCGGTGCGGGGCCCGTCGGCTCCCGGCGGTGCGGACGGCTGCGGGTGCGGGTCGTCTAGCGCCATGGGCCCATCGCCTCCTGGAGGGATCGGCGTGCCCGGAACAGTCTGCCGCGCACCGTCGGCTCGCTGGTCCGCGTCTCGAGGGCTATCTCTTTGTAGGGCAGACCCTGCACCTCCCTCAGGATCCAGCAGATCCGCTGCCCGGCGTCCAGTTCGGCGAGGGCGCGGGTCAGGGCGGCGGCGGCCGCGTCCCCCTCGGCGGACCGGTCGGGCTGGCTCCACGGGTCGCCCGCCGCGGGTTCGAGGACGGTGTTCAGTGGGAGGGGCGGCAGCCGACGCCGACGCATGGTCAGGCAACGGTTGACCGTGATCCGGTACATCCAGGTACGGAACTCCGCGCTCTGGCGGTATTCCGGCAGTCGTCGCCAGGCGCTGACGAAGGCGTCCTGGACCGCGTCCTCGGCGTCCTGGGGGTTGCCGAGCATGCAGCGGGCCAGGGTCAGTAGGGACCGGCTGTGCCGTCGGACGAGAACGGCGAAGGAGTCCTCGTCTCCCTCGGCCGCCCGTACGGCCAGCAGTCCGTCCGGCAGGTCGCATTCCAGCCGTGGCGAAGCGGTGCGTTCGATCATGACAACTCCCGCACAAGGCTTGGAACGTGCAAGTACCCACATACATCCATGTGATGCACATCACACGTGATGAGCGTGAGAAGGACGCCGCCACGTGTGTCCAACCTCTTGACGGCACCACGCAGGTGTCTCCCACTGACCGATCGAGGCGACCGCCATGACGGACAACATCACCAGCGTCAGCGGGGGCGGCCGGGCCGATGCGGGCGTGAGCGCGCTGAAGGGCCGTACCGGGGCCGGGACTCCGGCCGAGACACGGGGGAAGACCACCATCGCGGACGGTGTGGTGGCCAAGATCGCGGGCATGGCCGCCCGCGAGGTACCCGGCATCCACAGCCTGGGAGCGGGGATGGCCCGTGCCTTCGGCGCCATGCGGGAACGCGTTCCCGGCGGAGGCGGAGGCGGAGGCGTCACCCGGGGAGTGAAGGTCGAGGTCGGCGAGCGGCAGGCCGCAGTGGACCTGGACGTCGTCGTCGAGTACGGCGTCTCCATCGTCGACGTCGCCGGCGGCGTACGCACCAACGTGATCAGCGCCGTGGAGCGGATGACGGGCCTGGAGGTCGTCGAGGTGAACATCGTCGTCGACGACGTCAACCTCCCCGACGACGAGGACGAGGGGGCGCAGACCGAACCGGACGAGGGCCGCGTGCGGTGACCGCAGCCGTGACCAGCGCCGTGTCCGCGGGCCTGCGCGGGCGATCACGGCGACAGGGACGCTCGCGAGACGGGTGAGTACATGATGAACGCAGCGACGACGGGCCTCGCGGCCGGCATGGCCCTGGGCTTCGCCGGTTACTTCGGCGGCTTCTGGGCTTTCCTGCTCGTTCTCGTCCTGGGGGTGGCGGGGCTGATCGTCGGCCTCGCCGTGCAGGGTGATCTCGACCTCCGTGCGCGGAGGCAGCGGTGAACACCCGGCCCGGTGCCCCGCCCCCCGGTGAAGGGTCCGGCCCCCCGGCGCGGGCCGCGGGCCTGCCGCCCCCGGCCGAGCGGGGCGCCACCGTCATACCGGACAAGGTGGTCGCCCGGATCGCCGCCCAGGCCGCCCGCACGGCCCAGTCCCGGCGCGCCGCCATACCGCCCGACCGGGACGCACCGGCGGCGCCCGCCGCCTCCGCGGCCATCCGTACGGGGTCGGTGCGGGTGCACCTGACCATGGACCTGCCCTACCCCGCCGACATCCCCCGGATGTGCGAGCGGATACGGCAGGACGTCGCCGAACGGGTGGCCCAACTGACCGGTCTGGAGGTAGGAGAGATCACGCTCACCGTCCGGCGGCTGGTGACCGCCGCCGGCGCCGACCGGGGACGGGTCCGGTGAGCCGCCCCGCGGCCGGTGCCGCCGGCCTCGCCGCGTAAGAAGCCTCGCCGCGTAGGTAAGGAGGACCGGAATGACGCCAGACCCGGACCCGCCCGTCCGCAGCTCCGCACCGTCCGCGCGAACTGCCGCGGTGCCCCTGACCAAGGAGCCCGAGGAGCCGAGGGAGCAACCGGCGGAGCCCGGTCTCCCCGGACCCGACGCGCCTCCACCGAATCTGACGGCCGGTGAGCCCGGCAGAGGGCACCGAACCCATCGGCCATGGTCCGCGCGTCGCCTCCCGGCCGCGCTGGTCGCCTCGGTGGTTCTCGTGGCGGCGGGCGCGGCCCTGCTCGACGTCGTCGCCGTGCGGGCGGGCCGCCCTGCGGCAGCCTGGCGCCGGCACCTGGCCGACGAACTGGCGACCCGCCCGCTGAACGACGTGTGGATGCTCACGGGAGCCGCCGTGGCGGCCGTCGTCGGCGTCTGGCTGATCGTGCTGGCCCTCACTCCCGGCCTACGCCGCTGGCTGCCCCTGCGCTCCCCCGCGGCCGGGCTGCGGGCCGCCCTGGACCGGGACGGTGCCGCCGATCTGATACGCGACGCCGCCATGCGGGTACCCGGGGTCGGTAAGGCTCGCATCCGGGTGCGCCGCCACCGCGTCAAAGCCAGCGCGGACGTCCGTTTCCGCGACCCCCGGAAGGTGAAGGACGACCTCACCGCCGTCCTCGGCGACGAGCGCGACCAGCTCGCCCTCGCCCGTCCTCCCCGCCTCGTCGTACGGGTACGACGAGGCACCGACTGACCGAGAAACCTGCAGCACCGGAGCCCGCACCATGACGCCGCAACCCGTAGTCAACCGCAGTCTGCTGGCCCTCGCCGGGCTGGTCCTGCTCGGCGGCGGTCTGCTGATCCTCTTCGCCGGGCTCGACGTCTACCGGAGTCACCATCTGGTGCCGCCCGTCGGCTGGCCCCTGACCACCCCGGCCGACGTCCTGCTCGGCTCCGCCGACCGGGCCCGCTGGAGCAGCCAGGGCTGGTGGTGGTGGCCCGCGGTCATCGCCGCCCTCGTCCTCGTCGTCCTGCTCGCCCTGTGGTGGCTGCTCGCCCAACTGCGCCGGCCCCGCCCCGGCACCCTGCCCGTCGGCGGCACACCCCCGCAGGAGGGCGTCGAGGTGCGCGACCGCGCGCTCAGCGACGCGATCGCCGCCGAAGCCGGCGCCCTGCCGGGCGTTGAACACACGGCCGTACGCATCACTGGCCGTTCTGCGCATCCCCGCACCCGCGTCGGCCTGACTCTCTCCTCTCAGGCGGCACCCGGCGCCGTCCTCGGCGCCCTGTGGGAGGGCCCGCTGCGAACCGCCCGTCGGTCCACCGGCTCCTCTCACCTGCCCACCGAGGTCCGCCTGCAGGTCGCCGGCCACAAACCGCACCGCGCGGAGTAAGGAGAAGACCACCCGCCCCTGTGCCCACCCCCTGCGGTCGCTCGCCGTTCGCCGGGGCTTCGGCACCACTTCCCCCATGGAGAGACCATGATCATCCTGGGTATCATCCTGCTCGTCGTCGGCTTCGTCACCGGGATATCCATCCTGTGGACCATCGGGATCATCCTGCTGGTCATCGGAGCCATCCTGTGGATCCTCGGCAGCATGGGACACGCCGTCGCCGGTCGACGCCACTACTGGTGACCGCCCCGCACGGCCTACGGTGCGAGCAGCCGGGGGTTACCCCTCTGACCCGCTGTGCAGCGCCCGACCCGGCTTCGGTCGGCTCGGGCGCCGGCTCGTTCTCGGCCCACGGCGGTCACCGCGATTCAGTCGGAGGGCGGAAGCAGCGTGCCCAGGGGCCCGAGGTCGAGGTTGAGGTCCTCCATGGTCAGTCCGTGCTCGGCGCACAGGTCGCTCATGCGGTCGTGCAGGAGCAGGAGGGTGGCGCCCAGGCGTTCTTCCTGGTCCTCGGTGAGGTCTCCCTGGTCGACGCGGTGCAGGGCCTGTCGTTCCATCAGCTGACGCAGCAGTTCCACGAGGGTGAGGACGAGCTTGAGGAGGTCCCGTTCGACGGTGTCGCGGTCGGAGCTGATCCGCCGGGCCGGGGAACGGGAGCCCTCGCCGGCCGTAAGGTCCAGGTCGCGCGGGGCGGCGGGCAGCAGCCGGAAGGCGCGGGCGGCGGCCTCCGCGACTTCGTCGGCGCGGGACGGCGGCCGGCTCTCACCCTCAGCCGTCATGGCCGCCACCCTGCAGCGGGCTCGTGCTCGGCCACGGCGAGGGGTTCTGCTCGCTGATGGAAACGATCAGGGCACGGAGAGAGACCCGCACCAGATCGATGTCGGCGATGGACAACACGACGTCACCGGTGAGGACGACGCCACCGGTCAGCAGTCGGTCGAGCAGGTCGATGAGAGCGACCTGCCGCTGGGGCAGTCGCTCCGTCTCGGGTTGCCGGTCGGGCGTGATCACGGGGGTGCTCCCTCCGCGGCACCGCCGGATTCACCGGGTGGCATGGCGAAGGAGTACGGAGCCCAGGGGCCGGTGGCCTCGATCCGTACCCCGTCCAGCCCGTCGGCGGCGTGCGTCACGTCGGCCAGGAAGTCGTCGCAACGGTTCAGCGGCACCAGGTACGCGTCATTGACGACGTTCTCGCCGACGACGTCGGCGCTGCCGGCCGCTTCGGCGAGGAATCCCTGTTGTACGCGGTGCCGGACCCGGTCGGAGGCGTGCTTGCGACCTGCCGTCTCCACCCGCTCGGCGGCCTTCTGCGCCGCCTGGTACACGGTGTCGCGCACACTCTGCTGCTGCCTGCGGTTCCGCAGATAGGCGCGCCCGGGGGTCAGGTCCCCCGCGGGAACGGCCGGGGCCGCGGGGACCGCGGACGGCTCGGCATAGATCTTGACCCCCCATTCGACATGTTCGGAGAGCCGGGCCAGGCGCGCGGCGAACACGGTCCGCCCTGCTTCCAGTACCTCCCGGGCCCGCTGGTCGTCGAGGTAGACGGTCGCCAGGCGGAAGGGGAGGACGGTGGTGCGCTCGGCCAGGGCCTCGATGACGCCGTGGTGGGCGCGGGCCACCGCCTCCAGCCATTCCAGGTCCTCGAGATGCTGCTTGAGAGCCTGTTCCTGGAAGTCCTGTGCGGGCACCCGGCTCACCACCAGCGCCAGCTGCTCGTCGCCGGCTCCGGTGACGAGGCTGACCGGGGCGTCGGCGACGCCCCGGAGCGGCGAGGCCGCCTCCCGCAGTCCCTCGATGTCGCGTACCACCGCGTACGCGTACGTCAGCAGGTCACTCATCGCGAGCACTTCCGCGGCGACGGCCGCCGGTGCGCCGGGGCGCTTCCTCCTCGATGGGCAGGGCGTCGCCCTGGCGGAGAGCATCGATCTCGGCCCGCAACCGGCGGTTCTCCTCGGCCAGTGACCGATCACCCCTGGCCCGGGAGGAGAGCGCGGGGTCGTGCTCCCACCAGTCGATGCCCATCTCCTTCGCCTTGTCGACGGAGGCGACCAGGAGGCGCAGTTTTATGGTCAACAGCTCGATGTCGAGAAGGTTGATCTGTATGTCGCCCGCGATGACGATGCCCTTGTCGAGTACCCGTTCGAGGATGTCGGCGAGATTGGCGGAGGAGCCCTGCCCGTAGGGCTGCGCCGCTCGGGACGGGTAGGAACCGAGCCTGTTGGCCAGGGGTTCAGTCACGGTTGCGGCCTCGAATTCCCTCGTGCCGGATCAGGAGTGTCAGCCCTGCCGATGGGCGCGGATCTCCTCCAGCCGGTCGAGCAGTTCGTCCTCGCGCCGGTCGAACGTCTCCTCGTCGATGTCTCCCGCGACGAGGAGACGTTCGAGTTCGGCGAGTTCGCGGTGCACCGGTGCGGGGTCGTAGTACTGGTTCTCGGCTTCCTCCCGGACCCGCTCCACGACCCATACGACACCGCGCACGGGGGCCAGCGGGAGGGTGACGAGCTGGGTGAACAGGCCCATGGGAACTCCTTCAGACGAAGCTGTAGGGGGGCAGGGGGCCGTTGAGCCGGAAGTCGAAGTCGTCGCCCATCTGATGGGCGACGCTCAACTCCGTGGTGAGGAACGCCTCTTCCTGGTCCCCGGTCACCAGGAACGACACGTTGAGAAAGTCCGAACCTGTCGGCTGGGACGAATCAAGCGTGCGAGCGAAGGGGCGCAGAGCTTCGACCACACCTGTCGCCAGCGCCTCCTGCCGTGCCTGTACCTCCTGGGTGACCAGCTCCCCCAGTCGCAGCGACGCGTCGGGGGCGGCGGTGCCGCCGCGGATCTCGTCATTGAGCTCTCGTGCCACGTCCGACTCCCGCAGGATCTGCCGCAGCAGCGCGTCCTCGTCCTGCGACGCCTTGAGGTGGTACTCGCTGCACCCCTCCAGTGCCTGGAGCCGGTCCGCGTAGTCCGCGGCATTATGCTCCAGGGCCGCCAGGACCGCCTCGTCGTTCTCGGCGATGAGGCCGAACCGCATGGGGAGCACCGTGCCGTCCGCCATGAGGCGCTCCTGGACTTCCTGGTGCGCCATGATGTCGCGGCGCTTGGCGCGCAGATCCTCCGGCGCGTCGCTGACCACGGCGCACAGCGGTCCGGCCGGCACTGTCCGCAAGCCCGCCGGGGGTTCACCGACGCCCTTGAGACCGTCGAGGCGGAGCGGGTGCTGCTTGCCGGTGATGGAGTAGATGTATACGGCCATGGCTCATTCCTTCTCGCGCGGCGAGCCTTATTCGCGCTCGCGTCGGGAGGTACGCCGAACCGGCCGCCGTCGCCTCTCCACGGGTTGCCTTTCCTTGCCCTCGTCCTCTTCCTCGGGCACTTCTTCTTCGGCTTCCTCGGCGTCGTCACGGCCGGTGATCCCCTTGAGGGAATCGGTTACCGCTTCCGCCGCGCCGGAGAGAGCGCCCTTGGATTTGCCTTTGGCTCCGCTCTCGACCGTGTCTCCGACGATGTCCGTCAGCTGGGCGGGCGCCTTCCTCCCGGATTCGAGGTCGAGACGGTTGCACGCCTCGGCGAAACGCAGATAGGTGTCGACGCTGGCCACGACGATGCGAGCGTCGATCTTCAGAATTTCGATCCCCACCAGCGACACGCGGACGAACACGTCGATGACAAGTCCGCGGTCAAGAATGAGTTCCAGGACGTCGTAGAGGCTGCTGGTCCCGCCACCGCCACCGCGAGCGACACCGCCTCCACTTTGCGGCACCACTGTCATGGTGCCTCCCTTCACCGGCTGTGCTTTCTCAGCCCCGCCGGTCGATTTGGCCGCGCGTGTAGCGGCGCTTCCGTTCGTATCCCACCAGATCGCCTTCCTCGTCGAGCGTCACTCGATAGGTGGCCATCACGCTGGTGGTTTCGGGGACACGCTCCAATTCGAGTACCTCGACGTCGGCTTCCCAACCGGTCTCGGTCGGCTTCAGTGCCGAGACGGACTCGGGAGCACGGCCGAGCAACTCCTGGAGCTGTCCGACGGCGGAGCGTATGGCCCAAGCGGCGCCCTTTCCGGAGCGGCGGGAACCACTCGTGCTGTCCCCGTCGGAGCCGCGGCTCCGACCGCTGGATCGCCTCCGGGGTTCTGGTGCGGCCATGATCTCTCCGGTGGTCGGAGCGTGCGCCATATTCCATCCACGAACCCTATAATTTCATCATATAGGGACACATATCGCCCTAGCGTGGATGACTTCGCGGGGACCTGCCCGCCGGTTGCATGGTGTGTCTGCGACACAGCGGGCAGTGAGGCACGGTGCTCGTGCGATCCGCTTTCTCCATCGCGGGTTCGGGACCGGGGCGTTGGTCCGGACGCGGGCGTTTCCACCTGCCCTTTGTGAAGGGAACCGGCTCATGAACGACACGACCAAGGTCGGCCTCGCCGCCGCCGTCGCAGCGGGCTATGTGCTCGGACGCACGAAGAAGGCACGCCTTGCCTTCACCATGGCAACTTACCTTGCCGGCCGCCGCTTTGGGCTCGACCCTCAACAGCTGCTGACGACCGGACTCCGCAAGATCGGTGATGTTCCAGCGGTCTCCGAGCTGAACGAGCAGGTGCGCGGCGAACTGCTGGGCGCCGGCCGCAAAGCCCTGGCAGCCGCTGCCGATCGGCGCCTCAGCGACCTCGCCGACTCGCTCCGCGAGCGCACGCAACGCATTGGCCAGGAGAAGGACGAGGACGAAGAGGACGAGGACGAAGACGAGTACGAGGAGGACGAGGAAGAGCCGGAGGAGGGCGAGGGGCGTTACGAGGACGAGGAAGAAGCGGAAGAGGGAGAGGAGGAAGAGGGAGAGGAGGAAGAGGAACCGGAGGGGGAAGAGCAAGAGCCGGAGGACGAACTGGAGGAAGAACCCGAGGAGGAGGAAGGGCCCGAGGAGGAAGAAGGGCCCGAGGAGGAACCTGAGGAGGAGGAAGAGGAGGAGGAAGAGGAGGAACCGCCGCAGCGTCGCCGTCGGCGCACGGGAACCGCGGCGAGGAAGCGTGCCGACCAACCCGCTCCCCGTAAGGCGGCCGCCAAGAAGGCCGCTCCTGAAAAGAAGGCGGCGCCGGCGAAGAAGACCGCGTCGCACCGGCCCCCGGCCAAGAAGGCGGCACCGGCGAAGAAGGCCGCGAAGAAGTCTCCGCCTCCTGCCAAGAAGGCCCCTGCGAAGAGGCCCACTGCCAAGAAGACCGCGACGAAGAGGACGGCCGAGAAGAAGGCCCCGGCGAGGAAGACGGCACCGGCGAAGAAGACCGCTGCCAAGAAGACGACCGCGCGGCGGAGGTAGGTCATGGCCGACAAAGTGCGTGACACCGACCACGAAGAGAGTTCGGGTCTGGACCTGCTGCGCGAGCAACTCGTCGACTACCTCGGTGCTCAGGTGGAACATCTCGCCGACAAGGCAGGGGACAAGTTGGGGGATGTCACCGACCACCTTCTCGACGCCGCCGAGAACGGCGGAACACTCGCCGGCGTCGGCGGTCGGATGCTCCAGGGCGACTCCCCACTGAAGGCGTTCGTGGGTCAGAAGGCCAAGGGGGTCAAGGACAACGTGATGGGCAAGATCAAGGGCATTTTCGGCGGAGGGAGCAGTGGCAAGGCCGGCAGCACCAAGGTCATGAACATCATCGAGGTGCTGGACGTGGGTGTCCCGATCCGCACGGCGTACAACTACTGGACCCAGTACGAGGAGTTCAGCAGCTTCACCAAAGGCGTACGCAGTGTGTCCAAGAACGACGAGGTCGCCAGCACCTGGAAGGTGAAGGTCGGTCCGTCGACCCGCGGTTGGAAGGCATCGGTTGAGGAGCAGGTGCCGGACGAGCGCATCGTATGGAGCTCCGAGGGCGCGAAAGGCACCACCCACGGCTGTGTCAGCTTCCACGAAATCACGCCCGACCTGACGCGCATCGTGCTCGTCGTCGAGTACTACCCGTCGGGCCTCTTCGAGAAGACCGGCAACCTGTGGCGCGCCCAAGGCCGCCGTTTGCGGCTGGACTTCAAGAACTTCCAGCGCTACGTCACGTTCGCCGACGAGGAGGTCGAGGGCTGGCGCGGCGAGATCCGCGACGGCGAGGTGGTCCGCAGCCACGAGGAGGCGCTGGAAGAGGAGGAAGCGGAAGGAGAGACCGAGGACCAGGAGGAGTACGACGAAGAGGACGGGGAGGCCCCCGAGGGAGAAGAGGAAGAGGGCGAAGAAGGAGAAGAAGGAGAAGAAGAGGGAGACGAGGACGAGGAGTACGACGAGGAGGAGCCGGAGGAGGAGTACGACGAGGAGGCCGAGGAGAACGGGCGCTGACGTGGCCTGTGCCAGGCGATTCCCCTCGGCTCGACCCGCCCCGGGGCTCTGCTCCGCCGGCGCTCCACGGCGGGTTCAGATCCGCTGGGCGCGGTGAAGGAGGGTGTGCAGTCCGTAGGGCCGTAGCGCCGCCCGGGCGGCGTTCGCCCCGGGGGCTCCGTGGACTCCGCCGCCGGGGTGGGCGGCCGCGGAGGCGAGGTAGAGGCCCTTTACCGGGGTCTCGGGCCGGCCGGTGCCGGGGACGGGACGGAAGACGGCCTGTTGGTGCAGGGCGGTGGTGCCGTTGTTGATGGCGCCGTTGTGGAGGTTCTCGTCCATGGCCTGGAGGGTGGTGGGGGCCAGGATCCGGCGGGCGAGGATCCGGGTACGGAAGCCGGGCGCGAACCGCTCCACCTGGGCCTCGACACGGTCCGCCATGGCTTCCTTTTCGCTGGTGTCCCAGCGGCCGGTGATGCGGTCGGGGCCGGCGTCGGAGGCGATGTGCTGCGGGACATGGGTGTAGGCCCACGCCGACTCCGTGCCGGCGGGTGAGCGGCTGGGATCCGCCGTGGTCATCTGCCCGAGCAGGGCGAACGGCTCGTCCGGGACCTGTCCCATGGCGATCTGCGAGGCGAACCGGGTCAGGCTGTCCATGCCGTCGGCCACGTGGACCGTTCCGGCGCCGGAGGCCTGCGGGGCGGTCCACGGCACCGGGCCGGTCAAGGCCCAGTCGACCTTGAAGGTCGCGAAGTCCCACTGGAAGCGTTCCAGGTCCCGCAGGAGGCGGGAGGGAAGGTGCTCCTCCCCCACGAGCTCCCGGTACAGGGCCTGCGCAGAGGTGTCCGCGAGCACCGCGCGGCGCGCGCCGACGGTCTCACCGCCGGCCGTCCGGACGCCCACCGCCCTGCCGCCCCGTACGACGACGGACACGGCGCGCTCCCCGCACCGCAGCACGCCGCCGCGGTGCTGCAGGCGGCTCACGAGCGCCGCCGTCAGGGCCCCCGCCCCGCCGACGGGCACCGGGAAGCCGTGGCTCTGTCCGAGCATCGACATCAGCCAGCCGAATCCGCCGCTGCCCACCGCCTCGGGGGCCAGGTCGGCGTGCAAGGCGTTCCCGGCCAGCAGGAGCCGTCCCGCCTCGCCCCGGAACTCCTCGTCGCCCAGGCGGCGTACCGGCAGGGCCAGGTTCCGGGCCAGCCGCAGTCCGTCCGCGGTCCGCAACTTCGCCGCCAGCCGGAGCCCGGAGCGGACTGGAGGGAACGGCGTGAACAGGGCCTGCACCAGGTCCTGCCCGACTCGCCTCCAGGCGTCGTACAGGTCCCGCCAGGCATCGCCGTCGCCCGACGCGAACGCGTCCAGCCCCGCTGCGGTCTCCTGCACCCGGCGCTCCAGCACGGCACATCTCCCGTCCCGCAGCGGGTGGGCCAGCACGCGTGGGGCGTGACTCCATCGCAGTCCCTCCGCGGCGAGATCCAGGCGGGCGAGGACCGGGGACACGGCGGCCAGCGGGTAGAAGGCGCTGAAGAGATCGGAGACGTAGTCGGGATGGACACCGCGATCGCTGCGTACGGCACCTCCGGGCTCCTGCTGTGCCTCCAGGACTTCCACGCTCCACCCGGCGTCCGCGAGCACATTGGCCGCCACCAGCCCATTGGGACCGGCGCCGATCACCACCGCGTCAGGCATGGCGGGCCCCGGCGTGACCCTGCTCGCCGGAACCCTGTTCCACGAGCCTGGCCAGGCGGCCCAGCATGCCCCGGTGCCGCAGCAGGAACAGCGCTTCACTCGCGGCGTTGTGGAGGGTGCCTCCCAGGCCGCGCAGGGGGTGCTCGTCACAGATGACGAGGGTTTCCTCCTCCCCCCAGGGCCTGAGCTGGAGGAAGATCCTCGCGGTGCCCAGCGGCTTGAAAGAGGCCTCCAGTTCCAGCTCACTTCCGGATTCCTGGTGGCGGACCGTCGTCACCCCGTCGGCCGACCACGGACCCAGCCGCACGGTGTAGCGGAGCCTGGATCCGACAGCGGGCCAGGTCTGGTCGAGTGGCACGGACCCCGTGGGGCCCACCACCCACTCCTCGTAACGAGTCGGATCGGCCAGCACCGCCCACACCGCGTGCGGGGGACGCCGGATCAACTGATGGTGGACGGCCACGGAGGTGCCCCTTCTGCGGGAACGGACGATGTCTCACACAGCCGCGTCACGCGGCAGCGGGAGTGCGGGCCCGCGTTCGCACCGGCGCTCGCGCAGGGCTGGAACACCCGGGCACGGCCGACGCCTTCATCCGCCATGCGGTGTCACGGCCATGGTGCGCGTACTCGAATGCCCTCGCATCTCACACGGACCGCGCCGGAGGGCGGCGCGCCGCCTACCGGGGGGCCGGGCAGGACATTGGACAGCTCTTCCGGCGCCGGGGTCGGCGTGGGTTGGGCCAGGGCCGGATGGGGCTGCCACCGGAGGCCGATGCCGACCGTCACGTCTCGTGCGGACCTGGTCCGCACGACTCCGGAGGACCGTAGACAAAGAGGTGCAAGACGACTGACGATGAGTGATCGGTTGGAAGTCTCCCGTTGGAGGTACTCGCGTGACCCCTGCCCCGCCCACGTCCCTCGCAAGTTGGCCGACGCCGTTGGAGAGGGCTCCGCGTCTGGCTGCCGCCCTCGGCCTGCGGGAGACCGATCTATGGATCAAGCGAGACGATCTGATCGGTTTGGGGGCGGGCGGAAACAAGGTCCGCAAACTCGAGTACACGGTCGGCGCGGCCCTGGCCGCCGGAGCGGACACCCTGGTCACGGTGGGGGCTCCGCAGTCCAATCACGCAAGGCTGACCGCGGCGGCCGGAGCGAAGCTCGGCCTCGATGTGGTGCTGGTCTTTCCGGGCAGGCCCGGCGGGTCACGGTCGGGAAACCTGACCCTGGACGCCCTCTTCGGGGCTCAGGTCCACTGGGCAGGCGACGCCGACCTGCGACAGCTTGTCGCAGCCGCGGAGGAAGTCGTCGAGGTACTGCGTCGCAGCGGGGCGCGTCCGGAGCTGATCCCGTTCGGTGGGTCCAGCGCCGTGGGTGCCCGGGGCTATCTGCAGGCCGGCAAGGAGCTGCTTTCCCAGGTTCCCTCGGTGGACCTGGCGGTCGTCGCGTTGGGCTCGGGAGGCACCATGGCCGGCCTGGTCGCCGCGCTGGGCGCCGACCGTGTACTGGGTGTCGACACCGGCGCGATGGACGATCCGGCCGCGGCGGTCGCCGCCATGGCCGGCGAACTCACCGGTTCCGCGGTGCGGGACCGGCTCCGCATCCGGTCGGACCAGGTCGGTTCCGGCTACGGCCGGCTCACCGAGTCCACCGCCGCGGCGCTGCGACTCGTGGCCCGCACCGAAGGCATCGCACTCGATCCCGTCTACACGGGGCGGGCCATGGCCGGACTCCTGGCCGCGGTCGGGGACGGCACCATCACACCTGGCCGGACGACCGTTTTCTGGCACACCGGCGGCTTGGCCGGACTCTTCGGCCACACCGAGGCAGTTGACCACTTCGACGCCGCCCTGCCGGTGTTCCCGGCATAGACGGGGTACCGGCGCCGTGGCCCCTGGGTCGGGCGTCCAGACCGAACGTCCTGGCAGGCCGTACGGACGAAGCCCGGTGAACCTTCAACGCCGAGGTCCTGGCGGCGTTCACGGACGAGGTGCGCGGCAACGGCGCCTGGCGAGGGGATCCGTGGACGTCGTTGCGGCGCACTTATGATCGTCGGCATGACGCTGCGCCTTGTTCAGGTGAACATGAAGGCTCTTGACGACTCGGTTGTCGGCCGGTTCTGGGCGCAGGCGCTCGGCTGGGGTGTTTCCGGTGCGGGATCCGGCGTGACCGCCGTTCAACCCGCCGGATTCGACTGGCTGGACCCGATCACCGTCGGCATCGACGTCGTCACCGTCCCGGAACCCAAGACGACGACAAAGAACCGTACCCACCTCGACCTTGCCACCACCTCTGCCGCCCATCAGGCGGAGTTGGTCGCGCGCCTCCAGGCCCTCGGCGCGACGCCCGCCGACGTGGGCCAGCGCGACGTGCCGTGGACGGTCCTCGCCGACCCCGAGGGCAACGAGTTCTGCGTGCTGGAGCCCCGGGAGATCTACCGGGACACCGGGCCGATCGCCGCGGTGGTGGTCGACTGCGCGGACCCACGGGCCATGGCCCGGTTCTGGGCCGGGGCGACGGACTGGACCCTGCGCGAGGTTTCCGACGATCACGCGGTGTTGCGCTCCGCCCAGGGGACCGGCCCGTATCTCGAGTTCCTCCGCAAGCCCGGCGCGAAGACCGTGCCGGACCGCGTCCATCTCGACCTGGTGCCCTACCCGGGTGACGGTCAGGAGGCGGAGGTGACCCGGCTGCGGTCCCTCGGCGCCACCGACCTCGACCTAGGTCAGGGCGACGTCTCATGGGTATGCCTGGCCGACCCGGAGGGTCACGAGTTCTGCGTCCTCGCCCGGCCCTGACCCACGAGGAGTTCGAAGGCCTGCCGCTGACGTGAACACCTTCCGGCGGGACCAGCGGGCCCCCGGACACCGCCGAAGCGGTGGCGTCCGGGGGACTGTCCTGCTGGGTGCCGCGGCTCAGGTGCGGCGACGGCGGGCCGGCGCACGTGACGCGGACTTGGGTTCCCGGGTCGGGGTGTTCGTCTGTACGGTGCCGTCGGCGACGTCGGCGTCGAGCACCTGATCGCCGTACAGGTCCTGGAGCCAGTTGGTCTGGTAGATGGTGTCGAGGTAGCGCTCCCCGAGGTCGGGGGCGACCGCCACCGCGGTGAGGTCATCGGTGTCGTGCCGGGACAGCCAGTCCGTCGCGCCGCTGACCACGGTTCCGGTGGAGCCGCCGAACAGGAAGCCGTGTCTGGCCATGCGATGGCACATCCGGATGGTGTCCGGCTCCTCGACCTTGATCACCTCGTCGACGAGGGACTCGTCGAGCAGTGGGGGCCGCATGCTCATGCCGAGGCCCGGGATCATCCGGCGGCCCGGCTCACCGCCGAACGCCACCGAGCCGGCCGCGTCCACGGCGACGATCCGCACCGGTCTGGGCCACTCGCGGAAGTAGCGCGCGCAGCCCATCAGGGTTCCGGTGGTGCCGGCCCCGACGAACAGCACGTCCAGTTGCGGGAACCGGCGGGCGATCTCGGGAGCCGTCGTGCGGTAGTGGGCCAGCCAGTTGCCGGCGTTGGTGTACTGGCTGAGCCAGACGTATCGGTCGTCGGAGGCGCACAGCGAGCGGACGTAGTCGATCCGCTTGCCCAGGAATCCGCCGTTGGCGTCCTGGTCGGCCACGATGTGCACCTCGCTGCCGAGCGCCTCCATGAGGAGCCTGGTCGACAGGTTGCACCGGGAGTCCGTCACACACAGAAACCGGTAGCCCTTGCTTGCGGCGATCATGCTGAGCGCGACGCCGAGGTTTCCGGAGGAGGACTCCACGAGGACGGAATCCGCTGTCAGGATCCCGTCCCGCTCGGCACTCTCCACCATCTCGTTCGCGGCCTTCAGCTTGATGGAGCCGGCGAAGTTGAACGCCTCGCACTTCAGGTAGAGCGGGTATCCGCAGATCGACGCGAGATCGACGAAGAGGTCGCCCTCGTTGAAGGCGTGGGGAGCGGATATGACAGGCACGGCGGGCCTCCTGGTGCCGGGCCGAGGACCACGGCCTCAGCCGTACCGACGCAGTTCGTGGAAGAAGTCATCGATGAGACGCAGGTTCCCCGCTCGGGACACCTCGTCGTAGACGTGCTTGCCGACGGCGAGGTCGAGGACGCCGAGTCCGAAGGGCGAGAAGATCACCGTTCGGTCGGCCGGCGGCGCGGCCCGTCCGGCCATGACGTCGCCGAGGGTTCCGTTCAGGAAGTCCCGGTTGCCGCTGAGCTGTTCGGCCAGGTGGGGCGACGTGTCGGCCTTGAGACAGTGCTCGACGTCGTCGACGAAGTTGGCCGCGCCCAGCAGGATCTCCGGGGCGAGGTCGCGCAGGGAGACGTGCAGGACCAGCGGGTTGTGGCTGAACAGGGCCTGGTCGGTGACGTGCGGCCGGCCGGCGATGGTGGCGAAGACCACCAGGTCGCTGGCGCGGACCAGGTCCTCGGGGGTGTCGTGGACGGTGATGTGCGCGGCCGTGCCGGTCTCCCGCAGGTAGCCGCGGAAACCGGCCGCGCTGTCGGCGGACACGTCGTGTACGCCGATCTCGTCGAAGTCCCAGCCCGTGCCGGCCAGGAAGGTGTGGATGTAACGGGCGATCAGGCCCGTTCCGAAGAACCCGACCCGGGTGGGGCGGGTCCGGTTGCGGCTGAGCCAGTCGGCGGCCAGCGCCGCGGAGGCGGCCGTCCTGGTGGCGCTGATGATCGAGCTCTCCAGGCAGGCGAACGGGTAGCCCGTGTCGTGGTCGTTGAGGATGAGCACCGCGGAGGCCCGCGGCAGCCCGGCGCTCACGTTCTCCGGGAAGCTGGAGATCCACTTCAGGCCGTCCACGTGGACCGGGCCGCCGAGGGAGGCCGGCAGCGCGATGATCCGCGAGGTGGGGCGGTCGGCGAAGCGCAGGAAGTACGACGGCGGGTTGACCGAGTCGCCCGCGTCGTGCAGCCGGTAGACGGTCTCGACCAGCTCCACGAGCGGTTTCTCACGTCCGCTCAGCGCCTGCTTGACCTGTTCGCCGGTGATCACCGCGAAGGTGGGTACGGCCGGCCCGTCGGGCACGGTGGACCGGGTGGCGTTCGACAGGGTGTCGGTCATCGCTCGCTCGCCTCCAGGGCCGGGCAGTCGTCGGCAGGCCGCAGGGGCTCGCCCAGGCCGACCAGCACCTGGCGCTCTCCGGTGAACGCCTCCCTGCTGTGCGCGCTGCCGATGTTGTCCACGAGCAGCAGGTCACCGGCCTGCCAGGGTTCGCGCCTGGTGTGCGCCTCGTAGGTGCTGTTGATGAGCCGGACGACGTCCTCGTCGATCGGGGTGCCGTCGCCGTGGCGGGTGTTGAACGGGAGCCCCTCGGGGCCGTAGACGTCGAGGAGGTACTCGCGTACCTCCGGGTCCAGCGTCCACTCGTTGAGGAAGGCGATCTGGTTGAACCAGCAGCGCCGGCCCGTGAGCGGGTGCCGGACGACGGCGGCGCGGCGCTGCTCGGTGCGCAAGGTGCCGTCGGCCTGCCAGGTGCAACTGATGCCGTTCGTGCGGCAGTAGTGCTCGATCTCGGCGCGGTCGGCGGTGCCGAACGACTCCGCGAGGCTCGCCCCGATCTCGTCGTTGTAGCTGCGGGTCAGGATCCAGCCCTCGCGCTCGAACCGTTCGGTGAGTCCGGTGGGCAGTGCCCGCAGCACCTCTTCGGCGTCGGCCACCGCCGTCGCCCCGCCCTGCTCGGGCGCGGTGAGACAGGCGAACAGCAGCAGGCCGGGCACCTGCTGCTGGTAGCTCAGCTCGTGGTGCATGCACATCGGCTGGTTGTCCGGCCAGGGCGTGGAGGAGTAGAGCCCCCGGCCGTGGGCCTCACGGGGCGCGAAGGCCTCCCGCTCCGTCATGAGGTCACCGGCCAGCCGGCCGAAGACGGCACCGGTCTGGCCCGCATCGCGCAGCCCGAGACCGCGGACGACCAGCGCCCCGTGCTCGGTGACCTGGGCGCGCAGCGCCTCGCGGTGCTCGGTCGTCCACTTGGGGGCGTCGTCGGGGGGATCGACGCACAGCAGTGCCGGTTTGTCCGGCCGCAGCTCCACGTCGAGTGGTGATGCCAGGGATGAGAACGGCATCTCGAGTTCCTTTCGGTCGACCGCCTGGAGTGTGACGGGGGTCAGGAGGAGGCGAGGGGAAGGACGGCGTTCAGGACGGTCTGTGCCGTCTCGGCCGGACGGGTGCGCAGGAAGTGGTGGCCCCCGTCGGCGAGTTCGTGGAGGTCGACGTGGTCGGCCAGGAGCAGCCAGTCCCGGTGGCGCTGGGCGTGGCCGGCGGTGTGCGGGTCGTCGGCGGCGACGACCACCGAGACCGGCGCGGTCAGTTTCACCGGCGACGGGGATTCCAGGACCTGGTGGAAGTAGCGGTGCGCGGCGACGCAGTCGTACCGGTAGGCGGCGGCGATGTGTTCGGCGTGCGGCGGGTTGAGTTCGACGAGTTCCGCGTAGCCGCCGTCCGCGGTCAGCCGCTCGGCGATCTCGGCGTCGCTGCTGCCGGTCAGTTCGACGATGGCGGTGAACCGGTCACCGGCGGTGCCGAGCAGTTGCGCGCCGAGGAAGACCCGGGCCACGCGCACACCGCGCTGCTGGAGCCTCAGGGCGGTCTCGACGGCCGCCGCGGTGCCCGAGGAGTGGCCCCACAGCACGACCCGGGTCAGGCCGCGGGCCGTGATCTCGGCGACGGTCCGCTCGGCCACCTGCTCGATGGACGCGAACGGCTCGGGGGGTGCGGCCAGGTTGTGGCCGGGCAGGTCCACGGCGAGGACCGGCAGGCCGCTGCCCGCCAGCGCGCTCGCCATGGGCTGGTAGTTGACGGCGTTGCCGCCCGCGTACGGGAAGCAGACCAGGGCGCACTCCGGGGCGCGGCTCCCGCCCGACAGCGGCAGCAGCAGTTCCGGGCGCTGCCGGGCCGTGCCGTCGAGGAGGGCGGCCAGGTCGGCCAGGACCGGGTGCCGGGTGATGTCCTTCAGGGACACCGCGCGGTCGAGGGCGAGGCTGAGTTTGACCGCGGTGAGGGAGGTGCCGCCGGCGTCGAAGAAGTGGTCCGCGCGGCCGATCCGCCGCTCGGGCACCCCCAGCAGTTCGGCCCAGGCCGCGGCCAGCCGCCGCTCGGTCGGGCTGAGCGGGGCGGCGGAGTCCGCGGTCTCCGTGTCCGGCGGCGACTGCTCGGCCCGTGCCGTCAGGGCCTTTCGGTCGATCTTGCCGTTGGCGGTCAGCGGCAGGCTGTCCTGCCAGTGGAAGGCCGACGGCACCATGTAGCCGGGCAGCGCCGCGCCGAGTGCCTTGCGCAGCATCTCCGGTTCCTGCTCCTGGCCGGAGTAGAAGGCGATCAACTGCTTGCCGCCACCGGTCCGTTCGGCGACGACCACCGCGCCGTCCCGTATCCCGTCCACCCGCAGCAGGGAGTTCTCGATCTCGCCGATCTCGATCCGGAAGCCGCGGATCTTGACCTGGTTGTCCCGGCGGCCGAGGAACTCCAGTTTGCCGCCGGGGTGCCAGCGACCCCAGTCCCCGCCCAGGTAGAGCCGTTCGCCGGGCCGGTACGGGTCCGTCCGGTACGCCTCCCGGGTGCGTTCGGGATCGTTGACGTACCCACGGCCCACACAGACTCCGGAGAACGCGATCAGTCCGGGGGCGCCCAGCGGTACCAACGACAGGTTCTCGTCCACGACATGCACGCGCACGTTGCCGACGGGCCGCCCCAGCAGCACCCGTTCGGGTACCTCCCGGAGGACCTCGTGGTTGGTGTCGTCCGACGTCTCCGTGAGACCGTAGGCGTTGAGCAGTTCGATGCCCGGCTGGACCGCGAACCAACGCTGGACCAGCTCCCGTTTGAGCGCCTCGCCGGTCACCGACACACAGCGCAGGTCCGGGAGCATCCGCGGGTGCCGCTCCAGATAGGAGACGACGACCTCCAGATACGACGGCACGAGTTGCGCCACGGCGACCCGGCCGCGTTCCAGGGTGCCGACGAACCGCTCCACGTCGGTGATCACGTCTTGCTCGACGAGCAGGGTCCGCCCGCCCGCCAGCAGCGGGGCCAGCAGCTGCCACAGGGAGATGTCGAAGCACTGCGGGGCGGTCTGCGCGACCACCGATCCCTCGCCGATCGCCAGGTCGTCGATCTTGGCGTGGAGGTGGTTGAGCATGCCCGCGTGCTCGCACATCGCGCCCTTGGGCTCGCCGGTGGAGCCGGACGTGAAGTAGATGTAGGCGAGTTGGTCGGCGTCGACCCGGATGCCGGGGCCGTCGTCGGCGTGCGATTCGGCGTACGCCGTCTCCGTCAGGACCTTCTCGACGCCCTGCAGGGTGGCCAGTGCCTCGTCGAGGGTGTGGGTGCTGCCGGATTCGGTCAGGACCAGCCGGCATTCCGCCCGGGACAGCGTCGCCGCGATCCGGCCGGCCGGGAAGTGCGGTTCGATCGGCAGATACGCGCCGCCCGCCTTGAACACCGCCAGCACGGCCGCCAGCCAGTCGAGGTTGCGCTCGGTGACGACCGCGACGACGTCCTCCCGGCCGAGGCCCCTGGCCAGCAGGGCGCGCGCCAGCCGGTTGGCCCGCCGGTCGAGTTCGCCGTACGTCCACTGCTGCTCGCCGTGTACGGCGGCCACCGCCTGCGGATGCGTCCGGGCACGCTGCTCGAACAGTTCGTGTGCCCGCGCGTCCGGCAGCGGGCGGTCGGGCCCGGCCAGGCCTTCCAGCTGCTCGCGTTCCTCCTCGGCGGACAGCAGGCTCTGGTGGGTGTGGTCGGCGTCGGGCTCCGCGGTCATCAGCCGCAGCGCGGTCAGGTGGTAGCCGCCGATACGGGCGGCGGCCCGGGCGTCGAGTACGTCCGTGCGGTACCGCAGGAGCAGCGTCAGCCGTCCGTCCCGGTCGGACCAGCGCACGTGCAGGACATCGTCGTCGGCGTGGGGCTCGTGGGCTTTGGTCGGCCCGCACACGACCTCGTACGGCGGCTCCGTCAGGCCGAGTTCGCGCCGTAGTTCCGCCACCGGGAAACCGCGGTGGGCCAGCACTTCCGCCTCGGCGTCGTGAGCGACCGTGAGCAGGGCCGGCCAGGACCCGGCGGGGACGGACGCCCGGCACGGCAGCGGCTCGCCGCCCGCGCCGGTGGCGTACCCCGTGACCACCTCGGATTCGCCGGAGAGCACGGCCAGCACCTTGAGGTGTGCGGCGAGCATCAGCACGCCGACCGGCATGCCCCGTTGCCCGGCCAGTGCCCGCACCGCCCCGGTCGTGTCGTCCGGCACGGGTATCTCGTGCTCGGCCGAACCGTGGACCGGTTGCGGAGCCCACCGGGGCACGGCGGTGGCACCGCCTGCGGTCAGTGTCCGGCTCCAGAACTCCCGGTCCGATTCCACGCGCGTTCCCATCGAATGGCCTTCCTCAACTCACGGTCGCCGTGGCGGCGTTGGCTGCTGACGTGGTCCGGCCGATGCCGGGCCGGCTGCCGTTCTCCGGCATGTCCACCGCGGGATTGCCGCCCCACTGGGCGTTCGGGGGGACTTCCTCGCCCTTCATGAGGAAGGCGTCGGGCGCCAGTACCGAGCCGTCGCCCATGGTCACGCCGTAGTGCACATGGGCGGCGATGCCGAGGGTGCAGCCGGCGCCGAGGGTGGTGACGTCGGACTTGAAAGTGCCGTCCTCCTGCGAGTGGCACTGGATCTTGCTGGCGGCGTTGAGGGTGCAGTCGTCGCCGATGGTGCTGAGCGTCCGCTCGGTCATGTAGACACCGTCGTCGAACACCCTGCGGCCGATGCGCACGCCCAGCAGCCGCCAGACCAGGGTCTTGAACGGGGTGCCGTTGAAGATGTTGAGATAGTGGTCCGGGACCTTCCACAGCCGCTCGTGCCACCAGAAGTACGGGTCGTAGATGGAGCACAGCCGGGGGCGCAGCGCCCGGAAGGATGCGATGCAGCGCTCCACCAGGACGAAGTACGCGGTGGAGAAGGCCAGCGTGAAGGCCAGGTATCCGCCGATCACCACGTGTCCGACCGCGCCGTACAGGTCCACGGAGGCGAGTCCGAAGAGGGTGAGCGCGAAGGTGTGCAGCCAGCGCACGAGCAGCATGCCCGCCATGGAGCGGAGGTTGTAGCGGTTCTTCGCGGCGAGCCGGCGGCGCAGTGTGTCGCCTGTTCTGAGGTGGTCGAACCGGGTGTCGCGGTCCACCGTGCGGGGGATCTCGAAGCACGGTGAGCCGAGGAGGCCCACGCCTTCCCGGATCTCGCCGTCGAGGGGAACCATCACCTTCGTCGCCAGCAGGCAGTTCGCGCCCGTCCTGCCGCCCGCCGGATAGGCGATGTTGTTGCCCAGGAAGTTGTTCGGCCCGATCTCCACCCTGGACAGCCGGAACGAGGTGCTGGAGAAGTCGGCGTTGAGGACGGAGAGGCCGTCGGCGATCATCGTTCCGCTGCCGACGGTGACCAGCAGGGGCGACTCGTGCTGCACTTCGGTGCCGAAGTTCGAGCCGGTCTGCTCGACGCGTGACAGGTCGTATCCGATACCGCGGAGGTAGTGGACGATGTACGAGCTGTCGCCGAAGAGCCAGGTGAAGAACTTGATGTTCGTCATGCGGGCCGTGGTCCGTTGCAGTACGTAGTGGAATCCGTAGAGCGGATAGACCTTGTCGGGCTTGAGGACCAGGCCCACCAGACGCGGCACGGTGCACAGGGTCAGCAGACCCAGGACCACGAACCCGAAGAACAGGACGAGGGAGAGCACGAGCGCGTCGGGGAGCAGTTCCGAGGGGTTGAGGGCGGCCGACTGCGGGTCGAGCCGCTTGCCGATCGTCGGTACCTCGGTGAAGAGCATGTACGCACCGCCGACGAACAGCGGGATGTACAGGAGGAACATCTGCGTCAGGGTGCCGAGGCCGAACCAGGCCCGGCGCAGGGTGCCGCAGCGGGCGGGGGCGACCCTGGCGTAGTCGACCTGGGTGGGTTCCGCCGGGGATCCGTGCCAGTGCTCACCGGCCGGCACCGCCTGGCCGCGGTACAGGGCGGACGAGTGGCCGAGCTGGGCACCGTCGCCCATGGCGGTGTCGATGTCCAGGACGGTCTTCTCGCCGACGAAGACGTCCGCGCCGAGGGTGACCCGGCCGGTCTGGATGTGTCCCGCGTGGGCCCGGTAGCAGAGGAGGAACGCGTCCTTGCGGACCACGGTGCCCGCGCCGATCGTCAGAAGGTCGGTGCAGACCGGGACGGAGTGGGAGAAGATCGTGACGCCCTTGCCGATCCGTGCGCCGAGGGCCCGCAGGTACAGCACGTACAGCGGGGTTCCGGCGAGGAAGACCATCGGATTCGCGTGGAGCAGCACCTTGACGAGCCAGAATCGCAGGTACGCCAGGCCCCAGACGGGGAACTCACCGGGCCGCCAGCGTCCGACGAGCAGCCATTTGGCGGCGATCGGGAAGGCGCAGAGCGCCACGAACGCGATGCCTCCGAACAGCACCGACCGCAGATAGATTTCGGCCAGGCCCGAACCGCCGGCGATCCACTCGTACCCCGCGGCGGTGGCGAATCCGGAGACCAGCGAGTAGCCCAGGAAGACCAGCAACTGGGCGGTTCCGCAGAGCAGATGGGTGCTCCGCTTCCCGCGCGACCCCTGAGCCGGTGGCGGGGGCGCCGCCGTGGACGGGGCGTCCGCCGGTTGGTCGGGGGCGGGCGTGGGATCCCCGAGCGCGGTGGCCAGACTCTGGATCGTGGGGTGCTGGTAGATGTCCTTCATGGACGGGGAGGGAAGATCCGCCGCCTTGCGTATTCGTGCGCAGAACTGGGCCATGACCAGGGAGTTGGCGCCGAGGTCGGCGAAGAAGTGGCCGTCGACGGGGACGCTCTCGGCGTCCAGGAGGTCGGCCAGTGTCCGCGCGAGCCGCCGCTCGGTCTCCGCCCCCCTGCGGCCGGTGTCGCTCAGCGCGACGACGGATTCATCCGGCTCCGAAACGACCTCGGAGGACTGTTCCACCATGCGATCTCCTGGAGAACGTGGATGTTCCTGATCACGAACCGGCGGATTCAGTTTGTCCAGAGAGATCGACGTCTGCCACTTTTGCCATGGATTTAACGGTTCGAAAAGCACGACGGGCTCGGCCCTGTCCCCCGGGAATCAGGCCGGGGCGGGTCCTGCACCGTTCACCCACATGGCGGTCCCCCATCCGGGAGTAGGCACCCCCGGGGCCGGGAGCGCATCGGGGAGACGGGGACGCGGCCGGGCGGTCGCGGTCACACAAGGGAGTCGACCGGTGCTCAGGAGTCATGGCCAGAGGGCCTCCGGCACGCCATGACGACGATCGTGACCGTAGGGGACAACGTCATCGCGGCCGTACGGGACAACGTCATCGCAGCCGTCCCGGGACAACGTCATCGCGACCCTCCGGAACAACGGCGATCGCGGCCGTACGAGCACGCCGACGCGCCGGGCCACGGCCCTGTGCGGGCCACGTCCCGGCAGCGGGCCTCGTCCGGATCAGCCGGCGGCCGTCCAGGCCTTGGGGCCCATGCCGCGCCACTCGATCAGATCCGGGTCGTCGACCGTCGTATTGGCCTCGGGAAGCCCGGCCCGGCGCAGAAACTCGACGACGTCGAGCAGGTGATACGCGGTGCCGACATACTCTCCGCGTATGGTCACCCGCCTGCCACCGTCGGGGCCCGGCGGCTGCACCACCACAGGCGCGTCTTTCATGATTGCCAAATGCCCCGTACCGAGCCGGGTCATGCGGGCGGGGCGCCGGCCGATGCACATCGTCGCGACATCGTTCCGGCCGGTCGCGGCGCTCGCCACGCCCGAAGCCCGGCCTCCCGTCACAGCGGAGCCGACCGCCGAGCCGGGCCCCAGCGCGGCGCACCGGCGGCGAGCGGGGGGGGCGGGGCCGGAAACCGGCGGATGGCCGAGAACCCCCGGGAGGCGGAGGGGCGGGAGGGGAGTCCGGTGCATCCGGTACACGCCATTAGCCGCCCTCCCGAGGCGACGCGGGCGGTACTCGGCGCCGGGCCGGGCGGCCGTTCCGGAGCGCGCCGGTCACGTGCGCGTTGACGCGCCGGCCGCGCTGTGGGAGAGCGACGGTACGCGGTGAGCCTGCTGATTCCGCTGTATGTCCATCCGCCGAGGACCCGGGTGCCTGGCACCGCCTGATCGCCGGCGCGAAGGGCACCTAAGGTGTGGTCCTCAACCCGGCGAACGGCCCCGGCGACCGCCCCGACCCGGCGTCCGGCGCCGCGGCCGACGCGCTGCGGTCGGCCGGGGCGCTCCTCCTCGGGTACGTCGACACCGACTACGGGATGCGCGGACCGGCCGAGGTCATCGAGGACGTGCGCCGGCACGAGGAGTGGTACGCGGCCGACGGCTGCGTCGAGTACAAGGAACCGCCCAGTGCCTTCTGCGCCGAGTCCCGGCGGCTGGGCCTGTCGTCGATGCAGAAGAAGCTGGAACTGGGGGTGTGGCGCAAGCCCTGCTGACGGCGGCGGAGCCGGACCGCGGCCGGCGCTTCCGGAGCCGGCGGATGTGGAAGTGCCCCGGTGAGCGCGGTCGCCCTCCCCCTACAAGGGGCGACCGTGCTCACCGGGGCCGGCGCCGGCTCTGCTGGTGTTCCGCAGAGTCGGATCGGGCGAGTCCCCCAACTCACCCACCCGGCACCCACCCATCCCCCCTGGGTGCCCGGCGCCTGTGTCAGGGCGTCAGTGTGGCCCACACGGCGTTGCCGCTGGTGAGCCGGGACCGGTCGACGCCCCAGGAGTCGGCGAGTTCCTCGACGAGCAGCAGCCCCCGGCCGCCCTCGTCGTCGGGCCCCGGCTCGCGCCGGAACAGACCCTGCCGCGAGTAGTCGTGGTCGTGCACCTCCAGCCGCAGACACCCGTCGTTGATCATGCCCATGCCACACAGGATGCGGACGCTGAACGTGTGGCGGACGGCGTTGGTGACCAGCTCGGACACGAGCAGCACCGCGTCCTCGCACAGCTCGCCGGGCATCCCCCACGAGCTCAGGCGCTCTCTCATGGAGCGGCGGGCGACTCTGACGCTGGAGCGGTGCGAGGGCAGCTCGATCCAGTGCGCCTGGTCGGGGTCGATTACGTCTAACAGGTCGAGCGGGGAGGTCGCGTGGGGGGACACGTGGTTGCCTTCCGTGAGGCGACTGCGGCGGGAAGCAGGCAGAGCTGAGCAACGTCCGCACGGGAGAAGTACGTTGCCCGTGAGCGTGACCGCGATTTACTCAAGTAACTATGCTCGCAGTCGGGTTCACCCTGCAACCGACTCCCTGATAATTTCAGAATGCCGGTGTCGGTGTGGTCGCTCCATCAAGTGCCTGTCAAACTCGTACCGGTGATGTTCCCTCAGGAGGTTGGGCGTGAGCGAAAGCCGGTCGAACGCGAGCAGCGCCAGTGCGCCCACCGTGCTGCGCATGATCCTGGGCCGCAGGCTCCAGGAGCGGCGCCAGGAAGCGGGCGTGTCACTGGACGAAGCGGCGCGGGCGCTGCGGGTCGCTCCCCTGACCATCCGCCGCCTGGAGAAGGCGGAGGTGGCGCTCAAGCCTCTCTACGTGGAGAAACTCCTCGAGACCTATGGCGCCGACCAGCAGGAGACCGCCGAGTTCGTCGCGTTCGCCGAGCGGGCCAACGAGCCCGGCTGGTGGCACACCTACCGTGACGTACTGCCCACCTGGTTCAGCGCCTACGTGAGCCTGGAGACCGGCGCCAAGACCCTGCGCACCTACGAGCCGCACTACGCCACGGGGCTGTTGCAGACCCCCGAGTACGCGCGTTCGGTGCTGAGCGGCGGCTTCCCGAACGACGGCGACGAGGACCTGGACCGGCGCGTGAACCTCCGGCTGCGCCGGCAGGCCCTGCTGGAGCGGGCCGACGCGCCCACCCTGTGGGTGGTCATGGAGGAGGCCGTCCTGCACCGGGTGGTCGGCGGCCCTCAGGTGATGCGGACGCAGATCGAACGGCTCCTGGAGGTCTCGGAACTGGAGCATGTCAGCGTGGACGTCGTGCCGTTCACCGCCGGTGCCCATGTGGGTGCGTGCGCCCCGTTCACCTACTTCCGTTTCGAGGAGCCCGAGCTCCCCGACGTCGTCTACAGCGAGATCCTCTCCGGCGCGATGTACCTGGACCAGCGCTCCGACGTCGTCGCCCACCTGGAGGCGCACAACCGCATGTCCCTGCTGACCTCCGACGCGCAGAGCAGGGCGCTCCTGAACCGCATGCGCAAGGAGTACGCATGACCATCATCGACGGCAGTGCCCACGACGTGTACAACGGCATGCCCGCCACGGACCTCGGTGAGCAGGGCTGGGAGTCGCCCTGGAGCGGCCCCAACGGAGGCCAGTGCGTGCAGACGAAGCAACTCGCCGACGGCCGGGTGGCGCTGCGTCAGTCGACCGACCCCGCCGGCCCCGCGCTGATCTACACCCCCGAAGAGATCACGGCGTTCGTCGCCGGGGTCAAGCGGGGCCTGGCGGACCATCTGACCACTGGCTGACCTCCCCCCTCCCCCCACGCACCCCCACCGAAAGGTTCAGGATGACCAACTCGCACGCGGCGCGGGACATCGACACGAGCAGGCCCCACTCCGCCCGTATGTACGACTACTACCTCGGCGGCAAGGACCACTTCGAGGTCGACAAGCAGGCAGCCGAGACCGTGGCGTCCGCCTACCCCGGCATCTTCGTCTGCGCCCGCGAGAACCGCGCCTTCATGCACCGCGCCACCCGCGTCCTCGCCCGTGAGCACGGCATCCGGCAGTGGCTCGACATCGGCACCGGCATCCCCACCGAGCCGAATCTGCACCAGGTGGCCCAGTCCGTGGTCCCGGAAGCACGGGTGGTGTACGCCGACAACGACCCGCTCGTCCTCAAGTACGCCGAGCGCCTGATGCGCAGCACGGCGGAGGGCCGCACCACCTACATCGAGGCGGACGTCAACGACGCGCAGGCGCTGCTCGACGCCCCCGAACTGTCCGAGATCCTGGACCTGGACCGGCCGGTGGCCCTGTCCCTGAACGCCCTGATGCACTTCATCACGGACGCCCAGGACCCGTACGGCATCGTCAGCCGGCTGCTGGACGTGCTCCCCTCGGGCAGCGCGCTCGCCCTGAGCCACTGCACGCCCGACTTCGACCCGGCCACCTGGCAGAAGGTCACGGACATCTACAACAGCGCCGGCACTCCGGTGCAGTTCCGCTCGCGCGAGGAGGTGGCGCGCTTCTTCGACGGGCTCGAACTGCTCGACCCCGGCGTCTCGGTCGGCCACCGCTGGCGCCCGGACGGCGAACCGGCCGAAACCGACGCGGAGGTCAGCCTGTGGACCGGGGTGGGCATCAAGCCGTAGCACGGACGGGCTGTCGTACCGCAGGATGACACGGCGGTACGACAGCCCGGAACAGCCCCGGGAACAGGTCAGCCGATGTGGTAACTGTCCCCGTACACCTTCCAGTCCAGCGGGGTGTTCAGGCACAGGTTGCCCTTGCTCAGGAAGACCCGCTGCTCGGTGTCGACCCGGGTGGTGTCGCTGTGCGCCTCCTCCTGCTTCATGGCCCAGACCCGCGCGTCGAGGAAGGCGTTGAGGTACGTCACCTCGTTGCCGCCCTGCGCCGGCGGCTTCGCGTGGCCGAGGGCGCGCTTGCGTATGTTGCGGAAACTGGTGGGGTCGTCGCCGTCGCCGTGCATGACGATGGCGTCGTAGTAGGCGAACTGCCCCAGCGTGCCGAGCCCGTCCGTCTTGCCCTGCTGTACGGCCGGGTTGAAGTACACCCGGTCGCGTTCGTCGTTCTGCGCCTGCTGGAACGCGGTGTCCTGGGCGGCCTTGCGCCAGTCCGCGGGGAAGTTCGGGTCGAGGCCGGAGTGCGAGTCGGTTCCGTTGACCCGGCGCAGCGCCGGGAGGTACTTGGCGAGGACGTTGCCGGGCTTGCGGTCGGCGTAGAGCTGCACGAGGTCGAGCATGTCGCCGGTGCCGGAGCAGAATCCGATGATCCCGGCGGTGTAGCCGCGGCCGTCGCCGATGTCCTCGATGTACTTGTACTGCGCCTTCCAGTCGAGCGAGGAGTTCTCCGCACTCGACACCAGCTTCATGGCGATCTCCTTCTTCGCCGGGTCGTCGAGGCCCACACAGCTCGCGGCCGCCGAGGCGGCCGAGGCGTGCCCGGGACGCAGCAGTACGGCACCGGCCGCGGAGGCGCCGAGCAGGGCGAGCAGGGTGCGCCGGGAGGTCAGGGCAGGGGTCGTCGTGGGGTTGTTCGGGTGCCTCACGTGGGCTCCAGAAGGTGGTGGGGGGTGGACGGGGATCCACTATTAGGAAGGTTTCCTATCAGAGCCCGTCGGTGATGTGTACCCGTCACGCAGAAAGTTCGTAGGGTCGAACAAGACAGGTACGGACCACGGTGCGGCGACCTGCCTGGTCGGCCGAGGTGGTGGAATATTCAACCAACTCGGTCCGTTGACGGCCTCGAAGGAGGTCACGAGTGGACACCACGTACTACGACCAGGGAACTCTCGCCGAACGCTGGGACCGCGCCCAGCTGTTCTTCGACGCCAAGGACTACGCGGGCGCCGCGCGGGTGCTCGCCGGGCTGGTCGAGGAGGTGCCGGAGCAGACCGGACCGCGGCTGCTGCTGGCACGTGCCTACTACCACTCGGCTCAACTGGGCCGCGCCGAGAACGAGTTGCGCGAGATCGTCGAGCGCGACCCGGTGGAGCACTACGCCCGGCTGATGCTGGGCCGCACGCTCCAGCGGCAGGCCCGGCACGAGGAGGCGGAGCCGCATCTGCGTCTCGCCTCGGCGCTGGCGGGCGACTTCCCGCAGGAGTAGAGGAACGGATCACCAGGGCCCCGGGTCTCCCCGGGGCCCTTCTCGGTGTCCGGCGGCCGCCGGTTCCGGAAGCGCGGGCCGGCACGTGGTCGAGGCCGACCGGCGCCGTCAGAGGGGGGTGGCCGCGTGCAAGATCAGGAAGAGAGTGACCGCCGAGTTCGCCGAGGACATCGCCGACACGAAGGTGCCCGCGGCCGCGCCCCAGACGGCGAGACCGGCCCCGGTGAACGCCGACGGCCAGCCGCCGGATGACGGGGCGGGACCGAGGAGCGCGGCGACCCGGCGCGGCACCGGCCCGGTGGCGGCCAGCGCGGCCAGGGTGGGGGCCGGGGTGCCCCGCGACAGCAGCGCCGCCCTGCCGATGGCCCGGGCGACCGTGCGCCGGTCCCCCACCGAGCGGGCCGCCGTCTCGTCCGCCCAGCGCTCGGCGGTGTAGGCGACCGCGGTGCGCAGGGGCCGCAGGAAGGGGTTGGCGCGGGCCGCCAGGTGCACGGCGAGCAGGTGGCGGTGGTGCCGGGCGGCGACATGGGCGCGTTCATGGGCGAACAGGGCCCGGCGCTCACCGGGGCCGAGGCCGTCGAGGAGGGCGGTGGTGACGACGATCCGGCCGGGCAGCGCGTAGGCGTAGGGGGTGCGGTCGGGCAGGACGGCGACCTCCCGGCCGGGCAGTCCGGTCAGCGCGCGCCGGGCCAGCCGGGTGACCCGGCGGTGCCGGTGGAGGGTGCGCCCGCACAGCACGGCGACCACGCCGAGCGCGGGGATGGCGGCGCGGCCCGCGATCTCGTCCTGCGGCACGGCGGCCCGCACCTCCGGGTCGGACCAGGTGTCCGGGAGGGGGTTGCCGGGGAGCTGGGCGGTGCCGACCACCATCAGCAGGGCCAGGCAGAGCGTGCTGCACACGGCCATCACCACGGCCACCGCGGTGAGCAGCCGGGTGGCGGTACGCGGATGCAGCCGCCCCTCGGCCAGCCGGGCGACCGGCCAGGCGGTCAGCGGCAGGACCAGCGGCAGGAAGACGAAGACCCCCATGGGCGGTCAGTCTTCCGTACCGCCGTGGTCGGTGTGCGAGGTGTTCCGACTGTTCACCCGGCCCGGTCCGGCGGTCTCCAGGAGCGCCCGGAGCACCTGCTCGTCACCGGGCGGCAGCGCGGTGACGAAGCTCGCCAGGACGGCCTCGCGGTCCCGTTCGCCGTCGAGAAGCCGGCGCATCCGCAGGGCGGCGAGCCGGGCCACGTCGGCGGTCGGCGTCCACAGGAAGGCGCGGCCCTGCCGTTCCCGGGCGACGACGTCCTTGGCCAGCAGCCGGGTCAGGATGGTCACCACGGTGGTGTAGGCGAGGTCGCCGCCGAGCCGCTCCTGCACCCAGGCGGCGGTGACGGGACCGCCGGCCTCGCGCAGCGCGCCCAGCACCTGTCCCTCCAGCTCCCCCTGCCCGCGACGGGCCCGCACCATAGCCCCGTCTCCCTCCGGCGTCGGCGTGTGTGACACACGCGCGGGCGTGTGACGACACCCGCGTCGGCGTGTCTGACCACGCTACTTCACGCCGCCCCTGCCCCCGTACGTCCGCCGCCCGCGGCGGTGCGCGATCTCGCCGAGCGCGATGTCCACGGCGATGAACGCGGCGAGCGGGATCCCGAGCAGGGGCACGAAGTAGCCGACCACCGCGATCACCGCCATCGCCGGGACGAGCAGGTACGGCGGGACGTCCGCCCAGGCACCGCGCGGGATCGGCCGGCCGAAGGCGGAGCCGCGGCCGCGCTGCCACCACATGCGGTAGCCCCACAGGATCAGCAGGATCAGGGAGAGCGCGAGAAGCGCCAGGGCGAGCTGGTTGACGATGCCGAAGAGGATGCCGGTGTGCAGGTCGATGCCCCAGCGGGTGAGTTTGGCGAGCACCGGATAGTCGGCGAACCGCAGGACGTCGGTCACCTCGCCGGTGGCCGGGTCGACGGCGACGGAGTCCTGTTTCTCGGGCCAGCCACGCTGGACCTGCCGGACGACGTAGGCGCTGTTCGGGTCGGCGGGCGGGACGATCTCGACAGGGTCGCCGAGGCCCTCGGCGCGGGCGGCGGCGAGCACCCTGTCCAGGCCGGCCCCGTGGTCGGCGGCGGCGCCGGTGATGGACGCCATGTCATGCCCGGCGTGTTCGCCGCCGCTCGCGGCCGCCGAGACGGACGGGGTGGCCTGGCCGAGCGAGGTGCGCAGTTCGTCGATGTGGGCACCGGCGTAGGTGGACCAGGTCAGGCCGGTCGCCGACAGGAAGACGAAACCGGCGGCGGCCCAGACGCCGACGCCACCGTGCAGGCCGAGGGTGCGCCGCCGGCCGCCGGTGCCGCGCACCTTGCGCAGCGCCCGCCGCCGGGAGAACCACAGCACCAGGCCGCCGCCCGCGATCACCCACAGCCAGCTCGCCGCGAACTCGCTGTAGAGCCGCCCGGTGTCGCCGAGGTGCAGATCGCGGTGGAGTTCGTCGATCCAGGTGCGCAGCGGCAGCGCGCCGGTCGAGCCGTACTGTTCGAGCGCGCCGCGCACCTTCCCGGTGTACGGGTCGACGAACACGGCGAGGGTGTGGTCGGCACCGACGCCCTTCACCCCCGACAGCAGCACCCTGGTGGTCGCGCCGGCCTCCGGGGCCGGCCGTATCGCGGAGACGGTCCCCTCGGGGTGGGCCTCGCGGGCCGCGGCGACCTGCTCGGAGACCGGCAGCTCGGACCTGCCCACCGGGACGGTCAGCTCATGGGCGTACACCAGCTTCTCGGCCTGGAAGGAACAGGCGTACAGCAGGCCGGTGGTGGCGGCGACGAGCAGGAAGGGGGCGACCAGGACGCCGGCGTAGAAGTGCAGACGCAGGACGAGCGGGCGCAGCGGTGCCCAGCGGCCCGGGGACGCGGCCGGTGCGGTCGGTTCCGGTGCCTCGTCCGATGGGGGTCCCCCCGATCGAGCGGAGGGGAGATCGGGGGAGGTCGAGGGGGCGATGGACATCGAGGGCTTCTCCGGGGGACTGGGGTGAGAGCGGGGACGGTCCAGTAGTCGGAGAGTGCCGGGAACGAGTTCCCGGCAGGTAAAGTGACCCGCGTCACATTCGCGGTCATGGCATGCTGGCGCGATGGCATCTCCCAGTGATCACGCACCTCTTGCCGAGCGGGTCGAGGAACTCCTCGCCGCCGGCGGTCCGTTGCCCATCGTCGCGGCCGGCGACCCGGTCCTGCGGCGCGGAACCGAGCCGTACGACGGCCAGTTGGGCCCCGAGTTGCTGGCCCGGTTCCTCGGGGCGCTGCGCGACACCATGCACGCGGCGCCGGGCGTGGGCCTGGCCGCGCCCCAGGTCGGCGTCCCGTTGCGGATCGCGGTGATCGAGGACCCGGCGCCGGTACCCGAGGAGATCGCCGTCGTCCGCGGCCGGGTCCCGCAGCCGTTCCGCGTCCTGGTCAACCCGGTCTACGAGGCCGTCGGCGGCGCCCGTGCCGCCTTCTTCGAGGGCTGCCTGAGCGTGCCGGGCTACCAGGCGGTGGTGGCCCGGCACGCCGAGGTACGGCTACGCGGCCAGGACGAGCACGGCCGCGTGGTCGACGAGGTGTTCACGGGGTGGCCGGCCCGGATCGTCCAGCACGAGACCGACCACCTCGACGGCACGCTCTACCTGGACCGCGCGGAGCTGCGCTCGCTGTCGTCGACGGAGGCGACGGCGGAGCGCTGGACCCAGCCGACCCCGACGACGGCGGCGGCGGAGCTGGGCTTCAAGTTGCCCTGACCAGGGCCGCGCCCCGCGGAACCGCCCCCGAAGGGGCGCGGGGAACCGCGCGACCAGCCACGACGGAGCCGCGGACGACCCACCCCCGGCAGCCCCCCTTCGGCCCTCAGCCCCGGTACGCCTCGAGCAACCGCAGCCACACCTCGCTCAACGTCGGATAAGACGGCACCGCATGCCACAGCCGGCTGATCGGCACCTGTCCGGCGACCGCGATCGTCGCCGAGTGGATCAGCTCGCCCACGCCCGGGCCCACGAAGGTGACCCCGCGCAGGATCTCCGCCTCCAGGTCCACGACCATCCGGGCGCGGCCCCTGTAGCCGTCGGCGTACAGCCCCGCCCCGGCCACCGAGGAGAACTCGACGTCGACGGCGCGCACCCGGTACCCGGCCTGCTCCGCCTCCGCGAGGGAGAGGCCGACCGCCGCCGCCTCCGGGTCGGTGAAGACGACCTGCGGTACGGCATGGTGGTCGGCGGTGGCCGCGTGCGCGCCCCAGGGGCCGTCCAGGAGGGGCGTGCCCGAGGCGCGGGCGGCGATGGTGTCGCCCGCGATCCGGGCCTGGTACTTGCCCTCGTGGGTGAGGAGCGCCCGGTGGTTGACGTCCCCGACGGCGTAGAGCCAGTCGGTGCCCTCGACCAGGAGGGTGTCGTCGACGGTGAGCCACGAGCCGGGTTCCAGGCCGACGGTGTCCAGGCCGATGTCGTCGGTGTGCGGGAGGCGCCCGGTGGCGAAGAGGATCTCGTCGGCCTCGATGCGGTCACCGGCGTCGGTCAAGGCCACGACCGTGCCGTTCTCGCGGGTCACCGACTCGACGGAGGTGCTGGTGCGAACGTCGACGCCGGCCTCCTTGAGCGCCTCGGCGACGAGTTCACCGGCGAACGGCTCCATCCGGTTGAGCAGGCCCTGGCCGCGGACCAGCAGGGTGACCCGGGAACCGAGGGCCTGCCAGGCGGTGGCCATCTCGGTGGCGACGACACCGCCGCCGACGACGATCAGCCGGCCGGGCGCCTCCTGGGCGCTGGTGGCCTCCCGGCTGGTCCAGGGCTTGACCTCGGCGAGTCCCGGCAGGTGCGGCAGCTGGGCGCGGGTGCCGGTGGAGACGGCGACCGCGTGCCGGGCGGTGAGGGTGGTGAGGGTGCCGTCGGGGCCGGTCACGGTGACCGTGCGGGGTCCGGCGAGGCGGCCGTGGCCGCGGTAGAGGTCGGCGCTGATGCCGTCGAGCCAGGCGACCTGGCCGTCGTCCTTCCAGTTCGACGTGAAGTAGTTGCGGCGGGCGAGGACCGCGGGGGTGTCGAGCGGGCCCTGGACCGCCTGGGCGAGGCCGGGCAGGCGGCGGGCGTCGGCCTGGGCGATGACCGGGCGCAGCAGGGCCTTGCTGGGCATGCACGCCCAGTACGAGCATTCGCCGCCGACGAGTTCGCTCTCCACGACCGCGGTGGTGAGGCCCGCCGCACGGGTGCGGCCGGCGACGTTCTCCCCCACGGGCCCGGCACCGAGCACAACGACGTCGTAAGCGATGGATTCCGTTTCCGTCATGGGGTCAGTCTCGCGGGTGGCGGGCGCCGGGGCCACACGGGTGGTGGCCGGAATACCCACCCGGTCGGACGCGTTGTGCGGACGGCTCGTCCCGGAGCGGGGCGCCCCCCACATCAGGAAGAGGGAAGCACGCATGAGCAGCACCGTGGAACTCACCAAGGAGAACTTCGACCAGATGGTCAGCGAGAACGAGTTCGTTCTCATCGACTTCTGGGCGTCCTGGTGCGGCCCGTGCCGTATGTTCGCCCCGGTCTACGAGAAGGCCGCGCAGGACAACCCGGACCTGGTCTTCGCCAAGGTCGACACGGAGGCGCAGCCGGAGCTGGCCGCGGCCTTCGACATCCAGTCGATCCCGACCCTGATGATCGTCCGCGACCAGGTCGCCGTCTTTGCCCAGCCGGGTGCCCTGCCGGAGGCCGCGCTGACGGACGTCATCGGCCAGGCCCGCAAGCTGGACATGGACGAGGTACGCAAGAGCATCGCCGCGCAGCAGGGCGGCGCGCAGGCCGAGTGACGGCCTGCCGCCCCGGTGACAAGTCATCGCTTGAGTAACAGCACATAGCCGCAGTTAGAGTCTCTAACTGCGGCTATGTCTTCAGAATCGTCCGCCGTGGGGGGGCGGTCCCGCAGCGAGTGAGGCTTGCCATCTCCTCCTCCGACAGCCGCAGCGCGCCGGCCGCCATGTTCTGCGCCAGGTGGTCCGGATCGCCGGTCCCCGGGATGGCCAGCACGTGCGGCCCCTGCTGCAGGGTCCAGGCCAGCCGGACCTGTGCGACGGACACACGGTGCGCGCGGGCGACGGCGTACACCGCCTCGCCGTCACCGGCGACCGGACCCGCCTCGCGCCCGGGACCGGCGATCGCGAAGAACGGGACGAAGGCGAGGCCGAGTTCACCGCAGAGCCGCAGAAGTGCCCGTTCCTCGCTCGCCGCACCGATCCCGAACGGGTTCTGCACGCAGACGACGGGGGCGATGGCCCGGGCCTCGGTCAGCTGCTCGGACGTGACGTTGGAGATGCCCAGGTGGCGGATCAGCCCGGCATCGCGCAGCTCGGCCAGCACGCCGAAGTGCTCGCCGATCGAGCCGGTCCGCCCACTCGATGGCACGCGCAGGTTCACCACGTCCAGGTGATCGCGGCCGAGCTGGCGCAGGTTCTCCTCGACCTGGCCGCGCAGTTGGGCCGGGGAGGCCCACCACCAGGCGCCCGAGGGGTCGCGGCCCGGCCCCACCTTGGTGGTGATGACCAGTTCCTCCGGGTACGGCGCCAGCGCCCGGTTGATCAGCTCGTTGGCGGAGCGCGTCGCCGAGAAGTAGAACGCGGCGGTGTCGATGTGGTTCACGCCGAGCTCGACCGCCCGTCGGAGCACGCCGATCGACCGGTCGCGGTCCCGCGGCACGCCTCGGTCGAAGGGCGCGGTACCCGTCAGGCGCATCGCCCCGAACCCGACGCGGTTGACGGTCAGGTCACCGAGTTGCCAAGTACCCGCGGATGCCGCGTTGTTCGTGCGTGGACTCATGACATGGATCTCCTCTGGCGGATGGGAAACGGGGACCCGGTGGGTGGGCGCGACGCGTTCGGGCCGCTCGGCGGGGCGAGCATGTCGAAGCGGGTCGGCCGGCACCGGGGCGGGCGGCATGAAAAAAGCCTCCCTGGGGGATCGGAATCCGCACCAGGAAGGCTCACGCGATGACCGGCATTCTAGCAGCAGGGCATGGGGCCGATCATGCGGGGGTGTGGCAGCCCCATGGATGACGGCCCTCACCCGCGGGCAGCGGGCGAAGAACGCCTTGACCCGGACCACTCGATCCGGCGCGGCTCAGAAGGGGTACGGCGCCACGTCCCCGCGCACGGTCGTCCAGCGCACGTCCGTGAACGCCTCCAGGTTGGACTCGCCGCCGAACCGTGCCCCGGTGCCGGAGGCGGCGACGCCGCCGAAGGGGGCCACGGCCTCGTCGTTCACCGTCTGGTCGTTGATGTGGACGATGCCGGTCGGGATGCGTTCGGCGAGGTCCAGGCCGCGCGCCGCGTCCCTGGTGACGATGGCGAGAGAGAGCCCGTAGGCGCTGTCGGCCGCGAGGGCGGCGGCCTCGTCGGCGTCGGCGAAGGCGCGCACGGGCGCCACCGGCCCGAAGACCTCCTCGGCGTAGGCGGGGGTACGGTCGTCGACGCCCGAGATGACGGTCGGCCGGTAGAAGAGGTTCTCGTGGGTGCCACCGGCGGCGAGCTTTGCGCCCTGGGCGGTGCTCGCCTCCACCAGACCGTGGATCTTGGCGAGTTGGGCGTCGTCGATGATCGGGCCGAGGTGGACCTGCTCGCGGTGCGGGTCGCCGACGGCCAGGGAGTCCGCCTTGGCGGCGAGGCGTTCGACGTACTCCTCGACCAGGGAGCTGTGGACCAGGTGCCGTCCGGTGGTCATGCAGATCTGGCCCTGGTGGAAGAAGGATCCCCAGGCGGCGGTGGAGATCACCGCGTCGAGGTCGGCGTCCTCCAGGACGATCAGGGCGGAATTGCCGCCGAGTTCGAGATGGGCGCGCTTGAGACGGCGGCCCGCGGCCTCGCCGACCGCGCGGCCGGCGGCCGTCGATCCGGTGAAGGAGATCACCGGTATCCGCGGGTCCTCGACCAGCGCCGCACCGACACCGGCCGCACCGGGCAGTACCTGCAGCAGCCCCTCCGGCAGGCCGGCCTCGGCGAACACCGCGGCGAGGGAGAGCCCGCCGCAGACGGCGGTGCGCGGGTCGGGCTTCAGGACCACCCCGTTGCCCAGCGCGAGGGCGGGCGCCACCGAGCGGATGGACAGGATCAGCGGCGCGTTGAAGGGCGCGATCACCCCGACCACACCGACCGGGACCCGGCGGGTGTACGACAGCCGGGGCGCCTCGCTGGGCAGCACCTGGCCCACCGGGCGGGAGGCGAGGGCGGCGGCCTCGTAGCACTCCTGGGCGGCGACATGCAGTTCGAAGTCCGCCTTGCCGGGTATGGAGCCGGACTCGCGGACGAGCCACTCGCGCAGTTCGTCGGCGTGCTCCGTGAACAAGTCACCCGCGCGGCGCAGGACTTGGGCCCGCACGAAGTGCGGTGCGCGGGCCCACTCGCGGTGCGCGGCGCCGGCCGCCGTGGCGGCCGGGGAGACGTCCGCGGGGGCGGCGAGGGTGACCGTGCCGAGCGTGTCGCCGGTGGCGGGCTCGGTGACGGCGTAGTGCGGGCCGGACAGGGCGCTCGCCTGCCAGGTCTTCGGGTCGAGCAGCGGCATGACGGCTCTCCGATCGATCACCGGGGTTGCGCGGCCCACGGCACCCGTGAGCCGTTTTGTTGAGCGCGCAACATCCTAGTCAGTGGGCCCGGAAAAGCACCGCCCCGTCCAGGGTGACCCATCAGCTGGACTCGCGCCGTACCACCGAGGCGCCGAGCACCTCGTGCGTCTCCGGTGCGCCGCCCGGGTCGCGCACCACGCGGTCGACCAGTTCGGCGAGCTCACGGCCGGAGGGCAGCTCGATGTGGATCGTGGAGAGCCGGGGCCGCAACAGCCGGCCGAGCATCAGGTCGTCGGCGCCGACCACGGCGGCGTCCTCGGGGACACGCACGCCCTCGTCCTGGAGGGCGCGCATTAACAGCATCGCGTACTCGTCGTTGTACGCGAACACCGAGTCGACCCCCAACTCCCGCCAGCGCGCGGCGAGTTCGGACGCAGACTCCTCCGTGAAGCCGAGCGGCAGCTCGGTCACCGTGGCGTCGGTGCCGTACAGGGCCCGGCGGACGCCTTCGAGGCGGGGCCGGGAGTAGGTCTCCAGGCCGGTCTCCTCGGGGACGACCACGCCGATGCGGCGCCGGCCACGGGCGTACAGATGGGCGCCGGCGCAGCGGCCGACGGCGTCATGGTCCATCAGCAGGGCGTGTGCGCCGTCGACCCGCTCGGGGCCGAGGGTGACCACGGCGCGGGCACCGGCCCGTTTGAGGACAGCGACGCCCTCGGTGCCGAGTCCGGCGCCCGGGACCAGCACGGCCACCGGCCTCAACTCGGCCCAGGCACGGGCGGCTTCGTCCCCGCTCAGGCCCCCGGTGCCGTACTGGACGACCGTGTAGTCGAGGCGGCTGAGGGCCCACTGGAGGTCGTTGATGAACTGGCCGTAGAGCGGGCCCATCGGGATGGCCGGGGCGGGCATCAGGACCATCCGGCTGTGGCCGGCGCGCAGGCTGCGGGCGGCCGCGTGCGGGACGTACCCCAGTTCCTTCGCGGCCTGGTGGACCCGGCGGCGGGTGGGCTCACTGATCCGTACGGCACTGGTGTTGTTGAGGACGTAGGAGACGGTCGCGCGGGAGACGCCGGCCAGACGGGCCACATCGGCGCTCGTGGGGACCGAGCGCGGAGTCGGCAACGCTGCCGAGGGCGTATTCGGTATCTGCACCATGACGTACGGCATCTTGGCAGAAGGCCGGGGAGGGGGGACCGGCGGGGCAAGGTGGTTCACCGTTGCACGAATTGGGCCCACCACGCCACCCATCGCACCGCTCAGGACGCCGCCCAGGATGCCGCTCGCGAGGCCCTCACGACGCCGCTGACGACACCCCTGACGACGCCGCTGACGGCATGCTGGTACGAACATGTTCGTTCAGAACTTGTTCGTGACGAACATGTTCGTTACAGTCGACGCATGCCAGCAACCCCCCGCTCTCGCCGGGAGCGCCCCGCCAAGCCCGCCCTGACCAGAGAGAGCATCGTCGGCGTCGCCGTGGAGGTCCTGCGCGCCGAGGGCCTGCAGAAGGTCACCATGCGGCGCCTGGCCCAGGAGCTCGACACCGGCCCGGCCTCGCTGTACGTCTACGTCCGCAACACCGCCGAGCTGCACGCGGCGGTCCTGGACGAACTGCTCGGCACATTGGCCCCGGCCCCGGCCGAGGGTGACTGGCGGGAGCGGCTGGAGCGGGTGCTCATCGCCTACACGCAGCTGCTCCTGGAGTATCCGAGCCTCGCCCGCTCCGCTCTGACCGCGTGGCCGAGCGGCCCGCACTACCTGGACCTGATCGAGAACCTGCTGGGCCTGCTCGACGAGGGCGGGGTACCGCGCGAGCGGGCCGCCTGGGGCGTCGACCTGCTGCTCCAGCGCGCCACCGCGACCGCCGCCGAACACGCGGGCGGGGAGTCCCGGGGGGACTGGGACGCGCTCGGCCACGCGCTCGGCGAGGTGTCGGAGCGGACCCATCCGCACATCGCCGCCGCGTCCGGGCTGCTCCTGTCGGGGCCGCCCGAGGCCCGCGCGTCCTGGGCCTTCCAGGCCCTGATCAACGGCATCGAACGTACCGCCGTACCCGAACCTCACGACTAGGAGACCACCATGTCGGTTCCCCACCACCCCATAGCGATCATCGGCGCCGGTCTCGGCGGGCTCACCCTCGCCCGGGTGCTCCATGTGCACGGCGTCCGGGCCGCCCTCTTCGACCTCGATGCCTCCCCCGCCGCCCGCACCCAGGGCGGCATGCTCGACATCCACGACGACTCGGGCCAAGTGGCACTGCGCGCGGCCGGGTTGTACGAGGAGTTCCTGGCGCGCGTCCACGCCGGCGGCCAGGCGGTGCGGGTGCTGGACAAGGACGCCCGGGTCCGTTACGCGGCGGCCGACGACGACAACGGCGGCCGTCCGGAGATCGACCGGGGCGATCTGCGCCGGCTGCTGCTCGGCTCGCTGCCCGAGGGCGCGATCCGCTGGGGCGCGAAGGTCACCGGCGCCCGCCCGCTCGGCGACGGCCGGCACGAGGTGCTCCTGGAGGACGGCGGCTCCTTCACCACCGACCTGCTGGTCGGCGCCGACGGCGCCTGGTCGCGGGTGCGCCCGCTGGTCTCGGACGCCCGGCCCGCGTACTGCGGCGTGTCGTTCGCGGAGGCCGACCTGCCGGACGCGGACACACGGCATCCGGTGAGCGCCGAGGTCGTCGGCGGCGGGATGCTGTTCGCGCTCGGCGGGGGCCGGGGCATCCTGGCCCACCGCGAGAGCGACGGCAGCCTGCACGTGTACGCGGCGGTCGAGGCGCCCGAGGAGTGGCTGGACGGGATCGACTTCACCGACACCGAGGCGGCCAAGCGGGCCGTCCTGGCGTCCTTCGACGGCTGGGACAAGAGCCTGCGGGCGCTGGTCGCGGACGCGGAGGGCACGCTGACCCCGCGCCGGATCCACGCGCTGCCCGCCGGCCACCGCTGGGACCGGACCCCCGGGGTCACGCTGCTCGGCGACGCGGCCCATCTGATGTCACCGTTCGCCGGCGAGGGCGCCAACCTGGCCCTGATCGACGCGGCCGACCTGGGCCTGGCCCTCGTCGCGCACCCGGACGACACGGAGGCCGCTCTGGCCGCCTACGAGGCCCGGATGTTCCCGCGCGCCGAGACGGCCGCGGCGGAGTCCGCGGCGGGCAGCGCCCTGTTGTTCCAGGCCGACGCGCCGCAGGGCCTGGTCGGGATGTTCAGCGCCGGCCGGCCGGACGTCAGCGCTGCGGCTCCGTCCGCGTGACCCGGGCGACCAGGTCGATCCAGCCGGCCTCCAGGCGCTCCATCGGCATCCCGCACTGCCTGGTCAGGTGGTGGACCAGGGCCGGGTCGAGGTACGCCAGCAACGTCTGGGCGAGCAGTTCGCAGTCGGCCTCCGGCTGGATCCGCCGCAGCAGCATCGTGACGTGCGTGCGCAGCGCCTGCATCGGCGGATTGGCGTAGCGCCGGGTGGGCTCGGGCTGGGCGGCCAGTTGGAGGTCGAGCTGCTCGGCCGCGCGGTACAGCACCGCGACACCGAACGCGCGCAGCCGCTCGACCGGCGGGGCACCGGGCCCCAGTGGCGGCGGCCCGCCCAGGAAGTCCGCCTGGAGCTGGCGCGAGGAGTGGTCGAGCAGCGCCATCAGCAGACCGGTGCGGTCGCCGAAGCGGCGGAAGACCGTGCCCTTGCCCACCTCGGCCGCCGCGGCCACCGCCTCCATGGTGACGCCGGCCACTCCGTGCTCGGCGATCAGCCGCCCGGCGGCCTCCAGCAGCCGGGCACGGTTGCGGGCCGCGTCCGCGCGCAGGCACGGCTCTTCGGGGGCCGGCCCCACGTCGAGCAATTGGGGTGTGTCGAAGGGCTCCTGGGGCTGCGGGAAGGGCGGCAGGACGCTGGACATGAAGACAGCGTAAAGCATCGGGAACAGAACTGGACCGCGGTCCGTTTGGGGTGTTAGAAATTAACCGGACCTTGGTCCGGATTCGTAACAGCAGCGTTTCAGCCCCCTTGGAGTTCCCCCATGTCTGTCCGCATCCTTGCCCTCGTCGGCAGCCTTCGCGCCGGTTCGCACAACCGCCAGCTCGCCGAGGCGGCCGTCAAGCTCGCCCCCGAGGGTGCCGAGGTCGAGGTCTTCGAGGGCCTGGCCGACATCCCGTTCTACAACGAGGACATCGACGTCGAGGGCGGCGTCCCGGCCGCCGCCGCGAAGCTGCGCGCGGCGGCCCAGTCGGCCGACGCCTTCCTGCTCTTCTCCCCCGAGTACAACGGCACCATCCCGGCCGTCCTGAAGAACGCCATCGACTGGCTGTCCCGCCCGTACGGTGCCAGCGCCTTCGGCGGCAAGCCGGTCGCCGTCGTCGGCACCGCCTTCGGCCAGTACGGCGGCGTGTGGGCGCAGGACGAGGCCCGCAAGGCCGTGGGCATCGCCGGCGGCAACGTGATCGAGGACATCAAGCTCTCCATCCCCGGCTCGGTGACCCGCTTCGCCGAGACCCACCCGGTCGACGACGCCGAGGTCGCGGCCCAGCTGACCGAGGTCGTCGCGCGTCTGCACGGCAACGTGGGCGTCGCCGCCTGAGGCACCGCCCGACGGAGGAGCCGGGGCTCGGCGAGCCCCGGCTCCTTCGCATCCCGGCCGATGCGTCCCGGCCGACCGAATCTCGGTCGATCGCGCCCCGGCCGATCGCGTCTCAGTGGATCGCGCCCCGGCCGATAGCGCCCCAGCCGATCGCGTCTCAGTCGATCGCGGCGAGCCGCTCGACGGCCGGGGCCACGAAGCTCTCCATCCACCCCGAGGTCTCCCCCAGGCGCGGGCCCACGATGACGGTGTCGACGCCGAGCTTGGCGTATCCCTCGACGTCCCGGGTGAAGGCGTCGAGGTCTCCGTCGGTGGCCGCGTCCCCGGTGTACGCGATGGTCTTGCGAATGGTGTCGTAGTCGCGCCCGACGGTGTCGCAGTGCCCGCGCAGCACCTCCAGCTTGTGCCGCAGCTCCTCCGCGGAGGAGGGGATCAGATTGCAGGCGTCGGCGTACTGGGCGACCAGCCGCAGGGTCTTCTTCTCGCCCCCGCCGCCGATCATGATCTCCGGGTGCGGGGAGCTGACCGGCGCCGGCACGCAGAGCGTCTCGGCGAGCCGGTAGTGCTTGCCCTCGAAGGGGCCGTTGTTCTCCGGGTCCCACATCTGCAGGCAGATCCGCAGGGTCTCCTCCAGCCGCTCGAAGCGCTCCGCGATCGGCGGGTACGGCACGCCGAGACCGTGGTGCTCACGGTCGTACCAGGCGGCCCCGATGCCCAGTGTGGCCCGGCCGCTCGACACCACGTCCAGGGTGGTGGCGATCTTGGCGAGGAGTCCCGGGTGGCGGTAGGTCACCCCGGTCACCAGGGCGCCCAGCTGGACGGTGGAGGTGCGGCCGGCCAGGTAGCCGAGGGTGGTGTACGCCTCCAGCATGGGGTCCTCGGCGCCGCCGTTGAACTCCATCTGGAAGTAGTGGTCCATCACGGAGACCCAGCTGACGCCCGCCGCCTCCGCCGCGGCACCGGCGGCGGCGAGTTCGGCGCCCAGCGCGGGGCCGCCGCCAGGATGGTTGAACCGGTTGATGTGCACGCCCACGCGCATGGCCGTTCTCCGTTCCGCCCGGATCGTCTTGTGTCCGTCCGACGCTAGAACTTCGAGCGCTCTCGAAGTCAAGGTCCGGGCGTCGGGGTACGGCCGTGTCCTGGACGCGCCCGGCCTGGTGACGGTGGTGCCCTCGGCCGGGACGGCGGACCACCCGCCGGACGGCGGGGAGCTTCCGCCGTCCGGCGGTCCGGCCGGCCGGAGGGGAGCGCGGATCATGGTCGTACGAGCCGTACATTTCGTCACCGCCGCGAGGAGCCGCCATGACCTCCGTACCGCCCCCGTTCGACCCCGAGCTGGCCGCCGCCCTGGAGCTGATCAGGGAGATGATCTCGCCGGGGTTCACGCTGGACGACATCGACACGATCCGGCAGAGCGAGGGGATACGGCTGCTCGCCGAGCTGGACCTCACCATGGACGGGGCGTTCGAGGTGGCGGACCTCACGGTGCCCGGTCCGGCGGGCGCCCCCGAGGTCTCCCTGCTGATCTGCCGGCCCACCGCGCCGCCCGTCCCCGCCCCGCTGCCGGTGATCTACCACGTGCACGGCGGCGGCATGGTGATCGGCAACAACCGGGTGGGGGTGGACGTCCCGCTGGCCTGGGCGAGGGAACTGGGCGCGGTGGTGGTGTCGGTGGAGTACCGGCTGGCGCCCGAGCACCCGCATCCGGCGCCGGTCGAGGACGTGTACGCCGGGCTGCTGTGGACGGCGGAGCACGCGAAGGACATCGGCGGCGATCCCGAGCGGATCGTGATCGCGGGAGCCAGCGCGGGCGGCGGCCTCACCGCGGCGCTGGCCCTTCTCCTGAGGGACCGTCAGGGTCCGGCGGTGATCGGCCAGATGCTGATGTGCCCGATGCTGGACGACCGTAACGACACCCCGTCCAGCCACCAGATGAAGGGCCTCGGGATCTGGGACCGCACGGCCAACGAGACCGGCTGGACCGCCCTCCTCGGCGACGCCCGCGGCGGCCCCGGCGTCTCCCCCTACGCGGCCCCCGCCCGCGCCACCGACCTCACGGACCTCCCCCCGGCCTTCCTCGACGTCGGCTCCGCCGAGACCTTCCGCGACGAGACCGTCGCCTACGCCTCCCGCATCTGGCAGTCGGGTGGCATCGCCGAACTCCACGTCTGGCCCGGCGGCTTCCACGGCTTCGACGGCTTCGCCCCACAGGCCGCCCTGTCCCAGTCGGCGAGGACGGCCCACACGGACTGGCTGCGCCGGCTGCTGGCGCGCTGAGGATCGCGGGGCCCGGCGGTCAGCGCAGGCCCGGGGCCCGGCGGTACGGCGGCCTTGGGCCTGCGTTGGCCGTGATGGTGGCGCAGGTGGGGAGGGATGCGCAGGGGTGGGTCGGGGTGAGGAGGGTGTTGTGGGCGAAGTGGAGGTGTCGAGGGTCGCCGCAGTCGGGGGCGGGGGGCCAGGCGCCGGGGTAGGTGCGGCGCGGGAGCCAGGTGGGGACCTTGTCGTCCCAGTAGTTGTCGAGGTAGCGGATGTTCTGGACCGGGCGGTCGCCCCAGTTCTCGCTGCAGCCGCCGATCGAGGCGACGTAGTCGTGCACGACGTTGTCGCGGACGGTGATGCGGTTGCTGGAGTCGTCGGTGTAGATGCCGACGTTCCAGATGCCGTGGGCGCTGTCCGTGACGGCGTTGCGGGCCACCAGGGCGCCGGCCGCGTAGGAGGGGCCCTGTTCGCCGCGCAGGTAGATGCCGCCGCCGTCGGCCAGCAGGCGGTTGGTGGCGAAGACCCGGTTGCCGAGAATGCGGTTGCGGCGGGTCAGGCCGCGCAGGTCCTCGCTGGGGCCGGAGAGGATGCCGGTGTAGGGGACGTGGTCGACCTGGTTGTGGGCGATGAGGGTGTCCTGGGTGGCGCTGTTCCAGATGCCGGAGGCCGCCCGGTACTCGACGCCGATGTGGTGGATCCAGTTGTCCGTGACGCGGTTGCCCGTGCTCGTGCCCCGGGTGGCCGGGGGCAGGACGCCCAGGGCGACGCCTCCGTCGGAGATGTCCGAGAAGACGTTTCCGGTGACCTTGTTGTACGAGCTGTCGGCGGCGAAGTCGACGCCCTGGGCGCCCAGATGGGTGAAGCGGTTGCCGGTGAGGGTGATGTGCTCGGCGTGCCGGAAGGTGACGTTGCCGGGCACGGTGAGCGCCGTGATGTCACCGCCCTTGCCGGGGCGCATGTACATGCTCCAGGCGGCGGCGAAACCGGCCCGCTCGTTCGGCGCCAGCCAGGTGGCGTGGGCGAAGGTGAGGCCGCGCAGAGTGAGGTCGTGCACGGGGCGGCCCGCGGAGCTGCCGGTCCCGCTGACCAGGGTCTGGAGGGCGGGGGCCGTCACCTCGGTTCGGGTCATGTCCTCACCCGGGCGGGGGCGGTAGAGAAGGGTGTGGTGAGCGTGGCGGGAGCGATCCAGGTACCAACTTCCGGCCCTGCCCAGGAAGTTCGGGGCGTTCTCGACGTCGTGGGTCTGGGTCAGGGCGTCCGCTCCGTACACGGCCCGGGCCAGCCGCCAGCAGGGCTGGTCCATGGTGATCGCGGTCCGGCCGGCGGCGGTCCTGGAGATCGCGGCGACACCGCAGCGGCCCTCCACGTAGTCGTAGCGGTAGACGACTTCGAGGTCGGCCGGGTGGCGCCAGGCGAGCGGGGTCCTGCTGGTCGTGATGTAGCCGGTGGCCGTCAGCCTCGGTTTTCCGGGCAGGGGTGCGTTCCGGGCCGCGCGCGGGACCCGGCGGCCGTTGACGTAGAGCTGGCGGGTCTCCAGGGTCCCGACGTCGGCCCGCCAGACGCCGGGCCGCCCGGGGTCGGGGCGCCAGCCGGTGACCGGGCGGCCGCCGCTGAGGGTGACCGGCTCCTGGTGCGCGGTGCCGTAGCCGTACGCCTGGTAGACCACCCGGTGGCCGTGCCGGCCCGAGTCGGCCGGGGTCAGGCGGAGGGGCGCGGTCAGGCGGTAGGTGCCGCCGCGCAGGTTGACCGTGATCTCCGCGGTCATCCGCGGGGCCATGGCCCGTACCGCCTGCTGGACGCGAGCCGGTGTGGCGAAGGGCCGGTCCAGGGTGCCGGGCCCGTGGTCGTCACCCCAGGGGGCCACGTAGAGCTGAGTGGTGGGTGGGTGGTTCGGAGCCGGTGCGCCGGCCGTCGACGCCAGTACGGCCGCCATGGCCAGGGCCGTGACCGCACTCCCCCGTGCTGTCCTCACGTGCTGCCTCCCGCTCGTCGGATGGGTCCATCGTGGAGCGGGCGCGGGTGCCGGGCAGTCGGCCGATCGTCTGTGCGTGGGCCTCTTTGGTCGTTGGCCGGGCGACGGGAGGAGGAGTCGGCGGTCCGGCTGCCGACGCCCTCCGGCGACGGCCGCCGACTCCTGGCGCGGGGCGCGCTCAGCCCCCGTTCGCCGACGCCTTCTTGATCGCCTCCCTGATCCTGGAGTAGGTGCCGCAGCGGCAGACGTTCTCGATGCGGTCGATGTCGGCGTCCGTCGGGTGCGGGGTGCGTCTCAGGAGGGCGGCGGCCGCCATGATCTGGCCGGGCTGGCAGAAGCCGCACTGGGCCACGTCGCAGTCCAGCCAGGCCTGTTGGACGGGGTGCAGGGTGTCGCCGTCGGCGAGGCCCTCGATGGTGGTGACCGCACGGTCCGCGCAGTCGGCGACCGGGACCGTGCAGGGCTGGATCTCCTCGCCGTCGAGGTGACTGGTGCAGGCGCGGCAGACGCCCACCCCGCAGCCGTACTTGGGGCCGGTGACGCCCAGCACATCGCGCAGCACCCAGAGCAGGGGCATGTCGGCGGGTGCCTCGACGGTGACCGGTTCGCCGTTGAGGACGAAGGAGTACGAACGCATCAGTGCCTTCAGGGAGTCGGGAGACGGTGGGTCAGAAGTCGAGGGGGAAGGTGCGGGGTTTCGTGCCGGTCGCGCGGGCGTAGGCGTTGGCTACCGCGCCCGCCGCCGCGGGGACGCCGAGTTCACCGGCGCCGCCCGGTGCCCCGCCCGAGGGGAGGATGTGCGCCTCGAACAGGAGGGGGGCGTGCCGCTGACGGGCCCAGTGGAAGTCGGCGAAGCTGCCCTCGCGCACCGCCCCCCGGTCGATGTGCAGCCCGGCCCGCAGCACCGTGGAGATGCCGTCGACGGCGGTCCCCATCAGCTGTGCCTCCAGGCCGCGCGGGTTGACGGCCGTACCGACGTCGGCGGCCATCACCACCTTGGTGACCCGGGGGTTCTTCGGGTCGGTGGCGTCGATCTCGGCCAGACAGGCGACCGCGGATCCGTACTCCTCGTGGACGGCCACGCCCTGGGCGGTGCCCGCAGGCATCGCGCGGCCCCAGTGGCCGGCGGCCGCCGCCTTGGCGAGTACGGCCTTGACCGCCTTGCTCCTCAGGGTGGTGCGGCGGAAGGCGACCGGGTCCCGGCCCAGCGCACGGGCGATGTCGTCGACGACGATCTCCTCGGCCGTGCGCATTGTCCCGGAGTCCACCGAGCGCCAGGCGCCCAGCGGCATCGGCAGCTCGATGCCGCCCGAATCGCCGCCCACGCGGCCGAAGTTGTACAGCCCGCTGTCGCTGGGCAGCGGTCGTACCCCGGCCGCCTGTGCGGTCAGGCCGCTCTCGTCGGAGGACTCCCCCACCGAGGCCGTCAGGTGCTGGAAGGCCACCACCCGGCCGCCGGCGACACTGGCCCGGATCCGGTGGTGGCTCGCGGGGCGCATCCTGCCGTGCCGGGTGTCGTCGTTGCGGCTCCACATCAGTTTCACGGGCTTGCGGGCCGCCTTGGAGACGAGCGCCGCCTCGATGGCGGCGTCGAAGTTGAGCCGGCGCCCGAACGAGCCGCCGCCGCGCACCACGTGGACCCGTACCGCCGAGGTCGCCAGTCCCAGCAGGTCGGCGATCGTCTCGCGGGCGTCCATCGGCGTCTGCGAGGAGAACCACAGCTCGGCGCGGTCGGAGCGGACGTCGGCGACCGCGGTGAGCACCTCCATCGGGGCATGGCTGACGAAGGCGAACGCGAACTCGCCCTCGACCTGGGTCGATCCGCGGGGCGGGGTGCCGAGGCGGGGCACCGCGGACCGCAGCCGGGCGCGGATCTCCTTGTCCGACAGGGGCGCGAGCGGACCGGCGGCCCAGGTGATCCGCAGCGCGTCCCGGGCCTGGAAGGCGTGGTGGAAGGTGTCCGCCACCACGGCGACACCGCCGGGGATCCGCACGATCGCCTGGACGCCGGGCAGGGCGCGGGCCGCCGTGTCGTCGAGGGAGACCAGCTTGCCGCGCAGGGTCGGCGGCCGGGCCACCACGGTCGGTCTCGCCCCGGCCACCGCCAGGTCCCCCGCGTACTTCGCGGCGCCGGTGACGATGTCCCGGGCGTCGATCCTGGTCGTCGGCTTCCCGATCACCCGGTGCCGGGACGCCGGCTTGGGCTTGCTCGACACCTCCGGGACGTGGATCCGGGCCGCGCTCGCGGTGAGGGAGCCGAAGGTGGCCGTCCGGCCGTCGGGCGCGAGGACCCGGGTGTTCCAGGTGCGCAGGATGTGCGCGGGAAGCCGCCAGCGCCGGGCGGCCGCCGTCACCAGCCGGGCGCGCGCGGTGGCGGCCAGCCGCCGGGCCGGGTCGTACAGCGAGCTGACCGAACTGGAGCCGCCGGTGTACTGGTTGCCCTTGGCACGCGCGTCCGCGAGCGGGATCCGCACGTCGGCGAGGCGGGCGTCCAGCTCCTCCGCGATCATCATCGCGACGGCGGTGGTGATGCCCTGGCCGACCTCGACCCGGGGCAGCCGTACGACGACCTGGTTGGCGGCGGTGACCTCCAGGACGAGCATCTCCTCGTCGGTGCCGGTCACCACGACGTCGGAGGCCGGGGTGGCGCCGTCGGCCCGTGGGGTGTCGCAGCCGAGCGGGGCGGCGAGCGTGAGGGTGGCCGCGGCCACCGTGTAGACCATGAGTCCCCGGCGGGACGGTCCGGCGGCGGCCCGCACGGGCTCGTTGCGGTCCAAGCGGGCCTCCTGGCGGTCGGTGGCTGTGTCGACGCTGTGTCTCGACAGCTAGGAGGGGCGGGCGTCCGAAACGGTTGCCTGCCGCGCCCGGCTCTCCTCGCCGTACCGCCGGATGGCGCATCATGGCGGTATGAAGGAGCTGGCGGGGCGGCTGGCCGCGGTGGACCCGGATGCCGGGGCCGCCGTCTCGGTGATCGCCTACTTCGACCGGCTGGCCGAGAGCCGGGCCGGTCTGGAGGCGCTGGTGCGCGGGGCCGCCGTGCTCGCCGGCTGTCCGGCACGGCTGGTCGACGAGGAGCGGCGGGTCCGGCTGCGGGTGGAGCCGGACGGCCGGCGGAAGGACGGCACCGGCGTTCCCGATCCCGGCTGGCCGGGTGCGCCGCTGGTGCCGGGCGGGGCGCCGGCGCTCTGGCTGGAGCGGACCGGGTCCGACGGGCCGAGCGTCGTCGACGCGGTGATCCTGGAGCGGGCCTCGGCGGCCGTACGGTCCGTGCTCGACCGCACTCGGGGCCGGGCCCCGGCGCCGCCGGTGGACGATCCGGCGCTGCTCGAGACGGTCCTGGACGCCGACGCCCCGCTACCGGCCCGGCTGCACGCGGCTCGGCGGCTCGGTCTGGACACCGGCGACCCGTCGGTGCGGGTCCGGGCGGTGGCGGTGGCCGGCGCTCCGCCCCGGATCGTGACGGACGGACAGGCGGTGGCGACGGCGGGGCGCGCGGGCGTGGGTCAGGCGGTGGCCGTGGCGGATCTCCCGCGCTCCTGGGCGGCGGCCCGCACCGCGCTGCGGTTCGCCCCCGACGGCCCTGCGCGACAGCCGGGGTCTGCCGTCGTGCACGCCGAGGAGCTGGGCGGCGTCGCGCTGCTCGCCGATCTCGTCGTACCCGGTGCGGAGCCCGCGCCGGACGTCCGGGCCGTGGAGGCCGCGGCCGCGGACGCGCCCTGGATGCTGCGCACGCTGCACGCGGTCGCGTCGACGGCGAGCCTGCGGGCGGCGGCCGCCGAGGTCAGCGTCCACCACTCGACGCTCCAGGACCGGTTGACGCACGCGGAGCATCTGCTGGGCTGGCCGGTGCGCACCCCGCAGGGCCGGTTCCGGCTGCAACTCGCTCTCACCATGCGGCAACTGACGCGGAATCAGTAGACGTCCCGGACGTAACGCCGCTCCGAGGCGAGCTGTTTGACGTACGCGGTCGCCTCGCCCTCGGTCAGTCCGCCGTGCACGGTGGCGATGTCCTTCAGGGCTCGGTCGACGTCCTTGGCCATCCGGGAGGCGTCGCCGCAGACGTAGAAGTGGGCGCCGTCCTGGAGCCAGGACCACAGCAGCGGGCCGTGTTCGCGCATCCGGTCCTGGACGTACACCTTGGCCCGCTGGTCGCGGGAGAAGGCGGTGTCGAGGCGGCTCAGGGTGCCCTCGGCGAGCAGGGCGGTGAGCTCCTGCTCGTAGTAGAAGTCGGTCGCCCGGTGCTGTTCGCCGAAGAACAGCCAGTTGGGGGCGCGATGGCCGCGGGCGCGGCGCTCCTGGAGGAAGCCCACGAACGGCGCCACACCGGTGCCTGGGCCGACCATCACCATGGGCGTCGCCGGGTCGGCGGGCGGGCGGAAGTGCGGGGAGCGCTGGACGTGCACCGGGACCCGGGTGCCGGGCTCGGCGTCGGCGAGGAACGGGGAGCAGACGCCCTGCCGGGGCCTGCCGTGCAGGTTCTCGTAACGGACCACGGAGACGGTGGTCGAGACCAGGTGGGGGTCGGTGAGCGGGCTGGACGAGATGGAGTACAGGCGCGGTTGCAGCCTGCCGAGGACCCCCGCCCACTCCCCGGCGTCGGCACGGATCCCGAACTCGGCGGCGACGTCGACGGCTTGCCGCCCCCAGGACCACCTGGCCAGCTCGTCCTTGTTGTCCGGGCGCAGCAGTTTGCGCAGCTCGCGGGCGTCACGGGTGCGTTCGGTGGCGAAGCGGAGCAGGTCCGGGGTGATCCGGGTGATGTCGAGGTGCCGCAACAGGGCCTCGGAGAGCGTGACTTCACCGACTCCGTCGACACTCACGCCGGTCTCGCCGTCGAGGCCCGTGACGGTCAGCCACTCCGCCACCAGGTCGCGGGAGTTGAGGGGGCGGACCGCGAGCGCGTCGCCCGCCTCGTAGACCAGCGGCCTCGCGCTGTCGCGGGTGTCGAAGGTGAAACGGCGCACCTCCTTGCCGGCGCCGGGCAGGCTGAGCAGCCGGTTGCCGACGAGCCGGGCGGTGCTGGGGGCGGGCCGCCTGGACCGGGCGGGCGCGGGGGCGGGGGCGGGGGCGGGGGCGGCCGCGGCAGCCCCGTCCTTGAGGGCGGCCAGCACCTGGTCCAGCCAGGACTCCGCCTGTGTCTCGTAGTCGGGTTCGCAGTCGGTGCGCGGGGCGAGCCGGACCGCGCCTAGTTCGTCCATACGACGGTCCAGGCGCCGTCCGTGCCCGCAGAAGTCGTCGTAGGAGGAGTCACCGAAGGCCAGGACGGCGTACCGGCGCCCGGCCAGCCGCCCGGCGTCGAGGGCGGCGAGGCCGTCCCAGAAGCCGGCGCCGTTGTCGGGTGCGTCGCCGTCACCGAAGGTGCTGGTGATCAGCAGCAGGTCGGCGCTCGTGGGCAGGGCGGCAGGATCGGCCTCGTCCATGGCGACCAGGGAGGCCGGGTGGCCGCCCGCGGTGAGGCGTTCGGCGGTGGTGGCGGCGAAGTCCTCGGCGTTGCCGGTCTGCGAGGCCCAGAGGATCACCACCTGGCGGGTGGCCGGCCCTGCCGCCGTGGCCTCGGGCGCCGGTGCACGGGAGTACATGCCGGCGAGGGTGCCGTTGACCCAGCGGGCGTGTTCGGGGCTGAACGGCGCGTCCGGGGGCAGGACGGGGACGCCGGGTGCACCGGCCGGGATACCGGCGAGGAAACCGACCAGGTACTGCCGTTCGGGTTCGGTGAGGACCGGCGGCGGGGCGGGGTCGAGTCCGAAGACGGACGCGGCAGCAGCCGAGGCGGAGGCGGCCGTGGGCAGCGTGGCCGGAGTCTCCGCGACACCCGGCCGCCGCACGCTCACCGGTGTGGAGACCTTGGTCAGCGACACCGCGCACACCTTCAACTCGGGCTGGAAGGACAGCGGATCGACCGCGTCGCTGGTCACCGCGTTGACGCTGAGGTACTCCCCGAACAGGTCGTTCCAGTGGAAGGGCGCGAAGCAGGCACCGGGAAGCACCCGGTCGGTGACGACGGCCGGCAGCACGGCCCGGCCGCGCCGGGAGGCGACCTCCAGGGAGTCGCCGTCGGCGAGGCCGAGCGCGGCCGCGTCCTCGGGGTGGACCTCGACGAACGGGCCGGGGTTGAGCTTGTTGAGCTTGGCGACCTTCGCGGTCTTGGTGAGGGTGTGCCACTGGTGCTGGAGGCGGCCGGTGTTCAGGACGAACGGGTAGTCGTCGTCCGGCATCTCGGCGGGGTCCAGGTGCGGGCGGGCGTGGAAGACGGCGCGGCCGGAGGCGGTGGCGAAGGTGAGGGTGCCGTCGGGGTTGACGTACCGGACCGGGTTGCGGTCGGGGCCGTCAGCGGTGGGCGCGGGCCACTGCACCGGGGTGCCGCGCAGCCGGTCGTAGCTGACTCCGCGCAGGTCGTAGCCGGTCCCCGGGTTGTGGAAGCGTTTGATCTCCTCGAAGATCTGCTCGGCGCTGTCGTAGCAGAAGCCGTCCTCGAAGCCCATCGCGCGGGCGACCGCGGCGATCAGCCGCCAGTCGGCGGTGGCCTCGCCGGGCGGGTCGGCGGCGGGACGGGCGAGGGTGAGGTTGCGCTCGCTGTTGATCAGGACGCCCTCGGACTCGGTCCACAGGGCGGCGGGCAGCACGATGTCGGCGTAGGCGTTGGTCTCGGTGTCGGTGAAGACGTCCTGGGTGACGACGAGCTCGGCGGCCTCCAGGCCCTCGATGACGGTCCGCCGGTTGCCGACGGAGGCGACCGGGTTGGTGCAGATGATCCAGCAGGCCTTGATCTCGCCGTCGGCCATCTTCCGGAACATCTCGACGGTGCCCTTGCCGACGCCGTCGGCGCGGATCGTGCCGGGCTCCAGCCCCCACACGTCCTCGGCGAAGGCCCGGTCGGCGTCGACCAGGACGGACCGCTGACCGGGCAGGCCCGGTCCCATGTACCCCATCTCCCGCCCGCCCATGGCGTTGGGCTGGCCGGTGAGGGAGAAGGGCCCGCTCCCGGGGCGGCAGATCCTGCCGGTCGCGAGGTGCAGGTTGACCAGCGCGTTGGTGTTCCAGGTGCCGTGGGTGGACTGGTTGAGCCCCATGGTCCAGCAGCTGGTCCACTCCCCCGCCTCGCCGATCAGCCGGGCGGCCGCGCGCAGGTCGGCCTCGGGGATGCCGGTGATCGCGGCGACGGCGGCGGCCGGGTAGTCGGCCAGGAAGTCCGGCATCGCCTCCCAGCCCTCTGTGTACGCGGCGATGAACTCGGGATCGGTGTGCCCGTTCTCGTACAGGAGGTGGAGCAGGCCGTTGAGCAGGGCGAGGTCGGTGCCCGGTTTCACCTGGAGGAAGAGGTCGGCCTTCGCGGCGGTGGCGGTGCGGCGCGGGTCGACGACGATCAGTTTCGCGCCCGCCTTCACCCGGTCCATCAGACGCAGGAAGAGGATGGGGTGGCAGTCGGCCATGTTGGCGCCGATGACCAGGAAGACGTCGGCCCGGTCGAGGTCCTGGTACGAGCCGGGCGGGCCGTCGGCGCCGAGGGACAGCTTGTAGCCGGTGCCGGCGCCGGCCATGCACAGCCGGGAGTTGGACTCGATGTTGTTGGTGCGCAGAAAGCCCTTGGTGAGCTTGTTGGCCAGGTACTGGGCCTCCAGGCTCATCTGGCCGGAGACGTAGAGGGCCACCGCGTCCGGTCCGTTCTCGTCGACGATCGCGCGCAGCCGTCGCGCGGTCTCGGCGACGGCGGTGTCCACGGCCGTGGGGACGGCCTCCTCGCCCCGCCCGGGCCGCAGCAGGGCGGTGGTCAGCCGGCCGGGCGCGGCGAGCAGGTCGGCGGTGGTGGCGCCCTTGGTGCACAGCCGGCCGAAGTTCGCCGGGTGCTCCTTGTCGCCGGAGGCCTTCAGGACGGTACGGCGGCCGTCCGGGCCGCTGGCGACGTCCAGGACCATGCCGCAGCCGACCCCGCAGTACGAGCAGACCGTCCGCACCTGGGCCGTGTCGGTGCTGCGCGAGTCCGGCGCGGCCACGGGCACCCCCTGTTCCTGCTGGTCAGCCTCTGTCATCCGGCCCCGACCGTATGCGCGGCTGATTACACCGGCGTCACCGCTCCTGATCAACGGGGGTTAAGGCCGCCGCACAGACCGGCACCCGGCGATGTGAGCGGGCGCGTACGGGTTGCCCCGGGATGCGCGCCACCGGGACCTGGTGGAGGATGAGGGCGGCCGTGGGCGGGGGCAGGCGAGGAGGACCGGGTGGACAGGGACACCTCCTCGCGACGACCGGCCTCCGCGGGCGCACCGCCCGTCGACATCGGCTACATCGATCTGCTGCGCGGCATCGTCGAGGACTCGGCCGTAGGTTTCGCGGTCCTCGACACCGATCTGCGCTACCTGTACGTCAACCCGCACATGGCCCGGATGACCGGCCTGCCCGCCGCCGCCTACCTCGGGCACACCCTGCAGGAGGTGCTGCCGCACATCCAGCGGTCGGAGCAGCTGCTGCGGGACATCCTGCACGACGGACGGCCGCGCGAGACCATCGTCACCGGGCGGACCTGGGTGGACTCGCCGTACCAGGTCCGGGAGTGGCGGTGCGTGTACCACCGGCTGGTGGACAGCACCGGCAAGGTGGTGGGTGTCGCCGGGGTGGGCCTGGAGATCAGTGAGCCGCAGCAGTACGTCTACGAGCTGGAGCGTGCCCATCGGCGGCTCGCGCTGCTGGACGCGGCCGCGTCCCGGATCGGCACCGGCACCGATGTCGCCGGGACCTGCCGGGAGTTGGCGGAGTTCGTCGTACCGGAGCTGGCGGACGCGGCCGGGGTGGAGCTCAATCCGCCGGACACGGCGTCGGGGCGGCGGGCGCCCACCCGGCTCGCCGCGTACGCGACCCGGCCGGGTCTGGTCACCGGTCTCGCGGCGCTGGACGCGCGTGGCGAACTGGTCGGCTGGCCGCGCGGCGCCGGGATCCGGCGGAACCTGGCGGCGGGCCGGGTCCTGCGGCGCAACGCGATCACCTCGGCACAGTGGCGGGCGCTGATTCCGAGCTGGCCGCCGGCCCGGGCTTGTCTGACCGCCGGTGTCCACTCCGTGCTGCTCGCGCCGCTGGTCTCGGACGGCCGGTATCTCGGCAGCCTGCAGCTGGGGCGGGCCGGGGACTCCGGGCCGTTCTCGAGCGAGGACGCCACGGTGGCCCGCGAACTCGCCGCCCGCGCCGCGCGCGCCCTGGACCGGGCGGTCCGCTTCGAGCGTGAGCACACCATGGCGCTGGAGTTGCAGCGGGCCCTGCTTGCCGAGCCGGGCCAGTTGCAGCAGCACGCCGGTGTGGAGACCACCGGGCGCTACCGGCCCGCCGACGACGGCTCGCTGATCGGCGGCGACTGGTACGACGTCCTGGCCCTGCCCGACGGCCGTACGATGCTGGTCATCGGGGATGTGATGGGCCATGGCGTGGACGCTGCGGTGGCCATGAGCCACTACCGTTCGACGCTGCGCGCCCTGGCCCGCGCGGGGCTCTCGCCACGCCGGATCCTGGAACACGCGGACCGGATGGTCTCGGACTCCGGTTTCGAGCGGGTGGCCACCTGCTTCCTCGCGCTCGGTGACGCGGACGTCGCCACCCTCACGTATGCGAGCGCCGGGCATCTGCCGCCGGTCTGGCTGGCCCCCGAGGGCGGGATCGAGCTGGTGCCGGTGCCGGTCGGGCCGCCGCTGGGCAGCGGGCTCGGCCGGTACGAGCAGTGCGTCACCCCGGAACGCGGGGGTGTGCTGCTCCTGTACACCGACGGACTCGTGGAGCGGCGAGGCGAGGACATCGACCGGGGCCTGGCCCGTCTGACCGGGCTGTCCCTGTCGCCCAGCGACCCGCTGGACAAGATCGTCGACAGCGTCCTCGACCACCTCGCCATCGGCTCCGAGGACGACATCGCCCTGCTCGCGGCCCGTGCCGTACGGCCGTGATCGGGGGGCTCAGCCGTAGGTGAGCACCATCCGGCGGCTCAGCCGTGGTGAGCACCATCCGGCGGCTCAGCCATAGGTGAGCACCATCCGGAAGCGCGCGGCCCCGTCCATCATCTTCTGGTAGGCCGCACCCGCCTCCTCCAGCGGTACGGTCTCGATCGTCGGGCGGATCCCGTGCAGGGCGCTGAACTCCATGGTGTCCTGCACCTCCTGGGCGGTGCCGGACGGATGGCCGCGTACCTCCCGGGCACTCATGAGCAGCTGGAACGGACTGATCCCGAGGGGCTCGACGTCGACGCCGACCACCACCAGCTCGCCCCGGGGCCCCAGACCGTCCACGGCCGCCGAGATCGCCTGGGAGTTGCCCGCGGTGGCGAGCACCGCCTTGGCGCCGCCGAGCGACTGGAGGGCCTCCGCGACGGGTGTCGAGGCCGTGGAGTCGATGTAGTGGTGGGCGCCGAGCTGTTTGGCGAAGTCTGCCTTCTCGGCGCCGCGGGCGATGGCCACCGTCTCGAAGCCCATGGCCACCGCGTACTTCACCCCGAGGTGGCCGAGCCCGCCGAGGCCGACGACGGCGACCAGGTCACCGGGCTTCGCCGCGCTGCGCCTGAGCCCGTTGAAGGTGGTCACGCCCGCGCAGCCCAGGGGCGCGGCGTCGGCAGCGGTCAGCCCGTCGGGGATGCGGGCCAGGGCGTCCACCGGGGCGATCACCTGCTCGCCGAACCCGCCGTCATAGCTCCAGCCGGGCGTCTGCATGTTCTCGCAGATGATGAAGTCGCCCTGCCGGCAGGGCTTGCAGTGGCCGCAGCTGCCGCCGAACCAGCCGACGCCCACCCGGTCGCCGATCCGCCAGCCCCAGTCCTCGATGCCCTCGCCGAGTTCCTCGATCCGCCCGGCGATCTCGTGTCCGGGCACCACGGGGAACGTGATGCCCGGCAGCCCGGCGGTCACGAAGTAGCTGTCGCTGTGGCAGATTCCGCATGCCTCCACGGCGATCCGCACATGCCGGGGGCCCGGCCGCGCCACCTCCCGCTCGACGATCTCGAACGGTCCACCCTCGGCGGTCACCTGCGCGACTCGGTAGGTACTCATACGTCTCTCCCGGAACGGGTACGACGGAAACGGTCGAAACCCCCTCCCCCAGCACACCAGCTCAGGGCCGATCGCGCGCGTCGAGCCCGGCGGCCGGCCTGCCGGGCGACGACGGAGGTGCCGCGAGCCCCGCTCAGCGCCTCGCCCGGGCGGCGGCCGCCCTGCCCTTGGCGGCGGCCTCCTGGTGGGCCTTGGCCAGGGAGGCTTCGGCGAGCGGGATCAGCTCGGCCGCGAGAACCTCACCGGCACGCCCTGACCGCTCACCGCGGAGTGACGCGGGGCTACGGGTTGTCACGAAGTGATGCCGTTGTACTGGTCCCAGGTGTAGGCGAGGTCGGGCGAGGAGGGCTTGCCGGACCAGTCGAAGTAGTCCCAGACGAGTTCGGCGGGGTTGGTGGCGAGGTAGCCCCGGCCGGGCAGGTCGTCGCCGTCGTCCCAGGCCCAGGGCGGGTTGGCCGCGTCGGTGTCGCAGGCGCCGTTGGCCGGGCCGAGGACGCCGCCGGCGCCGCACTTGGCACCGTAGGGGTTGGAGCCGTCGTCGCCGGCGAAGTTGTTGGTGGTCGCGAACAGCGAGGTCAGGGTGCGGTTCGCCCACATGCCGTTCGAGGCGAAGACGTCGGTCAGCGTGTACTGCACGTCACGGTCGTTGGAGCCGGACGGCACCTCGGCGGTGGAGCCGGGGTAGTAGACGACGCCGTCTCCGCTCGCGTACTGGTCGCGCTCCTTGGACAGGTAACCCTCGGCCCACGCGGCGTGGGTGTTCGGCTGCTGGGTGGTGAACGGACGTCCGTGGCCGTCGTCGTGCGGGTCGCCCTGGAGCTTCAGGGTGCCGTCGACGCTCTCCTGCCCGCTGGTGAAGTCGCTGCCCGCGGGCACCCAGGAGTAGAAGTTGCTGTGCGCGACGGTGATCGCGGCCTTCAACTGACCGTGAGCGGACCCGTCGTCGGCCACGACGACGAGGACGCCCTCGGAGTCGTTCTCGTGCTCGGACAGGTCCTCCTGGTAGTTGTCAAGGACGCCGTCCGACCAGTCGCGCGGATGGAAGTACGTGTAGAGCAGATACGAGAAGGACGGGGTCTGGACGACCGAGTAGTAGACATGCGCCGCGAGCGCGAACTGGCTGGTGTTCTCCCAGTTGTCGCGGCCGTTGAGGTCACCGTCGTAGTCGTACGAGGTGATGTAGTCGGACTTGCCGCCGAGCGCGGTCTCGCCGGTGGAGTCGACGTCCTGGAAGTTGACGGGGGCCCACCACTGGGCGAGGGCGGCGCGGTCTGCGGCGGAGTCGGCACGGGCCTGGGCGGGGTGGGTGAGGGTGGCGCAGCAGACGGCGGCCAGGGCGGCCGTCAGGGCGAGGGATCTGCGTCGGGTCAGAGGCACACGAGAACGGCGGGGGCGGCTGGTTGCCACGTTTCCTCCGGGGGGCGGCGAAAGGAACCGGCACGTCGGTGAAGTCGACGTGCCGGTACGGGAGTTGACGCTGTGTTCCAGTGGTGCGTGAGGTGCCGCGCGTACGATACAGCGGGGTACCGGCGCGCCGGCAGGGTCAGCGGGGTCAGCGGGGTCAGCAGGTGATCGTGCCCCGTCGCAGGGCGTGGCCGCTGTCGTTGCTGTCGTCGGACCAGTACACGGGCTTGGTGCCGCTGCTGCACGCGTCGGAGCCGGAGACGGCGAAGCCCTCGTTGTTGAGGTTGTCCATGCCGGACGGGCGGTTGTAGATCGCCGTGGTGGCGAGGACACCGGACGCGTTGATCTTCATGGTCCGGTGCTGCCCGTCACAGGTGTCGTCGCAGACCGCCCAGAGGCGGGAGGCCTGCGGCTCCCACTGGAGTTCCATCACGCCGGCCATGCCGCTGCTGAGGGAGGTGACGCGGGTGAAGGTGCCGCCGTCCTTGAGGACGTAGCCGTAGATCATGCCGGTGCCCTCGACGCCCACGAAGAACACCCCACCGGTGTGCGAGCCGTAGTTCGCCGGGTTGTAGGCCGCGCCGGTGGAGGCGTCCTTGAACCCGGCGGCGGTCAGGGTGGCGTCCGGGACCCAGGTGACGGCCTCCAGGCCGAGGTTGGAGCCCACGGACGGCAGGTCCGAGGTCAGGTTCCACTCGGTGGCGGCGGTGAGCGTGGTGGCGGTGCCGCTCACGTCGTACTTCAGGACGGACAGGCGGCTGGTGCCGGACGAGTCCGCGTTGCGCTCACTCGCCACGTAGACGCCCCCGCCGGCTCCGGAGCCGGTCAGGGTGACGCCCTCGTCGTCGGGCGTGCCGGAGCCGCCGGGGAACTTGAGGGTCTTGCCGGAGGTCCAGCCGTTGCTGGTGTCGGCCTTCCAGGCGGTGGAGCCGTTCGGGACCAGCCGCCACAGCTTGCCGCTGTTCTGCGCCGCCCACATCACGCTCCCCTCCTGGTAGAGGCCGCTCAGGTCGGAGCCGAAGGCGTTCTTGGTGTCGGCGGTCGCGACGGAGCTGCCACCCGGCCAGGCCGTCGCCGAAACGCCACCGGATCCACAGTCGTTGGCGGCGCCGAGGGTGACCGCGGCCGAGCCGAAGGTGCCGGTGCCGTCGGGGCAGCGCGACCACGACGGGCCGGAGTGCTCGCTCCAGCTGAAGCTGTCCACGAGGGTGGTGCCGTCGGCGAGGTAGAGGCGTGCCTCGTCGTCGGAGCCCAGACCGAAGGCGTTGTGCACGTCGAAGGCCACGTAGCCGCCGGGGGCGAGCGTGGTCCCGGAGGCTATCGCGTACTTGGAGCTGTCGTTGTCGTCCTTGAGGATCCAGCCGGAGAGGTTCACCGAGGCGGTGCCCTTGTTGTAGAGCTCCACCGAGTCGTTGACGTCCCCGGTGGTCACCACCTCGTTGATCCGGATGTCGTCGGCCGCCGCCGCGTGGGCGGGGGACGCGGTCAGGGCGCCGACGGCGAGCGTCGGGCCGGCGACGGCGACGAGCAGAACACGGAGGCTACGACGCCACCGGCGAACGCGTGATTCGGTCACGAAATCCGTCCTGGGGTTCCGTTGTGACAGGCCGCCAGGACTTTTCCGAGGTGGCCCGAACGGCTGCCCTCACCCAGGTGAGGCCGTTGTGAACGGTGGGCGAATCACCAAGATCGCGCCGGGTGTCCGCGCCGGTCTGCAGACACGCCGTGACCACCAGCGCACCCGCGAGGCCGCGACCGGGTGACGCCCCCGGCAGGCCGCGGGGGTGAGACGATTCCACGACGGGCGACCCGTTCGCCGTGCAGGGAGGAAGAGCAGCCATGCCGCCGGCGTCCGAATCGGTCCAGGGCAGGGACGACGCGGTCCCGACCGTCGCCGACGCTCCGATGAGCGAGGTCCTCTTCCATGCCGCCCGGGCGCACCGGATCACGGCGGGCCACCTGCTGCGCGAGACCGGCCTCTACCCCGGGCAGGAGCTCCTGATGATGCGGCTCTGGGAACAGGGCGAGCAGCGCCAGGCCGACCTCATCAAGACGCTAGGGCTCGATCCGTCCACCGTCACCAAGATGCTGCAGCGCCTTGAGCAGGCCGGGTTCGTCACCCGCAGCCCCTCACCCGCCGACCGCCGGGCCGTCCTCGTGCGCACCACCCGCGCCGGCCAGGCACTGCGCGACCGGGTCCTGCGGGCCTGGCGCGACCTGGAGGCGGTCACCGCCGCGGGATTCACCGACGAGGAGTACCGGCAGGCCATGCGGTTCCTGGCGCGTATCCGGGCTTGGGGAACATCGGTACAGCGGTTGGCGCTGAGAACGATCATGGTTCCTGGGTAGCGGTCTCCGAGTCCGGGTGAGGCTGGGTCTGGAGTCGCTGGCGGAGATCGGCTTGCTCCGGGGTGAGCGGATCGTCCGGGCGCCGGATGCGGACTCGGCGGGGGCGAGGGATGTCGTCGACGTCCTGGAGGTCGGCGAAGTCGGCGTGCGCCGCTGCGACGGCCTCGGGGTACGCCTCCTTCTTCTCGTGCTCGGCGAGCGCGCGGTAGATGCTCGCGACGCTGGGCGCCTGGCCGTTGCGCTTGCCGGTCGGGATGATCAGGTCGGGCTGGATCTGCTCGACCGACTCGCCGTTCGCCCGGCGCCGCAGCACGGTGTGCAGCATGTCCTCGGTGATGACGGGCGGCCGGCCGCCGTGCTTGCCCTTGCGGGCCGCCGCGTCGAGCCCTTCGAGGGTCGACTCCCGGATGTTCTCCCGCTCGGTCTCCGCCATCGCCGCGAAGAACGCGAACAGCAGACGGCCCGGCCCGCTCGGGTCGTACATCCCGGGCAGCGGCCCGGCGAGCATCTCCAGCACCAGGCCGTGGGCGGTGAGGTGGTCGGCGAGCGCGGTGAGTTCGGCGGCGTCGCGGCCCAGGCGCTTCATCTCGTACACGGTGAAGATGACGCGGCAGTGCGGAGCGTGGGCCTTGATCTGGCGGGCGAGCGCGAGCGCGGCCTCGAACTGTGGGCGGACGCGAACGCGGGTGCTGATCTTCTCGGAGAACACCTTGTCGCGCTCGATGCCGTGCTTGGCGAGTGCGTCGAGCTGGGACTGGAGTTCCTGGGTGAGCGTCGAGCACCGCGCGTACCCGATGCGGATGTCGGCGCTCGGGGTGTCTGGCGCGAGGGCGAGCGGGACGGGGATGCCGGGGCGCCACGGCTGGCCGGGCCCGCGGTCGGCGGGGGTGGGCACGCGCAGGAGCTTGGCGAGCCGGGGCACCTTGGTGAAGCGGCCGGTGTGGTAGGTGCCGGCGACCGCGCCGGAGCGCGAGCGGCACGGCGAGCCGGGTTCGGCCCGGCAGCGCGGGCAGGGGTGGCGCTCGACGTCGTCCGCGTCGCTCGGGGAGGCTTCTTGAGGGACCGTCATGGCACCGGATGCTGTCACAAACGATTCTCAGAAGTACCCCGAACCCACCTTTGAGTGAGAACGGGTTCTGCGAACCGAACCGGCGGTTCGCGATCACCGGGACACTGTCTTTGATCTTGCTCGGGCAAAGGACCGTTTGTGAGAATCACTCGGCGACGGGGTCGATGTCGCTCGGGTGGGCACCCGTGAGTTCCCACTCCAGCATCCGCATCCGCTCGACCTGTCGGCGTGCGACGGCGACCATCCCGGCGTCGAACTCGTGGTCGGGACCGATGTCTGCGGCGGCGAAGTACCCGTCGATCCGGCTCTCGTGCCCGTCGTGGCGAAATGGCGGCACGCGAGCCCGTGCTTGATCCGGGCGGTGCTGATGTCGGGGAAGTGCTTCGAGTTGCTGGCCGGGCGATTCTTTCCGACGCGAAGCCCAAAGTGGTGCCGTTCGCCAAGCATGGCGAACGGCACCAGAAGGCGAGGAGGAGCGCTACTTACCCAGCCAGGAGCGGACGGCCATCCGATCTACGCCACCTTCTCGGGCGAATCCCGCCTCCGTTCGGTCGCCAGCTGTCGGGCGGCCTGTCGGAGACCGGCCAGCGCCACGCATAGGCCGCTCGGGCCGCGGCGCGGTCGGGAGGCAGAAGCCGTATTTGAACCCCTCTCACGGGGCTGCTGAAGCTGGATGAGGCCAGTGGACGACGGCTCAGGAGCCAGGTGCGGTGCCCGCGTGGGGGCGGCCTGCTTGACGAGGCGCAATGGAGATCGGCCTGCTCCGGCCCGCCCGCTCGCCGGTACCGATCAAGGGCACGCTCGCCACTGGGCCCGCACGTTGCGAGTTGCCTACCTCGTGGGCCTGTTCAGACACAGATCGGCCTGTTCAGATGCAGATCACGATCTTTCCTCGGGTGCGTCCGCGCTCGGCGTGCGTGTGCGCGTCGGCGATCCGCTCCAGGGGGTAGGTCTGTTCGATACGGGGTGTGTAGCGGCCTTGCCCGCCCAGTTCCGCCGCCGCGGACAGGAGAGTGGAATCGTTCTCCGCGTTGACCACATGCGCGCCCAGGCGCTGCCCGCCCGCGTGGTCGGCGACCGTCGCGACGCGCCTCGGGTCACCTGTGATCGCGACGAGGTCGTCCAGGGAGCCGGAGGCCGCGGTGTCGAGCACGATGTCGACGCCGTGCGGAGCGAGGGTGGTGAGGCGCTGTGCGAGGCCGGGGCCGTAGGTGGTGGGAACGGCGCCGAGTGCGGTGAGGAACTCGTGGTTGCGTTCACTGGCTGTCCCGATCACAGTGGCACCTTGCGCTACCGCGATCTCGACCGCTGCGCTGCCCACGCCTCCGGCGGCGCCCTCGACGAGAAGGGTGCGCCCCGCAAGGGAGCCGAGCACGTTCAGTCCACCCATCGCGGTCACTGACGCGAGGCCTGCACCAGCGGCCTGCTCGTCGTTCCACGTGGCGGGAGTGTGCGCCCAGGCCGAGAGGATGAACAGCTCTGCGGTCGCGCCGGTGACACCGCCCAGTCCGAAGACACGGTCGCCGATGCTCAACCCCTGCACCCCGTCGCCGATCTCGTCGACCACACCGGCGCCGTCACGCCCGGGAATGGCGGGCAGCTTCACGGGAAACAGCTGACGCAGGGCGCCGGAGCGCAGCTTCCAGTCGATGGGATTGACGCTGGCCGCCGCGACACGGACACGTATCTCACCGGGTCCGGGGTGGGGGTCGGGAGCCTGCTCGATCACCAGGCTCTCCGCTCCGCCGTATTCGTGGAACCGGGCTGCGCGCATAATTGTCTGCCTTACTTTGACGGGCCGGAATGACGTGTTCATCCGACGGTTGACGTGAGGTGCAAGCCGCAACTGCCGCCCGGCCTGAGGAGGGCAGGCGCGCTGTCGAGGATGACTCCGGCGACGACGACTGAGCGTCGGCCAGTGCCTTGTCTCCTGGACTGGGACGGTGTTCGGGCGCCTCCAGTGGGCGGGGCACCCGAACACCGTCACGGGCGAGTCTTCGCCCGCCGTGCGTACTGGTGATGCCGTCGCTGTGAAGCGAGAGGAATCCTCCAGGTCAGGGGTGGGGGTGGTAGGTGAACTCCAGGCTGTATCCATCAGGGTCAAAGACGTTGGCCGCGTAGTAACCGGGAGCGAAGTAGGGGCGCTCCCCAGGTGTGCCGTTGTCGGTCGCCCCTGCTTCCATGGCGGCCGCGTAGGCAGCGTCGACGACCTCTCGTGAGGGTGCGGTGAAGCCGACGTGCGTGCCTGCCGTGGTGGCGCCTTCGCGCAGCCAGAAGGTGAAGGCCGTGTCGGTGCCGAAGCCGGCGAGGTCGCCGACCCATTCCGGGGCGGTTGAGCCGTCGAAGTCGAACACGTGGCGCATGCCCAGCGGCTTCAGCGCCTGGCTGTAAAACTCCTCGGAGCGCTTCCGGTCGCTGACCGTAAGGAAAACGTGATCGATCATTGTGCTCATCTCTTTCCGTGGGCCGAGGACGCTGCCTTGATCAGCGTCCTGGAGGGGTGGGATTGCTGCATCTCGGCCTCGAGGGGAGACCGGGTAGTGGCAGGTCGGCGGGCCGTCGTATTCAGCCGGCCAGGAACTGCATCTGGTCGGGGGTGTAGCGGTCGCCGGCGACGATCCCGTGCGGGGCGGCCGCGTCGATGGCGGCCAGCTCCTGTGCGGTGATGGTGACGGCGGCTGCGGTGCTGTTCTCTTCCAGGTAGCGGCGGCGCTTGGTGCCGGGGATGGCGACCGCGCCCTGGTGCAGGACCCAGGCGAGGGCCAGCTGGGAGGGAGTGATCTGCTTGGCTGCGGCGATCCGGCGGACCTCGTCGACCACGGCGATGTTGAGCTGGAAGTTCTCACCCTGGTAGCGGGGGTCGATGCGGCGGTAGTCGTCGGCGGCGAAGTCGTCCGGGCTGGTGATCGCGCCACTGAGGAAACCGCGCCCCAGTGGCGCGTAGGCGACCAGGCCGATGCCGAGCTCGTTCAGGGTGGCCATGACCCCGTCCTGCTCGATGCCGCGCTCGAAGAGCGAGTACTCGGTCTGGACCGCACTCAGCGGGTGGATGGCGTGGGCGCGGCGGATGGTCCCCGGCGCGGCTTCGGACAGGCCGATGTGGCGGACCTTGCCGGCGTCCACCAGCTCGCCCATGGCGCCGACGGTCTCCTCGATCGGCACCTGCGGGTCGACCCGGTGCAGGTAGTAGAGATCGACGTGGTCGGTGCCCAAGTGACGCAGGGAGCGGTCCAGAGCGCGGCGGATGTACTCGGGGCGCCCGTTGAGGCCGCTCACCGCGCCGTCGTCGCCGATCTCGATTCCGGTCTTGGTGGCGATCACTGCCTGCTCGCGGCGGCCGGTGAGCGCCTTGCCGAGGAGTTGCTCGTTGGTGAAGGGGCCGTAGATCTCGGCGGTGTCGAACAGGGTTACGCCCAGTTCCAGGGCGCGGTCGATGGTGGCCAGTGATTCGGCCTCGTCGGTGCTGCCGTAGAAGTCGCTCATCCCCATGAGGCCGAGCCCCTGGGCGGAGACGGCGAGGCCCTGGCCGCCGAGCGTGCGGAGTTCCATCGTGATCTTCCTTGCGTGGAGGTCGCCAGCCGAGAAACCAACTGGATGGTTGCAATGGTGAACCGCGTATCCGCACATGTCAAACCAACTGGATGGTTGCTTGCTAGGGTGGCGGCATGTCACGAGACTCCGCTGCGACCAAGACCCGCCTGCTCGACGCCGCTTTCACCGAGTTCGCCACGTACGGGCTGGCCGGCGCCCGGGTGGACCGCATCGCCGCGGCGGCGCGCGCGAACAAGCAACGGATCTACGCCTACTTCGGCAGCAAGGAGCAGCTGTTCGACGCGGTGATCGACCGGGTGCTCGCCGTGGGTACGGAGACCGTGGCCTTCGACGCCGAGGACCTGCCTGGAGTCGCGGGACAGATCTTCGACGACCTGGTCGCCCATCCCGACCTGATGCGCCTGCTCTCCTGGAAGCTGCTGGAGCGGCCCGGCGCCACCGAACAGGAGGCCGCCACCTACACCGCCAAAACCACAGCTGTGGCGGCGGCCCAGGAGCAGGGCCACATCGAGCCGGAGCTCGGCCCGGAGGACCTGGTGGGCTTCGTGCTGGCGCTGACCCAAGCCTGGTTCAGCCTCACCGGCGGCATGAGCCCGACCAGCGGAGAAACCCCGTGGTCGACGCAGCGACTGGCCCGGCATCGCGCCGCCGTCGTCGCCGCCGTGGAGCGGATCACGGCGCCACGCGGGTAGCGCAAGCGGCGGATCACGCATGCCGGTTGGCTGAACTCGTGGGCGGGCCGTGAGGCGCGGACCGGACCGGGCGACAACCGACGTCCGGCGCAGCCTGGCCCTCGGCCCGCCGTGGCGGTGGGGGGAGCGGTGATAGGCAGCGGCACTGCGCTGCGCGTTTTCCCTCGCCTTCGCCCTGCGGGCGGATTCTGCCGGTACCGGGCGGGCCGGAGGCCCTCTGTTCACGGCCGGGGGGCGTGCTCCGGCTCGGCGAGGGTGGTGGAGGCAATGCCGGGTGCGGAGATGGAGAAGGCCGGCAGCGTCGGTGAGGAGCGGTACAAGCAGATCGTGGCCCGGCTGCGTGACGCGGTCCATGCACACACACGCGCACCAGCACGGCCAGCCGACACGGATGTGCGTTTCCCTGCTCACCCGGCCTTCGCAGCACAGGCACTTGCGCGTACACCCGCAGGTCGAGCAGTCGGCGCATCTCATCCGGCTGCACTTGTCACACAGGGTGTCGGAGGGAGGCGGGCCGTCGGGGAAGCACTCACGGCACTCCCAGGCCCCGCACTCTCCGCAGGCCGTCATCATCTGCCCAGCTTCACGCCCAAGGTGGGATCTCGGCGGGGGCGACACACACGCGTAGCCCGGAAGGCCCAGGTCAGTCCGGGGCGTCGTCGTCCTCGTCGTCGAGCTCGGGGGCGTCCGGGTCGCGCAGCGGGCGCAGGCCCTGGGACGGGGTGGAGGGGGTGAAGCTGTAGCGGCCCAGGACGTTGAGGTTCTTGAACTTCAGCGGAGAGAGGCGGGCGACATCCTCGTCGCTGATCTCGTGGCCCTCGGCACGCAGCTGGGCGACCGTGGCGTCGATGTACTTCGTCGTCCAGAGCACGACGGCGTTCAAGACCAGTCCTAGCGAGCCGAGTTGGTCTTCCATGCCGTCCCGGTATGCCTGGTGGATGGTGCCCCGCTTGCCGTGGCAGATGTCCCGGGCCAGGGTGTGGCGGGACTCCTGGACGGACAGCTGCTTGCCCATCTGCCGCCGGTAGGTGTCATCGACCGGGTCGACGACCTGGAGCAGGTGCAGGGTCTTGGCGATGCGCCCGTACTCGGCGAACGCCTGCCCCAGCGGCGTGGGCCGTCCATGGTTGCCGAACATCCGCAGCAGGTCATAGGCCCGTACCTGGTTGGTGACCAGCGAGCCGGCCACCTTCAGCATCTCCTCCCACTCTGCGGTCACCTTCTTTAGGTTCACCTTGTTGTTGCGGGCCAGATCGGCCAGCGGCCCGTAGCCGCCGGTCTCGATCCCGTCCATCTCCGCCCGCCAGAACCGTTGGTCGTCCAGGTCCTTGAACCGCGGGGAGAAGTTGTAACCAAGGATCTTGAACAGGCCGAACACCATGTCGCTGTACGAGGCGTTGTCGGTGGCGACCATCTCCGGCTTCACCCCGCCGTCCAGGCTCAGCAGGGCGTCCAGGATGTGTAGGGAATCGCGCGGGGTGCCCGGGACCACCATCTGCCCGATCCCGAAGACCTGGTCGTTGACGGCGTTCAGCCAGGTGATGCCGCGCTTGAATCCGAAGTACTTCGGATTCGGGGCGGTGCTGATGGACCTCACCGGGACGACGAAGCGCAGGCCGTCGACGGAGGCGAGCAGCCCGTTGCCCCAGTGCGCCACGATCGGCACCTTCGCCTGGGCCTCGATCAGGGCGGCGTTGGCCGCGGCGATGGTGTCGGCCCGCAGGTAGTACTGGTCGACGTGGACCAGCCGGGAGCGGGTCAGCGCCTCGTGGCCGGGGTTGGTCACCGGGGTCATGCCGATGTTGCACGCCTCGCTCACCAGGAGCGCGACGACCGAGGTGGTGAGGTCCTTCATGCGGGTCTTGCCGTCGCCCAGGTGCACGAAGGCGTCCAGGAACCCGGTCCAGGAGTGCACCTCGAACAACAGGTCCGGCAGGTCGATCTTCGGGAGCATCTTCTCCACCCGGCGACGCAGCCAGGCCAGTGACTTGGGCACCCCGAGCGCCCCGAGCTTGTCGACGTTCAGCTTCGCGCGGCCGCCGCCCTCGGGTATCTCGATGCTGACCTTCGCATCGGCGCCGGCCTCTTCGAGGCGTTCGGCCATCTGCTTCCACGCCGCGTCCAGCACCCGCACCAGCTCCGCCAGATGCTCCTCGACGGGAGCCTCCAGGCTCAGGCCCGCGAGTACGTCCTCGCGCACCGCCAGCCACGGCTTGCCGTCCAGCAGACGGGCGCGCGGGTTGGAGAAGCGGTGCGAGGGAGAAGCGAAGATCGCGCGGCTGACCAGCGCCCGGTACAGCTGTTCCAGTACGCACACCACATAGGCGTCGCGGTCCACCGCGCCCTGCGGCAGATCCTTGTTCGCGTACACCGCCTTGCGCCAGTACGGCGGCACCACCTTGTCGTCGACCTCCCGCTTCAGCAGCGGCTTCTTCGTCACCTGGCGCCGGCTGAGCGCGGGCAGGCCCTTGACCGCGGCCAGGACCCGCTCCCCGGCCGGGGCCGCGCCGAGCATCTTGGTGTCGCCGAGCAGCGACAGGAACGGGCGCACCGTGTTGTAGCGGTTGGCCAGCGCCTCGCGGATCGCGATCTCCGCCGAGTCGTCGTCCTCCGGGACCAGGCTGGCCACGGTGGCGGCCGCGCTCCACAGCTGGGCCCTCGGCGCGACCTCCTCCAGGGCCTTCCACATCGCGGCCGCGTCCACCTTGGCGCCGGTCTCCTCGATGTGCTCCAGCTCCTCCATGAACACCTTCGAGATGCGGGCGGTGATGCGGGACGCCTTCTCCAGCTGCGGCAGCGTGGAGAGCCGGTCCTTGTTCGTCAGCCGCTTCGCGGTGCTGAGCAGCTTGGTCGACATCAGCACCGTGAACAGCTCCAGCGCGTCATCGATCGCCTTGGCCTCCAGGTGCCGCATCACCGCGGTCAACATCGCAGTGCGCTTCGGCTCAGAGGCCCGCTCCAGACTCGTCGCCTTCGACCCCAGGCCGTAACGGGCCAGCGCGGCGAGCCGGTTCGGCGGGAGCTTGTCCAGCTTCACCCGCCCCAGCCGGTACACGGCGATCTCGTCCACCCGCTCCAGCGCCCGCTTCATCGCCGTACCGGTGGTCTTCGTCGGCGGCCGGCGGAAGGTCTCCAGGTACGAGTACCGCCTGCCCTCCGGCGCCTCCAGCAGCGCCACCAGGTCGGCGGGCAGCGACCGGTCCGCCCGCCAGGCCGCCCTGGCGACCGTCGTGTGCAGGCGCCTGTCTGCGATCTCGCGGACCTCGGACACCTGCCGCGCCAGCACCGACACCCCGGGCAGCAGCACCCGGTGCTTCCGCAGCCAGCCCACCGCATAGTCGAACAGAGCCTTCGGCCCCTCCGAATGCGCCGTCCACGCCCGCCCGTGCAGGAACGTCCGGAACTTCCGCCCCCACTCCGGGTCGTCGTACTCGTGATACTCGTACGCGTCCCGGATCTCCCACGCGTGCTCGTACGCCGTCTTCGGCCGCTCGGTGTACCGCTTCACATCCGAGACGTCCTCGATGCCGAGCTGCTCGGCCAGGTGCTCCACCACCTGCCACGGCACACCCAGCGGATCGTCAGGGAGGAACCTGCCGATGTAGCGCACCGTGCACATCTGCAGAGCGAAGCCCAGCTGGTGGTACCGCGTACGCCGCAGCGCGATCAGATCGCGGTCCACGTCGTCCAGGAAGAAGAAGCGCTCCAACTCCGGGCGCGTCGGCTCCTCGACGAACTTCCCGTACGCCTCGGCCTGGTCATCCGTCAGAAATTCCACCGGCATGCGGCGGAGCCAACCACCCGCCACTACAGACCGTGGAGCTTTGGCCGAAGGGCCCCAGGAAGCAGACCACCCGTGCTAGAAGTTCACCGCTCACTGCTCAAGATCGTTCTCAGCGCCAACCGCTGTACCGATGTTCCCCAAGCCCGGTATCGAGGAGAACGTCACCGGCCCGGACGGCACCGCGCCGCGGTCGTGACCGCGCGGGCTGCCCTCGCCGGGCACGCCGATGGTCAAGACTGCGTCATCTCGCACCTGTGGCTGAGAGGGCGGGAGTCGGGCGACGTACCAAGGGAGCAAGTGGCTGCGACTCCTTCAGAAGGGCAACTCCTTGATCCTGCGACGCATCGTCCTGAGCCTTGCCGTAGGGCTCGCCTCCCCGCTCCTGCTGGGGGCGTGCGGCTCCTCGAACGGCACCAGCTCCGACAGCGCCGCGCCGGTGGCCCCGGCCGCGTCGGATTCCGCGGTCTCCGCACCGGCCACCTCGGCGGCGGCCGACAGCGGCGGCTCCGGGACCGGGTCGTCGGCCCTCACCAGCGGGGTGGCGGCCGAGGCGCTGAACGGCATCGGCACCGTGGTCGCCGACGACAAGGGGATGACCCTCTACCGCTACGACAGGGACGAGTCGGATCCCTCCAGATGGACCTGCTCCGGCGCCTGCACAAAGACCTGGCTGCCGGTCATCGTCGGGGACTCCGTACAAACCTCGGGAGTCGAGAAGAACCTTCTCGGCACGGTGCACCGGAACGGCATGAAGCAGCTCACCCTCGCCGGGTGGCCGCTCTACCGGTACATCGGCGACACCGGCGCCGCACAGGCCAACGGCCAGGGGAAGGACGCGCAGTGGTACGCCGTCGCCCCGTCCGGCCAGAAGGCCGCCAGGACGGGCTGACGCGCACAGCTCCGGTGTTGCCGGCCATGAGGACTGGCCGCCTCCTCCGCTGAACTTCTCAGCCGGACGCCACGTACCAAGTCTCTGTGGTGGCCCTGTGCCGCCCGGCGCACCGCCAGGCAGACGGCTCGGCGGCAAAGGCGCCGCACGGAGAAGGGGGTTGAACGATTTCCACGGACCTGAGCCGGCCGGCCGACAGCACTCCCGACCTGGCCGCGCCGGCCCCGGCAGGGCAGGAGGAGACGGCGGGCAGAGCCGGCGTCCCCTCGCAAGTGGTGGGCCTGGACGGCCTCCGCGGCCTGGCAGCCTTGTATGTGGTGCTGTTTCACTGCTGGTTGTACACCTTCCCGGGCTACCCCGACAGTTCGGCACCCCCGTGGCTGAAGGGGCTGATGTTCGGGCGCCTGGCCGTCGTCTTCTTCCTGGTGCTGTCCGGCTTCTCCCTGGCCATCTCCCCGGCGCGGCACGGCTGGCGGTCGGGCGGCGTCGCCGGGTTCCTGCGCCGGCGTGCCTGGCGGATCCTGCCGCCGTACTGGGCGGCACTGGCGATGAGCCTGATGATCTCCCTGTTCGTGGTGCCGGCCTCGCACTTCGGACCGCCTACCGGCAAGACGGTCCTGGTGTTCGGACTCGTCGCCCAGGACATGATCACCGCACCCACGCCGAACGGCGCGTTCTGGTCGATCGGCGTGGAGGCCGAGCTCTACCTCCTCTTTCCCCTGCTCCTCCTTGTCCGGCGGCGGTCGAGCGCGGTGGTGCTGGCCGCGTGCGTGGCGCTTCCGGTGATCGCCCTCGGCCTGACGGCGCCGGGCGCGAATCCGGTGGAGGGCGACAACTGGCTCGCTCCCCACCTCGCGCCCGTGTTCGTGGCGGGTGTGATCGGCGCGGGGATCGTGGCCGCGCGAGAGCGGGTTCGGCGCCTGCCCTGGGGCTGGTTCGCCGCCCTGGCCGCCCTGCCCGTCCTGGCTCTCGGCATCATCAAGGGTTCCGTGTGGACGGTGAACCACTACTTCTGGACCGACCTGGCCATAGCTCCCGCCATGACCATGCTGCTCGCCGCGGTCGCCACCGGCAGGCCCGCCCCGCTCCTGCGGCTCCTGACCACCCGACCGGTCCGCAGGCTCGGCGACTTCTCCTACAGCCTCTATCTGATCCATCTGCCGATCGTCATGGTCGTGATTCGCCGCGTCGCCCCGCGTTTCGTGTCTCCCGGCCTGCCGACGTTCTGGTTCACGCTTGCCGTGGCCCTGCCCGTTTCGGTGCTCGGGGCATGGCTGTTCGCCCAGATCTTCGAGATGCCCTTCAAACGGAACAGGTCCTGGAAGACCCTGATCGCACACGGCGCTCCGTCATTCCCCGGTTCCGCGCGTCGGCCGGGCTGAGCGGGAGCCGTGGTCCCGGGACGCGGTAGGCGTCCTGGGACCACGGCTCCGTCCGCTGGTACGGGGGCTCAGGGAATGAGCCGCCACTGCTCGATGTAGCCGACGTCGATCGCGGCTCGGTCCTGCACCCGGAGCTTCCACGTGCCGGTCAGGGGTTGTGCGGAGGCGTCGACGGTGAACGTCTGGTCGACGTTGTCGGCGGAGCCGCCGCTGCGGTTCAGGAGGGAGTAGACGGTGCCGTCGGGGCCGACGAGGTCGACGGTCAGGTCGCCCCGGTAGGTGTGGATGATCTTGACGTAGACCTGGGTGGTGTCCGAGGCGTTCCCGGTGCGGCCGGTGACGGTGACCGGGGACTCCACCGCGGCGCCGTTGTCGGGGATGTCGACCCGGGTGGCGTTGGCGTAGACGTAGGCCACCTGCCAGGAGAAGTGCCGGGTGGCGGAGGCGCCCGTGTCGTCGGTGACCGTGACCGTGACGTCACTGGTCCCGAGGGTGGTGGGGGTGCCGGCTATCAGGCCCGTGTCGCTGATGGTCAGCCCGTCCGGCAGGCCGGTCGCCGTGTACGTCAGGCCCGCGCCTGAGTTGGTGGTGTACGCGTCCGTCTGGAGGGACACCGCCTGCCCGACACCGCTGATCTGGTCCGCGATAGGCGCCACGTTGACGCCGAGTGCGATCCGGTTGCCGACGTTGATCGCCGCCCACGCGTCGGCGACGGCGAGGTAGGAGGGGCTGTAGGCCCCGAAGAGGTCGGCCGCGGCCTGGAGCGTGGCGGTGCGGGCGCCCGCGTAGTCGGTGCTCGACGTCATGTAGGTGGTGAGCGCCCGGTACCAGACCTGCCGGGCGTTGTCGATGCCGATGCCCGTCACCGGCTGGCCGTCGTAGGTGGGGCTGTCGTAGGCGACCCCGTTGACCGTCTTGGCTCCGCTGCCCTCGGAGAGCAGGTAGAAGAAGTGGTTGGCCGGGCCCGAGGAGTAGTGCACGTCGAGTCCGCCCAGTGACGGGCTCCAGTAGTCGCTGGACGCGCCGTCCTTGGAGGGCTTGTCCATGTAACGCAGCGGGGTGCCGTCCCCGTTGATGTCGATCTTCTCTCCGACCAGGTAGTCCGGGACGTCGGCGGGCAGGTTCTCGTAGAACTCGACCGCCGCGGCGAAGATGTCGGAGGTCGCCTCGTTCAGGCCGCCCGACTCGCCGGAGTAGGTGAGGCCCGCGGTGGCGGCGGTGACGCCGTGGCTCATCTCGTGGGCGGCCACGTCGAGGGCGGTGAGCGGATGGGTGTTGCCCGAGCCGTCGCCGTACGTCATGCAGAAGCAGCTGTCCTGCCAGAAGGCGTTGACGTAGTTGTTGCCGTAGTGGGCGCGGCTGTAGGCGGCGACGCCGTCGTTGCGGATGCCGTTGCGGCCGAAGACGTTCTTGTAGAAGTCCCAGGTGGCCGCCGCGCCGAAGGCCACGTCCACGCCCGCGGTCTGCCGGTTGGCCACCGTTCCGTCGCCCCAGACATCGTTGTCGTCGGTGAAGAGGGTGCCGGTGCCGGAAGTGCCCTGGTTCAGGTCGTAGGTGCGGTGTCCGGCACGGTCGCCGTCGACGAGCTGGTAGGTCGAGCCGGAGAGTGTGGTGCCGAGGGGCACGGTCCCGTCGAACTGCCCGGTGCCGGTGCCGGTTTCGACTCCCTGATAGTGGAAGAGCTGCTTGCCGGACGCCGCGTCGGTGATCACGTGGAGTTCGTTGGGCGTGCCGTCGTCCTGGACGCCTCCGACGACGGACTCCCAGGCCAGGGCGGGTCGGCCGGAGGCGGCCCAGACGACCAGACGTGGGGTGCCGTCGGCCTTGGGCTGCTGGGCGCCGACCTTCACGGCGGTGCTGAGCGCCTGGGCCTTCGCCGTGGTGGCGGAGATCTTCGCCTTGGTGGAGGGGATGGCGAGAGCCGCCTTGGTGGCCTTCGACACGGTGAGGCGGCCGCCGTTCTCGTGCACGACCAGGTCACCCCCGAGGACGGGCAGGCCCGCGTAGGTGCGTTCGTAGCGGGTGTGCGTCGTACCGTCGGCGTCCCGGGTGACGTCCTTGACGACGAGTTTCTCGTCGGCGCCCAGGCCGAGGGTCTTCGCGGTGCCGGAGGCGTCGGCCGCGGCGCTCTTGAGCAGTGCCGTGCGCTTCGCCGGTGAGAGGGGCGCGGGGGCCGCACCGGCTCTGGGAGTGGCCAGGATCTTGGCGGGGGCGGTTTCGCCGGCCGCGGCCAGGGCGGTGCCGTGCTGGAGGCCGGCCGCGAGCAGGGTGGTGGCGGCGGTCAGCGCCAGGGCGACACCGTGTCTGACACGGCGATGGTGACGGTCCTGCCGGAACATGGCGTTCTCCTTCTGTGGGGTGGTCGGACTCGGTGGAGCCCGGGAGAGCGGGTCGGCTGGGTCGAGCCGTCCGGCGGCGCGCGGGTGCGGGGGGAAAGCCGAATGGGCACGGGGCGACGGGGTGGCGTCTGCTCGGGCGTGCCGGTGACTTGGGGAATGAGATGTGGGTATTACGTGTGGTGCCTATGAGTGGGCGGTGAACTTCCGGAGAGCAGATTGACATCCGCTGCACGGGGCTGTCATGAGCGCATCAGAACAACGGCTTGAACTGGTGGTTGCGAGCTAGGGTTTCGCGCACCGCGACATCGTTTTCCGGTCGCGGTGCCGCCGGGACCGCCCCCACAACTGCCATGGCCCGACTTCCGCATGCACGGGTCCACGAACCCGGGGCCGGCCCTCCGTGACGCACGGAACCCTGCCGCGACGCCCGGAGCCGCAGGAGAAGGAGACAACCGTCCGGCAACGGGCGAGCCGTCGTACGCCTTACACCGCCCTGCCGCCGAACCAGGACGGCGCGGTCGGCTCGTGGGAACCGGCCCGACGCTGGATGAGGATGAGCCGCTCCTCGTGGTTACCCGGCAACGGGCTTGTGGAGGCGATGTGTGGGCATACGGGATTCACCCCATCGAGAGGAGCCTGGTCATGCCCGGCATCATTGCGGCAGTGTTGTTCTTCATCGCCTTCCTGATCAACGCGGCGGACATCAGCACCAATGACACCTTCACCTCCACGAACGTGATGCTGCTGGGGCTGACCGCCCTGGCTCTCCACGTGGCGGGAATAGGCACCGGCTGGTCGTACCGGAGGCGGCGCTGACCGCGCATTCCGCGACCGTGGGTTCGGCGGCACCCTGCCGCCGAACCCACGGTCGCGGCGGGCCGTGCGCCACTCGAAGACACCGCGGCTGAGGTCACACTTGGGGCTCGTCGAGAACGGCCGGCTCCTCTTCGGTCAGCCGCAGGGCGCCGGCGGCGATTTGCCGTCTACCGCCACGACTTGCCGCACCGTGAGGTGCGGACCCGGGAAGAGGACATCCTCAGACGCGGAGGCAGGCTCCCGTCGCTCACCGGAAAGTCCATGTCCACCACGGGCTCGCCCCCAGCCGTAATCACGGAAGCGTGGTCACCACCAACTGGGCCGCTCAGTCACACCGTTGAGAGCTGTTGTCCGGTGACACAGGGCCTTGATCGATTGCCACTGGTTCCCCATGCCGCTCGTCAACCGTCCGAGCGGCTTCGCGGGCGGTCAGGTGGGCGACGGAACGAGGATCGTGGCGACGGACCGGTTGCGAAGTCGGTCCGCCAGGAACGCCATTTCCACGAACGTGCCGGCCAGGCCGACTCCACGCAGCTCGGCGGCTGTCAGCCGGGCCTCGCCCAGTGACAGGTGGCTCGTCTCGCGCAGGGCTCGCAGGACGGGGACGACACCGGTCTCCTTGATCGCCAGGCGAAGCCGAGTGGCTCCGTGCTCGGCCAGCAGTGCCTGTCTGATCTCTTCGGGAGTCGGGTCTGCGCCCGTCTCGCACCACGCGTCGGGGCAAGCTCGGCACTGGCTTTCGACGCTCCAGCGCAGCTGTCCCCTGTCGGTGAACTGACCGACGTCGCGGACGAGCACGCCGCCACAGGTCACGCACGGCGAGGTGATCTTCGCTCCCTGGGTGACGGCGGTCATTCGACTCTCCCTGCGCCTGGTCGATCTGCGTGATCCTGCCGCAAGCACTGAAGCCTGGCGATGGGGTTTCTGTGCCGACGGCGTGACGCCGGGGAGTCACACGTGGTCGGCGCCGGCCCGCTTGCGCGCACGGGAGTTGCGCAGGTTGGCCGCGTTTCCGCAGACGTGGACGTCGTGCCAGACGCCGCTGTTGTTGCGGGAGCGGTCGTAGAAGGCTGTCATGCAGCGTGCGTTGCGGCAGGACTTCAGGCGGCGGAGGGTATCGGTGAGTTGCGCCTGGTAGACCTCGATGAGGGCGAGTGACGCCACCTGCCGCCATCCTGTGCCGCGGGGAACGGCGTGGATGGCGCCGTGCTCGTCGAGCCGCAGCGCGGTGGGCAGGGTGATCAGTGAAGCCGCCGGGCCGGGATCCTCTGCCGAGTCGCCGAGCCGGCCGTGCAGGCTCTGGCGCAGGTCTTGCCTGAAGTCATGGAGACGCTGCACGTCTTCGGCTGTCAGTTCGATGCCGGGGGCCGGTCGCCCGGTCGCGCCGCTCCAGCTCTTCAGTGCCTGGTCAAGCCAAGTGCGGCCGTCTTCAACCGACTGTAGAAGGTCGGACTTCCGAGGCTTGCCGGCGGACCGGGTGTTGAGCAGGTCCTGCACGAAGGCCAGCCCACCGGGGGCGGGCTCCATGCCGTATCGGTCTGTCGCGGTCCAGGACATTCACGGACCTCTTTCGGTGGCGGCTACGGCAACGTACCCATAGCCTACTCACTTATTACCTTCTGCGAGTGTAACTCCCCTGGGCCGCGCATACGTGGCCCGCGCACTCCGGAATGCCTCGTGCCCGGCCCGCGCCAGGAAGGGTCACGTCCCGGCCGGCCCCGCTCGGCCGGGCCACGCAGTAGCCGCACGTCGCATAAGCACCCACCGCCAGGGTCCTCCTTGACCGTCTCCCCCGGGACGTCGCCGCTGAGGGTGAAATGAGCCATAAGGCCCCGCCTTGTTCGACATAATCAAAGGGCATACGCTTACGTCTCATGGGGGGGTCACAAGGTGCCGTGCCCTCCCCCCTGTGGCATCGCTCATGAGCCGCTCTCCCGGCAGTGGCCGTTCGGCGTGTGCTCCCGTACGGCAGCGGTCCGGGGGAACGGGGGCAAACCCGAACGGTCCCAAGGCCGTCGATCACCCACCAGTCATGGAGAAACCCGGAGTGCATTCCCAGCCCCACCCCCATCGCAGGTCACGGCCTCCGGTCCGCGTCTGGCTACAGCCGTTCTTGATCGGCCTGGTCATCGTCTCGGCATTCGTCAGCTGCTACGTCGGGCTCATGCGCGACCCCCAGCCCCACCGGATCCCCGTGGCGGTCACGGGCCCCCAGCTTGCGAACAAGCTCCAGAACGCCCTGGGCGACTCGATCGAGACCCGGCATGCCGACTCCATCGCCGAGGCACGTGACGCGCTGCGCCACCACGACGTCGTGGCCGTGGTCGGCGCGGGCCCTCACGGCAAGGACCTGAAACTCGACGTCGCGAGCGCGAACGGTCTGTCGACGACCACCGCGGTCACCAAACTCGTCACCGCGTACGCACACGGCGCCGACCAGCACCTCAGCGTCTCCGACCTCGTTCCGCTCGACCGGTACGACGCCCGCGGGCTGGCCGGGTTCTACGTCTCCTTCGGGGTGACCCTCTCCGGCTTCGCCCTCGCTCAGAGCGTGGTGGGTCTCAGCAACCTGCTTCACCTGCGGCACCGATTCACCCTGCTGACCGGCTTCGCCGCAGCGTCAGGCCTTGTCGCTGCCGCCATCGCCGGCCCCATCCTCGGCTCCGTCCCCGCCTCGTTCCTCCCTCTCGCCTTCGTCCTGGCCCTGCTGGCGGCCGCCGCCGCGTTCACCACGAAGATGCTGGCCACCTACATCGGCCCCCTCGGTATCCCCCTCGCCACCCTGCTGCTGCTGACCGTCGGGAACTCCACCAGCGGCGCGACCATCGGCACCAACCTCCTGCCCGGCGGCGCCCGGGCCCTGTCCGAGCTGCTGCCGCCCGGCGCCGCCGTGCGCGCCATCGCCGACCTCAGCTACTTCCAGGGCTCCCACGTCCTCGCACCGCTGGCGACACTCATCCTGTGGGCCGCGGGTTCCGCGGTCCTGCTGGCCTTCCGCACCACCGAACAAGGCCCGCCGGCCCCCACGCCGCCGCAGCCCCAGACCGCCCCGGCCCCGCACCAGACCGCCCCGGCCCCGCACCAGACCGCCGATGACCGCTCCACACCACACCGGGCGACAGCCGACGACACACCCGCGACCCCTCGGGCCGGCACCGACCAAGGACACACCGCGCCAGGCGACGGCACCGCATGGCACCCGACGTCCGCCGTGCCGCAGAAGGTGTCCGCCTCGAGCGTTGAAGGCTCCGCGTGACTGCGGCTCGATCAGGAACGGGCCCATCGGCGCAGCCCGCAGAGGCGTGTGCCGGGAAAGACATTCTGGCGCTGCGCCTGCCGAAGGCCGAGTGACGCCGCCGCCAAGCCCCCGCTCGGTCAGCTGCCCCCCCCATGGAATCCGAGACCGTCACGGCCGCACCACCCCTCCGAGCCGGAGGTTCACTCCGGGGCGTTGGAGACGTCGGAGGTGGGCTGTTCATCGTGAAGTGCGGCCAGTGCGGTGGCGAGCTTGCCCCGGCCGGTGATGCCAAGGCGTGGATAGATGCGGTACAGGTGTGCTCCGACGGTGCGGTGCGAGATGAACAGGCGCTGGCCGATTTCTCGGTTGCTCAGCCCCTGTGACGCCAGCACGGCTATCTGCATTTCCTGCGCAGACAGTTGCTCGCCGCTGTTCGCGCGCCGTCGACCACTCGACTCGCCGGTGGCACGCAGCTGCTCGCGCGCCATCTCGGCCCAGGGCTGCGCGCCGACCCGGTCGAACCCGTCGCGGGCGAGTCGAAGCGGCTGCCGAGCGTCCACGTTGCGGCGTTGGCGGCGCAACCAGCGGCCCTGGTGCAGATGCAGCCGGGCCCGCGACAGCGTCCAGTCGGCCGGCAGCGCGGCAAGGGCCGCGGCGTAGCGCTCCTCCGCGATGTCGTCCGGAGCCAGCACCGCGTCGGTGTAGGCGTGAGCCACCACCATCATTTCCGAAGGCAGCCGTCCGGCCAGCTCCGGAAGGTCGGCCAGCAGATCCCGGGCCTGCTTCACGGTGCCCGCGGCGGCTGCGGCGTCCGCCAGGTCCGGCGCGAGCAGCCAGCGGCTCACCGAGTGGTAGTGCGGGTCGGCGGGATCGAACGCGCGTGAGAGAACGTCGTACGCCTCCATGGCGCGGCCGTCGAAGAGAGCCAGCAGGCCGTCGGTCTGCTGCGCCATCACGGTGACGAACGGCATGCCCGGGAACAGGCTGTGCATGCGTAGTTCGCGGATCGTCAGCGCTGCTTGCTCGGTTTCTCCGCGCAGTGCCGCCACCAGGCCGGCCGTAGCCTTCAGTCCCAGCCAGACGATCCACTCCTCGGTCTCCTCGGCCAGGGCGAGCCCCTCGGCGGACTCCTCGCGAGCTCGCTCGAGCCGACCGAGGTACACCTGTGGCCAGCTGCTGGCCAGGGAACGGGCGAGCAACCCGAGTCGGCCCTGCGACCGCCACGCCGCGGCAGCCGGCGCAAGGTACTGAACGGCGCGGCTGATGTCGCCGATGACCATGGCACCGCTACCGAGGAAATGCAGGATCCGGCCGTCTTCAGGGTCTGCTCTGATTCCGTCGAGCCGCGCGATCACGTCAGCTCCGTGCCGGTACGGCTCGGTGTACGCCCGCACCGCCAGTACGTGGGGGGCATCCGGGTCAGGATTCCATCGATCCAGTTCTGCTGCGGCCTCAGCACGCACCTGCGCGTCGCCGTCCTGGAAGAAGCATCGTGCGCTGGCTCGCCACAACAGGTTCTCCGCGACGTCTCCGGCTCCTGCGTCGAACGCTCCGGCCGCCGCGGTGACCATGTCGTGGATCCGTCGCTGCGGCGCGTCCGGTTCGATGGCACAGTTGTCGGACACCACCATGAGGCGAGCCCGCTCGACCCGGCCCAGCACACTCATGTCGGTGCGGTCCAGCAGCATCTGGGCGCTGATGCGGTGGTTGATCTCGCTGGACAGCTCGGCCGCCCGGACCAGGATGCCGGTCCGGCGCTGTCCATCGAGGACAAGGTCGGCCGCCTGACGCAGCGCCGGGACGGCAGCCGCCACCTTCCCTCGCGCCTGCGACGCATCGGCGAAACGCTCGAGCCGGACGGCCAGCTCCTCGTCCGGCCCGATCGTCGCCGCCGCCTCGTGGGCGAGTTGGCGCTCGGGGGTGTCGTCCATCACCGATGCGAGGGCACGGTGAGTGGCCAGCCGATCGGCGAGCGTAGCGTGGGTGTAGATCGCCGTGCGCATCAGCGGATGGCGGAACTCCGCACTGTAGCCGACCAGTGTGACCAGATCCGCGTCAACCGCCTCCTGCACTGCGTCGACGGAGACCGCCGAGCCACAGAGGCGACTCGACACGTCGAGCAGCAGGTTGAGGGGCGCGGCCGGCTCGGCGGCAAGGACCAGGAGCAACGTGCGGCACTCCCGGCTCACCGAATCGGTACGCGCGGAGAATGCGTCCTCCAGCCGCTGGGTCAGCGGCAGGTCGTCCATCTGCGGGGTCACGCCCAGCACGGCCTTGGGTAGCTCCACCAGGGCCAGCGGATTACCCGCGGCACGCTCCAGGATGAGCGCCCGCAACGACGCCGGCAGATCGGGCGCGCCGGCATCGAGCAATTCGGCGGCGGCCGGTCGGTCGAGCGGCTCCAGCGGGAGGTCCAGGAGTACGTACGATTCGGAGTACTGGACCCGGGCGGCAGCGATCACCTGTATCGCGTGGTCGCGGGTGCGCCGGGAAACGAACTTGAGCACGTCCCGGCTGGAGGAATCGATCCACTGCAGGTCGTCGACCATCAGCAGGAGCGGCTGCCGGTTGGCCGCGTCGGCGAGCAGTTCAAGCACGGCCAGTCCGACCCGGTATATCTCGGGCTCGGTGTCCCTGGCGCTGAACGCTCCGCTCAGCGCCAACCGGTGCGGAGTCGGCAGGTCTTGCATGCCACGGGCGACCGGTTGCAGCAGCATCTGCAGCGCGGCGAAGGGCAGCCACTGTTCGGGCTCCACCCCAGATGTCCGCAGCACTTTGAAGCCGCTTTCGATGGCCTCGGCCCCGACCGCGCGCAACAGAGCCGACTTGCCGACGCCGGCAGCGCCGTGGATCAGCAGCACGCTTCCGTGCCCAGCCGCAGCGTCCGCGAGCAGGCCGCGCAGGGTGCCCAGCTCCTTGTCCCGCCCGATCATCGCAGCCGTACAGATCCCGCCTTCTGCGGGGTTCCCATCAGCCCCGTCGCGACACGTACCCCCGCCGTGACCGTGGGCGTGCGGACCGGAACGGGCCGTGCGGAGACGATGCCCTCTGCCGTCCGGCGCTGCCCGCCTGCGCCGCTTCCGTTGACCGTGGTGACAGAGTGCTCGTGCACGGCCGGACATTCACTCGTCGCCACAGCGGACATCGGGCACAGCACGTGAAGCTTCTCTCCGTCAACAGGTGGTTTCGGCGAACATGGTACCCGTCACGTGCGTCATCCCATATTGGTGAGCCTCAACCGTCAGTCGAACGACTCTCGGATGACGCAGCGGACGGCGCGTCCCAGCCGGCTCGGGGCGGACCCGCGACTTCGCCGAGCGTTGTCCCGAAGGGGGCAAAGACGCCGTGGAGGCGCACAGTTGAAGCGCCCCATCGGCGCGATTGATTGCCCTGGAGCGAGATGAACAACTTCCACGGAGGTCAGGCCCTGCCCATTCAGGACTTATGACCTGCGGGTTCGGTGAGCTCTCTCGGCGTTGCCGCTCGAGAGAGCGTGGTTGACCGGGCGTCGGGTTGGCGGCAGGTCGCCGCCGGGCGGGCGTCGGACCGGTGTTGTCACCCCGGGGCCGACGCCCAGGTAGGCCCGGTCGGCGAGGACCGGGATGCCCTGACGTTCGCAGACCGGATGATCCGGTGGGTACGGGCAGCGTCAGGTCGTGGGCACGGCCGGGCAGGACCGGTGAGATCCACCGCAGCCGCCCTGCCCGGATCGGTCACCACCGGCGCGTTCGCCCCATGCCGACGGTGCTTGTGAGGGAAGTCGGCCCGACTGTCGCCTGCCCGGTCGTACGCCGCGAGGGTGCCGTCGTGGTTCCCTGTTCTGCCGCCACGCTTAAAGCGCTCAGCCAACCTGCGGGTCGAAAAGAAATCGGCGAGCAGCACTACGCCGGGCCGTCCGTCGGCCGACCATCCGGTCGATCCGTTCGGAATGACCATTCGATACCCGGCCGGTGCACTCCGGCCCGGATCGCGCGTATACGCGTGCAGGAGATTCCGCCGTCGATGACCGTCTCGAACCTGCGACGAGGTTTTCTCCAGGGGCGGGCGGGGCACCGTATGAAGGTCGTGGCGTTGTTGACATTGCCTGGCGTGGCGACGATTACAGATGGCACTCTTTGCGCTTCAGCACGCAACCAATTTTTCTGTATCGTACGCGCGTGGCGGCGCCCACAGCCGATCAATCCAGCCGTGAGGGGCCCGTGCTCGCCGGTACGTCATCCCGGACAGACGAGAGCGACGACGAAACGTCCCGAGCACACGCCGTCGGCTTCCCCGCTCGTGAGACGACTCGCATCTGAAGCCACAAACACTCCCGCGCCGTCCTCAACCCATTCGGTATACCCCTTCCCCATGGGCGCCGCACACCACCGGACCGCCGGTCCCGACCCGTACACGCCCAAGGGATCGCCGGAATACTCGATCAGGCACGAAGGCGCGCCTGATTCTGCTCGTCATGTTCCATCCGGCAACTGACTGAAAAAACTTTCGACCCCCAGAAAACGTCTTTCTTCGCCAAGTGGCACGACCTCGAGGGTGGATTTTATGAATTCGTCGATCACTACCGCCGATGCGGCTATCACAAACATTTCCCAGCCCGACCGGAACGACATGTACACCAACCCATGACCGTGAATTTCGGCAGGCCAAACTTGGACATCACCGAGACCAGCGAGCCGCCGCCGGCCGGAAGTCAGGAGCTCGCGTCCAAATTCCCACTCAATGACCACATCGGTGCCCGCATTAAATGCTATGTATATTGAATACGGCTCCGCGCTGTCGTATCGGAGATCTGTTAGGACCGGCAAAAGCGCCTCCTCTTCGAGTAGAGCCACGACCGTCCGACACGTCACCGGCTCGGCCCGGATGTCCCGCCCTGCGTGGCCATATTGCCGAGGCCTGCGATCTTTGTGAGCACACTCGGGGTCATCATCGGTGTCGAAGACCTTCCCGCTCATGATTCGTCCTCTCTCGTCTTCCCGTCACGACAGCCACTGATCGGTTTCTACAGAGCCGTGAATTGGGCAACGGTCGCTTCGGAAGGTCCTCACCTGCTCCGGTGGACCCGGTTACTACGAGCCTGGGACCGGCCGAGACCAGATACATCAGTCAAGTGACTACGAGCGGACGGGCCAGGTCGGATCACGGCTCCGGCGCGGCGCATCAGTCGAGCGACCGTGCCGGGGTCGCCACACGACCTCCCGGCGGATGACCCGCTCGCCGGGGACCGAGCCCGATCACATCGCCGCTTCGCCTGCCGTCTGCACCAGCGGCTGACCCTCCACGCGGAGACGCCCTTCCGCGGGTGCACCCGGCCACGAGCTGAAGTTCCCGGGCCGGGAGAGGGCGGCAACATACACCTAGTTTCAAGTGAAACCGTATCGAATGTACACATGGCTGTAATGTGACCTCGTGACCACCCGCGTTCCTCGCAGAACCACCCCCTCCGCCGCCTCGCGCGCGACCGACCGCCCCGGGGACACCTCGCCTTTCGCTCTCGCCCTGCTGCTGCGGCGGGCGCACTGGCGTGCGGCCGCGGTGATGACGGAGGCGCTGCGCCCGCTGGGCGTCGAGTTGCGGCATTTCGCGGTGCTGCTGGTGCTGGTCGACCGTGGGCCCACGGTGCAGCGGGACCTGGCGGCGGCGACGGGGTCGGACAAGGCGGGGATCATGCGGGTCGTGGACGACCTGGAACGCATGGGGCTGGCCGTACGCAAGGCGGTTCCGGGGGACCGGCGGGTGCGGGCGGTGGAGATCACGCCTGCGGGTGTCGAGCTTTTCGATGCGGCCCATGTGGCGGCGGAGCCGCTGGCGGAGCGTCTCGTGGCCGAACTGGGACCCGATGAGTCCGAGCAGTTGAGGGGACTGCTGACCCGGTTCGCCCATCCCGCGGAGGGTGAGGCGTAGGCGCGCCCGCGTGGCCGTTGCCCGGGCCGTGGACGGGTTGTGCGCCGTACGGCTTTCCCTGCGAACCCCGCCTCGACGACCGCGGCCGTCGTTACCGCACGCCGGCCACGGGCAGCACGGTCGGGGACTTCATCGCCGGCGGCGACCGAACCACCCTCACCGATGCGGTAGCCACGCAGCATGACTTCGGGGCGGTCGGCCACCTGCCCCTGGAGCCGGCAGAAACCATCCCTCTGAAGCGGCGGACCGAGTTGCGGACACGGCGGCAGCGCCAATCTGCGCACCGCGACGTGAAGCGGGCAAGTCGAAGCGGCCGCAGACCTTGCCGACGGCGACTTCTGGCGTCAGAGACCGGACAAGACGTCCATGAACGCCTCGGATCGGCCCCACCATGGCCGAACGGCCCCGGGTACACCCAGGCCGATACACGACCCGCAGCAAGTCTGCGGCACGGCGCACACCCCGTCGGCCGGCGCGAGCCACTCCTGCACGAGTCCCCTTCTCCATATGCGCCGCCTCACTCTCCCTCAAGACAGTATTAAATGATACTGTCGCATGTGTGACGGTTATAGGTGCATCGGACAGAGAGGGATGCAGGCGATCATGAACGTCTATGAGGCGGTTGCGAGCCGGCGAGCGGTGCGGGGATTCACCGGCCAGCAGGTCCCGCGGGAGGTGCTGGAGCGCGTGCTGTCCGCCGCGGCCTGTGCGCCGTCCGCATCGAACCTCCAACCGTGGCACGCCTACGTGCTGACCGGCCGGCCGTTGACTGAGCTCAAAAAGCGCGCCGGCGAGCGCATAGCCGCAGGTGACCCCTGGGACGAGCCGGAGTACGAGCAGTACCCGCCGACGCTGAAGAGCCCCTACCAGGAGCGTCGATCCGCCTTCGGCGAGCAGCGTTACGGCGCACTCGGCATTCCGCGTGAGGACCTGGAGGCGCGGCAGAGGGCCGCTGCCGCGAACTGGGAATGCTTCGGGGCACCCGCCGCCCTGTTCTGCTACATCGACCGCTGCATGGGCCGACCCCAGTGGTCCGACGTGGGCATGTATCTGCAGTCCGTCATGCTGCTGCTCCGCGCCGAAGGGCTGCACAGTTGCACGCAGATGGCCTGGGCGAAATATCACAAGACCGTCGCGGAGGTCCTGTCGCCCCCGGATGAACTCCTCCTCTTCTGCGGCATGTCGATCGGGTACGAGGACGTCACGGCAAGCCAACCCCGTACCGGCCGGGCACCCCTCGACGAGACAGTCACGTTCGTCGACGGATGCTGACACCGTCGGCGTGTGGGGGCCGCGCTGTCGCAGCAGCTCCGCGAGCTGACGAGCCGCTCGGATCATCACTCCCCGGCTTCGTGAAGAGCTGTTCCTTCCACGGCCTTGGCCCTGGCCCTGCGCGCCCTCTGCCCCGGTCGTGTCACAGGAGCGGGCCGATCCCGGCTACGGAAGAGATGTGATGGGAGCAGCCGTGACTTTCAGTGACCACGGTTCCGGCTCGCGTTCCCGCTGCGCGGCGACTCTCTGAAACTGACGATCACCGTTGATACCTGGTTCTCCGATCACTACGGAGATCCACATGCCGAAGTCCAACATCAGCCCGCCGCTTGACCGTGAGGCCAAGCGGCGCCCCGCGGTGATATGCCACCTCGAATGCGTAGGGAAGATCATCTGCGGCAGAGAACTACCATTCGGCCCAGAGAAGATCGCGATGCACCTCAAGCGGACCCATACGTGACGATCAGCAAGTCGGGCGTGTGGCGGGTCCTCAACCGGCTGGACATGGGCCGTCTGCCGACCTCCCGGCGCTGCAAGCGCCACGACCGCCGATGGAAGCGCTACGAGAAGCAGCTGCCCGGCCAGCGGACGCAGATCGACGTGAATCATCGAGCCGCTCGCCTCGATGCCCCCGGGGCGCCGCGGCGGCCGCAACGAGTACTTGCGGTTCACCGCGATCGACGACCGCACGAGGCTGCGCGTGCTGCGCAGCTATCCGACGTTGAACCAGGCCACCGCGATCCAGTTCCTGGACCACGTCATTTTGCGCCTGCCGTTTCCAGGTCGAGGTCGTCCAGACCGACAACGGCGCCGGGTTTCAATCCGCCTTCCACTGGCACGTGCTCGACAAAGGCATCGCCCACACCTACGTCAAGCCCCGCACGCCACGACTGAACGGCAAGGTCGAACGCTCCCACCGCATCGACGCAGAGGAGTTCTACCGGCTCCTCGACAGCCTCATCATCGACGACGCCGAGGTCTTCAATGACAAGCTGCGCGAGTGGGAGGACTACTACACAGAAGCGATCAGGGCCGGCCGTCGCCCTGCTGGGACGGGCCCCGGTGCGAGTCGGGGTCGCCGGGGGCGGGGGGCTGGTTCCAGGAGCGTAGTTTGTCGGGATTGAGGACGACCCAGACTTGTACGACGCGGTGGTCGGCGATGTCGAGACCGATGACGGCGGCGACCTGGTGATCGTAGCGGGCGATGAGGCCGGTGCGCCTGTTGATGGAGTGGGTGGTCAGGGTGGTGCGGGGGTGGCGGGCCAGGAGTGTCAGCAGGCTGCGGGAGACCTGACGGCTGCCGTGTACGGGCCTGCTCAGTGCGCGGACCTTGCCGCCGCCGTCGAAGAACGCCGTGACGTCCGGCGACAGCAGCGACTCGAGCAGTTCGGCGTCCTCGTTCACGCAGGCCCGGAGGACGGTGCGGGCGAGGAGATCGTGCTCGCCCGGCGGCGCGGGGCGTGAGCGCTGCATGCGAAGACTGCGGCGGGCCCGGTCGGCGAGCTCGACGCACTCAGACTCCGAGCGTCCCACGATGTCGGCTACCGTATCGGAGGCCATCCCGAAGACGTCATTGAGCACGAACGCCGCCCGCTCGGCCGGCGACAGAGAGTCCAGTGCGTTCAGCAGAACCCGGCTGACCTCCTCCTCCAGGCTCGTCTGCGCCCCCTCGGCGTCTCCGGTCTTCGTACGGTGCTCCTCTCTCTGGTCCCGCTGGCCGGTCGCACCCCAGTGAGGATGAGCGAGCAGGCCCAGACAGATCCCGCCCGCGGTCTTCGCAAGCCAGTGTCGGGGAGCTGAGATCCACCCACGCTCCGCGTCGGACAGCCCGTACCACCGACGGTAGGTCTCACCGACGACACTCTCCGCCTCACGGGAGCTGCCCAGCATCCAGTAGGTGACTTCCAGCAGGTGCCGACGCTCATCAAGCAACTCCGCGACCGGCACCGCGTCAGCACGGTCCATACGACATCCTCCCCTCACAAGGCACAGCACAACGCGGCCGCACACAATGATCCCTTCAACCTTCACGAGCGCTTCAGAGATTTCTGCGGGCCGATGGCAGGGTGTCGCCATGCAGCCCCTGCGCCCGGCAAAGGGACTCCGGTGGCCGATGACCGAGTCCACGCACACGACCCACCTCCTTCATCCCTCGGCTCAATCCTTTGACCGGGCATGCACACGTCTTGTGACATCAGCTGTCCCGCACGCTCCCACGTGCTGACCGACGCGCACGGCACCGCGCTGCGCGTTTCACTGATTCCCAATGTCCTCTGTCAAGCTGCTGGAGCGGTGGGAGGGGTTCGTTCGCAGTGCCGCCCGTCCCGGAGGAGTGCCCACAAGACGTTCACGCGGCGGCGGGCGAGGCGAGGACAGCCCGGCTGCTGCACCTGCCCACGGCTCATTTCCGTTCGTAGAGGCAAGGTGACTCCGCTGGGTGAGTGAGCCGTACGAAGGGCTCAACACCTCCCGAAGAACAACGTGGGGAGCTCCTTCAAAGCTGCGCAGAACTGGGCTGCGTGTCACAAATGCTCCGGGCGACCGGTCTCAGTCGTGGCCCCCTGCGCCTCTTCGCAGAGGCGACGAAAACCCTGATCGGATTCCGGGGCCTCCTGCCGGATGACGAACCCTGGAGGTCTGTATTCCATGGCTGCAGAACGACTAGGCGACTACGCGACGCATTGGCGCGAACGGGCGGCTTGTCTACGTGTAGAGCCTGATCTTTTCTTCCCTGTAGGCCAAGGCGGTCCGGCGCTCACACAGATCGACGAAGCCAAGGCCGTCTGCGGCAGATGCCCTGTCCTGGAGCAGTGCCTCGACTGGGCCGTGGGTGTGGGCCAGGTGGAAGGGATCTGGGGCGGCATGACGGAGAGCGAACGCCGTGCGATGAGGCGGCGTGGCGCCCGCCGGGTCAAGGAGACCGTCGGCACGGCGGCATGATGGTTCCCAACACACCACCGCCGGAGTGAGCTTCGCGCTGGACTCTCCGAGCCGGCCTGTACAACTGCGCCGGGAACCGCGGCGGCCGCACGCCAGGGTGACGTGGTGGTGCCAACCCGGCCAGGACCGGCCTTCGACGTGGCCCGGCCCAGGCCGTGTTTGAGTTCGCGGTTGTCGTGTGCGCGATGCGCCGGCGGACCTCGGCCAGACGCACCAGGTCGACGATCGCAGTGTCCGCGGGCAGACTGGACAGCCCCTTCCGTCCTTGGGCACCGACACGTCATCGATCACCCGTGCTGCCGCGTCGATCAGCGGCGGCGTCCGTTCGGCGATCCGTCGCTGCACCGGCACCGGGTCCCTCGTGGACTTGTGCACGAACTGCTGCAGTTCTGCCCGCTACGGTCCGGCTGCCGCGAGGCCATGGCCTGGATCGGACTACGACGGCCGTCCAGCATCAGTCCCCGCAGACAGCAGTCGCCTTTGGTCCGCTGCTCCTTGCGCGGCACCGAGGCGAACACATCCGCCACGTATAACGCCAACGTCGCCCGAACACGGTTCACCTCATGTGCGCACACAACCTGACTTGCTCCCGAACAGGCACGACAGGAGGACCTAAAGGAGTCCTACTTACCCCTCTCTTGTCACAGATCCAGTTCTTCTCCTGTCTGATGTTGGGAGGTGGCAACACACATGAATCGAAGGTGGGGTACCACACCGATGTCTTATGCAGCTGCAACTGTCAGACTCGCCCCCACGTCTCGGCATACCGTGCGGCGAGAGCACCTGGAGACACTCAGAGCTGCGATTGATTTCATCTCACTGATCGCCCAGGAAAATGCGTCCCTGGAGCGGGGACTGCTTCCTGCACCGGCGCTGCGCCAAGACAACTTCTCGGCCGCTTCGTGTTACATTCCCGGCCGGGCTCACGCGCTGTTGTGCGGCGACTTCTACGACGTTGTGCAAACCGAGGACTCGACCGTACACGTGATCTTGGGCGACGTCTCGGGACATGGAGCGGCTGAGGCTGCTCTAGCGGTTCACCTGCGCGTGGCTTGGCGGACTGCCGTTCTCTGCGGCAAGACCCAGTTCGAGCAACTGCGCATCCTGGAGAAGATCCTGATCGATGAGAGAGCGGACGACGACACCTACACCACTGTTGTGTCGCTGGTGTTCCCTCCAGGAGGATCGTCTTTGAAAGTCGTGAGCGCAGGGCACCCGGGGCTTCTGCTACGTAGCGACGGGAAAATCCGCTGGGTCGAGCCTCGGGCCGGAATTGCCCTGGGCCTGTTTCCGGAATGCGAGGATTGGACTCAGACCAATGTCTCTCTTTCCCCGCACGACAGCGTGGTTCTCTTCACCGATGGACTGTTCGAAGGAAGGACTGGCCCCTCCACACGACTTGGCGAAGAAGGCCTGCTGCGGCTGGCGATGCAGCACGGACACCTGCCGGGGCAGGAGTTCATCGACGCCCTGGTCCACGGCGCTGTGTGCAGGGCGGCACCCTTCGGGGGCCTGGGGGACGACGTAGCAGTTCTTCATCTGGGCTGGAACGCAGGGAGTTGACGGCCCGTGTCGGTATGCCATTGACGATGATCGATTACGCCTGGACCGTGGTCTTCTGCTTCAGACGTTCGCAGGGTGTTTGGCCGCTGAGGCAGCTACGGGGCGATAGCTGTAACAGTCCTCCCCCGAGGCAGTGCCGGAGCGCTGCACCAGGACGGCAGACCGGCACCGGGCCTTCGGCTACAGGTCTTGAGCCGCAGAGAAACGCGTACCGCCACGAGATCCAGACAGACACTCCGGCCCTGCCGTCTCCGGTGTGTCTGTGGCAGCGGCAGCAGCCCTGCTCGATGCCCGCCTGTGCATGCTTCGAGAGACAACTGACAATGTCGATAGCCGCATCAAGTCGGTCTCCGAGACGCTGCGTCGGCCGCACCGCGTGTCTTCCGCCTCGGCCAAACCTCCGGACAGCGAGAAGCCCTGCGGATCGTCCGGCTGAAAGGGTGCCGACGGCCCGGTCGACTCACTGTCAGGACCAGGTCCGCGCAGCTGGGACAGCGGGCGGAAGACCATAGAATCGCTGGCAACCACGTTCCCCTGCCGTTGTGTTTCCTGAGGCCGGACGGCACCGCCGGTGGGCACAGGAGTTGAGGATGAGAGGAACACATGGTCTCTGTAACCCACACAGCGCATGACATTGCCTCCCCCGGTCCGCGGACGCCGCCACGACATCCGCACCTCAGGCTCAGAAACCGGCGACCGGCAAGGGCCCGGAACGTCCTCCTACGGCCGGCGCCGAGACGGACGGGCAGAAGAAGTCGATGTACCGGGTCCGGCGGGCGAATGGCTGCCCCACCTTCATGCCGCCGAGAGCCGGATCGTCGGCGTGGCCGCCACTCGCCACTCCCCCTATGAGGTCGTGGAGGTGGACGCGGCTTCGTTGGAAGTCCCGACCCCGGGTTACGCGTTCAGGTTTACGGCCGATCCCGCATACCTGCCGACACCCGTACCTCGTGTCTGCGAAAGCCCTGGAGGCCACGCGATCCATGCGCAGGTATATGCCCCGCGCAACCCCCGATTCACGGGTCCGCCTAACGAGGTACCTCCGCTGGTGATCTGGGCGCACGGTGGTCCAGGCCTCAGAGCCCCCCTCGCTCTCAATCCGGAGATCGCGTACTTCACCTCCCGCGGCATCGCAGTCGCGGAAGTCAACTACGGCGGCACCCCCGGATACGGACGCGCCTATCGTGAACGGCTGCGCGGACAGTGGGGTGTGGTGGACGTCGATGACTGCGCCGCGGTCGCGCAGGCCCTGATCGACGAAGGTACGGCGGCCGCCGGCCGCTTGGCGATCCGCGGCGGCAGCGCCGGAGGGTTCACCGCAGCACTCTCGGTGGCGGCAGGCGATCTCTACGCCTGCGCCGCCCTGTTCTATCCAGTGGTGGATCTTGTCTCTCTCGCTGCAGGAGGGACGCATGACTTCGAGTCGCACTACCTGGACGCGCTCATCGACCGGTTGAATCCGCTCCCGCGTAGCCCCACCGACGACCAGAACCCCACGCATCGGTCCCACTGTTCGTTGTTCGACACGAGATGAACCAGACGGGCCAGGACGGTGTGGCGCGGCCGCGGCGATGGGGCGATGGAACCAATCTCGTCACACAAGTTGGGGGCATCCGGTCTTCACTCAAGGCAGCGCTGTGGGCCACGAAGGCACCCGAACGCTGTCGTCGCCAAGCGTCAGTTGGCATCAGGTGCGGGTGTGACTCAAACGTCGAGAGAGAGGGCCTGACTGTGCTCGTTGTTCCGGATCCGAAGGTCGTCAGAAGGCTGCTGACCCGGTACGCGTCCCTGCAGATCGCGCTCGCCGAAAGCGAGGTGCGGGAATGGGCACGCGAGCTTGAGGACGTGAGTTACACGCTGTGCATCACGATGGGAGCCCGGAACGTGCACGAGGCCATAGCGGCCGCGGACACGCTGCTCGTGGCCCGGGCCGGGCGCGGCAGTGTCCAGGAGCCGGACGGCGAGGACGGTTTGCCGGTGCTCGTCTGAGGCCTTACCAGGACGACAACGCCTGTTCGGCGGGGAGGAGCCGGCCGGCAGTCCTCTGGCTGCTCCGTGCCCGTGACGGACCCTGCACGACCCCGTAGAGGTCCGGGATCGCCTGCCTCCTCGCCCGGTCAAGCCATCAATCCCACTCGTGATAGTCTCGTTCGATACCGTCTCGTGTTCGACTATTGTCGAGCACTAATCCTCTCTTGGGAGAAAGCCCATGGCCACGTTGCTGCACATCGACTCGTCCGTGTTCTCCGGCGAGGCCTCCTCGTCCCGTCCGGTCACCGCTACCTTCCGCAAGGTCTGGGAGGAGCAGCATCCGGAGGGCACGGTGATCTACCGCGACCTCGCCGCCAACCCTGTCCCGCACATCACGGCCGCCGCCTGGTCCGCCGGTTACACTGCCCCCGCCGAGCGCACCCCTGAGCAGTCCGCCGCATTCGCTGAGCGCGTGAAACTCATCGAGGAGCTGGAGCAGGCGGACGCCGTCCTCATCGGCGCCCCCATGTACAACTTCTCGATCCCCTCGACCCTCAAGGCGTGGCTGGACAGCGTGCTCCTGCTCGGCCGCACCGCGGGCGAGACCCCTTCCGCCCAGGGCACCCCGACCGTCGTCGTCGCCAGCCGCGGCGGCTCCTACGCGCCCGGCACCCCGCGCGAGGGCTACGACTTCGTACAGAACTACCTGAAGGCCGTCCTCAAGGACACCCTGGGCCTGGACCTCCACTTCATCGTTCCGGAACTCACCATGGCCCCCCGCAACCCGGCCATGTCCGAACTCGTCCCCCGCTACGAGACCTCCCGCAAGCGTGCCCTGGAGGACGCGGCCGCCAAGGCCGAGGAACTCGTGGAACTCCTCGCCGCGTAGAACACCGTGCAATGGATACCGTGTGACGCCTCGATCCAGGACGTCACACGGTGTCCGTATCGTCCGCGCCCTGACCGAGACGGTGGGTTGGCCCGACTCCGGGGTGGTCCAGGTGTTCGGCCTGCCGGCGGGTCGCACCTCGGGACGATGGCGACGAAGTCCTGCCCGCGGGCGGGTCGGCGTGCGGTAACGACGGCCGCAGCCTTCAAGGCCGGGTTCGCAGGGAAAGCCGTACGGCGCACGACCCGTCCGCGCCCCGGGCAACGGCCACGCGGGCGCGCCTACGCCTCACCCTCCGCGGGATGGGCGAACCGGGTCAGCAGTCCCCTCAACTGCTCGGACTCACCCGGTCCCAGTTCGGCCACCAGGCGCTCCGCCAGCGGCTCCGCCGCCACATGGGCCGCATCGAAAAGCTCGACACCCCCCGGCGTGATCTCCACCGCCCGCACCCGCCGGTCCCCCGGAACCGCCTTGCGTACGGCCAGCCCCATGCGTTCCAGGTCGTCCACGACCCGCATGATCCCCGCCTTGTCCGACCCCGTCGCCGCCGCCAGGTCCCGCTGCACCGTGGGCCCACGGTCGACCAGCACCAGCAGCACCGCGAAATGCCGCAACTCGACGCCCAGCGGGCGCAGCGCCTCCGTCATCACCGCGGCCGCACGCCAGTGCGCCCGCCGCAGCAGCAGACCGAGAGCGAAAGGCGAGGTGTCCCCGGGACGGTCGGTCGCGCGCGAGCCGGCGGAGGAGCGAGGAGCGTCGGCAGTCACAGCCCCAGGTTACCAGCTATCCATTCACCCAATACGGTATCGTTTGAAACGAATGCGCTGTGCCCGCCTCCGCTGCGCCCCCGCAACGCCGACGGGGATCGCACCGCGGTGCTGGACGCTCGTCTTGACAGCGTTCAGCCGTGGAACGATCGTGAAGAGAGCCGATGGCAAGGGCAGTCCGGTGGTCATCCGGCACGGCACACCAGGTAGGCGCCATGGCACATTCCCACGCATGGTCAGCGCCGCTGCCTCCGGGATCGGCACGGATCCACGTCGACACAGCCGCGGCCGTCGCCGTCTCGGACCCTTCCGGCCGGATAATCCTCTGGAGCAGCGCCGCACAGGCACTGTGGGGTTACGCACCCGAAGAAGTCATCGGCAAGTCCCTCACCGGTCTCGTCACCACCGACGGGGCGGCGCTGTTGCATCGTGACGGCCACTCTGTCGAGGCACGCGTCTGTTTGTCGCCATTGGTGGCCTCCGAACGGCCGGGCGGTTTTCTGCTGACCGCGGAGCCTCGGGTGACAGCAGAGGCTCGGCCGGGTGCGCAGGAGCCCGGAGACGAGGCATTGATGCGGTGGGCGTTCGAGCAGCATCCAGCCCATCTCGGGATATTCGACTGCGAAGCCCGGAGCCTGAAGCAGAACCGAATGATGGCCCGGGCGACCGGTCTGCGCGAGGACGAACTCCGCGACCGGCGCATCAGCGACCTGATACCGGATCCCCCGCTGATCGAGAACGAGCGATGGATCCGGCAGGTGGCCGCGACGGGCGCCCCGGCGCAGAGAGAGGCTTTCCTCAAGGTCCCCGGCGAACCGAAGGCACACGCCTGGACCGTGGATTACTTCCCGCTCAAAGACCCGGTCGGCCGGGTGCGCGCGGTGGCGATGACAGCGTACGACTACTCCCAGCAGTACGAGTCACGAGAGCGGCTGGCCCTGCTCGGGGAGGCCCGTACCCGCATCGGCGCCAGCCTGGAACTGGAAGGGACGGCTGACGAACTCGCCGAGCTCCTCGTACCCCGTTTCGCGGACGTTGTCAGCATCGACCTGTTCGAGGCGGTCTTCGGCGGTGAACTACCCGAGTCTGTTCCCTCCGGCCCCGTTCTGCTGCGCCGAGCCGCGCAGCGGCCGGAGTTCTTCGCGGCAGGGGCGCGTCCCGCCCTGGGCGAGACGCGGTGGCACCCCGCTTCCTCCCCGGTCAGCCGGTGTGTGGCGACCGGGAGGGCGGAAGTGCACGACTTCACCGATCCACAGGTGACCCGTTGGTTGGCCGACGACCCCACGACGGCGGCAGAACTGCACGCCTGTGGAGCGCAGTCGCTGATCACGGTGCCGATCCGAGCCCGCGGCACTACAATCGGCGCCGCCGCTTGCCTCCGCCATGGCGCCCCCCGTGAGTCTTTCACCGCCGACGATCTGGCCGTCGCCGAGGACTTGGTCGCCCGTGCTGCGATCTGCCTGGACAACGCCCGCCGGTTCACCCGCGAACACGGCATCGCGCTGTTGCTGCAGAGCACCCTGCTGCCGCGTGGCCCGATCATGCATCCGGGTGCGGAGACCGCTGCCCGTTACCTGCCCGGCGACCGCGCCACCGAAGCGGGCGGGGACTGGTTCGACGTGATCCCCCTGCCCGGCGCTCGCGTCGGCCTGGTCGTCGGGGATGTCGTCGGCCACGGTATCGGCGCCTCGGTCACCATGGGCCGGCTACGGACGGCGGTACGTACCCTCGCGGACATCGACCTGCAGCCCGACGAGCTCCTCACCCGCCTCGACGACATGGTGACCCACCCGGCGGAAGAGACGGGCGACAAGGCCGGTGCCGGTGCCGTCGGTTACAACGCGATCCCTGGCGACATCGGCGCCAGCTGTCTGTACGCCATCTACGACCCCGTGTCCGGTAGCTGCACGCTGGCCCGGGCAGGTCACCCGCCCCCGGTTCTGGTGTGTCCGGACGGCACCACGCAGGTCGTCGACGTGCCCGCCGGGCCACCGCTCGGGCTGGGCAGCCTGCCGTTCGAGGCCACCGAGTTGACCATTCCCGAGGGCAGCCTGCTGGCCTTGTTCACAGACGGACTCGTCGAAACCCGCGGCCGCGACATCGATGAACGGATCGACGAGTTGCGCGACGCCCTGGCCCGGTCCGTGCCCTCGCTGGAAGAACTGTGCGACACAGTCCTGGAATCCTTGCAAACCGAGACGCGGACCGACGACATCGCCCTGCTCGTCGCCCGCACCCGGATCCTCGGCAAGGACCACGTCGCCGAGTGGGACGTCCCCGCAGACGCGGCCGCCGTTGCGGAGATACGCAAGCTGGCTGACGAGCGGCTCACCGCGTGGGGGCTCGAGGAGGCCGCGTTCACCATGCAACTGGTGGTCAGCGAACTGGTCACCAACGCGATCCGATACGGCACCGAACCGATCCGCCTGCGGCTGATCAAGGAGCAGTCCCTCATCTGCGAGGTCTCCGACAGCAGCAGCACCGCGCCTCACCTGCGCCGAGCCCGGGCCAGTGACGAGGGCGGCCGGGGACTGTTCCTCGTTGCCGAGTTCACTCAGCGCTGGGGCACCCGCTACACCTCAGCGGGCAAGACCATCTGGGCCGAACAAGCCCTGGGCCGTTCGCCGCAGACGGCGCTCTCTTTCTGACCGGTCGGTGGTTCGCCGGCGGGGCCGGTGTCACAGACCGGGTGGTCGCCCGGTCCTAGTTGGGAAACCAATCCGATCCGGCGCTGTGGTCAGACACGCGGAGGGTTTACTTGTCGCAAGGACCAACCTCATCGTGCCGCCCGCCCGGGGATCCGCCGTCGACGGGCTTGCTCTCCCTTCCCCGTCCCGTGGCCGTGGTGGTGGGCGCCGGTGGCGTACTCGGAGCGGCGCATGTCGGTATCGGGTACGCGCTGGAACAGCGCGGATTCGTCCCTGACATGATCATCGGAACGTCGGTGGGCGCTCTCAACGGAGCCATCGCGGCCGCCCACCCCGACAGGGCCGCGCCGTGGCTGGACCACGTGTGGACCCAGTTGCGTCGCCGTGAGGTCTACCCGCTCGGCCACCGCCTGTTCGCACGGGCCAGCATCTTCACCGATCGCGGCCTGCGTCGTCTGATCGCCCGGGCCGGACTGCCGTCGCGGATCGAACAGCTGTCGGTCCCGTTCACCGCGGTGGCCATGGACCTGGTCACCGGCAGTTCGGTGCTGCTCGACCACGGAGACCTCGAGTCCGCGCTGCTGGCCAGCGCAGCCATTCCCGGGATGCTGCCCCCGGTGGATCGCGGGGGGCGGGTGCTCGTCGACGGTGGGGTGATCGCTTATGTCCCAGTGCTGGCGGCCCTGCAGGCCGGGGCGGCGAGCGTGGTAGTGCTGGCGACCGGGCCGGAGAGCTCACCGTTGCGCCCCACCACCCCACGCCGACGTGCCGGTGCCATCGCCGCCAGGGCCGGGACACTGGCTCGGCCCCGCGGCCTCCAAGCCTACCTTCGGTCCCGCTGGAGTCTGCGTCGCCGCTTCGACACGCGTGGATTGCCGCTCGTCGACCTGATAAACATCCGCCAGCCGCTCAATCTGGTCTATACCTCGTGGGCGTTCCAGCCGGCAGCCGAGGAATTCGACCGGTCCTACCGGTTCGTGGGACCAAGCGTGGGGGCCCGCCCCGTCGACCCGTCGTTTCCGGCCGAACAACTGCGGGAACCTGTCCTGTACGCCTCGCTGGGCACGGTGTTCAACGCCGCCCCGCAGCTGCTGCGCACCTTCGCGACCGCGCTGGCCCCGCTGGGGGAGACGGTGATCATCGCCACCGGGCAGACCGATCCCGCCGCGCTGGAGCCGTTGCCGGCCAATGTGCTCGCCCGTCGCTTCGTGCCGCAACCGGAGGTACTGGCCCGCGCGGCACTTTTCGTCACCCATGGCGGGATGAACAGCGTCAACGAGGCCCTGTACGCCGGGGTTCCCCTGCTGGTGGTCCCGCAGGGCGCTGACCAGCCGATGGTGGCCCAGCGAGTCGCCGCGCTCGGCGCCGGCCTGTCGCTCCGTGCCCAGGACGTCACCGAGGCCTCCGTACGTGCCCTCGCGCGGCGCCTTTTGGACGACCCCGCGTTCCAGGCAGCGGCAACGACTCTGAAGGCCGCCCAGCTCGAGGCGGGGGGATACCTGCGGGCCGCCGACGAACTCGAGCGACATCTGCATGCCGCCGGCTCGGTCGGTCGGTCGGCTCCCGCCGATCCGGCACAGCGAGGCTGAGCGATGTCACCTGTCGTCGTCCTGCTCTTGTTGTTCGCCGGGGTGTCGGAGGCCGCCGGGCGCATCCTGCCCATGACGGCGCGCCGGCCCGGCATGTCACGGACTGCTGTGGCCTGGTTGCTGCTGGCCGGTGGCTTGGCGGAGGGTGCGGTGTTCGCACTGTGGCCACTGACCGCACAGACCTTGGCCGAGCTGGTGCAGTCCCCTCCCCCGCCAGGCGACGGGTTGGTGTGGACAGCCGCCCTGGTCGCCCCGCTGGTGCTCGCGGCCGTCCTCGCGTTCCCGTTGCTCGGACCCCTGTTCCACCTGCTGCTCTTTGTCGGGGTCGGAGCCGGTCTGGCCGGTCCACTCGCCGCGGCGACCGGGCTGGGCTGGTGGTCCGCCGCCACTTGTGTGGCCGTCGCCGGGGTAGGCCTGGGGGTTGCTGTGGAGGCTGTTCGGCGCCTGGTCGTGAGGATCAGTGCGCCCCGGGCTCCGGAGGCGCTCGCATGAACCTCTTCCTGCTCTGGGTCTGCGCGCTCGGGCTGGTTCTGCTCGTTGAAGCTCTGCTGGCCCGCCATGAGGTACTGGCCTACAGCGCCGGCTGGCGGAGCCCCGCCGTCGAGCTCCCGAAGGATGTGCCCTACGCCCGGGGCGCGGACCCTGACAGTCCCCCGGATGCCTACCTGGTCTATCTGGACGGTATCGGGAAGCGCCGCTTCCGCGACACTCGCGACGGCGGCCAGCTGGTCGAGGCCCTGATCGCCGGAGCGCCGGAACTGCGGGTACTGGGTCAGGTGCAGCCCTACTCACCACTGGCAGAACCGCTTGCCGACCGGCCGGTGTGGTCGTGGGTGGGTCGCCGCGTCGGTCTGCTGCTGTTCCTGCACAATGTCATGCAGACTTTCGTCGCCGCCGACCACCGGTACCGTCCTCTGTACGACCGGGCAGTCGGCTCCCAGATCACCGCTCAACTCCGGCTTGCCGGCTACCAGCCCGACAGCGGTATCCCCGTGGTGCTGCTCAGCTACAGCGGCGGCGCCCAGGTAGCCGCCGGGGCGGTCGGCGCATTGCACGCCCAGCTGCGCTCCCCGCTCCTGCTGATCATGCTCGGCGGATTCCACAACGGTGCCAACGACCTCACCCACGCCGAGCGCGTGCATCAGCTCACCAGCGCGAACGACCGGATCGAGCGGGTCGGAACCTGGATATTTCCTCAACGCTGGCGGCTGTTCCGCCATAGCCAATGGAATCGGGCCCTTCGCGCCGGGAAGATCACCGTTCATCGGCTCGACCCGGCCACCCACGTCGGGCCGCGCAGCTACATCAGCCCCGAGGCGCATCTGCCGGATGGCCGCAGCTACCTGGACCGCACCACCGACACCGTGATCGCCATCATCCGTGCCCGCTGCGGCGCGACCGCGGCGACAGATGCCGGCGGCCGGTCGCCATGACGACCGCCTGCGGGAAGCGGTTCGGCAACGAGATCGAGGCGACCTTCGCGTCGTGCTTGGGCCGGATCACCACCGAGGAGACCGAGCGGACACCGACGTTCACGTCTCCGGTGTCCGCACAACTGGTCGGCCTCGCCATATTGCGCCAGGTCCTCGCGGTGGAGTCGCCGGCCTCAGTCGACTTCGAGGAGCTGACGGAGCGGTTCGTCGTCGCCGTCGAGGTTCACTTCGGCCGGCTGCCCAGGCCTGGCTGCTCCCTGTCCTGAGCCGATCCCTGCGCGTGCCCGACCCAAGAGGGAAAACACCAGCTCAGATATTGGTTTCCGCCTGTGGGGCGACAGCACGGTCGGCATCCGGTGCGGTGACCAGGCCGCGCAGGACAGGGCCGTACTCGGGGTGGGCGAGGGCGGACGCCATCTGCGCGACGAGGTAGTCGGCCGGATTGCCGGTGTCGTACCAACGGCCCTTGATGACCTGCCCGTACACGGCCCGGGTGGAGGCGTAGGCGTTGATGGCGTCGGTCAGGTAGACCTCGCCGGTGCGGTGCTCGTACCAGCGGCGGGTCTGCTCGCGCAGTTCGTCGACGATGCCGGTGGTGACGACGTAGCCGCCGATGGCCGCGTACGAGGACGGGGCGGTAGCGGGCTCGGGCTTTTCGACCAGGCCGGTGATGCGCAGCTGACCGTCTCCGAGGTCTTCCTTGACGACGGGCACGCCGTAGCGCTGGGAGTCGGCGGGGTCCATCGGCATGAGGGCCAGCACCGGGCAGCCGGTCTACTCATACGCGCGGATCAGCTGCTGGGCACGGGGTACCTCGGCCACGAAGACGTCGTCGGGCCACAGCACCAGCACCGGTTCGTCGCCGAAGGCATGGGCAGCGTTGAGCACCGGAGTGCCGTTGCCGTACGGGCCGTACTGGTGGAGGTAGGTGATGTGGCCCTGGCGGGCCAGCTCCGCGACTTCCTCCACCGCGTCGGCGTGGGACGTCCTACCGTCTTTGCGGAGCTGTTCGACGAGGGTGGGGTTGGGGCGGAAATGGTCCTGGATGAGGCTCTTCCCGCCGGAGACGACGATGGTGACATCGGTGATGCCGGAGTCCACCAGCTCGCGCACGGTGTGCTCGATGACCGGCTTGTCGCCGACCGGGAGCATCTCCTTGGGTATCGCCTTCGTCAGAGGCAGCAGACGGGAGCCGAGTCCAGCAGCAGGGATCACGGCCCTGCGAATCGTCGGGGACATCATGTCTCCCTCGGTCGAGCAGGCACACCGGATCGACCAGTACGGCACACGCCGACGTTGCCGACGCCCGCCGTCGCCCCCGTCGTTCGCCAACGACTTCGGTTACTCCTCATGCAATCGCAGGGCGCCCCGGCGCCCTTGGTCTCTCCACGCCCCGCAGTCCGCAGGTTCACTTCCACGGCGCCACCCCCTCGACGAGGTGCTCACTGCGGCCAGCCGTAGCGATCGCGGGCTCGGACAACCGTCTCCTGGGCGATTGCGCCGGCCCGCGCCAACTGGTCCAAGGCGGCAACGACGATCGACTCGGCGTCGACGTGGAAATAGCGACGTACGGCGTCACGGGTGTCCGACAGCCCGAAGCCGTCCGTTCCCAGCGACGTGTAGTCCTGCTCGACCCACTGGCTGATCTGATCGGGCACCTGCCGCATCCAGTCGCTGACCGCCAGAACGGGGCCTGTAGTGCCCGTCAGCGCAGCGGTCACATACGGGACGCGCTCCTCACCCCGAAGCCGTGCTGCGTCGGCGTTCAAGGCATCGCGGCGCAGCTCCGTCCAGGAGGTCACCGACCACACGTCAGCCTGGACTCCCCACTGGGACGTGAGCAGTTCCTGGGCCTCCAGCACCCAGTGGACGGCCGTGCCGGAAGCCAGCAACTGGATCCGCGGGCCCGCGCCCAGTGGCTCGGCCTGCCGGAACCGGTACATGCCCCGCAGGATCCCCTCCTCGACCTCCGGCCCGGTTGGCATGGCCGGCTGCTGCTTGGGCTCGTTGTATACCGTCAGGTAGTAGAAGACGTCTTCGGGCCGGTCGCCGTACATCCGTCGCAGCCCTTCCCTGACGATCACCGCGATCTCGTACGCGAAGGCAGGGTCGTAGCTCACGGCAGCCGGATTCGCGGATGCCAGCAGGTGGGAATGTCCGTCGGCGTGCTGCAGCCCCTCACCGGTCATCGTCGTACGGCCGGCCGTCGCCCCGATGACGAACCCGCGCCCCATCTGGTCTGCCAGGGCCCAGAACTGGTCGCCGGTTCGCTGGAAACCGAACATGGCGTAGAACATGTAGAACGGGATCATGGGCTCGCCATGTGTGGCGTACGCGGTTGCCGCAGCGGTGAACTCGGCCATGGAGCCGGCCTCGGTGATGCCCTCGTCGATGAGCTGGCCGTTCTTGGCTTCGCGGTAGTAGAGCAGGTGATCCGCGTCGACCGGTTCGTACGTCTGGCCGTGCGGCGAGTAGATGCCGGCTGTCGGAAACAGGGACTCCATGCCGAACGTACGGGCCTCGTCGGGGATGATCGGCACCCAGCGCCGCCCCGTCTCCTCGACGCGCATCAGGTCCTTGACCAGTCGGACAAGAGCCATGGTGGTGGCCACCTCTTGTTTGCCGAAGCCCTTCGTCAGGGACTCGAAGGGCGCGGCCGGGGGCTGCTGCATCGGCTTGGCGACCACCTTGCGAACCGGGGCGGGACCTCCCAGAGCCGTACGCCGATCGCGCAGGTACTGCACCTCTTCCGAATTCTCACCGGGGTGCCAGTACGGCACCAGGTCGCCGCTCAACGCACTGTCGGGAATGGGAAGTTCAAGCACGTCCCGCATGTCACGGAACTGCGCCATGGTCAGCTTCTTCATCTGATGATTGGCGTTGCGGGACTCGAAACCCGCGCCCAGTGTGTGCCCCTTCACCGTCTGGGCGAGGATGACGGTCGGTGCGCCACGGTGCTGGACTGCGGCGCGATAGGCGGCATGGACCTTGAGCGGTTCGTGCCCGCCGCGCGAGTTCTCGAACAGATCGGTGAGCTGAGCGTCGCTGAGCCGACCGGCGATGCCGGACAGCGCATCGCCGGTGAAGAAGTGCTCGCGTATGTAGGCGGCGTCCCGCGCGGCGTACGTCTGCATCTGGGCGTCGGGCACCTCGCCCAGGCGGTGGACAAGAGCCCCCGTGGTGTCCTGTCGCAGCACGGCGTCCCAAGCCTCGCCCCAGAGGGACTTCACGACGTTCCAGCCCGCACCGCGGAACCGGCCCTCAAGTTCCTGAACGATCTTGGAATTCGACCGTACGGGGCCGTCCAGGCGCTGCAGGTTGCAGTTGATGACGAAGGTGAGGTTGTCGAGCCGCTCGCGGGCGGCGAGCGCCAACGCGGCCATCGCCTCGGGCTCGTCCATTTCCCCGTCCCCGAGGAATGCCCATACGCGGGACCCGGATGTGTCCTTGATGCCGCGCGCGTGCAGGTAGCGGTTGAACCGAGCCTGGTAGATGGCGGCGAGCGGACCAAGTCCCATGGAAACGGTCGGAAACTCCCACAGCCACGGGAGGCGGCGGGGGTGGGGGTACGACGGCAGTCCGTGGCCGCCGGCCTCACGTCGGAAACTGTCCAACTGCTTCTCGTCGAGGCGCCCTTCCAGGAACACGCGGGCGTAGATGCCGGGCGATGCATGCCCCTGCATGTACAGCTGATCGCCCGAGCCGTCCCCGTTCTTGCCTTTGAAGAAATGGTTGAACCCGACCTCGTAGAGCCATGCCGCCGAAGCATAGGTGGCTATGTGGCCGCCGAGCCCCAGACGGGAGCCGCGTGTCACCATCGCTGCAGCGTTCCAGCGGTTCACGGCGGTGATCCTGGACTCCACGGCGACATCACCGGGAAAGACGGGCTGCGCGGACGCCGGGATCGTGTTGATGTAGTCCGAGGACAGGAGCCCGGGCAGGGTGATCCCGGACCTGGCCGCGTGCTCGTGTACTCGTCGCAACAAGTACACCGCCCTGTCCGGCCCCGCGTTCCGCACGACAGCGTCGAGTGACGCCTGCCATTCGGCGGTCTCCTCGGTGTCCCAGTCGGGTAGTTGGTCGAGCTCGCTCGTCGCAGAGAACCCAGTGGGCCGGGACGGATCACTCATGGCGGCCTTTCTGTCACAGCGGAGTCAGGGGAGACACCGACTGCCGACACGGAGGTACTCCGATGTCGACCGGTCAGAGATGTGCGTGGGTTGGGTGAAGTCAGCCGTTCCCAACATCTTGGACCGCCCTCGTGCCACCTTTGTGACAGTCCTCGACACTGTGAGATTGCTGAAGTCCTTCCAGGCGCGCCCCGCAGCCGCAGCTGTACGAGAACGACATGGTCACTGAGGCCTGCATCACACTGCGCTTCGGTGTCACACCTTGCCGGGCTGTCCGGTCAGTTGTGCGTACCGGCAATTTCGCCTGGAGGACCAATGGACGCACGTCTCAACTACTACGGCAATCCCTTCGCGGGCAAGGTGCTCAAGCAGCTCTTCACGGCCAGCAAGGCCCTGTCCGACTCGACGCTGCCTGCCACCGTTCAGTATCTGGTGGAGGTCCGCGCCAGCCAGATCAACGGCTGCGGATTCTGCACCGACATGCACACCAAGGAGGCCACCCACGCCGGGGAGTCCTCGGTGCGGCTCAACCTGATCGCCGCCTGGCGGGAGGCGACGGTCTTCACCGAGGCCGAGCGCGCCGCGCTGGAACTGGCCGAGCAGGGCACCCGCGTCGCGGACGCGGCCGGTGGAGTCACCGACGAGGCATGGGCGAACGCCGCCGAGCACTTCGACGAGGACCAGCTCACCGCGCTGACGACCCTCATTGCCATCATCAACGCCTACAACCGCATCAACATCATCACCCAGCAGCCGGCCGGCAGCTACAAGGTCGGCATGTTCGGCTGAGCCGGGTCGGGCTCAACCGGACGCGGACGGTGCTTGTCCGCGTCACCGCTGCCTTGGCGCGGGAAAAGGCTTCAGAGGCCCGCGGCGTGTCACAAATGCGGTCCGCGCTCTGAGTTCGCTGTAAAGCAAGTTGTTGTGTGCCCGGAACCGCCGACGCGAGATCGTCCGTTCCGGGCCGGTCTACGGAGGTGTAGCACAATGCACGAAATGCACTCAGAGGACGGCTTCGGACCCAAGATGCTGGCGGACGTCAAGCCGCCTTTCATTCCCGAGGGTGCTTCGGGAATGACTGTCCTCGTCGAGTGGGCTCCCGGTCACCCTGGGACTCCTCCGCACCGTCACTCGGGGCCGTGTTTCGGCTACGTTCTCGAAGGAGCGGTCCGGTGGGAGCTCGAGGGCGAGCCGGAGCACCTGCTCAAGGCCGGTGAGACGTTCTGGGAGCCGGGCGGTGACGTGATCCACTACCAGAACGGCAACGCCTCGTCGGACGCGCCGGCCAAGTACATCGTGTTCATGATGTGCGCGCCGAACCAGCCGATGCTCACCCTGGTCGACGACGAGGAACTGAAGGAGCGGGCCCACCTGCGGGCCCCGCGGCCCACGGACTGAGCTCCCGCCTGCGCACAGGCCGGTTCCGCGCGGAGTGTGTACTGCTGCACGCTGGCAGCACTGTTCGCGGCCCTGGCCGTCCGCGCACTGCGGCATGCCGGCGTGCCTTGGGTGGCGCAGCCGAGTCGGCCACTCCAGGAACCGCCGTTCCACTGCAGCACCGCCATGGCTCCTGCCATGGCGGTGCTGCAGGCTCGGGGCACGGCCAAGTCGTCGGGCCCGCCGTCGTGACAGCATGACCGGCTTCAACCGTGCGCCCCGGCAGGCGTCCGCCAAGGGCGGGATCAGCAGGCACGCCACCGATCTCGACTACGGATGCGGATGGGGCACATGGCCTGTACCCCCAAAAGCCCTGCTCTGCGCGGCGCCGGCTCGCGTCCCCCGGCGACGGTCGTTCGCCTGTGAGCGCTCGAGTTCCTCAGGCGAGCCAGTCGGTGTAGCGGGTGGGGGCGAGGTGGGCGTCCTTGTCGATGAGGACGTCGCCCTTGACCACGGCGAACATGCCGGCGGTGGGATCGGTGACGACGGTACGGTTGTCGCCCTTGTGGGACAAGGTGAGCCGCCCCAGCTCGTCCAGGGTGAAGACGTCGGGGCCTGCGATGTTGCGGATACCGTTGAGCGGGGCGCCCGCGGCGACCTCCGCCACCGCCGCGGCCACGTCCGCGGCCGCGATGGGCTGGATGGGCGTGGCGGGCAGCCGGACGGTGTCGGCGTCGGAGGTCCAGGAAATGACGTCGTCCATGAACTCCATGAACTGCGTCGCCCGGACGATCGAGTAGGGGACCGGCCCGGTCGCGAGGATGTGCTCCTGGAGCGTCTTGGCCCGGTAGTAGTCCATCTCCGGCACCTGGTCCACGCCGACGATCGAGAGGACGACGAAGTGGCCGACGCCGCCCCTGCGGGCCGCGGCCACAAGGTTGTCCATCGAGGTCTGGAAGAAGGCCGGGGAGGCCTCGTCGAAGGTCGGGGAATTCGTCAGGTTGACGACGACGTCGGCTCCGGCCAGCGCCTCGTCCACCCCCTGGCCGCTGAGCACGTCGACACCGGTGGACTTCGAGTGCGGTACCGCCTCGTGCCCGGCGGCGGTCAGGTTCCTGACGACCTGCGACCCGATGAGCCCGGTACCGCCGATGACTGCGAGCTTCATGACGTGCCCTTTCGTCGCCAGTACGCCTGAAGTGAGTTATAAGCCACTATAGGTGGGCAATACGGGTTTGGCCCGGCCACATGCTGCCCGAGCGCCGAGGGCAGGTTCGTGTACTCAGCCCAGGGCAAGGACGGGCGACGACCATAAGGGGTCTGTTCGTATGGCCAGGGCCGAGGCAATCGCCGAGCGAGCCGCACACCACCGGCTGTCACAACAGTGGGGACGTGTCTGTCAACTGACTGTCCGGATCTGGAAACCCTCCATACGCGAAGGTGCACCAAATATGGCATACGACACTACCAGGCCGTCGGGCTCTGTCCCCGGCCCGGAGTCTGGTATCGCTTGGCGGCTCGGCGCAAAGAGGCCGTGTGACGTGAAAAGGCCGACGGACGCGACCTTGCCCTGGTCGATCTCGGCTCAGCGCCCGGCCGTGTACTGCGCCGCTGACGGAGTCATGCCATGACCGAGCGGACCAGGTTGCCCCATCTGTCCACCGACAAGGACTTCGACGGCGAGACCTTCGCCCCGATCTACACCACGGCCGTGACGGTGAGCGGGGGGATGGTGAGTCACGGGCGGGCCTCGGGAAGGGCCCGCTCGGGCGACGGAGTCCTGGATCTCGACCTGCGCATGCCCGCAGAGCTGGGAGGAGACGGCCAGGGAACGAATCCCGAGCAGTTGTTCGCCGCCGGCATGGCCGCCTGCTTTCACGGGGCGCTGAGTCTGGTCGCACGGCAGGCCGCGCTCGACCCCGCGGCGATCTCCGTGGTGGCGACCGTGGCTTTCGGGCGGGACCCGGAAGACGGCGGCTACTTGTTGCACGTCGACCTCGAGGTCAGGTGGCCGGACATCGACCTTGCCGTCGCCGCCCCACTCGTGGAGAAGGCCGATTCACTGTGCCCTTACACGAAGATGGCCCAGCGGGGAACACCGACAAGCATCAGGCTGGCCTCCTAGCCGACGGCGAAGGCTGCCTGTCCAGCTGCACGTCGTTTCCGTAGCCGTTGTGTGCGTCGTGCCGGCACACGACGGCTACGGAAAGGGGAGACCGACCGGCCCGGCGCCGGCCGACCACCCGAAGCATCGTGCCCGCCACCCCATGCCGTGACAGTGGTACGAGCCTCCACCGGCAGGTGGCCGAGCGAGCCTCTGTCCGTTGAACAACATCCGGCCGGTTGCGCGGCACCGGGCAGACCGAGCCTCAGTCGTCGTGAGGCCACGTTCACAGCACATCCGGGGCCACCGGCGGAACCCCGGACCCCGGTTCCATCGCGATCTTGCTCTGCTGGATGATCTCCTGGACGTGAAGCTCGATCTCCTGCGGATTCAGGCCGAGCGCCTTGCCTATGTGCACCGTCCAGACCTCGGCGCGAAGACCGGTCTCGAAATCCAGGTCGGCCCGGACGTTCTCACGTGCGACTTGCCGATTCTGGCTCACCATGACGAATGTGGACAGGAAAATGGCCTCCAGGCTCACGATCATGGTGAGCAGCCCGAAGGGGTAGGGGCCGAAGACCGCAATAGAGCCGAACAGCCTGAGGTTGAGGGCGACCCACACCGCGAACCAGACGGCATGGACGTACACGAAGCCCATCGTGCCCGCGAAGGCAGTGATCGCGTCTGCGAACCGGTCCTTAGACGTACGCATCCTGGCGAACGCCAGCCGCTCATGGCGCAAACGGAGGTCGGGACGTTGAGCAGCGCCCGACGCGGAGCTCGGCCGGAAGGCCCGGCCTCCGGAGTGAAGGGTCGTTCCCACTTACTGCCTCATTTCCTCACCGGCGACGCCGTCGCCACCAGCCGCCCATGGCCTCGCAGCCTGCCTGCTCCGAACCGCTGGTGGGGGCGAGCAGGCCACCGCGTTCGCCTCGGACCGTGCCGGTTCCCGGCCTCGACCCGGCTGACGGGTGTGCGTGAGTGGCAGTCCACTGGGCGCTCGATGAGGCAAGCACCGTCATCGACCGGCGTCGGTGCAAGGCTGGGCAATGACGTACGGCATCTTCCGCTCCTTTGCCCGACGGAGATGATCAGTGGTCGGCCGGCTCGACAGGACGGTGGTCGACTGGAGATATGACCGTGAAGCCCACGAGGTTGTGACGGCCCGCGCCTGACCCACCCAGAACCTCGCCGGGGGGGCATTGCGGGAGCACGGTCGCGGTGGCCCGCTGACGGGGAAGCCACGAAAGGTGTCACAGATTCCGGAACATCCCGGTCGTACTGAGTGACAATCCCTCGGCGATCGGAGTAGGTCGTGGCTATCAGCGAACAACGTATTTCCACCATGGTGCTGGTGATCGGAACGGGAGGTGCTGGGCTCCGAGCGGCGATCGAACTGGCCGAGGCCGGTGTCGACGTCCTCGCGGTCGGCAAGCGCCCCAAGGAGGACGCGCACACGGCTCTCGCCGCCGGAGGAATCAACGCGGCCCTCGGCACCATGGATCCCGAGGACAGCTGGCAGCAGCACGCAGCGGACACGCTCAAGGAGAGCTATCTGCTCGCCGATCCCCGCACCGTGGAGATCGTCGCCCAGGGCGCCGCTCGGGGCATCGGCGACCTGGAACGCTACGGCATGGCCTTCGCTCGCGAGGAGGACGGCCGGATCTCCCAGCGGTTCTTCGGCGCGCACAAGTTCCGGCGGACGGCGTTTGCCGGCGACTACACCGGTCTGGAGATCCAGCGCACGCTCATCCGGCGCGCGGACCAGCTGAACGTTCCGGTTCTCGACGGCGTCTACATCACACGGCTTCTGGTCCACGACGGCGCCGTCTTCGGTGCCTACGGCTTCGATCTCACCCATGGCACGCGGTATTTGATCCACGCCGACGCCGTCATTCTTGCCGCTGGTGGCCACACCCGGATCTGGCGGCGGACGTCCTCCCGGCGCGACGAGAACACAGGCGACTCGTTCCGCCTGGCCGTGGAGGCCGGCGCCCGTCTGCGCGACCCCGAACTGGTGCAGTTCCATCCCTCCGGGATCATCGAGCCCGAGAACGCGGCCGGCACCCTCGTCAGCGAGGCCGCGCGCGGTGAGGGCGGCATCCTGCGCAACGCGCTCGGCGAGCGGTTCATGAACCGCTACGACCCTGCGCGCATGGAGTTGTCGACCCGTGACCGCGTGGCCCTGGCCTCCTACACGGAGATCAAGGAAGGGCGGGGGACGCCCAAGGGCGGAGTGTGGCTCGACGTCTCCCATCTGCCACGGCAGACGATCATGACGCGTCTCCCCCGTGTCTACCAGACCCTGCTCGACCTGCAGATGCTGGACATCACCCGCGATCCCATCGAGATCGCGCCCACCGCGCACTATTCGATGGGTGGGGTGTGGGTGCGGCACGAGGACCACAGCACCGACGTGCGCGGTCTGTACGCCATCGGTGAGGCGTCGAGCGGCCTGCACGGTGCCAATCGCCTCGGGGGGAACAGTCTCATCGAACTGCTGGTCTTCGGCCGCATCACGGGCCAGGCGGCCGCCGCCTACTCGCAGTCCCTGACCGCCCAGCCGCGGTCGGCGTCGGCCGTCGCACAGGCCCGCGCGGAGATCGACGATCTGCTGGTGGCCGACGGACCGGAGAACGTCCGCGCCCTGCAGCGCGCCATCCGCAACACCATGACAGAGCACGCCGGAGTCGTACGCGACGAACAAGGCCTGCGCACCGGGCTCGCGGAGCTCACGGCGATCGAGAAGAGGATGGAGGACGTCGGCGTGCACCCGGACATCGCCGGCTTCCAGGATCTCGCGCACGCCTTTGATCTCAAGTCCGCGGCACTGTCGGCCCGGGCCACCCTCGAAGCAGCACTTGAGCGTCGTGAGACCCGCGGCTGCCACAACCGCAGCGACTACCCCCACCTGGACCCCGCTCAGCAGGTCAACCTCGTGTGGTCGCCCACGGCCGGCATCACCCGCGAAAGCATTCCTGCCATCCCCGACGAGATCTCCTCTCTCATGGCAGAGGTCTCGACCGATGGAAAGCTCGCCGAATAACGCCGTGTCGCAACCGGTTGAACAGCCTTGCTTTTCTCGATTCTTACGAATCCTTGTCATAAATAGGTCTGCTGTCCGGTCTCTCCTGGTGCGGACCGAAATTCTTTCGGCGCCGACGAGGAACTCGTCACAGCCGCGCGCCGCAGCATGAATACCTACGAAAGGACACTGCTATGAAGGTCGTAGTGATCGGTGGAACCGGGCTCATCGGCTCGAAGCTGATGGGCAAGCTCAACGAGTACGGGCACGAGGCGGTCGCGGCCTCGCCCAACACCGGCGTCAACACTCTGACCGGCGAAGGGCTGTCCGAGGCACTGCGGGGCGCGTCGATCGTGATCGATGTGTCCAACTCCCCCTCGTGGATCGACGAAGAAGTCATGAACTTCTTCCGCACCTCGACCACCAATCTCCTGAAGGCCGAGGCGGACGCCGGCGTGACGCACCACGTGGCGCTGTCCGTGGTCGGCACCGACCGCCTTCAGGAGAGCGGCTACTTCCGTGCCAAGCAGGCGCAGGAAGAGCTGATCAAGGCCTCCGACATCCCGTACTCCATCGTGCACGCGACTCAGTTCTTCGAGTTCGTCAGCGGGATCGCGGACATCTCGACCGAAGGCGACACCGTGCGTCTGGCCCCCGTCAAGTTCCAGCCCATCTACTCCGACGACGTGGCCGCGGCCGTCGGCCGCACCGCGGTCGGCGCCCCGGTCAACGGAGTGGTGGAGGTCGCCGGCCCGGACGTGTTCCAGCTCGACGAACTCATCCGTCAGGTACTCGCCGACAAGGACGACACCCGCACGGTCGTCACTGACCCGAGCGCCCCGTACTCCGGTGCCGAGCTGAAGGAGACCACGCTCGTGCCAGGTCCTGACGCGCATATCGCCGCGACCCGGTTCACCGAATGGCTTGAGCAGCAGCAGTAGGCCCCGCGAGCGGCCCCTGGCGGCAGCCGGGGGCCGCCCCGGACGCACATTCCCCGCAGAATGCGCCCCCGTCAGAGATCCACGCACGAAGGACCGGCTCGCCATGTTCAACCGCATGGAAACCACCATTTATCGCACCGCCCCCTTTGCAGGGCTGACCGGCGTCTACGCCATCGACCCGGTCCACAGCACGATCGGGTTTTCCGTCCGGTACGGCATGGTCACGAACGTGCGCGGAAAATTCACCGCCTTCGAGGGGATAGTCAAGCTCGACGGAAAATGTCCCACTCGGTCCGAAGCCTTCCTCAGTGCCCAGACCTGTAGCGTTGACACGGGTTATCCGGAACGGGACGCGCATGTCACAGGCCCGGGTTTCCTCGATGCCGCGACGTTCCCTCTCATGAGCTTCCGCTCGGGCGGAATCCTCCATGCCGGTCACGACCGCTTCCGCATGGCGGGATACCTCCTGATCAAGGACATCGAACTGCCCGTCCAGGTCGACCTCCGGTACTGCGGAGCGAGCCGGGACGCTCACCGCCAGAACCGTGTCGGTTTCACGGGCACGGCCACTTTGCAGCGTTCCGACTGGCGGCTCGACGGTAACAGGGCCCTCGCCACGGGCGGAGTTCTGATCAGCGACAAGGTGAAGGTGACTCTCGACATCCGTGCCGTGCGGCTGGACCGGGCACAAGGCGCCTAGGCCGCGAGACGCCTGCCGGCGTATCCAGCGGAAGGACACACGATGACGCAAGCCACGGAGAACGGCACCGGCCTGGCGGCCACAGTCGTAGCCCTGACCGCCGAAGCCGCCGAACTTCAAACGCGTATCAACGCGCTTCGCGAAGAACTCGTGGCGCTCAACGAGCAGATCGAAGCCATCGCCGCCGCTCAGCGACAGCCTCCGTCGTGTTGAACAGTCGACGGACCGCGCGACGTCGGGACTCGGCGCCAACCGGCTGTGCCGCCGGCGTGGCTCACACAACCTGAGCACAAGCTGTCCGCGCCCTGAAGCCACGGCGCTCAAAGAGCTCACTGATCCCGGTCGATCCGTGGCCGCGCCCATTTCCGGCAAGCCCGGGACATCCCTCTCCAAGGGCTGCCCTCCCATGACTTGCGACCGCGCACTGTCGCAACCAATTCGATCCGATTTTCCGAAACGGCCGAAATTCGGCCTATGCCTCGAAAGGGCCTTTCATGAACCGTCTTTCTCTATACCGACGCACCCGAACTTCGCTCGCCGTCCTGGCTACGGCCAGCGTCGGAGCCGCTCTCCTCGTCGCCACGGTCGGCCCCGCGCGTGCATCGAGCTCGCCGTCCTCGGCCACCTCGCCCACCCGGTCCGCCGCTGCGAGCAAGCCGACTGTCGTCCTCGTGCACGGCGCCTGGGCCGACGGATCGAGCTGGAACGGCGTCATCACCCGGCTGAGGAGCAGGCGATACCACGTCGTGGCCCCGCCGAACCCGCTGCGCGGTGTGAGCAGCGATGCCGCTTACCTGGCCGACTACCTCAAGACGGTCAAAGGACCGATCGTACTGGTCGGCCACTCGTACGGCGGCATGGTCATCACGAACGCCGCCCTCGGCAACACCAACGTCAAAGCGCTCGTGTACATCGACGCCTTCATCCCGGCGAAGGGCCAGTCCGCAGGGGAGATCGCCGGTTCCCAGCCCGGTTCGGGAGTGATCGTGCCGGATCCGACGTCGGTGTTCAACCTCGTCCCCTTCCCGGGCGCATCGGCCGGGGACGCGGACCTCTACCTGAAGCCACAGGTCGTGCGCTCCTCGTTCGCCCAGGATCTGTCCGCCAAACAGCAGAACCAGATCGTTGCGGCCCAGCGCCCACTCGCGGCTTCCGCGGTCACCCAGCCGTCGGGTGACCCGGCGTGGAAGACAATCCCGTCGTGGGCTCTGATCGGGCGCCAGGACAAGATAATTCCGGCCGCCGCGCAGGAGGCGACGGCGAAGGTCGCACACGCCAAGGTGCAGGAGATCGACTCCTCGCACCTCTCTCCGGTCTCCCATCCCGGCGCCGTGGCCAACGTCATCACCGCCGCGGCCCGCACCAGCTGATCCGCACGACCGCGCGGTCTTGGCGGCGACGGTGACCACCAGGATCGGACAAGCCGTCAGAACACACCGCTGCGCTGTCGGCTCGGCGCCCAGCCGCGCCCCTTGGACCGGACCGCGCGATGTTCCCCGCCCTCGCCCGGCACTTGCCGGGCGAGGGCGAACCGGTCGGCGGCGAACGGGGCGAGCTGCTGCGAGGCCACTGCACCGGCACGGCCGATGGGTGGGCTTCGCCCTCCCCCACGCCGACGTGACGGTGACGACGACTTCCCATTACCCGGCGACAGCCCCACGGGCACCCCTCATGACGGCAGTTGCGCGTCAGCCACGACGGGCTGAACGCCATCCGCGAGGGGAACATCACCGAGCGCTCCAGCTGGGTCGTGGATCAACTCGGCGGCGGCAAGCCGGACATGTGGATCGGGGTCGTCTACGCCCTGTGGCGGATTGCGGACCACGCCGACCGTGACCGCGAGGCGGTCGTCTCCATCATGGCGGCGTACCTGCGGACGGCGTGCTTGGGAGTGCCTGCGGCCACCGCCGGGCGGGCCGCCCATGTGCGTGGTGGCCACAGCGATGCCGCACCGCGCCGTGTGCTGCGGTCCGGCGACGGCCGCATCGGCTCCGATGCCGCAGAGGCTGACGGCCGCCGGCGCCGTCCGCATGACCCCGCCGCGCCCTGGCCCACGGATATCCCACCTGTGACCAGCGTGCAGCCCTGTCTGCGGCGAGAGCGCTCAGCGCTCACCGGCCGGGCCCGGCCACAACGCCCGCACCGCGTCAGGCACCTCGGCCACAGCAGCCTGATCGAGCAGCGCCACTTGGAGGATGTAGCCGGGGAGGATGGAGAGCATCGTTGATGCGATCCCCTCGGCCGTCGCGTTCGCGGGCAGACCACCGCTTTCCTGGTGCTCACGGACCAAGGTCACCAGATTTGCGCGTATGCGGCCCATGAGATGGTCGAGCTTGCGCGCCAGCGAGCGGTTGCGCATGGCCTCTCCCCAGACCAGAACCGCGAGGCCGGCCACGTCCTCCTCGACGGACTTGGCCCGAATCACGTCGAGCAGTTCCGCGAGGACCGCCCCAATGGACTGGTCCTGCTGGTTCGTGGCGATGGCGAGCGTGTTGTCGAGGACATCACGCATGTTCTCCTCGGCGATCGCGAGGATCATCTCGTCCTTGCTGGTGAAGTGCCGATACACCGCACCCGCGGACAGTCCCGCCTCCGCGAACAGGTCCTGCATGGACGTGGAGTGGAACCCGTCACGGAGAAAACAACGGCGCGCCGCGTCCAGGATCTGCGCGCGACGGGCGTCCATGTGCTGCTGGGTGACCTTGGGCATGAGGCCAGCCTAGCAAAGAAAACGAACATTCGTGTTGACGTCTACCGACAGAAAGGCCAAACTGAGGACTCAAGAAAAACGATCATTCTTTTTTGTGAGGCCAGGCTGTGAGGAACCCCTTGTCACGACACCAGGCATGGCGAGAAGTAGCCATCGCCGCCGTGGTGCTGCCCATAGTGATCACTCTGGCGGTGATGGCGTTCGCCTGGCCGGCGGGGCGGATCTCGCCGCGCGACGTGCCGGTCGGGATCGTGGGCACGGGTCCGGCCGGCCAGCGCGCGGTGGAGGGACTGACCCATGAGATGCCCGGCGCGTTCGACTTCCACCTCTATCCCGACCAGCAGGCCGCGCGGTCGGCGATCAGGAACCGGGACGTCTACGGCGCCTTCGCCATCTCCGGCCACGGCGTCACGGTGCTGAAGGCCACCGCCGCCAGCCCCTCCGTGGCCCAGCTTCTGACCGATGTCGGACAGCAGTTGGCCGACAAGGCCACCCAGCAGCTGGCCGTCCGGCAGAAGGCTGCCGAGCGAAAGGCTGCCGAGCAGGAGGCCGGCGGTGCGCATTCCCCGGCGAAGGCCCACAAGCAGGCGGCCCAGCAGGGCGCTGCCCGGCGGAAGGCCGCCCCGCAGGGAGCCGCCAGTGCTGATTCGTCGGTGAAGGTCCTCGCGAAGGCGATCGACGTGGTGCCCGTCGCCACAGGAGACCCCCGGGGTGTGGTGTTCAGCTCATCGGTTTTCCCGCTCACGATCTGCGGCATCCTGATCGGGGCGTTTGTCACGATGGCTCGCGGCCTGGCCCGTCCGCGGCACCGAGTGCTGACACTTCTCGTCGCATGCGCCGTGGCGGCCTTCGGCGTCTATCTGGTGGCCCAGGGGTTCCTCGGGGCGCTGCCCTACAATCACGTGGCCACGTGGGCGATCCTGTCGCTCGACCTGCTCTCCATCAGCGCCACCGCTGCCGGCGTGATCCGGCTTCTCGGGCCGGCGGGCCTCGGGCTCAGCGCCGCGCTCATGGTCTTCGTCGGAAACGCCTTCTCCGGCGCCACCTCCGCTCCGGAGATGCTTCCCAAGGGCGTGGACTCCGTAGGCCAGTGGCTGCCCCCGGGCGCCGGAGCCAGTCTGCTTCGCAACACCACGTACTTCGACGGCAACGCCGACGCCGGCCATCTTGCCGTCCTCGCCCTGTGGAGCGTCTGCGGGCTCACAGCAGTCATGTGCGGCCACTGGGTCATCAGGGAACCCCGCGGCCCGAAGACCGCTGCGCCGGCTTCCGGGGAGTTGCTCCCGGCCTTGCCCGGGTCCGGCACCGCTGTGCCGGCTCGGCGTCACGCGCACGCCCACGCCCGTCGCCATGACGGCGACGACCTGATGCCGAGCGCGTGATGTGCGCAATCAGGCCCTGACCGTCAGCAACTTCGGCACAGTACGGATACCCACCATGCCTACCCCACAACACCCTCAGCCGGCACGCCGGACCGCGCATCCACAGTCGGGCGATGACTCTCCGGCCATCGCTCGGGCCTTCACCCTGCTCAGCAGGCGCTGGAACGGCCTGATCCTCATGGCTCTGGCCAAAGGCCCGTCGGACTTCGCACAGATTCGCGAGCGCCTCCCCGGCATCAGCAACCGCATGCTCGCCCAGCGGCTCCAGGAACTGACCGCGATCGACCTGGTCGCCCAGGACGTCCGGCCCGAGCTGTCATCGCGAACCCGTTACGCACTCTCTCCACACGGCAACGCCTTCCTCATCCCCCTGGCCATTCTGTTCCTGTGGGCGGAAGACCACCTTCCGGCAAGCAGCTCACCGGCATCTGATCAACCGGCCGCACCAGGCCCCTGACCTCCTCCTATTCCGCGCGGGCAGGAGGAGTTGCAGCCGGACACATGCCTCGGCGGTGGGGCGACAGCCGCCAGGATGACCGCTCGCCACGACCACTGCACCACTTTTCGCGATGCAAATGCTTCCGCACGGCCGGCCGCACTGGGCAGAAACCGTCATTTACTGCAATGTTTGCAATTTTGCGCATAGTCTTACGTCCGGCGGTCTTGTGACCTGACAGGGGGCACGTAGAGCAGACGAGGGAGACGGTGAACGTGGACGTCTACGAGGCGGTCACAAGCCGACGAGCGGTACGTGGATTCATCGACCGGCCCGTCCCGAGAGAGGTACTGGAGCGGGCGCTCTCCGCTGCGGCTTGGGCACCGTCCGGGTCGAACCTCCAGCCCTGGCGCGTCTACGTGCTGACCGGCCGCCCGCTGGCCGAACTCAAGGAGCTCGCCGGCCGGCGCGTGACCGCGTGCGATCCCTGGGACGAGCGGGAATACGAGATGTACCCGGCGACACTGAAGTCCCCGTACCGCGAGCGCCGGTCCGCCTTCGGTGCGGAGCGCTACAGCGCACTCGGTATCGCTCACGAGGACTGGGAGGCGCGTCAGAGGGCCGCCTCGGCGAACTGGGATTGCTTCGGCGCGCCCGCCGCCCTGTTCTGCTACGTCGACCGAGGCCTGGGCCGGCCCCAGTGGTCCGACGTGGGCATGTATCTGCAGACCGTGATGCTGCTGCTCCGCGCCGAAGGCCTGCACAGCTGCCCGCAGATGGCGTGGTCGGTCTATCGCAAGACCGTCGCGCAGGTCCTGTCACCCCCGGCCGACCTCATCCTCTTCTGCGGCATGTCGATCGGGTTCGAGGACACCGCAGTGCCCTACACCCGTACAGGCCGAGCACCGCTCGACGAGACGGTCACATTTGTCGATGAATAGTCAGCGGTACCTGTGAGAACGCCGTTCGGACATCCATGAAGCGTTCCTCGAACTCACCTGCTGCCTCATCACCCACCGACAACTCGGCTCATTGTGCCAGCCGTTGTCACTGCGGCTCTGGCATCGGCATCAGGCAGCGATCCCGCGCTTGTCCATGGCGTCCTCGACTATGCGCAGGCCGTCCATGCCCGGCAGCTTCGCGATGTGCGAGTCGATGTCGCGGATGAGTTTGCGGCCCTCGGGGCCCGCGAAGAGGTGAGTCATGACGTGCGTGACCTCGGTCTCGGGCATCACGCCAGAGCCGACCGGGCCCCAGGCGTTCTCGAGCGCCAGCCGGGCGACCACGCGGGCCTTCCTGCTTGCCGCGAGCCGGTCACGCGCCTGCGACGCGTAGAACGCGACGTGCTTCGTCTCCTGCTGTGCGATCCGCTTCAGCAGGGGTACCAGCACCGGGTGGCTCTCCAGCGCAGCGAGCCGGTGGTACGCCGCCGTCGCCGACCACTCGTTCGCCGCTCCCCACGCCATGTGCACGGCGACGAAGTCGTTTCCGACCAGCCGACCGATCACTGTCTGCTTCACCGTGCCCAGGCGGTCCTTCCAGCCGAGCTTCAGACGGGTCGCCTTGAGCTCGTCGAAGTCGACTCGGAGGCCGTGGCGCTCCAGCACCGCCGCGAGTGCTTCGCCGTGCCAGAACTCCTCACGGTTCCACATCGTCATGAAAGCGCCCACCGCGGGCTCGTCGTGGGACGGGGTCGTCAGCAGATCACGCAGGTAGCACACTGTGTGGTATTCGATGTCACACATGTAGCGCAGCGTGCGCAACGTCTCCTCGGACAGTGGGCTGCGCTCGAACTCGTCGAAGTCGAGGTCGGCCCACTGCACGCCGGTGGAGTTCTTCGTGTACTTGTCTATGTCGAAAGCCATCAGTCGCCCTTCTCGTCGGTGCGTGTCGGAATCGTCGCCCGTGCCGCGAGGACTTCGCGGCGCACACCCGAACCGCCCCTCTTCCAGCGGTAGATGTTCCAGTTCCTCTTGTGCGACTCGCGCGCCAGTCCGGCGTCGGGGTTGATCGCCGAGGGCTTGCCCAGCAGCGACAGCCACGGCAGGTCGGAGTGGCTGTCGCCGTAACCGTAGGACGCAGCGAGGTCGTAGCCGCCCTCCTCGGCGTACCGCTGAAGCCAGGCGGCCCTCGCCTCGTCCACGAGCGGCGGCTTCGCCAGGTAGCCGGTGAGCACACCGTCCCGCACGTGCATGGAGCTGCCGACGACCTCGTCGAACAGGTCGGCGAGCGGAGCGGCGAGCAGGCCGACGGAGCCGGTGACCAGGATGGTGCGGTGACCCGCCGCACGGTGCTCGCGGATGCGCGCCAGGGCGTCCGCGCTCGTGTGCCGCAGCATCGTGTCGGCGTACCCGCGCTGTACGACCTCCTCAAGACGGGCGATGGACATGCCGCGGTAGCGGCGCAGGAACGCGCGGATGAACTCGCCGCGGTCACGTCTCTCGGCGCGGAGGTAGCCGGGCAGTGCGGCCAGCAGGTCCACGGCCTCCTTCGGCCAGGCCGCCTTGCGGAATCCCGCGGTGCGCACCCAGAGGTACTGCTCGACGATGTTGGAGTCGACGACGGTCCGTTCGAGGTCGAAGACCGCGAGTACGTCGGTACGCCGCGGCAGTTCGCGTTTCGCGCGGGCGTTCGCCGGCCGGGCGGCCCCGGTCTTGCGACGACGGTAGGCCGCCGTCAGCTCGCTGATGGCGGGGAGGTGCACCTTCTGCAGGTACTCCTCCCAGTCGATCCGCTCCACATCGAAGCCACGGTCCTCGCGCACCTCGGCCGGGAGGGCGTTGTTCAGCGCCCGGGTGTTGCGGTCGTCGAAGACGATCTCCGTCTGCGCATACGCGCGGTAGAGGTCGGTGAAGTTGCCGAGGGTGGCGATGCCGGCGCGCAGTTTGGCGTTCTCGGTCGCGAGAGCGCGCTTGCGCTCGTCGTTCGGCATCAGCCGCAGAGCGGCGTCCCAGAGGTCGGCCTTCTTCTTCGCCAGCCGAAGGCCTCGGTTGAACTTGCGCTCGCCCGAGAACTTCCAGGCCGGTACTTCGACGAATCCGTCGCCCTTGGGCAGCGGGTGCTGGGTGTAGTAGTCGCGTACGTTCTCGTACATGCGGTGGAAAGGCAGCGGATTCGACGCGCCCGAGGCGATGTGGAAGTACCTTGGCTCGTCGACGGGGGTCGGGTTGGCCGCCGCGGCGAGGATGGCGTTGACGACGAAGTCGACGGGTATGACGTCGAGGATCGAGTCGGGCAGCCCCGGGAAGTCGGGCAACTGGCCGCGGCCGTAGGCGAAGATCAGTGGATCGGCGACCTTGAAGCCATCGATCCAGCCGGGGAACGGATGCTGGAGCGCGCTCTCGATGATCGCGGGCCGGACCACCGAAAGCCGGTGTCCGGCCTCGCCCCAGAGGTCTTCCGCGGCACGTTCGGCGAGCGCCTTCGTCAGGGTGTAGACGTCGGTCCACCCCAGACTCTGCGCGCGCCGCCGGCCGGCTGCCACGAGCTGGGAACGCACCCACTCGCGCCGCGCGTTCTCGCTCGCGCGGGCCGCCGCGATCGGCCCCTCCTTCCCGTGGCTGCCGCGGGCTCGGGACATGAACTGCTCGAGCATCGCCGGCTCCCGCGAGGTGAGTTCGGTCCGCTCGTGGGTCCGTGTCGCCAAGGTCCACTCGGTGTGCCAGAGGACATCGTGTTCGAGCTTGGCCTCGGGCACCACACCGCGACGGAGCCCTCCGACGTAGCAGGTGGACACGTGGACGACGTGCGGGTCGGATCCGGAGGCGAGCAAGGCCTCGTAGAGGCTGACGGCGCCGTTGACGTTCGTGTCGAACGCCTCGTGGATGGGCGGGTCGAACGAGACGGTCGACGCCGAGTGGATGACGACGTCAAGGTGGGAGGGGAGCTCGGGGATGCAGGTCATGCTGCCGTCGAGCACCGTGATCCGGGCACGGACGATGCGCTCGGCCTCCTCGGCGCCCACAGCATCCCGCCAGCGCTCGAACACGGGTTTGCGCAGAAGCTGCCGGAGCCGGTCCTGCCCGGTCTGGCTGCCCTTCCCGCGCACGAGGAGTGAGATGTGGGTGGCGGGGTGGTCGGTGAGCAGCCGCTCAAGCACGGCCTGCCCGACGAAACCGGTCGCGCCGGTCAGCAGGACGTGCGCGTCGCCGAGTTCGGTCTTCGCGTTCTGCGATGTCACGGAAGGAGCCTCGATTCCACGGTTGATGCGACACCGGGGCGGATGCCGGGGAGCGCGGCGACCATCCCGCGGATACGGCGCGCCTCGGCTCGTCCGCTCCGGTCGCCGAAGACATGTTGTTCGAAGAAGGTGCGCTCGTGCCCGGAGCGACCGACCGAGCCGAGCGGCCAGGCGGCGTGCCGGAGGGCGCGGCGGGTGATGCGCTGGGCGCGGGCCGAGCCCTGGAGCCGGCGCTCCGCCTCCTCGGAGAGGAAGCGGATGTGGCGATGCTTGATCTCCACCACGGGGTCGATGACCGACGCCATGGCGGAGGACACGCCGGCCAGACGCCGGTAGGCCGTCTGCGTGATCCATTCGTCCACGAGGGCCGTCGTCACGTGTTCGGCGACGATCTGTGTACCGGTGATGTTGGCGACGAGGGAACGACGGATCGGGCCACGGCGTTCGCGGCGCTCCGCCAGTACCCACCGCGCCGGCCCGGCGCTCGAAGGGAGGTCGCGGGCGGCGGGAGAAGCTTCCAGGACGGCGTCGAGGGCATCGGCTATCCAGAACCTCTCGAACATCCATGTGGTGAGGAACGCGGTGACACGGGCGTCCTTGTGTGTCGCCGTGACGAGGAGGTCGCGCACGCGGTGCAGCGTCGCGCGTTCCATGTCGCGCAGCGCGCGAAGGAGCCGGACGGATTCGGCATCGAGCGGCTCTTCGGCGAGCGACCGGAGGTCGAGCGCTCCGCGGTGGCTGCCGTGTGCCGTACGGGCGAACTCACGCACGTCGAAGCCCGCTGTCTCGGGCCGCGCGGTCGTCGTCTCGTTGTTCGAGTACATGTACAGGCTTTCTGGGGCGGGAGCAGGGGAAACGCTGCAGAAACCCCGGAGCATGCGAGAAGCCGTCGGGGGTCGTCAGGTGAGACCGGGCAACCGGCACATGTGTGACACGTGACCTGGCTCCGTGTGGTGGCCTGCAAGTACGGCCGCGTTCACCGGACCTTGCTGCGCACCGCTCACCTCCGCCATGTGCGGAAGCTCGTGTCACAAGACGGCTGCGTGCCCGGTCTAACCCAATGAGCCGAGAAACGAAAGGTGTGTCATGCGCGAGGACCCGGCCATCTGGTGTTGTACGACCGTGGCAAATCCCCTGGGTCGGCTCGTCGGACGTCGAACACGGAAGCCTTGTGGATCTTCAAGTTCCCATGCAGAAGTTGGTTGCTGACCAGTTGGCTCGTACACGGGTCGCACTTGTCACCGGTGCCACGTCGGGTATCGGAGCGGCGTTCGCGCGCGCTCTGGCAGACCGCGGATGGAACCTTGTTCTGGTGGCGCGCGACAGGGAGCGGCTCGGCCGGACGGCGGCCGAGCTCGAGTCCCGGGGCCGTGCTGTCGAGGTGCTCCCCGCCGACCTGTCCGATCGCGCCGCCGTCGAGCGGGTCGCCGCCCGGCTGGAGGACCCCGCCCGCCCCGTGGACATGCTCGTGAACAACGCCGGTTTCGGCGTGCACGCACCGATGACCTCGGCCGACACCGCTCCGCACGACCGGGCGATCGAGGTCATGGGGCGCGCGGTGCTGGTGCTCGCCGGTGCCGCCGGGCGGGCCATGCGCGAACGCGGGCACGGTGCGATCGTCAATGTGTCGAGCACGGCCGGCTTCGTCACGATGGGGAGCTATTCGGCCGTCAAGGCCTTCGTGACCTCGCTCTCCGAGGGGCTGGCGAACGAGCTCCATGGAACGGGCGTCACCGTGACGGCGCTCTGTCCGGGCTGGGTCCGCACGGAATTCCACACACGGGCCGGAATCCGGTCGTCGAGCATTCCGGACTTCCTCTGGCTCGACGCCCGGCGACTCGTCGAGACGAGTCTGCGCGACGTGCGCCGCGGACGGGTGATCTCCGTGCCGAGCCTCCGGTACCGGTTGCTCATCTGGTTCACACGCCATCTTCCACGCCGCACAGTGCGGTGGATCTCGCGACGGATCTCGTCCAGCCGCAACGACAGTCTCACTCACTGAAGGAATCAGTGCGGGCGAGCCCGCACGGGAAGGAAGCGGATGCCTGCGACGATACGCAGCCGTTTCACGTCACGCTCCCACGCTGCGGCGCGTTTCATCGCACAGCGCGGGCTGTTGAAGCCCCTCGTCTGGAGCATGACCAGCGTCACGGTGCTCGGGCGCGAGCGCCTGGCGAACGTCGAGGACTCGTATGTAGTCGTCGCCAATCACACCTCGCACCTCGACACCCCGCTCATCATGGGAGCGCTGCCCCGCCGATTGGCGCGCTACCTCGCGGTGGGAGCGGCCGCCGACTACTTCTTCGACGTGTGGCGGCGGCGCGGCCTCACGGCCCTCTTCTTCAACGCCTTCCCGGTCGACCGCACCGGAGTGAACGCGCGCGGAGTGAGCGCCAAGGCTTTGCTGAACCGGGGAGTGCCGCTCCTGATTTTTCCCGAGGGGACCCGCTCGCGCGACGGGTCGCTCGGGGCGTTCAAGCCGGGGGCGGCGGCACTCGCCTCGTCGGCCGAGGTGCCAGTACTCCCCGTCGCGGTCATCGGCGCGCATGCGGCGCATCCTCGCGGGTCGAATTGGCCGAAACCGGGCCGTCTGCCGGTCGGAGTTGTCTTCGGCGAACCGCTCACCGCTTTTCCCGGGGAGTTGAGGAGCGAGTTCACCGAACGCATCCGCTCGGCGATCCTCACTCTCACCGAGGAGAACTCAGACCGCATCCTCGGCGTCAGTGCGACCTCACGTCGTATACCTGAAGGAGACCGCTCGTGACCGAAACCACCGTCCGCACCGACGCGATGCGCACCGACGATGTGAAACACATGAAGTGGTGGGGCTGGGGCGTGGAAGGTGTCGGATTCCGACACGAGGACAAACCTGGTTTCGCGCCGTTCGTGCAGAAGGCCGTCGGTCTCGATCTCTGGGCGGGCGGGCGCACCGAACGGCCCGACTTCTCGCAGTTGAAGGTGCCGGCCTCGACGGCGCCCGAGGAGTTCGTCGCGGTTCTGAGCGGCATCGTCGGAGCCGGGAACACAGTTGTCGACGACCTGTCCCGGGTCGTCCACACCTACGGCAAGAGCCTGCGTGACCTGGTCCGCATCCGAGCCGGCGAGATAGCACGCAGCCCCGATGTGATCGTCTACCCGGCCGACGAGGAGGAGGTGCAAAGTGTCGTCGCCGCGGCCGTCCGGGCGGACGCCGTGATCATCCCCTTTGGGGGCGGCAGCAACATCGCGGGCAGCCTCGAGCCGCACATGGACGAGTCCCGGGTGGTCGTCTCACTCGACCTCGGCCGCCTCAACCAGGTGCTGGAGATCGACCCCGACTCCGGCCTGGCGCGCGTCCAGGCCGGGGCACTGGGCCCTGATCTCGAGTCTCAACTCAATCGGGACGGCTGGACGATGGGGCACTTCCCCGACTCGTTCAACCACTCGACGCTCGGCGGGTGGGTCGCCACGCGCTCGTCCGGCATGCAGTCCGACAAGTACGGCGACATCGCGGACATCGTCAAGGGGCTGCGTGTCGTGCGGGCCGGGGGGGTACTCGTGATCCGGGCCGTTCCGAGCGCGTCGACGGGGCCGAGCGTGCGGGAGATGGTGGTGGGCTCCGAGGGGCGGCTCGGCGTCATCACCGAGGTCACCGTGCAGGTGCACCGGCTCCCCGAGAAGCGGGCCATCCACGCCTACTTCTTCAAGAATCTCGACCACGGCCTCGCGGCGATGCAGGAGATCGCCGAGAGCGACGTCTCGCCCTCGGTCACCCGTATCTCGGACGCGCATGAGACGGCCTTCTCCCTGGCGACGAGCAAGGAGTCGAAGGGGGTTCAGAAGAAGGCACAGGCCGGACTCATGGCGTATCTCAAGAGGCGTGGCTGGAACCTCGACGAGATGTGCCTCTCCTTCATAGGCTTCGAGGGTGACGAGGCACACGTGAAGCGGCAGAAGTCGCTCGTCGGCCGGATCGTGCGCAAGCATCACGGCATCGGCGTCGGCAAGGGACCCGGTGCGCTCTACGACCAGAAGAAGTTCGACACGCCGTACATCCGCGACTTCCTGCTCGACCGCGGTGCCGCCGGCGACGTGAGCGAAACCGCCGGTCCGTGGTCGAAGCTTCGTGGCATCCACGAAGCGGTCTACGCGGCGGCCGAAGGCGCCTACGAGAAGATCGGCCACACCGGCTGGACCATGTCGCACATGTCGCACTCGTACCACTCTGGAGCCTGCCTCTATTTCACTTTCGCCTTCGTGTTCGGTGACGACCCGCTGGGTGAGTACGACACCGTCAAGCGCGCGATCCAGCAGGCGTTCGTCGACGCCGGCGGCACGATCTCGCACCACCACGGGGTGGGCCTGGAGCACGCGCCCTGGCTGGAGGAGGACATCTCGACGGAGGGTGTCGCCATCATGTCGGGCCTGTTCGGCGCCGCCGACCCGGGCGGCAACTTCAACCCGCGCAAGATCGTGGTCTGAGCGCGGCAGCCGATGGCCCACCCGGCCGAGGGGGCCGTCGGCTCGTGGGCGAAGTCGTCCTCCTTGCCCTTCAGGCCCCACGGCCGCAGCGCCGGCGTTCCCGCGACGAATCCTGGAGGTTTTCTTTGTCATGGCTGCAGAACGAGGCGACCACGCAACGCATTGGCGCGAACGGGGGGCTTGCCTGCACATCGACCCCGATCTGTTCTTCCCCATAGGCAACGGCGGCCTGACGCACATTCAGATCGCCGAGGCCAAGGCCGTCTGCCGTCGTTGCCCGGTCATGGAGCAGTGTCTCGACTGGGCCATGGGCGTCGAGCAGGTGGAAGGCATCTGGGGTGGAAAGACCGAGAGCGAACGCCGTCTGATGAGGCGGCGTGACAGCGCTGAGCACCACCTTGGGGTCATGCGTGTCACATCCACGCCTCATGCCCGGTCATATGGGTGGAAGCAGTCATGAGCCTGCTCGCCCAAGGAGTGCAGACTCGGCGCCCCGCTGTCTCGGTTCTGCTCACCGCGGGCGACCAGCCTGCCGTATCCATTTCCAGCCGGCAGTAAGACAGGCTCATGACATCAAACCGTCCCTTTCGGGCCGGATGAGGAATGGTTTCAGGGGCATGGGTGATCAGAGCCAGAAAGATGAAGCAGGCGAAGGAGGCGGCGGGGAGCGGATTGCCCGTTGGGCGGATGGGCGCCTGGGCCCGTACGGCCTGATCCGGGCCAAAGCACGCAGGGTTTTCCCGGACCACTGGTCCTTCTTGTTGGGTGAGATCTGTCTCTACAGTTTCATCGTCATCATCGTGACAGGGGTCTATTTGACCCTGTACTTCCATCCGTCAATGAAAGAGGTGCAGTACAACGGCAGTTACATGCCGTTGCGGGGGCAGACGGTGTCGGAGGCGTTCAACTCGACCATGCACCTCTCCTTCGACGTCCGGGGCGGACTGCTGATCCGACAGGCCCATCACTGGGCAGCCCTGGTGTTCATCGGGGCCATGCTCGTCCACATGCTGCGCGTGTTCTTCACCGGCGCCTTCCGCAAGCCCCGTGAATTCCAGTGGCTGTTCGGGTTCCTGCTGCTGGTCCTCGGGATGTTCGGAGGGTTGACCGGATACGACCTTCCGGATGACCTTCTCTCCGGAACCGGGCTCGCCGTCGTGAACGGGACGATCCTTTCCATACCGATCGTCGGAACCTACCTTTCGATGTTTCTCTTCGGAGGCGAGTTCCCGGGCGGTGAACTGGTGGCGCGCTTCAACACAGTCCACGTCCTGATCATCCCTGCCATCATGGTGGGACTGCTCGTGGCCCATCTGATCCTGCTGCTCCTCCACAAACACACGCAGTATCCGGGCCCCGGACGGAACAACAAGAACGTGGTGGGCCTGCCGCCCAAGGTGCGGGCGTTGAAGTCCGCGGGCTTCTTCTTCCTGGTCACCGGTGTCATCTTCGCCATCGCGGCACTCGTGCAGATCAATCCCATCTGGCTTTACGGCCCCTACCGCGTCGACCAGGTCTCGGCCGGATCGCAGCCCGACTGGTACATGGGCGTGGCGGACGGACTGCTGCGAGTCATGCCCGGCTGGGAAATCGACTTCTGGGGCCACACCCTGGCACTGGACAACCTGATTCCGCTGGTGGCAGGGGTCGGCCTCTTCCTGGCCATAGCCGCGTACCCGTTCATCGAGCCCTGGCTGACCGGGGACGATCGTGAGCAACACCTTCTCGACAGACCGCGCAACCGCCCCGTGCGAACAGCACTCGGTGTCGCCTGGATCAGCTTCTATCTGGTGTCGCTCATCGGCGCGGCGAACGACATCATCGCCACCCGGTTCCATGTCTCGGTCGAATCAGTGACGTGGACGGTCCGCATCGGCCTCTTCGTCGCGCCTGCCGCAGCCTACGCCGTGGCGAAGCGGTGTGCCCTCGGTCTGCAACGCAGAGACCGCGACAAGGTGCTGCACGGCCGCGAGACAGGTGTCGTAAAGCGTTTGCCGCACGGCGAGTTCGTCGAGGTGCACGAGCCTCTCGACCAGGCGGAACTCCACCTTCTTACCCAGCATGAGCAATACACTCCGATCGCACCCGGCGCGAACGGCAACGCGGAGAGCCCGGATGCCGGCGCCCGCCTTGCCCGCCGCCTGCGTGTCAGGTTCAGCCGCACCCTCTACGGCGAAGGCTCGCAGATCCCCAAGCCGACCACGCAGGAGTACCAGGAGATCTCCCATGAGCACCTGACCTGACAGTGCATGTGGCAGGGAAGGGTGCATGTCCAGCAAGACGCGGCCGAGTGCGTCACGTCCTCCGCCTCTCCACGGTCTATTCGACAACACGAGTCAACCAGACGGTGTGGGAGAGAGGTTCGGAAGACAGTGCCGAGAACATGTCTCATAGTCGACTACGGCGGTGTGCTCACGACGTCGCTCGATGATGCGGTGCGTGGCTTCGAAGCCCGTGAAGGCCTTTCCGAAGGAGCGGTGGAGCGCACCTGGTATCGGGACCCGGCGATGGTCGCGCTCACTCACGACCTCGAACGCGGCAGGGCCACTCAGTTCGATTGGAACCGTCACCTGGGCCGGGCGCTGGGCATCGACAGCGCCGGCCTGCTGGGCCGGATCTTCGCGGATTCCCGTCTCGACGAATCCATGGTGTCGGTGCTGGAGAGGGCCCGCGCCTCCGGACTGAAGACCGGTCTGCTGTCCAACAGCATGGGCTTGGCGCCATGGAACATGTATCGAGGGTTCGATGTCGACGCGGCCTTCGACGCGACGCTCATCTCGGGGCAGTACGGACTGCGCAAACCGGAGCCGGCTGCGTATGAGCTCATCCTCAAGATGCTCGATGTGCCCGGCGAGGAATGCGTCTTCGTCGATGACAACGCGGTGAACCTGCCGCCCGCCGAGGCTCTGGGAATGGCCACTGTCCTGCATCGCAGGGCAGAACGCTCCACGAGGCGACTCGCGGAACTGCTGGGCGTCGCTCTCGGGCCGAATCCGTGAGTCTGGAGGCTGATGCCTCGCTCCCCACGGCATCCCCCGAAGAACGGACGCAGTCCCCTGTGTCACAGATCCGCTGTGTGCTCGGTCATCGCAGCAGAACGTGCAGGGACCCGGGCGTGGGTACACACGACCGGCCGAGGGCATGTCTGTCCGGAGATACTCCGGGTCGCGATGTATGTCTGTTTCAAGACGCAGTGGATCTACGGAGGTGCGACGCGGTGTCGGGCAAGGATGCAGCGCACGGTCATGGTGAGCAGTCCCCGTCGGAGGGGGGAGACATCACCGAGCAGTTCCGACACGGATCCTGACCGCTCCGTGGGAGGGTGCGATTCGGCATGAGCGCCGCTGAAGTTGTCCACTACCTGCTGACGGCCCTGTTCGCAGCGGCCGCTGTGCGCGCGCTGCGGCAGGGTGTCCTGACACGGACTCGTCTTTGCCGCAGCCGCGTCGACCATCTGCTGCACGCCGCCATGGCCCTGGCCATGGCAGTGATGCCGTGGAGCTGGGGCGCCCTGCCGGAGCTGCCGCAGTCGGTCTTCTTCGCCGCCGCCGCACTGTGGTTCCCGCTCACCGCCGTCAAGTGCGGCCAGGAGAGACAGCTGTCGGCAACCGCCAGGAGACTGCCCTACGCGGTCGGCATGGCGGCGATGACCTGGATGTCGTACCGCGCGGCGGGCCATGCGCACCAGACCATGGCCGAGGGCGTACCGACGGCACACCAGGCCGTGCACCTCAGCCACTTCACGGGTGAGTCGAAGGCCGACAACATCGTCACAGGAGTGTTGGCGCTGTACCTCCTCACATGTTCTCTCCGCTCGTTGACCCGTGACATGCCCACACTGCGCGCAACGACCGAAACTGCCGACAACCCGACCAGCCTCACGATCGTTTGCAACCGTTTCTGGGACGGAGCGACAGCCATGGGAACGGCGGTCATGCTGCTGATGCCCCACTGACTCCTCGCCGGAACCCCTCTCAGCCGGACGGACCGTGTGCCGGTAGCCGTCACAACCGCAGTGGCCCGTCGGTCAACTGGTGGACCGGGCACCGGATTCCCGTCACGCCGCCCTCTTGGGACAGCCCCATGGCCGACGCCAAAGGAGAATGACATGACCACCGCTCCCCCTGCACCGCCGTCCGACCTGCTGGGCGCCGACTTCTACCTCTACGAGGCACTCCTCCAGGACGACGAACGCAAGATACTGCGCAAGGCCCGCGCCTTCCTGCGTGACGAAATAAAGCCGATGGTCAACGGGTACTGGGACAAAGGCGAGTTCCCCATGGAACTGATCGAGAAGTTCCGCGGGAGCGGGCTGACCGCCCTGTCCTACGAGGGTTACGGTGAACACCTGCCCGCCGCCAGCCATCTGCTCGGCGGCATGCTGGCGATGGAGATGAGTCGTGTCGACGCCTCGGTCGCCACCTTCTTCGGCGTCCACAACGGACTCAGCTTCTACTCCATCTACACCGGCGGCGACCAGGAGCAGCGGAAGAGATGGCTGCCCGCCATGGCCTCGATGGAGAAGATCGGCGCTTTCGCCATGACCGAGCCGCAGGGCGGCTCCGACGTCTCCGGTGGCATGCGCACCACCGCCAAGCTCCAGGGCGACACCTGGGTCCTCAACGGCGCCAAGAGGTGGATCGGCAACGCGACCTTCGCCGACCACGTCGTGGTGTGGGCGCGGGACGTGGACGACAACCAGGTCAAGGGCTTCGTCGTCGAGAAGGGCACCCCCGGCTTCGTGCCGGTGAAGATCGAGGGCAAGATCGCGCTGCGGATCGTACAGAACGCCGAGATCACCCTGACCGACGTCCGCGTGCCGGAGGCGAACCGCCTCCAGAACATCAACTCCTTCAGAGACGTCGCGGAGATCCTGCGCTTCACGCGCAGCGGGGTCGCCTGGCAGGCCCTGGGTGTCATGATCGGTGCCTATGAGCTCGCACTCGCCTACGCCAAGGAGCGTCAGCAGTTCGGGCGTCCGATCGCCAGGTTCCAGATGGTGCAGGACCTGCTGGTGAGGAGCCTGGGCGACATCACCGCCTCCTGGGGCATGCTGGTACAGCTCGCCCGGCTGCAGGACCAGGGCATCTTCCGCGATGACCACTCGGCGCTGGCCAAGGGGTTCACCACGTCAAGGATGCGGGAGGTCGTCGCGTTCAGCCGCGAGATCTTCGGTGGCAACGGCATCGTCCTCGACTACGACGTCGCACGGTTCTTCGCCGACGCCGAAGCTCTCTACTCCTACGAGGGCACCCGCCAGATGCAGACCCTCATCGTCGGCAAGTCCATCACCGGGCAGAGCGCCTTCGTGTGAACCGTGCCGCTCCCTCCGAGGCAGCTGAGGAAACGGCGCCTTGCCCGAAGCGCCTTACCCGAAGGCGAAGTTCGCAGAGCTGGGGCCCGGCGTTCGCCGGGATGCGCCGGCCGCGGGTCCGGTTCGCGGACGCGGAGCAGGATCGCGAAGGCCCCGGAGTCGGCGGTGCTCGTCGTACGCGCATCCTCATCGGCCTGGCCTTCGGCGTTGCAGGCGTTCCCAGGTCTGGGAACCGCTCACTCGGCTCCGTCGGCGATATCGCCCCGTTCGACGGCCAGCCGGGTCAGTTCGACGCGGGTGTTGATGCCGAGCTTGGTGAAGATGTGCCTCATATGGGTGTTGACGGTGTGCACGGACACGTAAAGTCGGTCGGCGATCGCCCGGTTGGTCAGGCCGTCCACGACGAGCGGGATAAGTTTCCGCTCGGATTCGGTCAGACTCGCCCACCCCTGGGAGCTGATCGTGTCCTGCCGCGGGGCGCCCGCGCGCACGCCGAGCTGCCGCAGACGCCGCCTGATCCGTTCGTGATCGCGCACCGCTCCCGAGGCCGACGCCAGCTGACCCGCTTCTTCGAAGTACGGGATCGCCTGCGCCGTATCGACTGATGTGGCCAGGAGCTCGCCGAGGTCCTCGCATGCCGCGGCCAGAGCCAGTCGCCTGCCGGTGCTCCGGTACCCGGTGATGGCGGACGTGAGTGCACCGGGGTCGCTGTGGAGCAGGCCGTCCACATGGGCGCGGACGGCCACGATGATCTTCTGGCTGTCGTCCCGGTCGGTCAGGGTGCGCAGTGCGCCGGACACCGCCTGCGCGACCGACGGCTGCGCGCCGCGCAGCGCGATACGCACGATTCCGGGCCAGTGGGACGGCGGAAGGGCGAGCAGCCGCGTCGGCTCACTGTCTTCGAAGCTGCCCGTGAGTGCCGTTGCCGCTGCCTCGTCCCGGCCCTCCGCGTCCGCCAGGCAGGCGCGGGCGAGAGACACCCACAGTCCGTACCGCTGCGCGTTCGTGCCGGAGCCGGCTTCGGCGGCCCGGAGATGGCTCCTCGCCTTGGCAAGGTCACCGCGCCTGATCTCCACCAGTGCCAGCACGGAGCGGGCCTGCGGATTCGGCTGGGTGATCTCGAGTTCGTCCGCCACCGCCAGACTGGCCTCGGCCTCCACGGCCGCGTCGTCAAGCGCGCCCTGTTCGAGCAGGGCGCAGGCACGGCGAGCGTGCCAGTGGGGCAGTGACCAGCCGAGGCCCAGCGCCTCCGCTTCGTGCTGTCCCTCACGCAGAACCCTCTCGGTGTCCGCGAGCCGGTCGGTGGTGGTCAGTACCGTGGCCAGCCACAGCGCCGGAATTCTCGGGGGCCGCAGGTAGGGCACAGTGGGCTCGGTGCAGGCGCGTGCGGTGGCTGCCTCGGCAAGCTCCAGAGCTCGGGCCAAGCACCCACGGTAGAAGAACGTCTGCGACTGGAACACCATGACGCTGACGACGACGGCCGGATCGTGGCTCCGGTAGGAAGCCGCGACCAGGCCGGTGTCCGTCTGCTCGGCAGCGGTGATGTTTCCGAGGTACACGTGGCCCGTCGCCTGCGTCTTGAGCAGCAGGACACGCAGGCCGGACGGCAGCGCGGGGAGGTCCAGAGCCTGCTGCAGGTGGGTCATGGCGGCGGCGTCATCGCCCGCGGCCTGGTGTATTTCGGCGGCCACCAGGCGCAGGTTCGCCTCCTGCGGCGGCTCCAGACCGTCCGACAGGGCGGCGTCGACCAGGTCGAGCGCCTCGTGGACCCTGCGGGTCCGGCCGAGGTACTCGGCGGCGTCGGTCAGCAGACCGACACGACGCCGGTCGCGCCGGGGCAGCAGGCCGGCGACCCGCTGAGCGAGGTCCGCGGCCGCGTCGGGTGCCGTCGACGACAGATCCCGTACGGCGGTGTGCAGCCTGGTCACGGCGTCGTCGTCGACCGGGCCGCCCGCCATGACGACATGCCAGGCCACCTCCGCCGACCCTCCCCCGGTGGCGCGCAGACTCTCGGCGGTCTCCCGGTGCAGAGCGGTCCGTACGGCCGGCGGCAGGTTCTCGTGGACGGCCTGCCTCAGGAGGTCGTGGCGGAAGGCGAGTCGCGGACCGTCCGCCGAGAGCAGTCCGCCGTTCAGGGCGGCCTCCACGCCTGCCAGCAAGCTGCCGGGCTGCCTGCCGAGCATGCGGGCGGCCGTGCCGAAGTCGAATTCGCGGCCGAGGACGGAGCCGATCTGGAGCAGGCGTACGGCGTCCTCCGGGAGCTGCTCCAGACGTGCCGCGACACTCTGCCGGAAGCCCACGGGGATGTCGCGGTACAGGCGGCCGGCCGCGCCCGCCTCTGCTTCGACGGCATCCGTGTCAGGAAAAGAGCGCACCAGTTCGATCGCCAGGAACGGATTGCCCGCGACGCCTCGCAGCATCCTGGCCAGACCGGGCGAGGGCTTCGCCCCCAGCGCGTCGGCCGCGATGTTCTCCAGTTCCTGCTGTGGCAGAGGGCCAAGGGTCAGCCATCGGGCTCCGAGGCGTTCGAGGTCCTCCCGTACCCTGGCCACGGTCGGCCGCTCGGTCTCCGACCGTACCGCCAGCACCCACAGGATCCGCGAGGCGGCCAGTCGCCCGGGCAGCGTGCGCAGCGCGAAGAGCGTGGCCGGATCTGCCCATTGCGTATCGTCAACGAGCACGAGGACCGGCGCGCGCTGAGCCCGCTCCTCCAGAGCGTCCGCGATGCTGTCCAGCAGCCAGAGCCGCTGGTCGTTCACGGCTGCGGCGGCGCGGGCGGAACCGTCGGAGGCCTGCAGGGCGGACTGCAGGGCGGCTCCCGCGGCGTACTGCTCGAACTCGTCGGCCCGTACGGAGACCACATCGAACCCGCAGCGCCGCGCCCGCTCGTCCAGCTCCGCGAGCAGCCGGCTCTTGCCGACGCCGGGCACGCCTTCCACGACGACGCAGGCGCCCCGTCCGCCACGCACTGCCACCAGAGCTTCGCGGACAGCCGCGATCTCACGGTCCCGTCCCCTCAGGCTCAGCCCGGTCCCAGCCTGGTTGCCGCGCCCGGGGCCCAGGTCGCCCGTGGGGTCTGTGCTGCGCATGGGGCAAGCATGCATCAGGCCATATATGCCCTCAACGTCGGTCCCCCTGTGTGATCGGCGCCTGCACCTGGGTTACTGCGGGTTGCTCGCCGGCCACCGATCGACGGCCGCAAGGTGCGGGGAACGAACCCGGGTCACGGAGTCGACGGGCTCCGTCCGGAACCGGCCGGCGTGAGCCGGCAGGTCAGCCGGTGGGGCGCGGGGCGCGCAGATGGGCCCGCCGCGTCAACTCCTGCTCCTCGACGAGGGTGAGCATCGGCTGACCCGGCGCGCACATCATGAACACGATGTACTTGGCCGGCGCGTCCGACGAGGCGTTGCCGTTCTGATAGTGGATCACGTCCCCGCCCGGCTCCCAGAACGTCTCACCGGCCTTGATCACGCGTTCCGGCTCACCCTCGAGCTCCCACCGGACCGCTCCTTCCAGAACGTAGCCGAAACACGGCCCCGAGTGGCGGTGCGGAGGAGTCCCAGGGTGACCGGGAGCCCAGTCGACGAGGACAGTCATTCCCGAAGCACCCTCGGGAACGAAGGGCGGCTTGACGTCCGCGAGCATTCTGGGGCCGAACGTCGACTCGCTGTCCTGTTCTGCGGTCTCGTTCGCCGAGTCCTGTGCCGACACTGCTGCACCTCCGTGGGCCTGCCCAAAACGGATGGTCCGGCACCGCGCGTGGGCCGATGTGCCGCATCTGCGGCGGGCCGTGCGCCTGCGGCCTCACGCACAGAGTTCCAAGACCACCTTGCCTCCTGTCCGCGGCCCTCACAAACCAGGAGCCCGCGGCATGGAGAGCACACATCGCACGGAAATCGCACGGAAGGCGATCCGCCGCTCGTCGCTCCTGGAACGCGGGTGGACACCGGCCGGCGCGCTACCTGGGCACGGGACCGCCTCCTGGGCCGACGCCGGGGCCTGCGGGCGACGCGGAGGCGAGTACGGGTCGCTCCTCGGGCCTGGGTGGCACCCCGGGAACCGGAGCGGGTGCTGATGCGGGGGCCAGATCTTCTTCGGCCCAGACCACCTTGCCACCCGATACGGAGCGGAAGCCCCATCTGCGGGACAGCTGGGCGACCAGGAAGAGGCCGCGGCCGTTCTCGTCATGGGTGCGTGCGCTGAGATCACATCGAACCAGTCACCCCCGACACCGTGATCCATGTCGGCGGGGAGGTAACGAGACGCCGTCTCGACCGCCGCGCCGCCCTTCAGACGGTGCGGAAGCAGGTACCCGGAGCGGTGTCCAGTACCGGCTCGAGGTGGGGCCTGCCGGAGCTCAGGACATCGGTGAAGGGCGAGGCGGGCGGCCAGGGCACCACCTCACCGTGCACCCATGGGGACTCCGGTACCCCATGCCGAACCGAGGCCAGGCCGGCGCGCCTGAAAACAGGGAGGCGCTCGCCCGTGAACCCGACGTCGACCGGGGGCCCTTCTCCGCCGGGGACCGACTGTTCGAGGTCGACGGCGACGTAGTCGGCGAGCAGAGGCACGGCCAGATCGGCCAGGTCCTGGCTGGTCTGCATCACGTCCAGGCTGCTGCCGAGGCGGGTGCTGCCCTCGCTGAGTATGGCCAGCCGATCGCGCGCCCGCCGGCTTTCGGTGACGTCGACGCTGATGAGGCACACCCCCAGCACCAGTCCGTCCCAGACACGGACTATCCCTCCACCGAGATCTCGCTGATGCCCGGCACCATCGTCGCCCTGTACACCGACGGACTCGTCGAAACTCCCGGAGTCGACCTGGACGACGCCATGTCCGGGCTCGCCGCCCAGCTCGCCCAGGCCCGTTTCCAGCCGATGGACCGGCTCGCCACGGCCCTGATCGACCACGCACGGCGAACCGCACCCATGACGGACGACATCGCCTTGCTGCTCATCGGGCTCGCCACCACCGGGTAGAGCGGAGTCCTACAGACGTGTGCAGCAGCCGATCCGTACCCCGTCAACCTGGCGTGATCGGAACGCCTCCCTGGTGCGCCGGACCCGGCCTCCGGTCAGGGCGACGGCGGTGAATTCCGAACGGCCGGAGCCCGGTTGAGGAATCCGGGGAACGTGGCTCACCCATCGGCCGACGCAGGACCGGGAACAGTTGCGCAGCGGGCGCGGGAGCCCAGAAATGCGGCGATCTTGCTCGGGTTGAACACCCACATCACCCTGTGAATGCCGTCCCTCGATGCAGCGACCGTCAGGATCGTGGTGGGGGAACCGTCGCGGTACATCATCACGCTCGGACGGCCATTGGCCTGGACCAGCCGTAGGTCCGTGTCCCGCCAGAACCGCGGAGTGGCGGTCGCCAGGTTGGCCACACGCGCACGGCCCACCACAGGTACACGGGCGGCACCTCGGAGACCGTTGCCGTCGGAGAGGCTGACGATGTCAGGGGCGAGGACGGCTTCCAACGAAGCCACATCCCCGCTGCGAGCCGCTGAGACGAAGGCATCCAGCAGGCGTCGATGCTCCACCGTGTCCACACTCACCCGCGGCTCGCCCGACAGACGCTTGCGCGAACGACTCACGATCTGGCGGACGTTGACGACGCTGAGCTGCAGGATCTCGGCAATCTCCGGATAGGAGTAGTCGAACGCCTCACGCAGGACGTACGCGGCCCGCTCCGTGGGACTCAGCTTCTCCAGCACCAGCAACAGGGCCAACTCCAGAGCCTCCGCCCGCTCCGCGCCCACCTCCGGATCCACACTGGTGTCGACGGGCTCAGGCAACCACGGCCCGATGTAGGTCTCCCGACGCACCCTCGCCGACTGCGCCACGTTGATGGCCAAGCGGGCCGTCGCGCTCGACAGGAAGGCCACCGGGCTCACCACCACGGAGCGGTCGGTCTTCTGCCAGCGCAGCCACACCTCCTGGACCACGTCCTCGGCCTCGACCACACTGCCGAGCACACGGTAGGCGATCCCGAAGAGGCGCGCGCGGTGCTGCACGAAGTCAGAAACAGCCTCGTCAAGGTCACTCGTCACAGGGGACGACTCGAGATACATGATCATGTGGTCCTCGTTCCTCCGGATACGGCTGTCGCGTGGCGGGATCACATCGCCACCGCGCGGCGGCAGGTGACTTCGACGAGCCGTCCTGCGACGCGTTGCTCACGGCCGGCGTCGCGCCGTGCGGGAGGCTCCGCGCGGCTTGTTCGGGTGGTGCGGGAAATGTGGACACCAAAAGTCACGACTGGTCCAATCGCAGCTGAACCAGAGATCCGAATCAGCCCCGTTCCTCCGGCCGAACCGGCACATGGGAATGCCGCAGGCTGTAGTCGGAACAGGGGCGGTCAGGCAGAGACATCGCGGTCTCGCCGCCCGCCCCTTGGCTCACATCAGGACTCCGAGCAACAGCTGCACTTCTCTTCAGGGAATGAATACAATCTTCGCCAACCAGGCCAGACTGGGTCGTAGCACCACTTGGACGCATCACACAATCGAGTGATTCGGCCGACCGAGCGGCAGAACCTGCCTCAGGGTGTCGGCATGCGGCCGGCCTCTGCCGAACAATGGCCTCCGGCACAGCCGGCAATTGACCATGGCGCCGAAGCGCTTCTTGCTCCCGCAACGACCAGCCGGCCGGCCTGGGCGTGCCCCGGCTGACTGATGCTCCGGGCACCGCCCCCGGCTCATGACCGCCTCATGGACGCCTAAGACCGCCCGCCTCCCTCATCGGCTCGACCTGTCGAACCATTGACCGGCGGGGATCGAAAGATGTGACACGGAGCCCAACACACCCTGAGCGACAGTCGCGCCGGAACGCTCTTTACACAGGCGACGACCGTGCGATGGACACCACGTCCGGACAGGCCTGACCAGCCAGAATGGCCCAGGTCTCACCTGAGGCACATCGCATGATCTAGTGATTCGACTCGGCCACCGACCGGCGGACCCTCAAGCACCCACACGCACCATCACCGCCGTCGACGCTCGCCATGCGCACCCCGTCGAACGCGGCATCGCACGCCTGCAATCATGGCGGATCTTCCACAGAGCACGATGCAGCCTGGTCAGACGTCACGGTGCCCCTGTAGAACGGTGCATATCATGTTGTCGGGGTACCCATTTCCGCGTTCGGGCCGGGCGGCACACGGCCGAGTCGAGACGTGGCCGGACGGGTACAGACTGTGAGGAACACATGGGCTCCGTAACGCACTCGACGCACGACATCGCGGTCACCGCCGAAGGCCTCCAAGAGGATTTGGCCCGCCTGCAGATCCAGAAGCAGGCGCTGGAAAGGGAACTTGCCGCGGTCGTGGCACATCTCGGCTCGGTGCAGCGGGCTCTCAGCGCCTTCGAGTCCTTGATGCGTGCCCCGGCCGCCACGGAGCAGACCCAGGTCGCGAAGCCCGTCGTCCCGCCGGCCCAGTCTGCCTCCACCGAGTCCGCCAAGTCCGCGGACATCGCGACGACACCCGTGCCTCGGGTGCAGAAGCCGCCGAGCAGGAGCGAGGACGCTGACCGTCCTGCTCCGGCTGGGGACGACCCGGACGGGCAGAAGAAATACGGTCAGCTCACCGAGCAGATCATGGAGTACTTCGCCGCAGCCGGCGACGTGGATGTACGGGCCCGTGACGTGGCCGCCGCTCTGGGCCGTGACTCCGACAGCGCAACCATCAACGGGGTTCGCAGCACACTCGATCGCCTTGTCGGCGCCTCTCGTATCCAACGGACCGGGCGAGGTCTCTACCGCGCCCATCGTGGCTAGACCACGACGGTGTGTCCACGACGTCGTCGAACGCCGTGAGGGAGACGGACGAGGAGGTCAGGTCCGCCGAGTTCGCCAAGGCCACTCATCGACGACGAAGCGAGCGCACGGCGGTGGTCACCTTGTTCGTCTCCCCACACGAGCGCCGTGCGTGAGCTGAGCGGCGCCCGGCAGTTCAGCTCAACGATCCCAGGAGCACAGCGGAGCACAGGGCCATGGCCGCGGTGACCAGGATCATCGCGGTGAGCGTTCCTCGTAGCCATCGTGTGAAGCGGACACGGTGCTGCTGCTGCACCTCGCTGATGCTTGCAGCGATGTGTTCCGTGACCATGCGTGCGACGTACCTCTGTTCCTTGAGGTACCAGCTCTCGATATCCGCCTTCTGCTCCGGGTTCAGCCCCGCCACCCGCGTGGTGAAAACCGCCACGCGCTGTCGTGCCGCGTCCAGATGAGCATGCCGGTACAGGAAGGTCTCGATGTCGGTCAGGCCGCGCGCGGCCTCCTTGCTCGTGTTCATGGTGTGCTCCACAGGAAAGGCGGTGAGCCCGGGTGCGGGAAGGCGGAAACGCCCGCGGCGCTTGATAGGTGGACGAAGGCGAGGAGCGCCGTGGCCCCGTCGAACGGCCGTTCTCCGCTGATCCCGACGCTCCCTCACATCTTCTTGGCGGGGGCCGGCAGTGTCTCCGCCTCTCCCATGTGTTCATGCGGCCGTGCGGCCACTCGTCGGGCTCTCGCCAGGGCGCTGCGGATCACCGCTCGTGACGAACGCGTCCCGTGGATGCTGCACGGAGGCGAGGGAGACGAGGTCCCGGCCGAAGACCGCAGCCGTGAGCCAGACCGTGAGGACACGGATCTTGCGTTCCCATGAGGGCACGGCCAGGACGTGATAGCCCCGGTGCATCAGCCAGGCTGGAAGCCCCTTGATGACGATCCTCTTGTACTGGAAGATGCCCCGTCCCAGCCCCAGCGTGGCCACCACCCCCAAACTGTTGTGGCGGTAGTTCTTGATGCGTCCCCCGCGCAGGTCGGCCACGATGTTCTTCGCGAGGCGTCTGCCCTGCCGCACGGCGTGCTGGGCGTTCGGCACCGTGTGAGCCCCGGGCACCGTTGAAGCCAGGTCGGGAACGGCCGCGTCGTCCCCGGCCGCCCACGCATCCGCAACGAGTTCGCTGCCGGTGCCCACGCGTAGATCGGGACGGACCACGAGCAGACCTCGTTCGTCGATCGGGAGATCCGAGTGGTTGTGCACGACCGGGTTGGAGGCATTGCCGGCAGTCCATACGACCAACGCGGAATCGAACTCCGCCCCGTCGGAAAGCACTACATGGCCGTCGGCGAGGGAGCGGATCTGTGTGTTGAGGTGAACGTGCGCGCCACGGCGTTCCAGAGAGCGCACCACCCAGGCGCCCGGCTTGTCCCCCACCTCGGGCAGGATGCGGCCCCGGGCCTCGACCAGGTGGAAGGACAGCTCGTCGCTGCTCAGCTCCGGATACGACTTCAGCATCGCCGTCGCGAGCGACAGCAGTTCCCCGAAGCCCTCGACCCCGGAGAACCCGCCACCCACGAACGTCACGGTCAGCAGCCTCCGCCGCTCCGCGCCGGGAGGCAAGGACGCCGCCTGGTCGAACGCGGTCATCAGCCGGTCGCGGATGGCCACCGCCTCTTCGACGTGCTTCAGACCGATCGCGTGCTGGGCAAGCCCCGGGATGGGGAAGGTGCGGGTCACGGCGCCGGCGGTGACCACGAGGGTGTCGTAACGCAGTTCGTAGTCGGCTCCCTTGGCAGGCCGTACCGTGACCGTCCGGTCGGCATGGCGGATCGCGGTCACGGTCCCTGCGATCAGCCGGGCGCGGCGCAGGTGCCGTCGCAGCGACACGGCGGCGTGCCGAGCCTCGACCGATCCGGCCGTGACCTCCGGCAGGAACGGTTGGTATGTCATGTACGGGCGGGGGTCGACAACCGTGACCCGCGCCTCCGCCGTGCTGAGCCTCTTCTCGAGGCCCCATGCGGCGTAGAAGCCTGCGTAGCCGCCACCGACAATCAGAATTTCACGCATCAGACCCTCTATTTGTTGTTCGACACCTCTTAGACAAGACAGGGCCAGACGGTGTGACACAGTTTGCTGCGCGTATGCAAGCGTCCTGCTTCGGCTGAGCCGGGGCGGGACACTGTCCGGTGCCCCTCGACAGCAGCGGTGCCCCGTTCGTGGTTGCGCGCTCACAGACGTTTGACAGCGCCACCGGACATCCACCATGCTTCCATTAATTCATTAGTACAAGCGTGGTGGAACCGAGGAAGACGACGTGATCGACTACCGGATCGACCGTGGCAGCGGCGTGCCGGCCTATGTGCAGATCGTCGACCAGACGGAACGAGCGCTCCGGATGGGCTTCCTCAAGGTCGGGGACAAGCTGCCCACGGCCAAGGAGGTGGTGGCGGCGACCGCCATCAACCCCAACACCGTGCTGCGCGCCTACCGCGACATGGAGCAGGCCGGCCTGGTCGAACTGCGCCGCGGTCTCGGGACCTTCGTGACGCGATCACTCGCCCGGCCCGGCGCGGAGGACGACTCGCCGCTGCGCCGGGAGGCGACCGACTGGGTGGCGCGCGCCCGGGACGAAGGCCTGGAACGGGCCGACGTCCTCGCCATGGTCACAGCGGTTCTGGACGCCTACGACAACGAACACGACAGCCCCACCCCGGGCGACCGGGAACGGAAGAAGGAGGACGTATGACCGGGCCTGACGCGCCGGCCGCACTGCGCGCCACGGGACTCGGATTCCGGTACCGGAAGCGGGGCGCCTGGGCCTTGCGGGACTGCAAGTTCACCGTGCCCGGCGGTCGTATCGCCGCCCTCGTCGGACGCAACGGCGCCGGCAAGAGCACCCTGCTGCACCTGGCCGGCGGCCTTCTGCGAGCCGGCTCCGGGGAACTGCGGGTGCTGGGTGCCGAGCCCGGTACGGCCGAGGCTCGCGCCCGGGTCGCCCTGCTCACCCAGGACAAGCCGCTCTACCCCCGTTTCACCGTGGCGGACACCCTGCTGATGGGCGAGAAGCTGAACTCCTCGTGGGACCGTACGGCCGCAGAGCGGATCGTCCACGGGGGCGGCATCCCGCTCCACGCCCGCGTCGGCGAACTGTCCCCCGGCCGGCGCACCCGCGTCGCGCTCGCCCTGGCCCTGGGCAAGCGGCCCGAACTCCTGCTGCTCGACGAGCCGTTGGCCGACCTCGACCCGGTGGCACGAGGCGAGATCATGGCAGAGCTCATGGCCGAGGCCGCCGAGCGCGGCACGAGCATCGTGCTGTCCTCGCACGTCCTGCCCGAACTGGAGGAGACCTGCGACTGGGTCCTGGTACTGCGCGACGGCCGCGCCGAGCTGAGCGAGGACGCCGAGGCACTGCGCGAGAGTCACGCCGTACTGACCGGACCAGCCGACCGGGCCGACACCCTGGCAGGACAGCACACCGTCGTACAGCGCCGTACCGCCGGCAGACAGCTGACCGCCCTGATACGGCAACGCGGACCACTGCGCGGTGATTGGCATGTGGCACGGCCCAGGCTGGAGGACATCTTGATCGGCTATCTCCAGGCCGGGAAGGAACCGGGGCTTCGCGCCGCGGACGGGCGGACGGAGGCGGCGGCGTGAAAGGCTCCCTCTGGCTCGCCTGGCGCCAGCAGCGCGTACCGGCCGCCATCGGCGCGGCCACCCTGGTCCTCACCGCGGCGATCGCCGCGTACTACCGCTCCGGCATGCTGGACGCCCTGCGCAGCGGACTGTTCGACCACTGCGCCACCGGGCCGCTGTACTGCGCGCGGTCCGACACCGGCCTGCCACTCCTGCTGGACGTCGAGCCGCTGAAGTACCTCGGGGCGCTGAACATCGTCCTGCCCGTCGTCATCGGCGTCTTCTGGGGCGCCCCGTTGCTCGGCCGCGACCGGGAACTGGGCACACACCGCCTGGTCCTCGCTCAGGGTCTGAGCCGCGGTCAGTGGTTCGCCTCCCGGTTCGCCCTGGCCGCGTCGACCACCACCGTCCTCTCCGGCCTGCTCGCGGGAGTGTTCGCATGGTGGTGGCGACCGGCCGCCGACCGCAGCTACGGCCTGTTCTGGTACGACAACACGGTCCTGAGCGGCTCGGGCCCCCGTGTCGTCGCGGCCGCCCTGTTCGGGCTGACAGCCGGCACACTGCTGGGCCTGCTGGCCCGCCGGGTCCTGGCAGCAATGGGCCTGACCCTGCTGGTGACGGGGATGGTGACACTCCTGCTGGAGGGGACACACTGGGCCCGGCTGCTGGTCCCGCCGCGCACCTACGTCAGCGCCGGCGACAGCCCCAAGGCGCCGATGGGTGAAAAGTGGTCGACCGGCGACTACGGCCTGATCACGGCCTCCGGCCGGCACGACTCCGTGTTCAACTGCCCCTTCCCGTCAGGTGCCCAGCTCAAGGAGTGCATGAAGGCACACGGGTACGTGGCCCGCTTCTACGAGGCCAACCCGGCCGGTGACTACTGGACCTTCCAGTGGACCGACACCGCGGTCCTCGGTGGCCTGGCCGTCCTGCTCACGGTCGTCACCGTGCTGCTCCTGCGCCGCCGCGTCTGACGCGGTCGCCGTACCGTCTCCCTCACCCCTCCCCCTCACCCGGTTCCCCCCTTTCTCTCTGTACGGAGGTCGCTTCGCCATGCCCGCCGACGCCAAGTCGCCGAAGAAACTGCGCCACAACCGCGCCGCCCTCACCCACAAGACCGGTTACGCTCTGCGCCACCCCGGCCGCGTCGTCCCGTATCTCCGCCGGGCCGGCCGGGACGCGTGGCTGCGTCTCAAGCACCCCGACCACGTCGGCTACTACCGGGCCGTGATGGCCTCGGACACCCACCGCAACCCGGAGGCCGCGGTCGGCAGCCGGACCCACGACCGCTGGCTGGCGCTCGGGCAGATGCAGTTCGACTACCTCGTCGAACACGGACTGCGCCCCGAACACCGCATGCTGGACATCGGCTGCGGCAACCTGCGCGGCGGCTGGCGCTTCATCGACCACCTCGACACCGGCAACTACTACGGCATCGACATCTCGCCCGACATCCTGATGGCCGGCAAGGAGACCCTCGTCGAGCGCCGCCTCCAGGACAAACTTCCGCATCTGACCATCTCCGGCGACCTCACCCTGGACTTCCTGCCCGGCGACCACTTCGACGTCGTCCACGCGCACAGCGTCTTCTCCCACTCGCCGCTGGAGGTCATCGACGAGTGCCTCGCCCACGTCGGCCGCGTGCTGACCGAAACCGGGTTCTTCGACTTCACCTTCGACCGCACCGAGGGTGCCGAACACCAGGTGCTGCGCGAAGACTTCTACTACCGCACCGAGACCCTCGTGGCCCTGGCACAGCGGCACGGCCTGCACGCACGGTTCATGGACGACTGGGAGCAGCGCCCGCACGGCCAGTCCAAGATACGCGTCAGCCGCTCGCCCCTCCCCGACGTCTGCTGACCCGGCCCCGGTTCCGACGTGCCGTCCCCCGAACCTCACAACGACCAGTCGCGCCTGACCGCGATGGACGGGCTTCGTCTGGTGGCAGCGGTGATGGTGGCCGCGTACCACTTCCTCGGCACGCCCACCCCGCACTTCTGGGGCCGGGCCGAACTCCGGGATTCCGCCCCGCTCCTGCACGAGATCAGCCGCTACGGCTGGCTCGGCGTCGAGTTCTTCTTCCTCATCAGCGGATTCGTGATCTGCATGAGCTGCTGGGGACGGACTCCCGCACAGTTCACCGTCTCCCGAATCTCACGGCTCTTCCCGGCCTACTGGTGCGCGGTACTCCTGGTCGTCCTGCTCGTCCTGGTCTCGCGCCTGGGCCATCGGCCCGCAGCCACGCGCATCGACCCCCGTACCGTCCTGGGGAACCTGACGATGGCCCCAGGACCGCTGGGGCTCGATCCGGTCGACGGAGTCAGCTGGACCCTCTGGGTCGAGGCACGCTTCTACCTGCTGATGGCCGCGCTGCTCGTCTTCGGCCTGTCCTACCAGCGGGTGGTGGCCTTCTGCGGAGCCTGGCTCCTCACCGGTGTCGTCACCCTTGAACTCCACTCACCCCTGCTCGACGAATTCGCACTGACTCGGTACACCGGCCTCTTCGTCGCCGGGATCGTGCTCTACCTCATGCACAGGTTCGGACAGAACCTCCTGCTCTGGCTGCTGCTCGGTCTCGCCTGGTGCTACCAGCTCACCGTGCTCGAACTACGGGTGGCCGACCACGCCGCCGTACCCCCTGGCGAGGGCCGGCCCTCCTGGGCCGTCTCCGCGGTCGTACTCACCCTCTGCCTCGGCCTGCTGGCCCTCGCCGGAATCGGCCCGCTCGCCGGACTGCGATGGCGTTGGCCGGTCACCGCCGGGGCGCTCACCTACCCCTTCTACCTCCTCCACCAGAGCCTCGGAATCCCCCTGGCCAAGGGCTTGATCCAGGCATTCCCCAGGCTGGGGCCACTGACCTCGATGACGCTGTCCGTCATCTGCGTGCTGGGGCTGTCCCTGTTGGTCCACACTCTGGTGGAACGTCGGCTCGGACGCCGTCTGAGGCATCGCCTGACGCTCGACATGCGGCCGCGGGACCTCGCTGCGCGGTCCGCCCTCACCCGCGCTCAGTGACACCGGAACCCCTAAACCCCACAGAAGAATGGGCTCGCATGCTCTTCACCACACGTACAAGACGGTCACGCATACTCATCGCCGTCGCGGCAGCGGCGGCCGCCGTCCTGGCCGTCGCCGTGACTCTGGCCCTGACGGTCACGACCTACGATCACACCTCGCCGCGCGCCGCCCGCGAAAAGGCATCGGGATCGGTCACCGGAAACACCGACTGCCGCAAGGTGAAGTGCGTCGCCCTCAGCTTCGACGGCGGTCCCAGTCCGACGACCCCCAGGCTCCTGGACATCCTCAAGCAGCAGGGTCTGCACGCCACGTTCTTCGTGCAGGGCAAGGGTCACATCTCGAAGTACCCCGACATCCTGCGCCGTATCGCGGACGAGGGGCACGAAGTCGGCAACCACACCTGGAATCACAAGCGGTTGACCGAAATCGGAGAGGACGACGCCCGTCAGGAACTGACCCGGACACAGGACGCCATCCAGAAGATCACCGGCACCAGGCCCATCCTGATGCGTCCGCCGCAGGGCCGCACCAACCGCAAAGTGGCCAAGATCTGCCGGGAGCTGGGACTGGCGCAGGTGCTCTGGAGCGTCACGGCCAAGGACTACGAGACAACCGACTCGGCCCTGATCACCGAGCGAGTGCTCGACCAGACCCACCGCGACGGCATCATCCTGCTGCACGACCTGCACAAGGGGACCGTGCCCGCCGTCCCGGGGATCCTCAAAGCACTCAAGCAGCGCGGCTACACCATCGTCACCGTGTCGCAACTGCTCGCCCCCGCCAAGCCCCAGCCAGGGATGGTCTACCGGCCCTGAGCCACCTCATCGGCGAGCCGCAGGCATCCGTGAAAGTCAAGGAGGCCGCACCACGCCAAGCGGCCGTGCGGTGCCGGATGAGATCGTCCGGCAGCGCACGGCGGATACCGGCCGGTGTGGTCGGGCCGTCACCGGACGCCGAGCTGCGGATCGCCGGTGTGGGCCCCCTCACCAGTCTGCTGGCAAGCCCCCAACGTCCGTAATCTCGAACGTGGTTCGAGAACGCGAGCAGAAACCAGGAGGGGCAACAGGTTCACGTCAATGGATTGAACGGGACCGGGGCCCGGCTGGGCGCCGGCTGTGCGAAATCCGTATGGCGTGGCCCGACTCGACGTTACCCTCCGGTAAGCATGACGCTTCCGGAGGTGGGTTCCCATGCCGTACGACCGTTCACCGGGCCTTGCCGAGTCCGTACGCGCTCTGGCCGCAGGCGAGTTGACGTCTCGTCAGCTCATCGAGGAGTGCCTCACGCGAATCGGGGCCACTCAGGGCTCCCTCAACGCCTTCCGGATCGTCCGCACTTCCGCCGCGCTCGCCGAAGCCGACGCCGCCGACCGGGAGTTGGCCGAGGGGGTGCGCCGTCCGCTGCTCGGGGTGCCGGTCGCGGTGAAGGACGACACGGACGTGGCCGGCGAACCGACCGCGTTCGGCTGCCGGGGCGACTTCCCGCCGGCGGCGGAGGACGGCGAGGCGGTACGACGGCTGCGCGCGGCCGGAGCGGTGATCATCGGCAAGACCAACACCTGTGAGCTGGGACAGTGGCCGTTCACCGAGGGGCCGGCCTTCGGCGCCACCCGAAATCCCTGGCAGCCGCAGCACACCCCCGGTGGTTCCTCGGGCGGGTCGGCGGCCGCGGTCGCGGCGGGGCTGGTCCCGGCCGCGCTCGGCTCGGACGGCGCCGGGTCCGTGCGCATACCGGCCTCCTGGACCAACCTCGTCGGCATCAAACCCCAGCGCGGCCGTATCTCCACCTGGCCGCGCGGCGAGTCCTTCCAGGGCATCACCGTCAACGGCACCCTGGCCCGCACGGTCGCCGACGCCGCCCTGCTGCTGGACGCGGCGAGCGGCAACCACCCACAGGACCCTCACCGGCCAGGGGAGTTGACGATCTCCGACGCGGTCGGGCGCGACCCCGGGCGGCTGCGTATCGCGCTCTCCCTGAAGCCGCCGTTCACCGCGCTGCCCGCCCGCCTCCAGCCGGACGTACGCGCCCGGGTCCTCGAACTCGCCGAAAAGCTGGCCGCGTTGGGCCACACCGTGGAGGAGGCCGACCCACCCTACGGCCAGATCGGGCTCACCTTCGTGCCACGCGCCACGGTGGGCATCGCCGAGCGCGTCCGCGAGGCACCGCGGCCGGATCTGCTCGACCGGCGCACCCTGGAGGCGGCCCGCCTGGGCCGGCTGCTCGACGGCGCCCCGCTGCGGGCCGCCCGGCGCGCGGAGACCGCCCTGCGGCACAGGATCGGCGGCTTCTTCGCGTCGTACGACGCGATCCTGGCGCCCACCACCGCCGCTCCCCCGCCCCGGGTCGGCGCGATGCTGGGGCTGGGCCAGTTCGCCACCGACCGGGCGATGATCGCCGCCTGCCCCTACGCCTGGCCGTGGAACGTGCTGGGGTGGCCGGGCGTCAACGTGCCCGCCGGATTCGTGGGCGACGGGCTCCCGGTGGGCGCGCAGTTGCTCGGCCCGGCCGACAGCGAGCCGCTGCTCGTGTCCGTCGCCGCCCAGCTGGAGGCCGAGCTGCGCTGGCACGAACACCGGCCGACCCGGGCCATGGTCACGGCCCCGCCGACCGCATGACGGCCCACGCCTGCCGACCCGCGCCCACCACCCGCACCAACGGCACTCCGCTCACCGCCGGCCGCTTTCCGATGGCTTGACCTCCCCGTACCCTCTGACCATGGACGATGCGTCGATGGTGGGGCTCATGGGGCGGGTCACCGGAACGGTCGGGCCCGGGCTCGTCGGCGAGGTGATCGTCCGGGTGCGCGGGGGCGCCGAGCACTTCCTGGCCTACTCCGCCGACGGCGGCACCCGGATCGAGCGGGGCACCGTGGTGATGGTGGTCGAGTACCTGCCGCCGCGGACGGTCTACGTCACGCCCGCATACGACAGTTGAGCGCGCGTAGCCCCAGGTGAGGGGCGTATGCGTCAAGACTGCAACAAGGATCCGTCAACGTCTTCACCCCACGCTTGCGCGGGCGCACACTCCCTTCGTTCGGTGCCGAAAGGGCACCATCCAAAGGGGGCGTATGCCGATGGTTGTCGGCGTCGTTGCGGGGGCGGCGGTTCTCGCCGTTCTCGTGTTGATCGGTGTGTTCAAGATGATGTGGCGGGTCGCCGAGCCGAACGAGGCGCTCATCATCTCCGGTTCGAACCATCGGACCGAGGGTCTTGAGGAAGGCATGGGATTCCGCATCGTCACGGGGCGCGGCACGCTGGTGCTGCCGGGCGTGCAGGCGGTGCGCAAGCTCTCGCTGGACCTCAACGAGACCGAGTTGTCGGTGGACTGCGTGACCCAGCAGGGCATTCCGCTGAAGGTACGGGGCGTGGTCATCTTCAAGGTGGGCGACGACTTCGTGTCGATCGCCAACGCGGGCCGCCGGTTCCTGGACCAGCAGAAGCTGATGTCCGAGCGGGTGCACAACGTGTTCGCCGGTCATCTGCGGTCCATCGTCGGCGGGTTGACGGTCGAGGACATGATCCGCGACCGCGAGAAGCTCACCGGACAGACCCGGGCCGCCTGTGGCACGGAGATGGAGAAGCTGGGACTCATCGTCGACTCCCTGCAGATCCATGAGATCGAGGACCCGACCGGGTACATCAAGAACCTGGCGATGCCGCACGCGGCCGCCGTCCAGCGGGACGCGAGGATCGCGCAGGCGGAGGCGAACCGGCTCGCCACCGAGGCGGAGCAGGCGTCGTTCGCCCGGATGGCGGAGGCCACCCGGGACAGCGAGATCCTCCAGGCCGGTTACCAGGCCGAGCGGGACAAGGCGGCGGCCCAGTCCCGCCAGGCCGGTCCGCTCGCCGACGCGGCCGCCCGGCAGGAGGTCGTCGTCCAGGAGACGCGGGTCGCCGAGCTGGAGGCGCACCGACGGGAGCAGCAGCTCCAGGCGGACGTCCGCAAACCGGCCGACGCCAAGGCCTACGAGAAGCGCACGCTGGCCGAGGCCGAGCGTGACGCGCGTATCTCGGCGGCCCAGGCCAAGGCGAAGGAGACGGAGCTGGCGGCGGCGGCCGAGGCGACCCGGGTCAAGGCGGCCGCGGGCGCCGAGGCCGAGGCCACCAAGGCCCGGGGTACGGCGAGCGCCGCCGCGACCCGCGCCACCGGTGAGGCCGAGGCGGCCGCCGCGCAGGCCAAGGGTCTGGCGGAGGCCGAAGCGGCCAAGGCCAAGGGTCTCGCGGAGGCGGAGGCCATCAAGGCCCGTGCCGCCGCCCTGGCCGAGAACCAGGAGGCGGTCGTCGCCCAGCAACTCGCCGAGAACTGGCCGGAGATCGTCAAGGCCGGCGCTTCGGCGTTCGGCAACGTCGACAACATGGTGCTGCTCAATGGTGCCGAGGGCATGGGTGAGATGTTCGCCAAGGCGCTCACGATGGGCGGTACCGGACTGGGGCTGGCCCGCCAGCTGCTGGCGTCGATGAACCAGAACGGGCACGCTTCGAGCGCGACTTCGCCGATCCTCAACGGGGTCACGGCCCCGAAGACCCAGAAGGTGCCGGTGGAGCAGGACGGCGAGTAGCCGAGAGCTCAGGTCAGGCAGGCGGCCGAGAGCCGGAGACGGACGGGTAGCCGCGAACGAAGGACAGGGATGCCCCCGGCCGGTCCGGGGGCATCTTCGCGCTCACTCCTGCTCGTTGAGCCGCCGCAACAGCTCCAGCAGGGTGTCCCGCTCCGCCGCCGTCAGGCCGGCGAAGCATCCGGCGAGCACCTCGCCGGCCACCCCGTGCCCGGCCGCCAGCGTCCGCTCGCCGTCCGGGGTCAGATGGTGCTGGATGCGCCGCCCGTGGCCCGGCCGCCGTTCCACCAGGCCCTGCGCGGCCAGCCGGCCCACCAGCGTGCCGAAGGCCTGCTCGCTCTGGAACGTGGCCGCGGCCAGCTCGCGCGCCGAGGCGCCCGGCGACCGGTCGATGGCGCGCAGCGCGTCCCACTGCGCGAGGGTGGTGCCGACGGCCGAGAGCGCGCTGTCCAGCGCCCGGTGCTGCCGGTACTGGGCCTGTTTCACCGCTCTTCCGAGAACTTGCAGGTCATCGTGCATGGACCAAGTCTAACTCATAACTAAGCTTGTTTATATAAAGATATTTAGTTAGAGTCCTCGGCATGACGACGAACCGCACCGCCCAGGTGTATCCCGACCTGTCCATCTCCCTGACCGAGGCCGGTTCCGGCCGCCCCGTCCTCGTCCTGCACGGAGGTGGCGGCCCCGCCACCGTCGCCGGTCTCGCCGGCCGCCTCGCCGAGTCCGGCCGTGTCCTCACCCCGGTCCACCCCGGCTGGGACGGAACCCCCCGCCCCGACTGGTTCACGAGCGTCGACGACCTCGCCGTCGCCTATCTGCACCTGCTCCAGGACAGCGAGTTGAACGACGTCCTGGTGGTCGGCTCCTCACTGGGCGGCCAACTCGCCGCCGAGATGGCGATACGCGACACGGCGGGGCTGATCACCGGCCTGGTCCTGGTCAACGCGGTCGGCGCGGACATCGAGGGCGAACCCGTCACCGACTTCTTCGCGCTGGACCCGCGCGCCCAGGCCGAACACTCCTGGCACGACCCGGACCGCTTCTACGTCGACCCGGCCACCCTCCCCGCCGCCGAACTCGCCCGCCGCCAGGCCAACATGGCGACCATGCGGCTGCTCACCGACGGCGGCCGGATGACCAGTCCGAAGCTGCTGCCCCGGCTCGGGCGGGTACCGCAGCCGGTGCTGGCGATCTGGGGCGAGAGCGACCGTGTCGTCACCCCCGCCTACGGAGCCGCCTACGCGAAGGCCTTCCCCCAGGGCCGGTTCGAGCCGATCCCCGGAGCCGGCCACCTTCCGCACATCGAACGCGCCGACGTCACCGCCGAATTGATCGAGGCCGAGCTGCGCCGCACCGGTACCCCGCCTGTCCTCGCAGGCTGAGGCCCCTTAGGGTGCCCTCGTGACTGCGCTTACCGACGACGAGAACATCCGCGGCCGTTACGGCCCCACCGCGACCACCGAGGCCGACCCGCACAAGGTCGGCAGGGTGCGCACCGAATACTCCCCCGCCCACGACGGCGACCCCGATCCCGGCGAGATCGTCTGGACCTGGGTGCCCTTCGAGGAGAACGACGGGCGGGGCAAGGACCGGCCGGTGCTGGTCGTCGCCCGGGAGGCGGCCGGCACGCTGCTCGCCGTACAACTGTCGAGCAAGCGGCACGACAACGACCGCGAGTGGGTGGCGATCGGCAGCGGCCCCTGGGACCGGTCGGGACGCGACTCCTGGGTGGACGTGGACCGCGTGCTGCGACTGCACGAGGACGGCATGCGCCGGGAGGCGTGCGCGCTGGACCGGGGCCGCTTCAACCTCGTACGCAACCGGCTGCACGAGCGCTACGGCTGGAAGTGAGCCGGGCGCTCCGCTGGTTGCGCGGTTCGTTCACCGCGGGCCGGTGGGGGCTGGTCGCGCAGTTCCTCCCCCAGCCTTCGGCCGGGGGTACCCCCAGCGCCCCTTACGGGGCGCGGGCCCGCAGCCGACTTCACCAGATCCGCTTAGACCTCAGCGGTCCGGAAAGCCTCGGCGAAAGCACCCCGGACCGTCGATCCCGGCGTGCGGTCCAGGACCCCGAACACCACGTGCTCGAAGGTCCGCGCGAACCGTCCGCCGGGGCCCAGCAGCCCCCGGAAGGCCCCGGCGACCTGCCAGGGGTCGTTCTGGAAGACCCCGCAGCCCCAGGCGCCGAGGACCAGCCGCCGGTAGCCGTGCGCGGCGGCCACCTCCAGGACCCGCTCGGCCCGTACGGCGAGGGCGTCCGGCAGCTCGCCGGCGCGTTCCGGTGCCGTACGGCGGATCACGCCCGCGTTGGGCGCGGCGGACGTGAGGAATCCGGCGCGGTAGGGCTCCGTGAGGAGGCGGCCGCGGTCGTCCCGGAAGACCGGGACGACCGGGGAGTGGATCACCCGGTCCGAGTAGAACGGGTCCCGGTGGGCGCGGTGGTGGTCGTAGAAGGCACGGGCGTGCAACTGGCAGGCGTAGAGCGCGGAGGCGCGGCACAGGGCCTCCTCCTGCGCCTGGGCGCCGTTCAGATAGCCGCCGCCGGGGTTGCGGGCCGAGGCGAAGTTCAGGACCGCGACCGGGGCGTCGGCCAGCCGGCCGGCGGCCTCCAGACTGCTCTCGCCGGTGACCTCGACGACCATCCGCACCGAGGCGGTCGCCGGAACCGGCACCGGTTCCGGGCCGTGGATCCGTGTCCCGGCCTGTGCGGCCGCGATGTCCGCGGCCAGGAGGACCTCCCGGCCGTCGGCGGTCCGGTAGGTCCCCGCCGCCACGATCCGTTCGGTCTCCTGGGCGATCCCGCGCAGGCGTGCGCTCATGGCGCCACCCCCGTGGACGCCATGACCGCGGCCCGCGCGGTCTCCCCCGTCGTGCTCATGCACGCATCCTGGGCGATGCTGGTGATGCGGTGCAACGTAGTTTCCCCGCGCCCGAAACGGTTCCGGAACGTGCAAGGAAGCAGAGGTTACCGATCTAGGACGTCCCGATAGGTGCCCTTGTGCGAATCGGCGCGAAGGTCTTGGGTGGGACGGACGTGCCGTCCCGGACCCATCCACGGCCGGGCCGGCGGCATGGTGGAATCTCAGGAGGATCCCTACATGTCCGACTCGATATCCGACGGTGGCGACTGTACCGACGGCTCGGTGAAGACCGACTTCTCGGACGACCGCACAGCCGTCACCGAAGCCGAGGTGGAGGCCCTGGTCAAGGGCATCTGCTTCAAGACCGGCCCGCCCCGCACGGTCGGGGTCGAAGTGGAATGGCTGGTCCACGAGCTGCGGCGACCGCAGCTCCCCGTGACACCAGAACGACTCGAAGCGGCCTACGCCGCACTGCGCACGGTACCCCTGGGGTCGGCGCTCACCGTCGAACCCGGCGGTCAGCTGGAGCTGAGCTCGCCGCCCGCCGCCTCCCTGATGGAGTGCATCGGCACCGTGTCCGCCGACTTGGACGCCGTACGGGCGGTCCTGGCCGATCTCGGTCTCGGTCTCGTCGGCGCCGGCCACGATCCCTGGCATCCGCCCCGCCGCTTCCTGCGCGAGCCGCGCTACGACGCGATGGAGGCCTGGCTGGACCGGACCGGCCCGGCCGGCCGGCACATGATGTGCGCCTCGGCCTCCGTACAGGTCTGCCTGGACGCCGGCCACGAGGAGCCCGGCCCGCTGGGACACGTCCGCCGCTGGTGGCTGGCCCACCAGCTGGGCCCGGTCCTGGTGGCCGCCTTCGCGAACTCCCCCCTGGTGGGAGGACGGCCCACCGGCTGGGTCTCCACCCGGCAGCTGGTGTGGATGGAGATCGGCGCGGGCCGCGCGGGAGCGCCCCCGCTGGCCGGCGACCCGCGCACGTCCTGGGCCCGGCACGTGCTGGACGCCCCGGTGATGTGCGTACGGCGGGACAGCGGCCCCTGGGAGGTGCCGGAAGGACTCACCTTCCGGGAGTGGACCCGGTCGGGGTCGCCCACCGGGGCCGATCTGGCCTACCACCTCACCACGCTGTTCCCGCCGGTCCGGCCGCGCGGTCATCTGGAGCTGCGGATGATCGACGCGCAGCCCGGGGACGACGGCTGGATCGTGCCGCTGGCGGTGACGACGGCGCTGTTCGACGACCCGGAGGCCGCCGAGACCGCGTACCGGACGGTGAAACCGCTGACCGAGCGTGCGCGGCCACGGTCGGCCCCGCACAATCCGCTGTGGATCGACGCGGCCCGGACCGGGCTCGGCGACCCGGAGCTGCACGAGGCCGCCGTCGCCTGTTTCGCGGCGGCGCTGGAGGCCCTGCCCCGGCTGGGCGCGACCCCCGAGGTCACGGCGGCCGTGGCGGCGTACTTCGACCGGTACGTCCGCCAGGGCCGCTGCCCGGCCGACGACCTGCTGGACCCCCTGCGCGGCACATCGGGCCGCGCCCACGGGAAGGACATCCCCGCATGACCGCCCCCGAGACCGACATCGACATCGAGACCCTGCGGGACCGGGCCCTGAAGTCCCTGATCACGGCCCGGGACCGCACCACGCTCCTCACCAGCTGCGTGGAGGAGCCCGACCTCACCGCCCAGCACTCCCCGCTGATGTCCCCGCTGGTCTGGGACCTGGCGCACATCGGCAACCAGGAGGAACTCTGGCTGCTGCGCAACGTCGGCGGCCGGGAGGCGATGCGCCCCGAGATCGACAGCCTCTACGACGCCTTCGAGCACCCGCGTTCCGAACGGCCCACGCTGCCGCTGCTGCCGCCCGCCGAGGCCCGGCGCTATGCGGCCGAGGTGCGCGGGCGGGCCCTGGACCTGCTGGAGGGCTCGGCGTTCATCGGCGGCACCAGGCTGACCGAGGCGGGGTTCGCCTTCGGGATGATCGCCCAGCACGAACAGCAGCACGACGAGACGATGCTGATCACCCATCAGCTCCGCAGGGGCCCCCAGGCGCTGACCGCCCCCGACCCGGACCCGGCGCCGCCGTTCACCGGCCCGGCCGAAGTCCTGGTCCCCGGCGGCCCGTTCACCATGGGCACCTCCACCGAACCGTGGGCACTGGACAACGAACGCCCCGCGCACCGGCGGGAGGTGGCGCCCTACTGGATCGACACCACCCCGGTGACCAACGGCCGGTACCTGGCGTTCATCGAGGACGGCGGCTACGAGACCGAGCGGTGGTGGACGCCCGAGGGCTGGGCGCACATCCGCGAGCACTCGATCGTCGCCCCGCACTTCTGGCACCGTGAGGGCGGTCAGTGGCTGCGCCGCCGGTTCGGGGTCACCGAGGTCGTGCCGCCCGAGGAACCGGTGCTGCACGTGAGCTGGTACGAGGCGGACGCCTACGCCCGATGGGCCGGCCGCCGGCTGCCCACCGAGGCCGAGTGGGAGAAGGCCGCCCGGCACCACCCCGGCGAGAACCGGTCCCGGCGCTACCCGTGGGGCGACGCGGAACCGGCCCCGGCACACGCCAACCTCGGGCAGCGCCATCTGCGTCCCGCCCCGGCGGGCAGCTACCCGGAGGGCGAGTCGCCGCTCGGTGTACGGCAGTTGATCGGCGACGTCTGGGAGTGGACGTCCAGCGACTTCCTCCCCTACCCCGGCTTCTCCGCCTTCCCGTACAAGGAGTACTCGGAGGTGTTCTTCGGCCCCGAGTACAAGGTGCTGCGCGGCGGTTCGTTCGCCGTGGACCCGGTGGCCTGCCGGGGGACGTTCCGCAACTGGGACTACCCGATCCGGCGGCAGATCTTCTCCGGTTTCCGCACCGCCCGTACCGCGGAGACTGTCTGATGTGCCGTCATCTGGCGTATCTGGGACCCGCGGAGTCGCTCGGCCGGCTCCTCGTGGAGCCCGGACATTCCCTGTACCGCCAGTCGTGGGCACCCCGGCGGCAGCGGTACGGGACGGTCAACGCCGACGGTTTCGGCGTGGGCTGGTACGCCTCCGAGGATCCGCAGCCGGCCCGCTACCGGCGGGCCGGCCCGATCTGGGCCGACCAGTCCTTCGCCGACCTGGCGCGGGTGGTGCGCACCGGCGCGCTGCTGGCGGCCGTGCGGGACGCGACCCTGGCGGGCGCGGACGCGGAGGCCGCGGCGGCGCCGTTCGCCGCGGGCCGCTGGCTGTTCAGCCACAACGGGGCGATCCCCGGCTGGCCGCAGTCCGTGGCGTCCCTCGTCCCGCTGCTGCCCCCGGTCGACCTGCTGTCGATGGAGGCGCGCACCGACTCGGCGTTCGTCTGGGCGCTGGCCCTGCACCGGCTGCGGTCCGGCACACCGCCGGGCCCAGCCCTTGCCGAAACGGTTCTCCAGGTCGCCGAGGCGGCCCCGACCGCCCGGCTGAACCTCCTGCTCACCGACGGTGAGACCATCGCCGCCACCGCCTGGGGGGACAGCCTCTGGTACCTCTCGGAACCCGGCCACCGCACCGTCGTCGCCTCCGAGCCGTACGACGACGACCCGCGCTGGCGGGAGGTCCCCGACCGCACGCTGCTCGTCGCGAGCCGCCGGGGCGTCACCCTCACCCCGGCCGGGAAGCCGGTCGAGGACGGCACCGCCCAGGATGCCCGGACCCAGGACGACCCGGTCGAGAACCCGGTCGAGGCCCCGGCGTCTTCCCCCACTCTCGACTCCGTTCGAGCGGGGGCACCCTCATCCCCGAAGGAGCCCTGTACGTGAGTCCCCTCCGTGTCACCCGCACCCTTCCCGAGGACGCGACGGACGCCGCGCTGCGCGCCGATGTCCTCAACGGCCTCACCGCCACCCCCAAGACGCTGCCGCCGAAGTGGTTCTACGACGCCCGGGGCAGCGAGCTGTTCGAGCAGATCACCGAGTTGCCCGAGTACTACCCGACCCGGGCCGAGCGGGAGATCCTGCGCGACCGGTCCGGCGAGATCGCCGCCGCGAGCGGGGCCCGCACCCTGGTGGAACTGGGCTCCGGCTCCTCCGAGAAGACCCGCCTGCTGATCGACGCCCTCACCTCCCTCGAGGTGTACGTCCCGGTCGACGTCAGCGAGAGCGCGCTGACCCAGGCCGGGCAGGCGCTCATCGAGGAGCGGCCGGCGCTCTCCGTGCACGCCCTGATCGCCGACTTCACCGGCCGGATGAGCCTGCCCGAGACGCCGGGGCCACGGCTGCTGGCGTTCCTCGGCGGCACGATCGGAAATCTGCTGCCCGCCGAGCGGGCCCGGTTCCTGGCCTCGGTACGGGCGCTGCTCACCCCCGGTGACGCGCTGCTCCTCGGCACCGACCTGGTCAAGGACGAGGACGTACTGGTCCGGGCGTACGACGACGCGGCCGGGGTGACGGCCGAGTTCAACAAGAACGTCCTGGCCGTCGTCGACCGGGAGCTGGGCGCCGACTTCGCCCCGGACGCCTTCGACCATGTCGCCCTGTGGGACGCGGACGAGGAGTGGATCGAGATGCGGCTGCGCTCCCGGGTCGCGCAGACCGTGAAGGTGCCGGCGCTCGACCTGGCCGTGGACTTCGCGGCGGGCGAGGAGCTGCGCACCGAGGTCTCGGCGAAGTTCCGGCGGGACGGGGTGACCGCCGAACTGGCCGCCGCCGGACTCGGTCTGACCAACTGGTGGACCGACTCGCAGGGCCGCTTCGCGCTCTCCCTGAGCGTCGCCCGCTGACCCGCCGGCTCACCCGAAGTCCGGCGCGAGCAGTTCGGTGATCCGCCGGGAGGCACGGCGGGCCTCGGTCGCGGGGTCCGCCCCGCCGAGCACCTTGGTCATGTAGCCCTTGATCGGGTTGTCGGCCTCGACCGCCGGCCAGTCCGGGGAGTGGGGGGTCGCCCGTCCCTGCGCGGCTCCCGCCGCCATGGCGGCGACCCCCTCCGACCCGGCGACCGCGCCCGCCAGGGTGGTCTTGTTGGGCACGTAGTTCATGGTGCGGGCCAGTTCGGTGTCCCACTTGGCGCCGGCCAGGGCCCCGACCACGGCGGTCGCGTCGTAGGGCCGCTCGGTGTTCTGCGGTACGACGAGGTCGGAGCCGCCGGTGAAGACCGCGCCGGGGTGGTCCGCGGTGCGGCCCGGCACCGGGAAGTAGCCGATCTCGTCCTTGAGTTCGGGGTTCTCCTGCACGATGGACTGGGCGAGGCCGGGCACCGCGACGAGCTGTGCGACCTGACCGCCCGCGAACACCTGGGCCTGGGGCGGGTGTTCCTCGTCGGCGTCGACGGGCCCGTGACCGAGGGCCTGGAGCCGCCGGTAGAAGTCCATCCCGCGCAGCGCCGCCGGGCTGTCCAGGGCGCCCTTCCAGCCGGCGTCCGTCTCCTCGGCGAGATCACCGCCCTCGTCCCAGACGAACCCGGAGAGCGTGTACCAGTCCTGCCCGGCAAGGTAAATTCCCTGGTTCCCGCCCGAGTTGAGCTTCTCGGTGTCGGCCAGCCACTCGTCGCGCGTCTTGGGCGGGGAGGTGATGCCGGCCTTCTTGAAAAGATCCTTGCGGTAGATGACCACGCGGTTGGCGGCGTACCAGGGGATGCCGTACTGACGGGAGTCGTCCCGGCCGGGTTCGGCGAGGCCGGGCAGCCAGTGCTCCTTGCCCCAGTCCCGCATCGACTCCAGGGTGAGGTCGGTGAGCCGACCGTCCTCGACGTACTGGGGGACCTGGGTGTTGCCGACCTCGATGACGTCGGGGGCGCCCGCGGAGTCGGACTTGAGCGCCGCCTGCACCTTGTCCACGATCCCGGTCCACTGCTGGATACGGATGTCGAGGCGGATGTCCTTGTGGGTGCGCTCGAAGTCCGCGGTGAACCGGCGCAGGAAATCCGCCGACGCACTGTTCTGCATCAGCCACACCGTGACGGTGTGCCGCCCGCCCGATCCGCCGGGCAGGACGCCACAGGCACTGAGCAGCGCGGCGGACACACAGACGAGGGCGAGCGGGCGACGACGTCTCACGAGGGGGTTCCTGTTCTGTCTGGCGGACAGCGGAGAAGACCCGACGTGGGGGAACGAGCACGGGTGCCCGTACGGGTGTACGGGATTTTGGTATGGACCAATGCGCAGGGTCAAGGGTGCAGGCCCAATGACCGGCTCAGGCGGCGACCCTGGCGATGAACGCCGCGAGGTTCCCGACGGTCCGCTGGATCTTCTCCTCCAGGGTGAGCGACTCGGGCAGGCGCGAGCCGGCGCCCGCGTCCTTCCTGCCCCGCACGTACAGCGGGCAGGCGAGGTCACTGCATATATAGACGCCCACGGAGTTCCCCTGCTGCCCGGCCTTGCCGGCTTTCGGGGCGACCATCAGCGAGACGCCTCCGGTGTGGGTGGTCAGGCAGATCGAGCACATGCTGCGCCGCGTCTGCCAAAAGGTGGCGCTGGTTGCGCGCAGGGCGAGTGCCACCGGACGGCCGTCCAGCTCGACGGCGAGGTACCCCCGGTCGGGGGCCTGGGGGTCCCGCCAGCCGAGGAAGTCGAGGTCGTCCCACGGCCGGTCGGCCAGGTCACCGGGGACGGACAGGCGCTTGGCCTCACCCTTGGTGCAGTTCACGAAGGCGGTGCGGATCTCCCGCTCGTTCAGGGGTCTCATGAGCGGCAGACTAATTTGCCTATAAGCTTTAGGCAAATGCATTATGGCTGTCGCCAGGCAGGAGGAGAGTTATGGCCCGAGCAGGGCTGACCCCGGAGCGGCTCACCGTGGCGGGGGCGGAGCTGGCCGACGAGGTCGGCTTCGACCAGGTGACCGTCTCGGCGCTCGCCCGGCGGTTCGACGTCAAGGTCGCGAGTCTGTACTCGCACCTCAAGAACTCCCAGGAACTCCGGACCAGGATCGCCCTGTTCGCCCTGGAGGAGCTCGCCGACCGGGTGGCCGACGCCCTGGCGGGGCGGGCCGGCAAGGACGCCCTGGCCGCCTTCGCGGACGCCTACCGCGACTACGCGCGGGAGCACCCCGGCCGGTACGCCGCCGCCCGGCTCCGGCTCGATCCCGAGACGGCGGCCGCCAGCGCCGGGGTACGGCACGCCCAGATGACACGGGCGATCCTGCGCGGCTACGACCTGACGGAGCCGGACCAGACGCACGCGGTCCGGATGCTGGGCAGCGTCTTCCACGGCTACGTCAGCCTGGAACTCGCCGGGGGCTTCGAGCACAGCGCCCCCGACGCGCGGGAGTCCTGGGCCTGGATCGTGGACTCCCTCGACGCCCTGCTGCGCAGCCGGGCTCCATCCTGACCGGCGGTTGTCCGATGTCCCGCATCGTCGCCGCCCCTGGACCATCCGTACATGTTCGTCAACGGACCGAGGCAATGAGCACCGAACACGAGTGGATCACCACACCCGTCACCGTGGACATCCTGCGCGGCTTCCTCGACGTGGAGGCGACCCCGCACGGGCTGCTGCCGCATCGGCTGCCCGCCCGGGCGCGCCGGCAGATCCCCGACAACCAGCTGGCCCTGGCCGAGGCCCAGCCCTCCGGCGTGCGGCTGGTCTTCCGCACCCGGGCCACCACCGTCGAACTGGACACCCGGCCCACCAAGCGGGTGTACCGAGGGTTCCCGGCCCCCGCGGACGGCGTGTACGACCTGCTGGTCGACGGCCGCCTCACGGCCCAGGCCACGGTGACCGGCGGCAACGTGTACACCATCACCGACATGTTCACCCAGTCCGCCGAGCTGACGGAGGGGCCGGCCGGCACCGCCCGGTTCACCGGTCTCCCCGCCGGTGTCAAGGACGTCGAGATCTGGCTTCCGCACACGGAGGTCACCGAGCTGATCGCGCTGCGCACCGACGCCCCCGTCGAGCGGGCACCGGAGAGCGGGCGCAGGGTGTGGCTGCACCACGGCAGTTCCATCAGCCACGGCTCCAACGCCACGCATCCGACCGGCGTCTGGCCGGCCCTGGCAGCCGCCCGGGGCGAAGTGGAGCTGGTCAACCTGGGGTTCTCCGGCAGTGCGCTGCTGGACCCGTTCACCGCCCGTGCCATGCGGGACACCCCCGCGGACCTGATCAGCCTGAAGATCGGGGTCAACGTCGTCAATGCCGACGCGATGCGCCTGCGCGCCTTCACCCCCGCGGTGCACGGCTTCCTGGACACCCTCCGCGAGGGGCATCCGACCACGCCGCTGCTGGTCGTGTCCGCCCTCCTGTGCCCGGTCCAGGAGGACACCCCCGGGCCGCTCGCGCCCGACTTCGACGGCAAGACCCTGCGGTTCAGGGCGACCGGAGATCCGGCCGAACGCGCCGCCGGGCGCCTGACGCTCAACGTCATCCGCGCCGAACTCGCCCGGATCGTCGCTCAGCGGGCGGCCGACGATCCGAACCTGCACTACCTCGACGGCCGTGACCTGTACGGCGAGCGGGACCACGCGGAATTCCCGCTGCCCGACGAGGTGCACCCCGATCCGGCGGGGCACCGGCGCATCGCCGAGAACTTCGGACGGCTCGCGTTCGGCACCGGGGGCCCCTTCGCCAGCAGGACCGGCTGACCGGGGTCGCGGACGGCGACGCCTCGCGCTCCGCTCCCGGATGGGGCACCTTGGAATGACGACGAGAGGAGCATCCCGATGCCGAACCACACCTACCGGGTCACCGAGATCGTCGGCACCTCGCACGAGGGCATCGACCAGGCCATCCGCAACGGTGTCGCACGCGCCAACCAGACCCTGCGCAACCTGGACTGGTTCGAGGTGACACAGGTCAGGGGCCAGATCGAGAACGGGCAGATCGAGCACTACCAGGTGGGCCTGAAGGTGGGCTTCCGCATCGACGACGAGGGCTGACACCCACGAAACCGCGGCCGCACGGGGCTCAGCCCGCCGGGCGGCGTCAGACCCGCCGGGTGCCATCAGACCCGCCAGGTGGCGTCAGACCCGCCGGGCGGGCTCAGGTCCGCCCCTCCCCCTCCTGGGCCTGCTCCAGCTCGGCCGAACGGTCGGCCCAGCGGGCCCGCACCACGGTGAATCCGGCCCGTTCGGCGTCGTCGCACACCAACTCGTCGTCGTCGACCAGGACGCGGACCTCACGTCGTTCGGCGAGGCGGCGCAGGATCTCCAGCTTGGTGTGCCGGGCGGGCCTGCGGTCGGCGTTGCGCCGCATGTGCACCCGCCCCTCGGGCAATCCGTGCGCGGCGAGCCAGTCCAGGGTGTCACGCCGGCAGCGGTCGGGCCGCCCGGTGAGATAGACGATCTCGCACTCCCGCGCGGTCGCAACGGCCAGCGCGATCCCCTCGGCGAGCGGCGGATCGTGCGGCGCGGCCGCGAAGAACGCGTCCCAGTCCCGGGGCCTGCGCTCCAGGAACCGCTGCCGGTGCGCGGTGTCGGCGAGGGTGTTGTCGATGTCGAACACGGCGATCGGACGCTTGCTGCTCTCGGTCACGCGGCAACCCTAGCCGGGCACCGGCACCGCCCCCGGGGCCCCGGACCGCGGACCGCGGACCGCAGACCGCAGACCGCAGACCGCAGACCGCAGACCGCAGACCGCAGACCGCAGACCGCAGACCGCTGATGGGATCCGGTCACCGCCGAAGGCGGCCGCCTCCTGGTTCCGCGGCACCTGGTCAGGGCCTGCGAGCGCGGTCTGCCGCGCCCCGGGGAGTGACGGGCGGCGGGAATCCTGGGACCGCCCCGGTGTTGAAACCTCTGTGAACGCACTGATCGCCCGGACCCGGTTCTCCGTCCTCGACCGTTCCCGCACCCGGGAGGGGCACGCCCCCGGTGCGGCGCTGCGGGACACCGTGGCACTGGCGCGGGAGGTGGAGGCGCTCGGGTACCACCGGTTCTGGGTGTCGGAGCACCACGGTGTGCCCGGGGTCGCCGGTTCGGCGCCGACCGTGCTGGCCGCCGCCGTCGCCGCCGCGACCCGGACCATCCGGGTCGGGACCGGCGGTGTCATGCTGCCGAACCACCGGCCCCTGGTCGTGGCCGAGCAGTTCGGGGTGCTGGAATCGCTGTTCCCCGGCCGGATCGACATGGGCCTCGGCCGGTCGGTGGGTTTCACCGACGGGGTCCGCAGGGCGCTGGGGCGTGACAAGGGCGACGCCGACGACTTCGCGGCGCAACTCGGCGAGCTGCTCGGCTGGTTCGAGGGCACCTCGCCGACCGGGGTACGGGCCCGCCCGGCCGAGGGGCTGCGGGTGCCGCCGTTCGTGCTGGCGATGGGCGAGGGCGCGGACATCGCGGCCCGCGCCGGGCTGCCGATGGTCATCGGCGATCTGCGCGACCGGGAGAGGATGCGACGCGGCATCGACCACTACCGCGACCGCTTCCGCTCCTCCCCCTGGGCGGCCGAGCCCTATGTCGTGATCTCCGGGACGGTCGCCGTCGCCGGCACCCCCGAGGCGGCCCGCCGGCTGCTCGTCCCCGAGGCCTGGTCGATGGCGTACTCCCGCACGCACGGCAGTTTCCCGCCGCTGCCCCCGGCCGAGGCGGTGGGGACCCGCACGATGACCGTGAAGGAACGCGGCCTGTACGAGTCCGGTCTCGCCGGGCACCTCGCCGGTACCGAGGAGCAGGTCGCGGACGAGCTGGAGACGGTCCTGAAGGAGACGGCCGCCGACGAGGTGCTGGTCACCACCAGCACCTACGACCGCGCGGCCCTGCTGGACTCCTACCGGCGGCTGGCCGGGATCGTGAACCCCTGATCAGACCGAGGCCGGTTTGTCGGAGCGGATGACGATCTCCCCGTCGGCCGCGTCCACCACCGCCCGGTCGCCCGCCGTGAGCTGGCCGGACAGCAGCAGGTCGGCGAGGCGGTCGTCGACCTCGCGCTGGATGGTGCGGCGCAGCGGGCGGGCGCCGAAGTCGGGTTCGTGACCGAGGTTGGCGAGCAGTCCCGCGGCCGCGTCGGTGACCTCGAGGCCGACCTCCTGGGCGTGCAGGCGGCGCCGGGTGTGCTCCAGCAACAGGTCGACGATCTCGCGCAGTTGGGTGCGGTCCAGGCCGCGGAAGACGATGATCTCGTCGATGCGGTTGAGGAACTCCGGCCGGAAGTGCTGCTGCAGGGCCGGCATCACGGCCTCGCGGACCTTGGTGTAGTCCTCGGTGCCGGCGGCCAGGATGCGGTCGGCGCCGATGTTCGACGTCATGATGACGACGGTGTTCTTGAAGTCGACGGTGCGGCCCTGGGCGTCGGTGAGCCGGCCGTCGTCCAGCAGCTGGAGCAGGGTGTTGAAGACGTCCGGATGCGCCTTCTCCACCTCGTCGAGCAGCAGCACGGCATACGGCTGCCTGCGCACCGCCTCGGTGAGCTGACCGGCCTCCTCGTGGCCGACGTATCCGGGCGGGGCGCCGACCAGCCGGGAGACCGTGTGGCGCTCCTGGAACTCGCTCATGTCCAGGCGGATCATGCGGGTCTCGTCGCCGAAGAGGGCGGCGGCCAGGGCGCGGGCCAGCTCGGTCTTGCCGACGCCGGTCGGGCCCAGGAAGAGGAAGCTGCCCACCGGACGGTTGGGGTCGCTCATGCCGGCCCGGGCGCGGCGGACCGCCCGGGCGACGGCGGTGATCGCCTCGTCCTGCCCGACGACCCGCTCGTGCAGGTGCTCCTCCAGCTTCATCAGCCGCTCCCGCTCCTCCTCGGTGAGCTGGGCGACCGGGATGCCGGTGGTGCGGGAGACGACCTCGGCGATGTCCTCGGCGGTGACCTTGGGCGCGTGCTCCTCGGCCGTGCTCGCCTGCTCATGCTCGGTCTCGGCCTCCTTGATCCGGTCGCGGAGTTCCTTGGCGCGCTCGTACTCCTCGTCGGCGACGGCCTGGTCCTTCTCCCGGTTCAGGGCGGCGATCCGGTCCTCGATGTCCCGGGTGTCGGTGGGCGGGGTCTTCGAGCGCAGCCGGACCCGGGCGGCGGCCTGGTCCATCAGGTCGATCGCCTTGTCCGGCAGGAAGCGGGAGGTGATGTACCGGTCGGAGAGCTCGGCCGCCGCGACGACCGCCTCGTCGGTGATCCGGACCTGGTGGTGGGCCTCGTAACGGTCGCGCAGCCCGCGCAGGATCTCGATGGTGTCGTCCACGGAGGGCTCACCGACCAGGATGGGCGCGAACCGGCGTTCCAGGGCCGCGTCCTTCTCGATGTGCTTGCGGTACTCGTCGATCGTGGTCGCACCGATCAGGTGCAACTCGCCACGGGCGAGGGCGGGTTTGAGGATGTTGCCCGCGTCCAGCGACCCGTCGCCGCCCCCGCCGGCACCGACGACGGTGTGCAACTCGTCCAGGAACAGCACCAGTTGGTCGCTGTGCTCGCGGACCTCGTCGAGGAGCTTCTTCAGCCGCTCCTCGAACTCGCCCCGGTACTTGGTGCCGGCCACCATCCCGGCCAGGTCCAGGGAGACCAGCCGCTTGCCCTCGAGGGTCTTGGGCACGTCGCCGGCGATGATCCGCTGCGCGATGCCCTCGACGATGGCGGTCTTGCCGACCCCGGGATCACCGATCAGGACGGGGTTGTTCTTGCTGCGCCGGGAGAGCACCTCGATGGTCTGCTCGACCTCGTCGTCCCGCCCGATCACCGGGTCCAGGCGCCCGGCCTGGGCGTCCTCGGTGAGATCACGGCCGTACTCGTCGATGGTCGGCGTGGTGCTGGGCTTCTTCCGCTCCGCCGCGCCCTCGACCGGCATCCGGGCCGGTTCCCAGCCGCTCTCGCCGAGCGCCCGCCCGGCCGTCGACTCCGGGTTCGCGGCGAGCGCGCGCAGCAGGTGCTCGGGGCCGATGTAGGAGGCGCCCTCGGCGCGGGAGATCTGGTACGCGTCGAGCAGGGCGCGCTTGGCGGCCGGGGTGAGGGCGGTGGGCTCCGTCGTCCCGGTGCCGCCGTGGCCGGCGGTGAGCCGCTCGCGGAGGTGGTCGGGGTCCGCGCCGGCCTCGGTGAGCAGCCGTCGGGTGGAGTCGTGCGTGGTGGCCGCGGCCAGCAGATGCCGGGCGTCCACTTCGTCGCTGCCCTCGGTGGCGGCGAGGTCACGGGCCTCGGCCACCAACTCGCGCGCCCGCTCGGAGAGCAGGCTGCCGATGTCGACGCGCTGCGGGCGGCGGGCCGGTGCGGCCGGTCCGGATCCGCCGAAGAAGCGGGACATCAGCTCGTCGAAGTCTTCGAAGGGACTGCGTCCGTATCCGAAACCGGGAGTGCTCATGAGGCCCGGGCCTTTCTGCGATCAACTCGTGGTCGGCGGGATTCTGCGTCTTCCAACCTCGCACAGGCACGCTGGGCCCGCACGGGGACGCCCGCCGAGATGCGGACCGGGCCGGGGCCGGTGACGCTGGTGAGGAAACCTCAACCAGCGAGGAGGGCTGCCATGTCCATGCTGGACAAGCTCAAGGGGATGCTCAAGGGCCACGAGGACCAGGCCAAACAGGGCGTCGAAAAGGGCGGCGACATGATCGACCAGCGGACCGGAAACAAGTACCGGTCCCAGGTCGACACGGGTCAGCAGAAGGCCGACGACTACATCGACCAGAGCCGGAACCGGAACAACCCTCCCCAGCCCTGACCGACCGCCGCACTGGCTAGACTCGCGGGGTTTGTCCCTGCCCGGCGAGTCGGCCGTACGGAGTCTGCCCGATGCACAGCGCCCACGATCCGTACGTCCGCGTTCGTGGCGCCCGCGAGCACAACCTCAAGGGTGTCGACGTGGACATCCCCCGGGACGTGCTGGCCGTCTTCACGGGTGTGTCCGGCTCGGGGAAGTCGTCCCTGGCGTTCGGCACGATCTACGCCGAGGCCCAGCGGCGCTACTTCGAGTCGGTCGCACCGTACGCGCGCAGGCTGATCCACCAGGTGGGGGCGCCGAAGGTCGGTGAGATCAGCGGGCTGCCGCCGGCGGTCTCGCTGCAGCAGCGCCGCTCGGCCCCCACCTCCCGCTCCTCGGTCGGGACGCTCACCAATCTCTCCAACTCCCTGCGGATGCTCTTCTCGCGTGCCGGGAACTATCCGCCGGGCGCGGAGCGGCTCGATTCCGACGCGTTCTCCCCCAACACGGCGGTCGGCGCCTGCCCGGAGTGCCACGGCCTGGGCCGGGTCCACCGGACGACCGAGGAGTCGCTGGTCCCCGACCCGTCGCTGTCGATCCGGGACGGCGCGATCGCCGCCTGGCCGGGCGCCTGGCAGGGCAAGAACCTGCGGGACGTCCTCGACGCGCTCGGCCACGACGTGGACCGGCCCTGGCGCGAACTGCCCGCCGAGGAGCGGGAGTGGATCCTGTTCACGGACGAGCAGCCGGTGGTCACCGTGCACCCGGTCCGGGACGCCGACCGCATCCAACGGCCGTACCAGGGCACGTACATGAGCGCCCGCCGGTACGTCATGAAGACCTTCTCGGACTCCAGGAGCCCGGCTCTGCGGGCGAAGGCGGAGCGGTTCCTGAGCAGCGCGCCCTGTCCGGTGTGCGGCGGCAGCAGGCTGCGGCCCGAGGCACTCGCCGTGACCTTCGGAGGCCGTACGATCGCCGATCTGGCGGCCCTGCCCCTGACCGAGCTCGCCGGGCTGCTCGGCGGCGCCCCCGCGACGGAGACCGCGCGGGTGCTCACCGAGGACCTCACCTCCCGCATCGCCCCGGTCGTCGAACTCGGCCTCGGCTATCTGAGCCTGGACCGGGCGACTCCGACGCTCTCCGCGGGCGAACTCCAACGCCTGCGTCTGGCGACGCAGTTGCGCTCCGGGCTGTTCGGTGTCGTCTACGTCCTGGACGAACCGTCGGCCGGGCTGCACCCGGCGGACACCGAGGCGCTGCTGACGGTGCTGGAGCGACTGAAGGCGGCCGGGAACTCGGTGTTCGTGGTGGAGCACCACCTGGACGTGGTGCGCGGCGCCGACTGGCTGGTGGAGGTGGGCCCCGGCGCGGGTGAGCACGGTGGCCGGGTACTGCACAGCGGGCCGGTGGCACAGCTGGCCGGGGTCGCGGAGTCCGCCACCGCCCGCCACCTGTTCGCGGCGGAGCCCGCTCCGGCCCGTCGACTCCGCTCTGCCGCCGGGTGGTTGAAGGTAGGTCCGGTCACCCGGCACAACCTGCGCGCGGTCACCGCCGAGTTTCCGCTCGGTGTCCTCACCGCCGTCACCGGCGTCTCCGGCTCGGGCAAGTCGACGCTGATCGGCGAGATCACCGAGGAGCTGGACGGGGTCGGCCGCCTGGTCTCTGTCGACCAGAAGCCGATCGGCCGCACCCCGCGTTCCAACCTGGCCACCTACACCGGCTTGTTCGACGTCGTACGGAAGGTGTTCGCGGCCACCGACCGGGCGCGGGAGCGTGGTTACGGCGCGGGGCGGTTCTCCTTCAACGTGACCGGAGGGCGCTGCGAGACCTGCCAGGGCGAGGGTTTCGTCAGCGTGGAGCTGCTGTTCCTGCCCAGTACCTACACGCCCTGCCCGGACTGCGGCGGGGCGCGCTACAACCCCGAGACACTCGAAGTGCCCTACCGGGGACGGAACATCGCCGAGGTGCTGGACCTGACCGTGGAGAGCGCGGCGGAGTTCTTCGCGGACATCCCGGCCGTGGCGCGCAGCCTGCGCACCCTGCTCGACGTGGGGCTCGGCTATCTGCGACTGGGGCAGCCCGCCACGGAGCTGTCCGGTGGCGAGGCCCAACGCATCAAGCTGGCCGGTGAGTTGCAGCGTGGTCGGCGCGGTCCCACCCTCTACCTCCTCGACGAGCCGACGACGGGCCTGCATCCGGCCGACGTCGAGGTGCTGATGCGCCAGTTGCACGGGCTGGTGGACACCGGGCACACGGTCGTCGTGGTCGAGCACGACATGGCGGTGGTGGCGGGCGCGGACTGGGTGATCGACCTGGGGCCGGGCGGCGGGGACCGGGGCGGCCGGATCGTCGCGGCGGGCCGGCCGGCCGAGGTCGCACGGGCCGAGGGCAGTGTCACAGGGCCCTATCTCGCCCGGTCCCGCCCGCGATGATCTTCAGGAACGGTTCAGGTCGCCCCTGGATTTTGGGCGTATGCATGGACACCACCCCCGCACCCCCGAAGCCGAGCGCACCCGCCGCTGGTTCATGAACAAGGCGTTGCTCGCCGGCGGTGCCGCCGCGCGGGCGGCGGTGGTGGCATGGGCGGTCCGGGCGGCACGCCGACCCAGCAGCACATCCACACCATCATCCGCACGCCCAACGGCGGCGACTACGGGGTCGACCTGCTCAAGCTCCACTTGGAGACCGACCACTGAGAGCCCTTGCCGGGGCTCACCAGAGCCGCGTGCGTCCAGGCCGGCCCGTGGGTCACCGGCTGGGCGGCGCGGGCGAGGGTGCGACGGTCCGGGTGGCGGCCGGCGGGTATCAGCGGCCGTATGTCCACCTCGGCCACCAGGCCACGGGTCGACACCACTCGCCACAGGGAGGCCAGCAGCGTGTCCTGACCGACATAGGCGGGCACGGTGCTGGCCTCGCCTGCTTCCAGCCGGTAATGCAGCCGCACCGGCTGGACGGGCGTGCCGGCGTCCAGGGCGGCCTGGAACACGGCCCGCCGGAACCGGCCCTGGGCCCGGCCGCACCAGGTGCTGCCCTCGGGGAAGGCGACCACCGCGGCGCCCTCCCGCAGCGCGCCCGAGATCCGGCCGACCGTGTCCGGCAGCGCGCGCAGCCGGTCCCGGTCGATGAACAGCGCCCCGGCGCCGGCCACCAGCGCGCCGGCCACCGGCCACTCGCGGATCTCCTTCTTGGCGAGCATCCGCGCGGGCCGTACGGCGGCGAGCAGCGGGATGTCCAGCCAGGAGATGTGGTTGGCGACAAGGAGCACCCCACCGGTGCCCGGGGCACTGCCGGTGGTCCGGACCCGGACCCCGGCGGCCCGGACGACCAGCCGGGAGAACCGCCGCACCCACTCGGTGGGAATCCTCCCGCCGAGCGGGAGCAGCACGATCGCGACCAGCAGCAGGGCCACGACCGCGGCGAACCGCAGCACGGCGCGGGGCAGGACCGTCAGGGACCCCGCGGACTCCACGCACGCGCCGGGGGTGCACGGCGCGCTGGGCAGCCAGACGCTCATCAGGCCGGGACGAGCGAGAGGAAGTGCCGCAGATAGCGCGCGTTGACCCGGCGCATCGACAGCAGGACGTACATGTCGGCGACCCCGAAGTCGGGGTCGTGCGCGGGCTCGCCGCACACCCAGGCGCCCAGGCGCAGGTAGCCGCGGAGCAGCGCGGGCAGTTCGGCCCGGCCCTCCGGGGCCGGCCCCTCGGGCACCCACGGGCGCAGCGGTCGTACCCGCAGCTCCTCCGGGGCCAGGTGCTTGGCCTGCACCCGCTCCCAGGTGGCGGCCGCGAGGGCGCCACCGTCGGCGAGCGGGACGGAGCAGCAGCCGGCCAGCCACTCGTGGCCGCGGTCCACCATGTACCGGGCTATGCCGGCCCAGATGAGACCGATCACGGCGCCGTCGCGGTGGGCGGGGTGCACACAGGACCGGCCGACCTCGACCAGGTTGGAGCGAATGCCGGCGAGCGGGCCGAGGTCGAACTCGCCCTCGGAGTAGAGGCGGCCGGCGACGGCGGCGCGCTCGGGCGGCAGCAGCCGGTAGGTACCGACGACCTCGCCGGTCAGGGCTTCCCGGATCAGGAGGTGGTCGCAGAACGCGTCGAAGGCGTCCACGTCCAACCCCGGTTCCGGCCCGTCGAGCCGGGCACCCATCTCTCCGGCGAACACCTGGTAGCGCAGTCGCTGCGCGGCCCGGACGTCGTCCTCGTCACGGGCGAGCTGCACCAGATAGCCGGAGTCCCCGGGCGGGGCGGCGAGAGCAGGGGGTGAGGCGGGCATGGCGGTCATGGAGGTCTCCTGCGCCGAGCGGTAGCTGAGGAAATCTGCACCTGCTTTCTTCCTTGGCAGGCTGGACTCGGCGTGACGTGCGCGGGACCCGTGGATGTGCGGCTGCTGAATGCCGGGATTCGGTGGGTGACCGACCCCCGCGCGTGTCCCTATGGACGCGCTGAAGCAACGCTACCGTGACCCGACCGGGCCGTTGCGCACCCCCGGTACGACGGTTGGCGAACGGCGAAACGGGGCCGGGGAGCACCAGCCCCGGCCCCGCCCGTCCGCACTTGTCGGCGAACGTTCACTTACGCGCCTCCGACGGCGCTACCGCTTTCCCGCCTTCCGGCTGGCCCGCAGCCACTCCTTGTTCATGCTCGTGATGGACACCAGCGGAATGCCCTTCGGGCAGGCGGTCGCGCACTCCCCTGCCAGCGTGCACCCGCCGAAGCCCTCGTCGTCCATCTGGGCCACCATGTCCAGCACCCGCGTCTCCCGCTCGGGCGCCCCCTGGGGCAGTACGTTCAGATGGTTGATCTTGGCGGAGGTGAACAGCATCGCCGCTCCGTTGGGGCAGGCCGCCACGCACGCCCCGCACCCGATGCACTCCGCGTGCTCGAACGCGAAGTCGGCGTCGGCCTTCGGCACCGCCGTGGCGTGCGCCTCCGGGGCGGCCCCGGTCGGCGCGGTGATGTAGCCGCCGGCCTGGATGATCCGGTCGAACGCGGACCGGTCGACCACCAGATCCTTGATCACCGGGAAGGCGGCCGCCCGCCACGGCTCGATGTCGATCGTGTCGCCGTCCTTGAAGGACCGCATGTGCAGCTGGCAGGTGGTGGTGCGCTCGGGCCCGTGCGCGTCCCCGTTGATCACCAGGGAGCACGCGCCGCAGATGCCCTCGCGGCAGTCGTGGTCGAAGGCGACCGGGTCCTCGCCGTTGAGGATCAGCTCCTCGTTGAGGGTGTCGAGCATCTCGAGGAAGGACATGTCCGACGAGATGCCGTCCACCTCGTAGGTGGACATCGCGCCGTCGGCGTCGGCGTTCTTCTGCCGCCAGACGCGCAGGGTGAGCTTCATGCGTAGCTCCGCTGAGTGGGGTGGACGTACTCGAAGACCAGGTCTTCCTTGTGCAGGACCGGGGCGTCCCCGGTGCCGGTGAACTCCCAGGCGGCCGCGTAGGAGAACTCGTCGTCCCTGCGGGCGGCTTCACCGTCGGGGGTCTGGGACTCCTCGCGGAAGTGGCCGCCGCAGGACTCGGCGCGGTGCAGTGCGTCGAGGCACATCAGCTCGGCCAGCTCCAGGTAGTCGACGATGCGGTTGGCCTTCTCCAGGGACTGGTTGAACTCCTCGCCGGTCCCCGGCACCTTGATCCGCCGCCAGAACTCCTCGCGGATCTGCGGGATGCGCTCCAGTGCCTTGCGCAGCCCCGCGTCCGTCCGGGCCATACCGCAGAACTCCCACATCAGTTCGCCGAGTTCGCGGTGGAAGGAGTCGGGGGTGCGGTCGCCGTCGACGGAGAGCAGCAGGTTCAGCCGGTCCTCGGTCTCGGCCAGCACCTCCTGGACGACGGGGTGTTCGTCGGTCACCGCCTCCTGGTGGGGGTTGCGGGCCAGGTAGTCGTTGATGGTGGCCGGCAGCACGAAGTAGCCGTCGGCCAGGCCCTGCATCAGCGCGCTCGCGCCGAGCCGGTTCGCGCCGTGGTCGGAGAAGTTGGCCTCGCCGACCGCGAACAGCCCGGGGACGGTGGTCTGGAGGTCGTAGTCGACCCACAGCCCGCCCATCGTGTAGTGCACCGCGGGGTAGATCCGCATCGGCACCTGGTACGGATCCTCGTCGGTGATCCGCTGGTACATGTCGAAGAGGTTGCCGTACTTGGCCTCGACGGCCTTGCGTCCCATCCGCGCGATGGCGTCGGCGAAGTCGAGGTAGACGCCCTGCCCGCCGGGGCCGACGCCCCGCCCCTCGTCGCAGACGTTCTTCGCGGCGCGGGAGGCGATGTCGCGTGGGACCAGGTTGCCGAAGGACGGGTAGATGCGCTCCAGGTAGTAGTCGCGCTCGTCCTCGGGGATCTGGTGGGCCGGCCGGGTGTCGCCCTTGGCCTTGGGCACCCAGATCCGGCCGTCGTTGCGCAGCGACTCGCTCATCAGCGTGAGCTTGGACTGGTGGTCGCCGGTGCGCGGGATGCAGGTGGGGTGGATCTGGGTGAAGCACGGGTTGGCGAAGTATGCGCCGCGCCGGTGCGCCCGCCAGACGGCGGTGGCGTTGGAGTTCATGGCGTTCGTCGACAGGTAGAAGACGTCGCCGTAGCCACCGCTGGCGAGGACGACGGCGTCGGCGAAGTACGTGTCGATGCGACCGGTGATGAGATCCCGGGCCACGATCCCGCGCGCCCGTCCGTCGACCACGATCAGGTCGAGCATCTCGGTACGCGGATGCATCTCCACGTTCCCGGCGGCGATCTGCCGGCTCAGCGCCTGGTAGGCGCCGAGCAGCAGCTGCTGCCCGGTCTGTCCACGGGCGTAGAAGGTGCGGGACACCTGGACACCGCCGAAGGACCGGGTGTCGAGCAGACCGCCGTACTCGCGGGCGAACGGCACGCCCTGGGCCACGCACTGGTCGATGATCTCCACGGAGATCTGCGCGAGCCGGTGGACGTTGGACTCCCGGGCCCGGAAGTCGCCGCCCTTGACGGTGTCGTAGAACAGCCGGTGGACGGAGTCGCCGTCGTTGCGGTAGTTCTTCGCCGCGTTGATCCCGCCCTGCGCGGCGATGGAGTGGGCGCGGCGCGGGGAGTCCTGGTAGCAGAACTGGACGACGTGGTAGCCCTGTTCGGCGAGGGTGGCCCCGGCGGAGCCGCCGGCCAGACCGGTGCCGACGACGATCACGGTGTGCTTGCGCCGGTTGGCGGGGTTGACCAGCTTGGCCTCGAAGCGGCGGGTGTCCCAGCGCTCGTTGACCGGGCCCGAGGGGGCCTTGCCGTCGACGACGGCTTCGCCGGTGGTGTAGTTCACGTAGTCGGTCATGTTCAGCTCACCACTCCGGTCATGACACCCACGGGTACGGCGATGAAGCCGGCCGTGAGCAGCAGCGCGAGGACGTCGGCCGTGGCCTTGAGGGCGCGGTCGCGGGTGCGGCTGCCGGCGCCGAGGGTCTGGGCGGCGCTCCAGAAGCCGTGCCGCACGTGCAGACCCAGCGCGAGCATCGCCACGATGTAGATGACGTTGCCGTACCAGGTGGAGAAGGTGTCCACGACGTTCTGGTACGGGTGACCCTCCTGGAAGCCGCCGGAGTGCACGGTGCCGGTGGTCAGGTCGAGGATGTGCCAGACGATGAAGAGGGCGAGGATGATCCCGCCCCAGCGCATGGTGCGGGTCGCGTAGCTGGCCCGGGGCCTGCTGTGGACGTACTTCGTCGGGCGCGCCTTGATGTCACGGCGGCTGAGCTGGTACGCGGACGTGGCGTGTGCGACCACGGCGACGACCAGGACGATCCGGATGAGCCAGAGCGTCCACTCGTAGTGCATGAACGGTTCGCCGACGGTGCGCAGCCAGTGGGCGTAATGGTTGAAATCGCCTGCCCCGAAGTAGATCTTCAGGTTGCCGATCATGTGCACGACCAGGTAGAGCAGCATGATCAGGCCGCTGACGGCCATCACGGTCTTCTTGCCGACGGAGCTGTCCCACATCGTGCGTGCCATGGACGGCCGTCGGTCCGTCCGCGTTGCCAGAGCCATGTTCAGGACGGTAGAGCCCGGACACCCGATCGGTCCAAGACATGGTCCGGCTCGATTCCATAGCCGGAAGCTATCGTGTACCCATGCAGTTCCAGCAGCTTCAGTACTTTGTCGCCGTCGCCGAGACCCGGCACTTCACCCGGGCCGCCGAGCTGGTCCATGTCGCCCAGCCGTCGCTGTCCCAGCAGATCAGGGCGCTGGAGCGGGAGCTGGGGGCAGATCTCTTCCTGCGGGCGCGGGGCAACATCACGCTCACCGACGCGGGCGAGGCGCTGCTGCCGCTGGCCCGGCGCATCCTGGCGGACGCGGACACCGCCCGGCACGAGGTCCAGGAGCTGGTGCAGCTGCGGAGCGGGCGGGTGCGGCTGGGGGCGACGCCGAGTCTGTGCACGGGGCTGCTGCCGGACGTGCTGCGGGCCTTCCACGACCGTTACCCCGGCATCCAGCTGCTGATCGAGGAGAGCGGCTCCCACGACCTGGTACGGGAGCTGGCGCGCGGGGCGCTGGATCTGGCGCTGATCGTGCTGCCGCTGCCGCCGGCGTCACCCGCGCTGACCACGGTGGAGCTGTTGCGGGAGGACCTGGTGGTGGTGTCCTCACCCGAGGCGACGGCGCCCGGACGGGGGCGGGGCGGGGTGAAGATCTCCGACCTGGAGGGGGAGCGGCTGGTGATGTTCCGGCACGGCTACGACCTGCGGGAGCTGACCGTCGCGGCGTGCCGCTCCGCCGGGTTCGAGCCGAGCTTCGCCGTTGAGGGGGGTGAGATGGACGCGGTGCTGGGGTTCGTGCGAGCCGGGCTGGGGGTGGCCGTGGTGCCTCGGATGGTCGCCGCTCGTTCGGGGCGGGGGTTGCGGGTCACTCCGTTGGCTCGGCCGGGGTTGCATCGGACGATCGCGTTGGCGCACCGGAGTGACGTCGCGCCGCCCCGGGCCGCCAGGGAGTTGCAGAGGATGCTGTTGGAGAGGTGACGGGGCGTGGTTGTCCGCGGGTGCGTGGGGGCTGGTCGCGCCCACGCGGCGGAGCCGCACATTGTCACAGCCCCGCGCCCCTGACGGGGTTCGGTGCAGCCGCCGATCCGCGCCGCCGACAATAGGTCCCCGGGCAGGCTGCTGCCGAAGTGGATGTACCCGAGGTACCCCCCGAACGGGTTGAAGGACAGGAGAGGTGAGCCAGATGCAGCGCTTCGCTGCCGTCATCCGGTTGCGTCCGGAGAAGGAGTCGGAGTACCGCGCACTGCACGCCGCCGCGTGGCCGGGCGTGCTGGCGGCACTCAAGCGTGCCCGGATCGGCAACTACTCGATCTTCCTGCGGGACGGACTGCTGTTCAGCTACCTGGAGTACACGGGCAGCGACTACGCCGCCGACACCGCGCAGATCGCCTCCGACCCGGTGACACGCGAGTGGTGGGCGCTGACCGACCCGTGTCAGCAGCCGCTTGACACCGCCGCCGAGGGCGAGTGGTGGGCCCCCGCCGAGGAGGTCTTCCACCTCGACTGAGGGCCCACGAAGGGACGCCGGGTCGTCAGCCCGTCGCGTCCACCAGCGCCAGTTCGTGCAGGCGCTCCGGTGGGCCCGGGCGGGCGTAGTACCAGCCCTGGGCCGTGTCGCAGCCCAGTATGCGGAGTTGCTCGGCCTGGGCGCCCGTCTCCACGCCCTCGACCGTGACCGCGAGGTCCAGGCTGTGGGCCAGGGAGACGATGCCCTCCACGATCTTGAGGTCGACCGGGTCCGCCGGGAACTGCTGCATGCTCTGGGTGAACGAGCGGTCCAGCTTGAGGATGCTCACCGGGAGGCGGCGCAGGTTGGCGAGGTTGGAGTAGCCCGTGCCGAAGTCGTCCAGGGCGATGTCGACACCCATCTCGGCGAGCCGGCGCAGCGGCTTGAGGAGATCGTCGTCGGCGCCGATCAGGGCCGACTCGGTGACCTCCAGGCAGAGGGCGTCGGGGGCCACTCCGGTCCGCTCCAGGATGTCCACCGTGTCCTGGACCAGGCCGGGGTGGGAGAGCTGGCACGGGGACAGGTTGACGTTGATCCGCAGCGGGCCGGCGCTGGTCTCCTCGCCGTAGCGTTCTCGCCATTCGCGGGCCTGGCGGATCGACTCCTCCAGGACCCAGCGGCCCAACGGGACGATGAGCCCGGTGTGTTCGGCGAGCGGGATGAACCGGTCGGGGCCGAGGACGCCGTGCTGCGGGTGCAGCCAGCGGACCAGGGCCTCGGCGCCCCGGACACTGCCGTCGCCGAGGTGGACCAGCGGCTGGTACTCGATGAAGAACTCGTTGCGGTCCAGGGCGGCGGGGAGCGCGGTGGTCAGGCCGTGCCGGGTGATGGCGCGGGCGTCGGCCTCCGGGTCGGCCAGCTCGAAGCGGTTGCCGCCCGCCGACTTGGCCCGGTACATCGTGATGTCGGCGCTGCGCAGCACCTCGGCCGGGGTGCGCTCGCCCGCCGGGCCCTCCACGATGCCGATGGAGCCCCGGACCGTGAGTTCGCGGCCGTCGACGCTGATCGGGGTGATGAGGGCGTTCATGATGCGGTCGGCCAGGTCGTCGACCTCGCGTTGGGTGGCCGGTCCGGTGGTCAGTGCCACGAACTCGTCGCCGCCGAGCCGGGCGACCATCTCGCCGGGCGCGGTCGCGCAGGACTGCAGCCGGTCGGCGACCTCCACGAGCAGCCGGTCACCGGCCGAGTGGCCGAGGCTGTCGTTGATGGTCTTGAAGCCGTCCAGATCGAGGTAGCACAGCCCGAAGCGCTGGCCCTCACCGGCGGCCAGGGCCTTCTCCAGGCGCTCGAAGAACAGCGTGCGGTTCGGGAGGCCGGTCAGCGCGTCGTGGGTGGCCTCGTAGCGCAGCCGCAGGTTGAGCAGCCGGCGCTCGGTGGTGTCCTCCATGAGGGCCAGCTGGTACTGCGGCTCGCCGTCCGCGTCCCGGAGCAGGGAGACGGTCAGGTTGGTCCACAGGACCGTTCCGTCGGAGCGGTTGAACGCCTTCTCGACGTGGTAGTGCTCGCGGTCGCCGCGGACCAGCTCCTCGTAGAGCCGCCAGGTCTGGGGCGCGTCCTCGGGATGCGCCCACTCCATGACCTTGCGGCCGCGCAGGGTCTGTTCGGAACCGCCGAACATACGCAGCAGCGCACCGTTGACCTGGAGGACGTTGCCCTCCAGGTCGGCGATGCCGATTCCTATCGCCGCGCCCTCGAAGACGGCGCGGAAGCGCGCCTCGCTGGCGTGCAGCGCCTGCGCGACCACGCCCTGGGCCCGCAACGCGGCCTGCGCGATGGCCTCCTGCTCGGCCAGCGTGCGCTCGCGCAGCGCCTGGGCGAACCCGGCTGCCATCGCGTGCTGGATCCGCGAGGAACGCATCCGCAGCTCGTCCTGGGGTCCGTCCCCACCGCAGTACAGGGCCAGATAGGCGTCGACGCAGTCGAGGGTGCGGGTGAGCGCCTCGGGGTCGGTGCAGTGCGCGTCGATCAGCGCGGCCCCCACCTGCCGGGCCTCCTCCGCGTCGAAGCCGTGCGCCAGCAGCACCTGGCTCAAGCGACGGGCCAGCGGGAGGAGTTGCTCCTCGAACGCCGGCCGGGTCAGGGACGTCGAGGTCACCGGGAACACCGCCCGGCTCCAGATCGTCGCGAACCGGCGCAGTCTGTCCTCCGGGCCGTCCGGCTCCGCGCTCACGCCGCGATCCCCACGCCGGCGAATCCGGAGAAGGCATACGGATCCTCGTCCTCCGGCGCCGACTCCGGCCGCCAGTGCGGCATCGGCACCAGTCCGGGTTCCACCATGTCGTACCCCTCGAAGAACCTTGCGATCTCGTCGCGCGAGCGCATGATGAGCGGGTTGCGAATGTCCTTGTATACGTCCACCGCGCTCTCGGCCCGCTCGGTTGACAGCGGGATTCCCTCGTACGAGGCATGCGTGAGAATCAACAGGCTGCCGGGCGCGAGTGTTTCGCGCAGCTGTGTCACTGTCCCGTACGGGTCGTCCGCGTCTTCCACGAAGTGCAGTATGGCAACGAGGAGCAGGGCCACTGGCCGATTCAGGTCGATGAGGCGCTCCACCTGAGGGCTCGACAGGATCTCCTGGGGCTTGCGGAGGTCCGCGGCGACCACGTCCGCCTCCTCGTTGCCCGCGAGCACCGCCTGGCTGTGGGCCACGGCCACCGGGTCGTGGTCGACGTACACCACACGTGCGCCGGGGTGCGCCGCCTGCGCGACCTCGTGGACGTTGCCGAAGGTGGGGATGCCGGAGCCGATGTCCAGGAACTGCTCGATGCCGGCGCCGACGGCGTAGCGGACGGCGCGGCGCATGAAGGCCCGGTTGGCCTGCATGATCTTCGGCAGGCCCGGCAGGAACGTCATCGCCTTGCGGGCCGCTTCCCGGTCGACCTCGAAATTGTGCGAACCGCCCAGGTAGTAGTCGTAGATACGCGAAACGCTCGGCACCGAGATGTCGATGCTCCGTGGGGCCCAGGCGGGACGCTCCATGTATCTCTCCAAGGCTGAGACGATCCGGTGTTCGAGCAGAGGCTACTGATCGCCTGCGAACTGGGCGAGTGGAACCGGAAATTGACCGTCCGTTCCCGGTCACCACCTGCGAATTCGGTGTGCGCTTTGGGGGTGTTCGGGCAGTCCGTCGGAGGCGGATGCGATGCGGCGTACATCTGGACGCGATGCGAAGCGCCTGCGGAGGAGATGCAAAACACACGAGCCCGCCCCCTCCATGCGGTGTGGAGGGGGCGGGCGGTCGTGCACCGTCGTGTCGCCGTCCGGGACTCTCGCCGGCCTCTGTCCTCCCTTCCGCGATACGCGAGATGTGGACTCGGGCGGGGCGATCAACCCTGGGCAGGCGATCCCTTACTTGCCCGGCGCGCCGACCAGCTTTCCTTCGGGCGAGACGGCGTACCAAGTGCCGCCGACGCCCTGGCCGTTGGTGTCCCCGGCCTTCGCGTCGCCGGAGAAGGTGTAGATGGGCCAGCAGTTGACCGTCTGCTGCTTCTCGCCGTTGTCGGGCCGGGTGAAGCCCATCAGGCCCTTCTTCACGACGCCCTTGGTGTCGCTGGAGGCCACCTCCGCGACGGCCGGCCACTTCACGAGGCAGTCACCGGTGCAGTTGGAGACGGACTTGGGCCACGCCTTGTCCTTGATGAAGCGGTAGACCGTCATGCCGTTCTTGTCGACGACGATGTCACCGAGCTTGGCGTCCTTGCGGACGGAAAGGCCGGGCAGGTCGGCCAGGGTGGCCTTCTTGCCGTCGGGGGCCGTCGCGAACCACTTGCCGCCCACGCCCTGGCCGTTCACGTCACCGGCGTTGACGTCCTTGGCATAGCGGTACACCGGCCAGCCGCCGACGGTCAGCTGCTTGGTGCCGTCGGTGCGGGTGACCTCGCCGAGCAGCGCCTTGTCGATGCCCTCACCGGCCGTGGCGTCGTCGGCGGGCACCGGCGGCCAGGTGGTGGCGCAGTCGCCGTCGCAGTTCGACTTGGGGGGATTGGCGGTGTCCGCGTCGAAACGGTAGAGGGTGAGGCCACTGCCGTCGGTCAGCACCTTCCCGAGGTCGGGGTTGCCGGCAACGGTCAGCTTGCCCGCCGGGGCAACCACGGCCGGAGAGCTGGAAGCCTGGTTGCCGTCCGCGCCGTAACCGTTGCCCGCACCGGTGGAGGGGCTGGTCACACTGCCCACGCTGCCGACCCCGGCCGGGGCCGTGGCACCCACGTTCTGCGCCGCCGAGGACGGAGTGGTCACGTTGTCCTGACCGCATCCCGTCGTCAAAACCAGCACGCCTGCGGCCGTGGCCACCAAAGAGGCGCTCCTCCAGGAGGTCTTCATCTTCAACTCCCCAATAATCGCCTGGATATTGCAGCGCCTGTGCGCCGCCGCACGCCACCAGGTACGGGCGCCGAGGGTCGAAGTGTTCAACGGCCGCACAAATTTCTTTCGGGACACTGTGCCCTCGGTGCACGTCCCGCACGGACGTACGCTTCGAGCCAACCGACGGACCGTGCGATTCAAACCGGTTTACGCCACCTGTCCCCCGTTCGGGCCAATCCCTCCGCACTCCGGCGTGCGACGGCACCCGACGCCTCATGATCTCGGTCGTGCATGCACCCGAAGCGACCCGACTCGCGCCCGTCCCGAGGGTGTTGGCTCTGCTGACACTCACCTGGACCCTGCTGGGCTGCCCGGTCGGCACGGCGTCGGCCGACGCCTGCGCCTACGCCTCGACAGGCCCCGACGGCATTCACGCGGTGGCCGTCGCCGGCGGCTCCTGGCCCACTCCGCCGCCCTGCCCGCCTCCCACACCGCCGCCGTGCCCCACGCCGACACCCACGCCCACCCCCACTCCGCCGCCGGAGCCGACCCCCACGCCCAAGCCCACCCCCAAACCCAAGCCCACGCCGAAGCCCACCCCGAAGCCGCGGCCGAAGCCCGCCCCGCCGGCCCCGGCCCCGCCGCCGCCACCCGCGCCGGCCCCGAAGCCCGCGCCCACCCCGCCACCGGCTCCCCGGCCCGAGCCGAGGCCGACGCCCACCCCGACCCCGACGCCCAAGCCCACCCCGCGGCCCTCACCGACCCCGGTGACCTACCCGCCGTACCGCATCCAGTCGACCGGCACGGCGGCCCCGAACCGCACCTCACCGGTCACCTACGTCCTGCTCATCGCCGTACCCGCCATCGTCGCCATCGCCGCGTTCCGCGCGCGCTGACGGCCGGCCCACTGTTTTCTGGAGGTTTCCGTTGCCGGATTGGCTTGTTCTCGTCCTCGCGATGCTCGCGGCCTGTGCCGTGGTGGTCATCATCACCCTCGTCCGGCACAAGAGGGCGGCGGAGGACGAGGATCCCTCCGAGACGCCGGACGTCATCGAGTACATGACCATGTGGATCGGCGTCATCTACGCCATCGTCCTCGGTCTGGCGGTGGCCGGGGTGTGGGAGGCCCGCAGTGGCGCCCAGGACCATGTGCAGGCGGAGGCGCAGGCACTGCACGAGATCTACGAACGGGTGCGGGTGTACCCGCCCGACGCCCGTGACCGGATCCGGGCGGACGTCGACGCCTACGCCCGGCAGGTCGTCGACAAGGAGTGGAAGGAGATGGCCGACCACGGCCGTCTCACCCCGACCGGCGCGGATCTGCTCGCGAAGATCCGTCAGGACGTCACCGACTACCAGCCGAAGACCGACTTCCAGGCGCAGGCCTACCAGCCGCTGGTGGACCAGGTGGCCGCGCTCGACCAGTCACGCAGCGCCCGGGCCGACTCGACCGGGGCGACCATGCCGAACGTGGTGTGGTTCGGGCTGCTGACCGGAGCCGTGGTCACCATCGGCATGGTCTTCGCGCTGCAGATCAGGCGCACCCGGCGCGAACTGATCCTGGCGGGGCTGTTCTCCGCGACCATCGCCTTCATGCTCTTCCTGATCTGGGACTTCGACGAACCGTACAGCCGGGGCATCACGGCGACGGCCCAGCCCTTCCTGAACCTCTTCCCGCACATCAAGGGGTAGAAGGACCCCGGACGCCGGGGACATCCGGGGGTCATCGCGCGGCGCCACGCCGCGGGTGTCCCCCGGCTGCCGTATCCGCATCCCCCGGTGGGCCCCACGCTTCCCCCGGTCGTGCCCCCACCGCTCCCCCGGTCGGCTCACCCGCTTCCCCCGTTCGCGCTATTGCGTTCGCGCGCGTGTGCGGATGTTCCTAGCGTTCCGATCATCGAGGTGCATTTCCGGCACGAGCGGAACAGATCCGCGGACAGCTCCTCGGGGACCGGAGGAACCACCATGCACGCAATACGCCTCGCCCCGGCCGCGCTGCTCGGCCTCGGGGCCCTCGTCCTGGGCGCTCCGGCCGCCCTCACGGACGACGAAGGCGACGGGGGCCGGGACAGCGGCCGGCAGACCTCCTTCGGCGTCCACGTCACGCCGTCCACCGTCTCGGCCGGCGGCCGGGTCAGCCTGCGGCTCAACCGCGACGAGAGCTGCCGGGGCGCCGCCACGGTCACCTCGGACGTGTTCGACACGGTCCGGATCCCCGAGGGGCGGGACTCGGTGGCGGCCACGGTCGACCGGGACGCGAGATCGCAGACGTCGTACCGGGTGACGTTCGACTGCGACGGGGCGAGGGGGTCGACCCAACTCAGCATCGCGGGCAGCCAGTCGGCGGAACTCGGCGACGGCGGCACGGGCGAGCGGTCCGAGGGGCGCACCGACGGACGCACGGACAGGCAGCCGGACGACCGCACCGACAGCCAGTCCGACAGCCACACCGGCGGGCGCTCCGACGACCAGTCCGACGACCGCATCGACAGCCAGTCGGGCGACCGCACCGACGCGCAGTCCGACGACCGTACGGACGGCCGTGCCGACAGCGGTGTCGACGGGCGTGAGGAACTCAACCCGCAGCCGCTCCCGCCCGATCGGGGTGTGCGGGCCGGTGCGGGCGGCAGCGTAGACGGGTTCGATCTCAAGGAGATCGGCCTCGGCGCCGCGCTCGTCGTGGGCTCGGTCGGCGCGGCGTACCGCATCGCGCGCAGGCGGGACGGCGAAGGCGGTGCCTGATCGTCTCCCGGGCCGCCGCCCGACCGCGCAGGCCCTTCGCCCCGGGCCCGCGCAGGGCCGGGGCGAAGACGGCCCGCACGGGTCAGAGCCGCTTCTCGTGCCGGCGGCGCAGCCAGAACCCGCAGCCGGCGAGGACGGCCGCGCCCACCAGCCCACCGCCGATCGCCATGTCGGCCGGGGTGGCCCCGCTGGAGACACTGCCGCCGAGGCCGCCCCTGACCCCGCCGAGCACATAGAACGCGTTCGGCCGGGTCAGGGTCCGCCCCCCGTTGCAGCGGACGGTCAGGTCGTAGGGGCCGGGGCGGGCGTCCCGGTCGATGGTGGCGACGCCGCGTGCCATGTCGCCGCCGAACGGGAACAGCGAGGTCGTCCGGAAGGCGCGGGAGCTCATGGAGCCGCTGCGGCAGCCGTTGACGGTGACGGTGAGGCGGGCGCCGCTCGTGATCGCCCTGGGCTGGGCGAGGATGTTGCGCACCCCGAAGCCCCGGCCGCCGAATCCGCCGCCGAACCCGTCTCCACCGTTCCCGCCGCCGAACCCGTCGTCACCGTTCCCGCCGCCGAACCCGTCGTCACCGCGCCCGTCGAAGCCGTCGCCGCCCCGACCGTCGAAGCCTTCCCCGCCCCGACCACCGAAGCCCTCCCCGCCCCGTCCGCCGAAGCCCTCCCCGCCCCGTCCGCCGAAGCCGTCCCCGCCTCGACCGCCGAAGCCCTCCCTGCCCCGGCCGTCCCCCCGGCCGTCCCCCCGGCCGTCCCCCCGGCCGAAGCCGCCTACGCCGAATCCGCCGATGCCGTACCCGGGAACGGCGACCCCGGGTACCGCCGCGATGCCGGGGGCGACACCGACGCCGACTCCAGGGGCGACACCGACGCCGGCCCCGGGGGCGACACCGGCCCCGGGTGCGACGCCCGTCCCACCGACGACCGGAGCCTGGGTGTTGGGCGGGCCGCCGGGGTTGCCCAGGCCGTCGGCGACGGCCACCGGGGCGGCGGCGCCGAGAACGGCGACCACGGTGCACGCGGCCGCCAGCGCACGTGAGTTTCGCATCTCTTCCTCCGCGGAAGGCGCCCCGGGAACCGTCCCCGGTAGATCGGCGAGAAAGCACCTCCCGAATAGACCCTCAGATGCCTTGAACACGCCCGCATTTCGAGAATGGTCCGTCCTGGTGAGGGGACACGCCGAGCGAAAAGCACACAATCGGATATTGCCGCAGGTCACGGACCGTCAGAAAAATCCTGAGAACGGCAACTCGGATGGCGCACCGGAATGCGCGCGGGCCACCCGTTCGCCCGTTGACCCGTCGCCGCACGCGCGCGCGGGACTTAGCGTTTTCCCATGCGCGCTACGGACATGCGCGCCACGGACATCGCGGCGGCCGCGTCGAGAGGGGATGGCGAATGTCTGCGTCCGAACTTTCCGAGCTGGCCGAAGAGGAGGAACGGCGGCGTAAGCGTGCCCCCTGGGGCGTGATAGCTCTTGTGCTGCTGACCGGTCTGGCGCTCATCCGCAACGGTTCGGGGGAGTTCGACGTCGGCCCGCCGCAGCCGGCCTCGGCCGCCGCCCCGGACAGCCGTAGCACGGTCCCGGACACCTTCGCCACCGCGCCCGCCTCGCTGCCGTACTCGGCGGCGAACCGGATCAGGATCCCCGCGATCCGGGTCGACGCCCCCGTGATGCCGGTGGGTCTGGACGCGGACGGCTGGGTCGCGGCACCGCCGCCGGACGACCCGAATCTGGCCGGCTGGTTCACCGGGGGCGTCTCGCCCGGCGAAAAGGGCACGTCCGTGATCGTCGGCCACGTCGACAACACGAAGGGGCCGGCGGTGTTCTACGGTCTCGGTTCCCTGAAGAAGAGCAACCGGATCGAGATCGACCGCACCGACGGAAAGACCGCGGTGTTCGAGATCTACGGCATCGAGGTCTTCGCGAAAGCCGATTTCCCGGGCGACCGGGTCTACGGTTCCAAGGGCACACCGGAGTTGCGGGTCATCACCTGCGGCGGCGGTTTCTCGAAGCAGAACGGTTACGACGGGAACGTGGTGGTCTTCGCCCGCCTGGTCGAGGCCCGCTGAGGCGGATCCGGCCGGGCGGGCCAGGGCCTGTCTGACCATTCCCGCCGTCGCCCGCGAGGCAGACGGGAATGGTCAGACAGGCCCTGACGCCCGTCGGCGGCAACGGGCCAGATCCGGTTCAGGTCCGGCGGCGCGGCACCGTCAGGTGGTAGCCGTTGTCCAGCAGATAGGGCAGGTATTCGCGCAGGGCCTTGACGCTCTGTGAGCGGTCGCCCCCGGCGTCGTGGGAGAGCACCACGACGCCGGGGGCGGCGCCCTTCTCGATCGTGTCGACGATGGTGCGGGTACCCGGGGTGGTCCAGTCGGTGCTGTCGACGGTCCAGGCCATGGGCTCCATGCCCATCTCGGCGCCGAGTTGGAAGGCCGCGCGGTTCCAGGCGCCGTAGGGGGCGCGGAACCACTGGGGGCGCTCGCCGTAGGTGTCCTCGATGGCGTCGCTGGTGCTCTCCATCTCGTCGCGGATCTCACGGCGGTCCAAGGTGGTCAGCAGTGGATGTGTCCAGGTGTGGTTGCCGACGACATGGCCCTCGGCGGCCATCCGCGCCACCAGTTCCCGGTTCTGGACGATGCACTCCCCGCACAGGAAGAACATCGCGCGCACGTCGTACTTGGCAAGGGTGTCCAGGATGTGCGGGGTGTAGGCCGGGTTGGGGCCGTCGTCGAAGGTGAGCATCATGTGCCGGCCGCTCCCGGAGATCCGCATGATGGGTTGCTTGCGGACCTTCAGCTTGCGCGGCTCGGTGGGCGGCGGACCGTATCCGGTGAGCGGCTGGAGCCGGAAGGCCGAGGACTTCAGCGCCTGGCGGGCCGGTGGTCCGGCGGCCGGGGCGACGGTGCCCGCCGCCTCCTCACCGTCGCTCGCCAGCACGATTCCCGCGGTGCCCGCGGCGCCCAGAGCGGCGGCGCCGGCGAGCAGCAGCCGCCGTCGGGTGAACAACTGATCCTTCTGCATGACTCATCAGTCGCCCGGCCGGGCTGGGGCGCACCACTTAGACACCGGTGCGGCGGCGTGAAAACACCCGCACGGACCAGCGCACGGGGGTTTCGGCAAGAAATGGTCAAGTACCCGGGACCGAGGGCGTGTCCGGGCATCGAGGACCCTCAGTGGCGGCGGACCAGCGGGAAGGGCAGCGTCTCACGGATCGTCAGGCCGGTCAGGAACATGACCAGCCGGTCGACGCCGATGCCGAGTCCGCCGGTGGGCGGCATCGCGTATTCGAGGGCGTCCAGGAAGTCCTCGTCCAGCTCCATCGCCTCGGGGTCCCCGCCGGCCGCGAGCAGCGACTGGGCGGTCAGCCGGCGGCGCTGTTCGACGGGGTCGGTCAGCTCGGAGTAGGCGGTGCCGAGTTCGGTGCCGAAGGCGACCAGGTCCCAGCGCTCGGCGAGCCGCGGGTCGGTGCGGTGCTGCCGGGTGAGCGGGGAGACGTCGGTCGGGAAGTCCTTGTAGAAGGTGGGCAGCCGGGTCCACTCCTCCACCAGCCGCTCGTACATCTCCAGGACGACGTCCGCGGGCCCGTCGTCGGCGGTGTACGGCACCCCGGTCCGGTCGCAGTGCCGGTGCAGCCGCAGCAGTTCGGTGCCGGGGCCGATCTCCTCCCCGAGCGCCTCGGAGATCGCCCCGTACACGGTCTTGACGGGCCAGCTCCCCGAGATGTCGTACTCCCGCCCGTCCCTGCGGGCCACCGGGGAGCCGAATGCGGCGGTCGCGGCGCCCTGGATCAGTTCGCGGGCGAGGTCGAGCATCACGTCGTAGTCGGCGTACGCCTGGTAGGCCTCCAGCATGGTGAACTCGGGGTTGTGCTTGTAGGAGACGCCCTCGTTGCGGAAGGTGCGGCCGAGTTCGAAGACCTTCTCCATCCCGCCGACGCACAGCCGCTTCAGATACAGCTCGGGGGCGATCCGCAGCGAGAGGTCGAGGTCGTAGGCGTTGATGTGGGTGGTGAAGGGGCGGGCGTTGGCGCCGCCGTGGATCTGCTGGAGCATCGGGGTCTCGACCTCCAGGTAGCCGCGGTCGAGGAGGCCCTGGCGGAGCGCCTGTACGGCGCAGGAGCGGGCGCGGACGACGGCGCGGGCGGCGGGGCTGGTGGCGAGGTCGAGGTAGCGGCGGCGGACCTTGGCCTCGGGGTCGGCCAGGCCCCGGTGCTTGTCGGGCAGGGGCCGCAGGCACTTGGCGGTGAGCTGCCAGTCGGTGACGAAGACGGTGGGGGCGCCCTTGTCGCTGAGGCCGGCCCGGCCGGTGGCGGTGATCTGGTCGCCGATGTCGGTGTCGGCGGTGAAGCGGGCCAGGGCGGCGCCGGACTCGGCCCGGGTGAGGGCGAGTTGGCGGTCGCCGGACCAGTCGCGCAGCGTCACGAAGACGATGCCGCCGAAGTCGCGGACCAGCATGATCCGCCCGGCGACGGTGACCGTCTCGCCGTCGCGGATGTCGGCGAGGGCCCGGGTCGGCCGTACGGTCGCCACCGGGTAGGGGTCGACGCCCGCGGCGCGCAGCCGGTCGAGCTTGCCGCGCCGGACCCGGAACTGGTCCGGCAGGCTCCGGTCCGGGGCGCCGGACCCGGCCTCGTCCCCTCCGTCGAGACCGGGCACCGGCGAAGACCGCTGCTCCTCGACGGGCCGCGGTCCGGTCTTCGGGTGCCCCTTTCCCCAGAGTTTGCGCAGGGAGGGTACGGAGACGAAACCTTCGGCGATTCCGGAGGCGACGCCGATCCGGGCGAGGGAGCCGGCCTCGCCGTAGCAGAGGAAGCGCGGGTACCACTCGGGGTGGTACTTGGCGTTGGAGCGGTACAGGGCTTCCAGCTGCCACCAGCGGGAGAAGAACAGCAGCAGCCGGCGCCACAGGCGCAGCACCGGTCCGGCGCCGATGCGGGCGCCCTCCTCGAAAACCGAACGGAAGACGGCGAAGTTCAACGAGACACGGCGGATGCCGAGTTTGGGGGCGGCCGCGCACAGGTCGGCGACCATGAACTCCATGACCCCGTTCGGGGCGGCGCGGTCACGGCGCATCAGGTCGAGGGAGACACCGTCGCCGCCCCAGGGCACGAAGGAGAGCAGGGCGAGCAGCCGGCCGTCCTCGGCGAGGGCCTCGACGAGCAGGCAGTCGCCGTCGGCGGGGTCGCCGAGCCGGTCCAGGGCCATGGAGAAGCCGCGCTCGGTCTCGGTGTCGCGCCAGGCGTCGGCCTTGTCGACGACCTCCTCCATCTCGGCCTCGGTGAGGGTGGCATGGCGGCGCACCCGGGTGGTGGCGCCGGAACGCCGGACCCGGTTGACGGCCTGCCGGGTGACCCGCATCTCCCGGCCGCCGAGGTCGAAGTCGGCGACGTGCAGGATCGCCTCGTCGCCCAGTTGCAGAGCGCCGAGCCCGGCGCGGACGTAGGCCTTGGCGCCGCCCTCCGAGGCGCCCATCACCGCGGGCACCCAGGCGTGCCGGCGGGCCACGTCCAGCCACGCGGCGACGGCGTGCGGCCAGGCCTCCGGGTCCCCGACGGGGTCGCCGCTGGCCAGGCAGACGCCGGCTTCGACGCGGTAGGTGACGGCGGCCTTGCCGCTGGGCGAGAAGACCACGGCCTTGTCGCGCCGGGTGGCGAAGTAACCGAGGGAGTCCCGGTCGCCGTAGGCCCTGAGGAGGGCGCGGACACGGGTCTCCTCGTCGCCGTGCAGGGCCGCTTCCAGGCGCTGTGAACGGAACAGGGTGGCGGCGGCGTTGAGCAGGGCGAGGGCGCCGAAGAGGCCGAGCAGGAAGGCCACGAACCGGGGCGGGCGGCCGCGGTAGCTGCCGCCGTCGACCAGGCCGCCGCAGACCCGGTCGGCGGCCCAGGCCAGGTGCTGGCCGTGCGGCAGCGAGCCGGGGAAGAGCGAGACCAGGCCCCAGCCGGCCAGGATCGCCACGACCAGGCCGACGAGGAGGACACCGAGGGCGCGCCGTACGGCGGCCCGGCGGGAGGCGGCGTAGAACTCGCGTCTGGCCACGATCAGGAGGGCGAGGGCGAGTCCGCACACCAGCAGTGAGCTGAAGGAGTACCAGTCGAAGTCGAAGGCGACGGTCAGGATGTCCGCCAGCACCAGCAGGCCGAGGTAGATCACCACCAGCCACCAGGCGACCTTCTTGCGGGCGGCGGTGGCGCCGCCGAGCAGGAACAGGAAGACGGCGTAGGCCAGGTTGGGGCTGACGGGCACCACGACGGCGTTGAGGAAGTGCACGACCGGCCGTAGCAGTGCGCGCAGCGGGGCGATGAAGGAGAGCAGGGCGCACAGCAGGGCAAGGGCGGCGAAGAAGGTCCCGAACGCCTCGGGCACCCAGGTGAGCCGCCCGCCGCCGCGGGGGCGCGGTGGCCCCGCGGTGTCCTTCCCCGGGGCGGGCTGCACGGCGGCACTCATGCTCCGACTGTAGGAAGCGCCCGCCCACCTCGCCCGTCGAGCGCCCTGCGGCCAACTGGGCGTCGCTTGCCGGGCGAGGGGCCCCGGCAGCCATGGGACCTGCGATTTCCGATAGCCTCGGAGCGTGGCGGAACAACACCAGTTCGAGCGGGGCACGGACGGGCCGAAGGTCATCGTGGCCGGTGTGGACGGCTCGGACTCCTCGTGGCGCGCGGCCTCCTACGCCGCCGGTATGGCCCGGCGGCAGCGCGCGCTGCTCGCCGTCGTGTACGTGCAGCCGGTCCTGGCGGCCGGCGCGGCGCTCGGGGCACCGGTGGCGGAGACGACCGACGAGATCGCGGAGGACCTGGTCGCCCAGATCCGGGACGCGGCCGAGCGGCTCAAGGGGATATTCGAGGTGCGCTGGGAGTTCCACACCTTCCGCGGTGACCCCTATGCCGGTCTGGTGAAGGCGGCCGACGAGCTGAAGGCGGACGCGGTCGTGGTGGGCGCCTCCGAGCAGGCCGGCCACCGGTTCATCGGCTCGGTGGCGATCCGTCTGGTGAAGGCGGGACGGTGGCCGGTGACGGTGGTGCCGTAACCGCCTTCCGGGGCTCCCCGAGGAGCAGGAGCGGGGTCGCGAGGAGCAGGACACCGGCCAGGGCGATCGCGGCGCGGGGGCCGGTGAGGCTCGCCAGCAGGCCCCAGAGTGCGGTGAGCGCCGCCGTCGTGGCCTTGCCGGTGATCGACCAGGCGGACAGGGTGCGGGCGACCCGGTCGTTCGGGGTGCACTCCAGACGGCGGGTGGCGTACACCGGGCTGTAGACGGCCGAGCAGCTGATCACCCCGAACTCCAGGACCATCACCAGCAGCAGACCGGGCAGTCCTGGCCGGACGAAGGCCAGCCCGAGGGGCCAGAGGGTGCGCAGGGTGGCCGCGCCGCGCAGCACCCGCTGCTGCCCGTACCGGGCGGCCAGCGGGCGGGCCAGCCGGGAACCGAGGAGGCCGCCCAGGCAGGGCGCGGCGAAGGCGAGGCCGTACTGCCAGGGGGCGAAGCCGAGCGGGCCGAGCATGAGGACGGCCAGTGGTGGTGCGGCAACCATGATCAGAGCGTTGGCCGCGAGGTTGTTGAAGAACAGCGGCCGCAGCTCCGGGCTGCCGAGGATGTGCCGCCAGCCGTCGAGGAGGTCGGTGGCACGCAGGCGGTCCGTGCCGGTGCGCTCGGGCCTGGGCTCGCCGCCACCGACGGCCCGGATGCCGAGCGCCGACAGCACAAAGCTGACGGCGTTCGCCACGACCGTGGTCACCGGGCCGAACACGCCGATCGCGGCACCGCCGAGCGGCGGTCCGAGGACCAGCGCGGTCCAGTTCGAGGACTCGAACCGGGCGTTCGCGGTGAGCAGCCGGTCGGCGGGGACGAGGCTCTTCAGGAAGGCGCCGGAAGCCGCGTTGAAGGTGATGTCGGCCGCCGCGACGAGCACCGAGACCAGCAGCAGCTGGCCGAGGCCCAGGCCGCCGAGCGCGTACGCGGCGGGCACGGTAAGCAGCGCGGCGCACCGGACCAGGTCCATCGCCATCATCACCGGCCGCTTGCGCCGGAACTCCACCCACGGGCCGAGCGGCACGGCCGCCACCGCGCCCACGGCGGGCCCGGTCGCGGCGAGCAGCGCCACCTCGGCGGAGTCGGCGTGCAGCGCGATGACCGCGATCACCGAGAACGCGTCGAAGGCGAGACAGGTGCCGACCGCACTCACCGAGTACGCGGCCCACAGCCACCCGAATCGCCGCCCCATGCACAACCTCCCGTTGACTCGGGACATGAAAACGGGCAGGTGGCCGCCGAATCAAACAACTCACGGACCATCTGTCACAACCCGCGGTTGTACGGTGTGGGCGTGGACCTCAGAGCCGTACGCACCTTCGTCGCCGTCGCCGACTCAGGACAGTTCCAGGAGGCCGCCGCCGTGCTGGCGGTCACCCAGCAGGCGGTGTCCAAGCGGATCGCGGCGCTGGAGAAGGAGCTGGGGGTGCGGTTGTTCAGCCGAACCCCCCGGGGCGCCGACCTGACCGTGGACGGCCGGACCTTCCTGCCGCACGCCCGCGAGCTGCTGCTGGCCGAGGAGCGTGCGACCGCCTCCGTGCGGTCCGCGCGCCGCCCGCTGCGGGTCGACGTGGTCGGCGCGCGGCTCGCCCCGGCGGCGCTGCTGCGCGGCTTCCACGAGGCGCACCCGGAGATCGCCCTGGACGTCGTCACGCTCTTCGACGTGGACTCGGCACTCACCGCGCTGCGCTCCGGCGCGATCGACGCGTCCTTCCGGGCCGTCGCCATGCCCGGCCGGCCGCTGCCCAGGGGCGTCGAGGCGGCCCGGGTGTACGACGAGCCGGTCCAGCTGCTCACCGGCCCGGGGCATGCCCTGGCCGGCCGTCGCTCGGTCTCGCCCGGGGAGCTGGCGGGGCACCGGATCTGGATGCCGGGCATCGTGGACGGCACCGAGTGGGCCGCCTACTACGCCTCCCTCGCCGCCGAGTTCGGGCTCACCATCGACTCCTCGGGCCCCAACTTCAGCGGGGCGGTGCAGGACGCGCTGGCCGGCTCCGACACCCTGGCGACGCTGGTCAGCGAGGGGACCCGGCTGGTCTGGCCGGAAGGCCATGATCTGCGGCGGGTGCCGCTGGCCGACCCGACCCCCGTCTACCCGCACTCCCTGCTCTGGACGGGCGCCAACCCGCACCCGGCGCTGGTCGCCCTGCGCGCCCGTCTCACCGACGCCCGACCGCCCCGCCCCGCGACCCGGACCTGGGTGCCCGGCTGGGCCGAGAGCGTGCGTGGCGTCTTCCGTCCGTGACCCCCCTGAGCCATCATGATCCGCCGTCAGCCGTTCGCGATCGGCGAAGAGGTGAGGCACATGGCCAAGCTCCGTATGGGTGAAGGAATTCTCCGTCGCAAACCCATCGAACACATCGAGGAGACGGAGGTCGGCGAGGGGCCCCAGCTCGACAGATCGCTCGGGCTGTGGCAGCTGACCGCGATCGGGGTGGGCGGCATCATCGGCGCGGGCATCTTCACCCTCGCCGGCACGGTCGCCAACGGCACGGCCGGTCCCGCCGTGCTGCTCTCCTTCCTCATCGCCGGCCTGGCGAGCGCCTGCGCCGCGCTGTCGTACGCGGAGTTCGCCGGGCTGATCCCGAAGGCGGGTTCGGCGTACACGTACGGCTACGCGGTGCTCGGCGAGTTCGCGGGCTGGTTCATCGGCTGGGACCTGCTCCTCGAGTACACGGCGATCGTGGCGGTGGTCGCGATCGGCATCTCCGGGTACTTCGGCTTCCTGGTCGAGGAGATGGGCGCGGACCTGCCGCGGTGGATGCTGGGCGCGCCCGGCACCGGGGCCGGCCACCGGGTGGACCTGTTCGCCGCGGTGCTCTGCCTGCTGATCGCCTACCTGCTCAACCTCGGCATCCGCAGCGCGGCCCGGTTCGAGACGGTCGTGGTGGTGCTCAAGGTGCTGGTGGTGCTGCTGGTGATCGGCGTCGGGGTGTTCCACATCAACTCGGCGAACTACCACCCCTTCTTCCCGTTCGGCGTCAGCGGGGCGTTCACGGGTGCGGCCACGGTGTTCTTCGCGGTCTTCGGGTACGACGCGATGTCGACGGCGGCCGAGGAGTCGAAGGACGCGCAGCGGCACATGCCGAAGGCGATCATCTACTCGCTGGCGATCTCCATGGTGCTGTACGTGGCGGCCTGTCTGGTCCTCACCGGCATGCAGAACTACAAGGACATCGACCCGGAGAGCGGCTTCTCGACCGCGTTCAAGGCTGTGGGGCTGGGCGGGCTCGCGGACGTGATCGCGGTGGGTGCGATCATCGGCATCCTCACCGTGATGTTCACCTTCATGCTGGGTGTGACCCGTGTGTGGTTCAGCATGTCCCGGGACGGGCTGCTGCCCTCCTGGTTCGCGAAGACGCACCCGACGCGGCACGTGCCGACACGGGTGACCTGGATCGTCGGCGTGGCCTCGGCCCTCCTCGCCGGGTTCGTGCCGATCGGCGAGGCGGCCGAACTCACCAACATCGGCATCCTGCTGGCGTTCGTGGTGGTGTGCGTGGCGGTGATCGTGCTGCGCTACCGGCAGCCGGATCTGCCGCGCGGCTTCCGTACGCCGTGGATGCCGTTCGTGCCGGCGCTGGGTGTCGTCTTCTCGGTCTGGCTGATCACGTTCCTGGCATGGGAGACCTGGGTGCGGTTCGCGGTCTGGTTCGTGATCGGGTGCGTGATCTACTTCGGCTACTCGTACAAGAGGTCCCGGCTGGCCGGACCTTAGAGCGAGCGCAGGAAGCCCAGCAGGAGGTCGTTGAAGACGTCCGGCCGCTCCAGGTTCGGGTAGTGGTCGGCGCCTTCGACGATCTCGGCGCGACCGTCGGGGACCTCGCGGGCGAGGCGTTCGGCGGCGGCCAGCAGATCGGCGGGTTCCAGGGCGCCGTTGACCGTGAGGACCGGGACGTCGATCTTCGGGACCCGGGGCCAGGAGTCGGTCACCCGCACCTGCCAGTCCGTCTCACCGGGCGTGTGCTTGGAGAGGGTGTGGCGGGCCATCTCGCGGAGCCGGCGCGGGATCTCCGGGTCGAGGGCGTCGAGGTCTCGGTGGGCACCCGCGGCGACCCGCAGGAAGGCGTCGAGCCAGCCCTCGATGTCACCGGCGCCCAGGGTGCGGGCGTACTCGGCCTGGAGTTCCCGGTGCCAGGCATCCGTGTACCGGAAGTCGCCGGTGACGGCGCCGCAGGTGACCACCGCGCGGACCAGCTCGGGGTGTTCCAGCACGGTGTCGGTGGCGATCACCCCGCCCATCGACACGCCGACCAGGACGGCGGGCCCGGCGTCGAGGTGGCGCAGCAGTTCGGCGAGGTCGTCGGCCCAGCGGAAGGGCCTGCTCGCGTTGGCGGAGGCGCCGTGACCGCGGACGTCGGGGGCGATCACCCGGTACTCGGCGGCGAGGGCCGGGATCTGGTCCGCCCAGAAGCGGTGGTCGACGTATCCGGAGTGGAGCAGGACCACCGGGTCGCCCGAGCCGGTGTCGAGGTAGGCGAGGTCGCCGTCGGAGGACGGGAGGAAGCGGACGTCCGCAGCACCATTCATGACAACCAAGGTGTCATCTTCAGGGAGTTTTGACAACTGGGTTGTCATGACGACTTTGACACCCGAGGTGTCACCACGGCCCGGTGCATGATGGCCGGGTGAACGACATCGACAAGCCCCTCGCCCCCGACGAGCTGGGCGAGCGCATCACCGAGGTGTACGACCTCATCGGCCCGCTCTACCGGCGTGCCTTCCGCAAGATCGAGCTGGGCGAGCAGATCGAGGGGGCCTCCGTCGGCGTGCGCTCCGTGCTGGACCTGCTGCACCGGTTCGAGCCGATGACGGTGCCCCAGATGGGCCGGATCATGGCGCTGAGCCGGCAGTTCGTGCAGCGCATGGTGAACGACGCGGTGACGCGCGGCTGGGCCGAGGTCATCCCCAACCCGGCGCACCAGCGCTCCTCCCTGATCCGGCTCACGGACGGGGGCCGGACCACGATCACCGCGATCCTCGCCCGCGAGCACGCCTTGAACCGGCAGGTCGGCGGCGGTCTGACCGACGCCGAGATCACGGCGTGCGTGAAGGTGCTGAAGGAGCTGCTGCGCACGTTCGACCACGTCGACGTGGACTGACCGCCGTCACTCCCCCATCACCAGCCCGTCCTTGGCGGCCCCGCGGCTGAGCACGGTGTCCCGGATGCCGTCGCGTACGGAGGTGAAGTCGGCACCCTGGTCGATGGCCGCGTTGAGGTCGACGACCCGGCCGGCGTCGAGGTCGTACAGCTGGGGGATGAACTCCGCCTTGGCCACCTCCCAGCGGCCGCCGGGGCGGGTGGGCGGGGCGAAGGTGAAGCGGGCGAGGGTGGACTGGTTGCCGCGCGGGTCCTGGTGGCCCTGGCTGTTGTTCAGCTCTCCGGCGATCTGGTCGCCGAGGCTGTAGACGACCCAGGTGCCGTTGACCTTCTCGTACGCCTGCGGGATGTGCGCGTGGGTGCCGAGGATCAGGTCGATGTCGGGGCGGCCGCCGGTCCGGGCGGCGGTGAGCCGTTTGGCGAGGGTGAGCTGCTGCTGGTCGGGGGCGTCCTGGCCGTCGGTGCCCCAGTGCACGGAGAGGACGACCACGTCGGCACCGGCCTGCCGGGCGGCGCGGGCGTCGGCGAGGATGCGGTTCTCGTCGAGGAGGTTGACCGCCCAGGGCTGCCCGGGCGGCAGGCTGTTGCCGTTGAGGTCGAAGGTGTAGGAGAGCTGGGCGACCCGGGCGCGCCCCGCGTTGAGCAGTGTGACGGCGGCCGCCTCGGCCTGGGTGCGGGCGGTGCCGGTGTGCCGCAGGCCCGTCCGGTCCAGGTCGGTGAGGGTGCGCTGGATCCCGTCTGCGCCGCCGTCGAGGGCGCGGTCGGAGGCGGTGGAGCAGCTGTCGTACCCGACGGCGGCGAGGCCCTCGGCAAGCTGCGGCGGGGAGGTGACACCGGCGGAGCCGGACTCCCCGTTCTCCGCGTCGGTCACGGCCGCCAGGTGACAGAGGGCCAGATCGGCGTGGGAGACCACGGGTTCGACGCCGGCCAGCATCGGGCGGAAGTCGTGGCCGTTGCCGCCCGCGTCGAGGTTCGCGTGGTCCAGCGCGGACTTCTGCGGCATGACGTCACCCGAGGCGACGAGGGTGAAGCCGCCGCCGGGAGCGGGCACGGCGGGTGCCGGCTGACCGGGCGGCGCGGCGTTCTCCTGCCGTACGTGGTTCTGGCAGGCGGCTGCGGTGGCGAGAAGGGCGGTCAGGGCCAGGGCCACCTGGCGTCTGCGATTGATCATCAGGAGCACCCCAGAGTCGCAAGCCTTGTCCGATTTACAGATCAATGGGTACGAAGCCGAGCCGGGTCGCAAACAACTCAGGCGCCCCGATTGACCCATCCGGGTCGGGTAAGAGGTGTGACGGACCGTTCGTCGCACCGTTCGCCGACGCGATCGACCGTCCGCCGCAGATCCCTGTGCGCCCCCTGTCCCCCGGCCCGGCCCTGCGATGCCATACGGCCATGACGGCCGGAACCACCCTTCCCGACGGGACGACGACCGCCGAGCACGAGCTCGCCGCACTCCAGCGCGAGCACGGCCGCCCGCTCTTCGCGCTGCTGCTCCGGCTCAGCGACGGCGACCGGCAACGGGCCGAGGACCTCGTGCAGGAGACCCTCGTACGCGCCTGGCAGCACCCCGAGGCGCTGCGCGCCGACGACTTCGACTCCGTCCTGCCCTGGCTGCTGACGGTCGGCCGACGGCTCGCCATCGACGCGCGCCGGGCCCGGCAGGCGCGGCCGCCCGAGGTGCACGACGCCGTCCTGGAGAACACCCGGGCCATCGGCGACCACGCCGAACGCGCCGCCGCGGCGCTGGACGTGCGGGAGGCTGTGAAGACTCTCACCCCGGAACACCGTGAAGTCCTGGTGCTGGTGTATTTCCAAGGGGCGAGTGTGGCGGAGGCCGCCGAGACCCTCGGCATTCCACCCGGTACCGTGAAGTCGCGGGCGTACTACGCGCTGCGCGCCCTGCGCCGGGTTCTGCCCGGTTATGCACCCGACCTGCGCTGAAACCGTAAGCCAGGTCAAACCTCGGTAAAGCGCCTTGCTGAGGACCATGTTTGAGCAATCAGCTGTCTTCATCCGTGTTCCGCACCGGGAGAGGGACGGACCCGGGGTCGGGGCCACGCGCGCGCACCGGAGGAAGGCAGGACGGGATGCTGCACAGAGGTCAAGAGAGCACGGACGGGGCCGGGAGCGGGGAACTGGCGGTCCCGATGGCCTGGCTGTATGCCGAGTACATCGCCGACGAGCTGCTGCGCACCGGCGATCTCATGCCGCCGACGTCTTTCGAGTTCCGGGCCGGCCGGGACGCGCTGGCGCTGACCATCTTCCTCTCCGACACGGACGGCGAACTGTCGGGCATCCGGGTCGTGTCCCAGTTGGAGAACTGGCTTTCGCTCACGGCGTACGACCAGCCGTGGCAGCACTGGGTAGGGCAGCGTATGTCCCGGCTGGCCGCCGAGGCGGTCGAGTCGGGCGGGCCGTCACCCGACCTGGATCTGGCCACGGCGGCCTGGCGCTGGCTGGAGGAGACCGAGCTGCTCGCGCCCGACCTGGACGCGGTACCGGGCGGCGGCTCGGTGTTCGGCGAGGACGACGGGCCGAAGGTGTGGACCGCCGCCTGGCGGCTCGGTCTGCCCCTCGGACATCTCGCCATCCATCTTTTTTGAATCGGCACCAATCCGCGGGCCCGGCCGCTCCGAATCCGTTGATTACGATTCTGTACGTGCCTTGAGTGAAACGGCGGCCGACTGCGTACGGGTGGGGGCAAGGAGCAATGAGTAACCCCCACCCGCACTCACGGCACGAGGATTCGGCATGAGGTCCCTGGAAAGGCATCGCGACGTCGGCGCGTACGCGCTCGGCGTGCTGGACGAGGCGGAGGCCTTCCGCTTCGAGGACCATCTCATGGAGTGCCCCAGCTGCTCCGCGCACGTGACCGAGTTCGGCCCCGCGGCACGGCAGCTGATGCTGTACCGCCGGGCCACGCCGCGCTTCGTGCACCCCATGGCCCAGCCGGGCCCCCGGCTGCTGGACCGGCTGCTCGCCGAGGTCGCGAGCCGGCACCGGGCCAAGCGACGCAGGCTGCTCTACGGCCTCGCCGCCTCGGTGGTGTTCGCGGTCGTCGGCCCCGGCATCGTGGCCTACGCCGGTCATGACGCCCCGCCGGCCGTCCGGGTCACCGCGGCCACCGACACGCAGTCGGGCGTGTGGGCGCAGGTGAAGTCGCAGGACACGGATTCGGGCAGCACGATCGAGCTGCAGGTGAAGGACGCCGACGGGCCTCGCTCCTGCCGGCTGGTCGCGGTCGGCCGGGACGGCTCCGAGCAGATCGTGACCACCTGGGCCGAGCGCGACCACGACGACCGGGTGTCGACCATGACCGGCGGCTCCTCGATGCACCCCGACGAGATCGACCGCTACGAGGTGCGCAACGCCGACGGGCAGCGCCTGGTGACCCTGGACCCCAAGTGACCGCCGGTCACTTGAGCAGCCGGGACATCCGGCGGTCCGCGAGCGGCTTGCCGCCCGTCTGGCAGGTCGGGCAGTACTGCAGCGAGGAGTCGCTGAAGGAGACCTCGCGGATGGTGTCGCCGCAGACCGGGCAGGGCTCCCCGGTCCGGCCGTGGACACGCAGCCCGCTCTTCTTCTCCGACTTGAGCCGGCCCGCCGCCAGGCCGTGGGAGCGCTCCACCGCCTCGGTGAGGGTGCTGCGCAGCGCCTCGTACAGCCCGTGGACCTCCTCGGGCGTCAGGGACGCGGCCAGCTTGAACGGGGACATCTTCGCCGCGTGCAGGATCTCGTCGCTGTAGGCGTTGCCCACCCCGGCGATCAGGCTCTGGTCGCGCAGGGCGCCCTTGAGCTGCCGCCGCTCGTCCCCCAGCAGGGCGCCGAGCCGGTCCTCGTCGAAGTCGGCGGCGAGCGGGTCCGGACCGAGCCGCGCGATCCCGGGCACCTCCGCCGGGTCCCGGACGATGTACACGGCGAGCTTCTTCTGGGTGCCGGCCTCGGTGAGGTCGAAGCCCGCGCCGGTCTCCAGGGCCACCCGCAGGGCGAGCGGGCCCTTCCCGGGGCGGGGCGGTCCGTCCGGCAGCCGGTCCTTCCAGTGCAGCCAGCCCGCGCGGGCCAGATGGGTGATGAACCGCAGTCCGCCGTCGCCCTCGATGTCCAGGAACTTGCCGTGCCGGTGCACGGCGACGACCTCGCTGCCCTCGAAGGCGCCGAGGGGAGGGTCGTACGTCTTCAGGACGCTGATGGCGACCGGCAGGACGCGCACGACCTCGTGACCGACCAGGTTCTCGGTCAGGAAGTCCTTGAGCGCTTCGACCTCGGGCAGTTCGGGCATGCGTCCAGGGTGCCACCCGTGGCCCCCTGGGTCAGGCGGGCTCCGGCATCCGGAACTCGCACCAGACCGCCTTGCCGCCGCCACGCGCCTCCACGCCCCACACGTCGGTGATCTCGTCGACCAGCAGCAGCCCCCGCCCGGACACCCCGTCCTCGCCCGCCTCGCGTCGGCGTGGCAGGGCGCTGGAGGAGTCCTCGACCTCGACGCGGAGCCGGCGGTCGCCGCCGCCCAGAACCCTGAGGGTGACGATGGCGGAGCCCTCGGTGTGCATCAGCGCGTTGGTGATCAGTTCGTCGGCGACCAGCTCGATCTCGTCGGCGCGGTCCCCGGCGCCCCAGGCCCGGACGGCGGCACGGATCATGTGCCGGGCCAGGGTGAGCGCCTCGGGGTCGCCGGAGGCCACGTGCTGCTGGAGGCGGCCGACGGCCTGCGCGGTGTCCGGGCCGCGGCGGCGCAGCAGGAGCAGGGCCACGTCGTCGTCGCCGCCCCGGTCCTCGGCGATCGCGATCAGCCGGTCGGCGAGCCTGCGCACGTCCTCCGGCCCCTCGGTGACCTGCCGGATCAGCGACCGCATCCCGTCCCCCAGGTCGGTGCCCGGCTGCTCGACCAGCCCGTCGGTGCACAGCAGCAGCGTCTCGCCGGCGTCGAGTTCCAGGGTGGACACCGGGTATTCGAGGCTCTTGAACTCGGCGGACAGGCCGAGCGGCAGCCCGCCCTCCACGGGGGCCCGGCGGCAGCTGCCGTCGGCACCGCGGATCAGCGGGTCGATGTGCCCGGCACGGACCACCTGGACGACGCCGGTGGACAGGTCGGCCTCGGCGTACAGGCAGGTGGCGAAGCGGTCGGTGTCGAGTTCGTCCAGGAAGACCGAGGCGCGGGCCATCACGGCGGCCGGGGCATGGCCCTCGGCGGCGTAGGCGCGCAGGACGATCCGCAGCTGGCCCATGACGGCCGCCGCGTGCGTGTCGTGCCCCTGGACGTCCCCGATGACCGCGCCGACCCGGCCGCCGGGCAGCGGGATCAGGTCGTACCAGTCACCGCCGATGTCCGGGCCGAGGGCGCCCCCGGCGGACGCGGAGCGGTAGCGGACGGCGATGTCGGCGCCGCGCACGCTGGGGATGGTGCGCGGCAGCATCGCCTGCTGGAGGCTCTGGGCGAGGTCCTTCTCCTGCTCGTAGAGCATGGCCCGCTGCAGGCTCTGCGCGATGCTGCTGCCGAGGGCGACCAGGACGGCGCGTTCCTCGGCGGAGAAGCCGAGCCGGTCGTTGTAGAGCAGGCCCATGGCGCCGATCGGACGGGCCTGGGCGATGAGGGGGAGATAGGCGGCCGAGGTGATGTGCAGCTCGGTGATGTGCGGCCACAGTATCGGGTAGCCCCCGGCGAACTCCTCCGGTGACTCGATGAACCGCGGGCTGAGAGTCCGCACCACCTCGCCCATCGGGTAGGGCTCGTCTATCCGGGTGATCCGGGTGCCGGGCACGAAGCTGCCCGCCGGCCCCTCGGCGACCAGCCGGATCCGGCCGGCCTCGACCAGTCCCATCACCAGGCTGGTCGCGCCCAGGTTGGGGATCCCCTTGGTGTCCTTGAGGGCGTCGATGACGTCCTGGACGCTGCGGGCGTGCGCGAGGGCCGCGGTGACCACCTGGACGACGCCGGTCTGCCGGCGCAGCGCCTGGTCCTTGGCGGCCCGCAGGCTGCGCACCTCGCTGTCCTCCAGTTCCTGGGTGGCGTCCCGGACCACGCCGACGACCCGGCGCGGGCGGCCGGTCTCGTCACGCCGGATGTAGCCCTGGGTGTGGGTCCAGCGGGGGGTGCCGTCGCGCCGGCGGATGCGGAAGTACGCCCCGTAGTTCTCGCTGCCGTCCTTGATGGCCTGGGAAACCACCGCGTCCAGCCTGATGCCCTCCGCCACGGGTACCCGGACGGCGAGGCTCTCGGGGTGACCGTCGTACTCCTCGGGGGTCAGGTCGAACACCTCGTACGCCTGGGCGTCCATGTGGAACAGACCGGCGTCCAGGTCCCAGTCGAAGGTGCCCAGGCGGTTGAGCGCCAGGATCGGGTGGTCCGGGTGGGCGGGCCAGTCGTCCGGGAGAGACGGAGCGCTCGCTCCCCGATCAGCCATGGGGCCACCTTGCCAGGGGAACCCTGGCCGGGCAATTTATCCAATATTGTCCACTTCACCCGCTCGGGTTACGTGACCGGGGCGACGCGGTACACAGGGTGACGGGCCCTTTCCCGTCACCGGGGCCGCAGACCGCAGACCGCTGAGAGGCAGGGGCGCACGGCCGTGGACTGGTTCACCGCACCCGGGTACTGGCTGAGCCGGCTGGTCTTCCAGCGGGCGCTGGCCGGTGTGTATCTCGTGGCGTTCCTGGTGGCGGCGCTCCAGTTCCGGGCCCTGCTGGGCGAGCGCGGGATGCTGCCGATCCCGAGGTTCGTCGACCGGGTCGCCTTCCGGCGGGCGCCGAGCCTCTTCCACCTGCACTACTCGGACCGCTTCTTCGCTGCCTGCGCCTGGGCGGGCTGCGCGGTGTCGGCGGCGCTGCTGGCCGGGCTGGACTCGCGGCTCCCGCTGTGGGCCGCGATGGTGCTGTGGCTGATCCCCTGGGCCCTGTATCTCTCGATCGTCAACGTCGGCCAGACCTGGTACGCGTTCGGCTGGGAGTCGCTCCTCCTGGAGGTGGGTTTCCTCGCCGTCTTCCTCGGCAACGACGAGGTGGCCCCGCCGCTCGTCGTCCTGTTCCTGCTGCGCTGGATCCTGTTCCGGGTGGAGTTCGGCGCGGGCCTGATCAAGATGCGCGGGGACGCGTGCTGGCGCAAACTGACCTGCCTCTACTACCACCACGAGACCCAGCCGATGCCGGGTCCGCTGAGCTGGTTCTTCCACCACCTGCCGAAACCGGTGCACCGGGCGGAGGTGGCCGCGAACCACCTCACCCAGCTCGTGGTCCCCGTCCTGCTGTTCACCCCGCAGCCGATCGCGACCGCGGCCGCGGCGCTGATGGTCCTCACCCAGCTGTGGCTGGTGGTCTCCGGCAACTTCTCCTGGCTGAACTGGATCACCATCGTGCTTGCCTTCTCGGCGCTCCGGCTCCCCACGGACCACACCGCCGCGCCGCCGGCCCCGCTCTGGTACGAGATCGTCGTCCTCGCCGTGGCCGCGGTGCTGCTCTTCCTGAGCTACCGCCCGGTGGTGAACATGGTCTCGCGTCGCCAGGTCATGAACCGTTCCTTCGACCCGCTCCACCTGGTCAACACCTACGGCGCGTTCGGCAGCGTCAGCCGGGTGCGCTACGAGGTGGTGGTCGAGGGCACGCTGGACGAGGCGCCGCACGAGGACTCGGACTGGCGGGAGTACGAGTTCAAGGGCAAGCCGGGCGATCCGCGGTACTGGCCGCGCCAGTTCGCGCCCTACCATCTCCGCCTGGACTGGCTGATGTGGTTCGCCGCCCTCTCCCCCGCGTACGCCGGCGACTGGTTCGGCGGCCTGGTGGAGCGCCTCCTGGAGAACGACCGCGACACGCTACGGCTGCTGCGCCGCTCCCCCTTCCCGCCCGACCGCCCCCCGCACTTCGTCCGCGCCCGCCTCTTCCGCTACCGCTACACCAGTTGGCGGGAGCTGCGGGAGACGGGCGCGTGCTGGGAGCGGACGTATGTGCGGGAGTTCATGCCGCCGACGCGGCTGGCGGGGGCGGCGCGGAGGCCGTAGACGCGGGTGACGGGGGCGGGGCTCGGAGGCCGTGGACGCGGGTGACGGGGGCGGCGCTCGGAGGCCGTGGACGCGGGTGACGGGGACGGGGTCAGAGGCCGTAGACGCGGGTGGCGGTGGTCTCGAAGACACGGGTGCGTTCGGCGGGGCCGATCAACTGCTCCGCCGCATCGAAGACTTCGGCGTACGTCCCGGCCAGGACGCACACCGGCCAGTCCGAGCCGAACATCAGGCGGTCCGGGCCGAAGGCGTCCAGGACGGTCTCGGCGTACGGGCGGAGGTCGTCGACCGTCCAGGAGGCGGGGTCGGCCTCCGTGACCATGCCGGACAGTTTGCAGACGGTGTTGGGCAGGGCGGCGAGAGCGCGTACCGCGGTGGCCCAGGGGTCGAGGTCTCCGGAGGCGATCGGTGGTTTGCCCAGATGGTCCAGCACGAAGGTCAGCTGGGGGTGGGAGTCGGCCGCCTTGACGGCGGCCGGAAGCTGGTGGGCCTGTACGACCAGGTCGTAGACGAGGCCCGCGTCGGCGATCGCGGCCAGACCCCGGTGGACGTCCGGCCGCAGCAGCCACTCCGGGTCCGGTTCGCCCTGGACCTGGTGGCGGATGCCCTTCAGGTAGGCACCGCCGGGGAGTTCGCTGAGGCGGGCGAGTTCGTCGGCGATCGCCGGGTCGGTCAGGTCGGTCCAGCCGACGACGCCGGCGACCAGGTCGTGGGTGTCGGCGAGGGCCAGGAACTCGGGGGTCTCCTCCGGGACGGTGACCGTCTGGACGAGGACCGTGCGGGTGACACCGGCCGCCCGAGCCTCGGGTTCGAGGTCCTCGACGGTGAAGTTCCGTCTGAGCGGCTGGAGTTCGGGGCCGGTGATCCAGTCCTGGTCCCGTACCGCGAGGTCCCAGACGTGGTGGTGGGCGTCGACGGTCATGGCAGCTCCCATACGACGGGCGGAGTGCGCGGGGCGACTCTCATGACGGCTCCTCCGTCGGGAGCGGGGTGTCCACGCGGACGAGTCCGCTGTCGCGCAGTTCCCGCCAGAAGGCGGCGGGGACCGGGGTGGCGAACTGCCGCGCCCCGTCCTCGATCTCCGCCCCCGAACGGGCGCCGACCAGCACGCTCGCCACGTCCGGGTGGGCGGCGCAGAAGGCGAGGGCGGCCGCGCGGAGCGTGGTGCCGTGCTGTTCGGCGAGTTCCTTGAGGCGCAGGGCACGGGCGAGCAACTCGTCCGAGACTCGGGCGTAGTTGTAGGTGGCATCAGGCTTCGGGTCGGCCAGCAGACCGGAGTTGAAGGCCCCGCCGATCACCACCGACGCACCGCGTTCCCCGGCGGCCGGGAGCAGATCGGCCAGGGCGCTCTGGTCGAGGAGGGTGTAGCGGCCGGCGCACAGCACCACGTCGATGTCGGTGTCGCGGACGAACCGGGTGAGCACGGCCGTCTGGTTCATGCCGGCGCCGATCGCACCGACGACACCCTCGGCGCGCAGCTTCTCCAGGGCCGGGTAGCCCTCGCGGAAGGCCTGTTCGACGTGGTCGTCGGGGTCATGGAGATAGACGACGTCGATCCGGTCCAGGCCGAGGCGCTCCAGGCTCGACTCCAGGGTGCGGCGGATGCCGTCGGCGGTGAAGTCCCAGACCCTGCGGTGGCTGTCGGGCACGGCGAAGCCGTGGGCGAGGTCGTCGCCGTCTCCGGGCCCCGGCTCCAGGCGGCGGCCCACCTTGGTGGAGAGGGTGTAGGTGTCCCGGTCGTACTCCCGCAGCGCCTCGCCGAGCCGCCGTTCGGAGAGGCCGAGGCCGTAGTGCGGGGCGGTGTCGAAGTAGCGGATGCCCTGCTGCCAGGCGGCGGTGACCGTGTCGTGCGCCTGCCGGTCGGAGACTTCGGTGTAGAGGTTGCCGATGACGGCGGCGCCGAGGCCCAGGGGGCTGACCCGGACGCCGCTTCGGCCGAGGGTGCTCACTGGCCCGCCGGGCGCAGCCGCAGGCCCTGCATGCCGCCGTCGACCGCGAGGGAGGTACCGGTGGTGGCATCGGACAGCGGGCTCGCCAAGTAGGCGATGGCGCCCGCGACTTCGGCGGCGGAGACCAGACGGCCGGAGGGCTGGCGGGCCGCCAGGGCGACCCGTTCGGCGGCCGGATCGGGCGCCCTGTCGAGGAGTCGGCCGATCCACGGGGTGTCCGCCGTACCGGGGTTGACGCAGTTGACGCGGACGCCCTCGCGGAGGTGGTCGGCGGCCATGGCGAGGGTGAGGGAGTACACGGCGCCCTTGGTGGCGCTGTACAGGGCGCGTTGCGGCAGGCCCGCGGTGGCGGCGATGGAGCAGGTGTTGACGATCGCCGCGTGGTCCGAGCGGCGCAGGTGCGGCAGGGCCGCGCGGGCGGTGCGGACCATGCCGAGGACGTTGACGTCGAAGACCCGGCGCCATTCGTCGTCGTCGTTGTCCTCGACCGTGCCCTGGGCGCCGATGCCGGCGTTGTTGACCAGCACGTCGAGGCCGCCGAGGGCTTCCACCGCGCTCTCCACGGCCGTACGCACGGAGGCGTCGTCGGTGACGTCGGCCCGGAAGCCGAGCAGCGGCTTCTCGACGGCGGACGGGTCGAGGTCGAGGACGGCGACCTGGGCGCCGCGCTCGGCCAGGAGTTCGGCGGTGGCTCGGCCGATCCCGGAGGCCCCGCCGGTGACCAGTGCTTTCAGGCCCTCGAAGTCGGTCATGCCGCCTGTCCATTCTGCGTCTGTGCGTGCGTCTGCGTCTGTGCGTCGGCGGCCCAGAAGGTGCCGCCCGGATAGGTGTACTCCGCGATGGACTCCGGTCGCATGGCGGCCGAGAAGCCCGGTGCGGTGGGTGCCGCGTAGTGACCCTCCCGGATCACCACCGGGTCGCGGAAGTGCTCGTGCAGATGGTCGACGTACTCGATGACCCGGTCGTCGGTGGTGCCGGCGACCGCGAGGTAGTCGAACATCGAGAGGTGCTGGACGAGTTCGCACAGTCCGACCCCGCCCGCGTGCGGGCAGACGGGGACGCCGAACTTGGCGGCGAGCAACAGGATGGCGAGGTTCTCGTTGACGCCGGCGACCCGGGCCGCGTCGATCTGGACGATGTCGAGCGCGCCGGCCTGGAGCAGCTGCTTGAAGACGATCCGGTTCTGCACGTGTTCGCCGGTGGCGACCTTGACCGGGGTCACCGCCCGGCGGACGGCGGCATGGCCGAGGATGTCGTCGGGGCTGGTGGGCTCCTCGATCCAGTACGGGTCGAACTCCGAGAGCGCCTTGGTCCACCGGATCGCCTCGTCGACGTTCCAGCGCTGGTTGGCGTCGATGGCCATCCGGATGTCCGGGCCGACGACGGCGCGGGCCACCCGGCAGCGCCGGATGTCGTCCTCCAGGTCGGCGCCGACCTTCAGCTTGATCTGCCGGAAGCCGTCGGCGACCGCCTGGGCGGCGAGCCGGGTGAGCTTCTCGTCGTCGTAGCCGAGCCAGCCCGCGGAGGTGGTGTAGGCGGGGAAGCCGACCTCCAGCAGCCGGGCCCGGCGCTCGTCGGCGCCTGCGCGGGCGCGCCGGAGGATGCCGAGGGCCTCCTCGGGGGTGAGGGCGTCGGTGAGGTAGCGGAAGTCGATCTGGCGGACGATCCACTCGGGTTCGGCGTCGGCGAGCAGCTGCCACAGCGGCTTGCCGGCCCGTCGGGCGGCGAGGTCCCACACCGCGTTGACCACCGCGCCGATCGCCATGTGCATCACCCCCTTCTCGGGGCCGAGCCAGCGCAGCTGACTGTCGCCGACCAGGTCCTGGTAGAGGGTTCCGGGGTCGTCGCAGATCTCGTCCACCGGGCGGCCGAGCACATGGTTCCGCAGCGCGTCGATCGCGGCGACCTGGACGTCGTTGCCCCGCCCGATGGTGAACGTGAACCCGTGCCCCTCGTGCCCGTCGGCCGCGTCGGTACGCAGCACGACATAGGCCGCCGAGTAGTCGGGGTCCGGGTTCATCGCGTCGGAGCCGTCCAGCTCGCGCGAGGTGGGGAAGCGGATGTCGTAGGTGTCGAGCGCGGTGACGCGACTGGAGGGGCCGGGGCTCGGGGACACGGATTGCCTTTCGGTCAGGGGGAGTTCGGGACGCGGGCCGCTCAGTCCTGCGCCCGTCCCGTGGTGACACGGGCGATCATGAGAGCGACGAGGATGATGCCGCCGTAGATGGCCTGGATCCAGAACGAGGGGACCTGTGCCAGGGTGAGCAGGTTCTGTACGACACCCAGCAGGAGCACGCCGGTCAGGGCGCCGAACATGGTGCCCTTGCCGCCGTCCAGGCTGATGCCGCCGATGACCGCCGCCGCCATCACCGTGAAGATCATGTTGTTGCCCTGGTTGGCGCTGATCGCGCCGACGTAACCGGTCTGCATGATCCCGCCGACGGAGGCGAGGACGCCCGCGACGACGGAGACGCCCAGCACCACCCGGTCGACGCGGATACCGGCCGCGCGGGCCGCCTCCGCGTTGCCGCCGATGGCGTACAGGGCGCGGCCGACCCGGTGGTACCTGAGGATCAGCCCGGCCACGCCGAAGGCGACTGCGGCCAGCCACACCGACAGCGGGACCCGCAGGAAGGTGGAGGTGGCCAGGGAGAAGAACGCGTCGGGCATGCCGAACAGCGTCTTGCCCTTGGTGGCGCCGACGAGCAGCCCGCGCAGCACGATCAGCATCGCGAGGGTGACGATGAAGGCGTTGAGCTTGAACTTCACCACCAGGACGCCGTTGAAGGCGCCGATGACGCCGCCGACGACGAGGACGGCGAGCAGCGCGAGCCCGGCCGGCCACCCGGTGCCCCAGCCGGACTCCGCGGTGGGCAGCACCAGCAGGGCGCCGACGGCGGGGGCGATGCCGACCACCGACTCCAGGGACAGGTCGATCTTGCCGGTGATCAGGATCAGCGACTCGGCGAGCACCACCATGGCAAGCGCCGCCGAGGCGCCCAGGATGGAGATCAGGTTCCGTTCGGTGAGGAACGAGTCGTTGACGATCGCGCCGAGCACCAGCAGCACCAGCAGCGCGGGTACGAGGGCGAGTTCACGGACCCTGCGGAGCAGCACGGTCTTGGCGGCACGGGCGTCGGGGACGCGTACGGGGCCGGCGGTCGAGGCCGACGGGGCCTTCGTGTCAGCCATGGTCCGCTCCTTCGGCCGGGGAGCCAGCTCCTGCGGGCATGGAGTCCACTCCTTCTATGGAGGCGATCAGCTCATGGTCGCGCCAGCCCGCCGGGTGCTCGGCGACGACGCGGCCGTGGAAGAGGACGAGGACCCGGTCGCAGCGGCGCAGGTCGTCGAGTTCGTCGGAGACGACCAGTACGGCGGTGCCGTCCTCGCGGGCGTTGTCCATGCGGGCGAGCAACGACTCCTTGGACTTCACGTCGACGCCCGCGGTCGGGTTGATGAGCACGAGCAGCCGGGGGTCGGAGGCGAGGGCGCGGGCCATGACGACCTTCTGCGCGTTGCCGCCGGACAGGTCGGAGACGGGCTGCTCGGGACCCTCGGCATGGATGTCGAGGCGCTCGATCAGCTCGTCGGCGAAGCGTCGCTTGCGGTCGCCGGCGACGAAACCGAAGCGGCCGAGCCGGTCGAGGACGCTCATGGTGGCGTTGTCTCCGATGCTCATCCCGAAGACCAGGCCCTGCCCGTGCCGGTCGCGCGGCACACAGCCGACACCGGCCTTCAGTGCGGCCTGCACATCGCCGAACGGCAGCCGCTCGCCGCCGAGTTGTGCGGCTCCTCCGGTCGGCGTGTACAGCCCGGCGAAGGACTCCGCCAGCTCGATCTTGCCGCTGCCGCTGGATCCGGCGATCCCGACGACCTCGCCCCGGCGCACGGTGAGGTCGATGTCCCGGTACGTCGGCGAGGTCAGCCCCCGCGCGTCCAGCACGACCGGGGATCCGTCCGCCACCGCGTCGCGGCTGTGGTCCTGCTCGGCGATCGACTCCCCCGCCATGGCCTCCACCAGGGCCCGACGCGGGAGTTCGGCGACGGGCGCGGTCGTGATCCAGCGGGCGTCACGGAGCACCGTGACCGTCTGGCAGACCTCGTAGACCTCCTGGAGATGGTGCGAGATGAACAGGAAGGTCACGCCCGAGTCCTGGAGCGCCCGCATCCGGCTGAACAGCCGTTCGATCTCCCGGTTGTCGAGCTGGGCGGTCGGTTCGTCGAGCACGATGAACCGGGCGCCGAAGCTCAACGCCCTGGCGATCTCGACCATTTGACGGTCCTCGACCTTGAGGTCGGCGGTACGGGCCTCGGGGTCGACATGGACGTCCCAGGTGTCGAGCAGGGCGGTCGCCTCGCTCCGCAGCCGCCGCCAGCTGATGAGACCGCGGCGCAGTGGCTGCCGGTTGATGAACAGGTTCTCGGCGACCGTCAGCTCCGGTACGACCGTGGGCTTCTGGTAGACGCAGGCGACCTTGCTCCGCCAGGCGTCCCGGTCGGTGAGCGGGGGCGCGGGCTCGCCGTCGAAGCGGACCGTGCCCCCGTCCGGGGCCTGGAGGCCGGTGAGGACGCCGACCAGGGTGGACTTGCCGGCGCCGTTGCGGCCGACGAGGGCGTGGGACTCGCCGGGCAGCACGGTGAGCCGGCCGTCGGCGAGGGCGACGGTGGGGCCGTACCGCTTGACGATGTCCCGGGCCTCAACAAGTGGCGTGCTCATTTGACCGTGTTGCCCCACAGATTCGGGTCGTCCACGTTGTCCTTGGTGACCAGGGGCGCGGGGAGCTGGTCCTCCAGGATGCCGCCGGGCAGCTTGACGATCGTGGAGTCGTGGTCGGTCGGACCCGGCTTGAACGTCTTCCCCTCCATCGCCGCCTTGATGTAGTACATGCCGTACTTGGCGTAGGCGTCGGCCGGCTGGGAGACGGTGGCGTCGATCTGGCCCTTGCGGATCGCGTCGAACTCCTGCGGGATGCCGTCGTTGGAGACGATCACTATGTGCCCGCTCTGTCCGGCCGTCTTGAGCATGCCCTTGGACTTCAGGGTCTGCAGGGTCGGCGCGAGGTAGACACCGCCGGCCTGCATGTAGATGCCCTTGATGTCGGGATTGGCGTTGAGGAGCGTGTCCAGCTTGGACGCGGCGGTGTCGGACTCCCACTTGGCGGGGATCTCCAGCACCTTGAGCTTCGGGTACTTCTTCTTCACGCAGTCCCGGAACGCCTCGGAGCGGTCCCGGCCGTTGACCGAGGCAAGGTCGCCCATGATCTGGACGACCTTGCCGCTGGTGACATGCGAGCCGAGGTAGTCGCAGGCCTTGGTGCCGTACGCGACGTTGTCGGCGCGCACCACCATGGCGACCTTGCCCTTGTCGGGCGCCACGTCCACGGCGACCACCGGCACGCCCTTGCGCTCGGCCTGGTCGAGACCCGCCTCGATGGCCGCGCTGTCCAGCGGGGCGACGACCAGCCCCTTCACACCCTGGTTCAGCTCGTTGTTGATGTCGGTGATCTGCTGCGAGGGGTCACTGTTGGAGTTGACCGTCTTCAGCGCCTCGACGCCTTCCGACTTCGCCATCTTGGGTACGTAGTCGTTGTACGACTGCCAGAACGGCGAGGTCAGCAGGGGCAGGATCACCCCGACCTTGCCGGTGCCGCCGCCTCCGGCGCTGCCGCTGCCGGTGTCCTTCGTGCTGCCGCACGCGGCGAGTGCGAGCGAGGCGCCGACGGCCACGGCCGTCGCGCCGATGATCCGGGACCTGTTCCACTTCCTCAGTGTTCTGCCGGGCATCTGGCAGCTCCTCATCGAGCGTGTTCGAGCAGATGCCCGCATACTTATCAGACCACTCGGCGCCGTCAACACCCTGCGGACGCGTTTTTCCGCGAAAAGAGCCGTAGTGGTCGGACCACATCGCTGGTTAGACTGCGGCGCACCGGCGAACGGAGGAGCGGTGTGGACGAGACAGCCCCGCAGAAGGGCACGGTGACGCAGCGCGCCATCGAGCGCATCAAGGCGATGATCGGGGAGGGGCGCCTGGAGCCGGGCCAGCGACTGCCGACGGAACGGGATCTCGCCGCACAGCTGGGCATGTCCCGCAGCTCGATGCGCGAGGCGATCCGCGCGCTGACGGTTCTGGGCGTCCTGGAGGCCCGGCACGGCTCCGGCATCTACGTCACCCAGCTGGAGGCGGGTGACCTGCTGGAGACGTTCGGTGTGGTCGCCGATCTGTCACGTGGACCGCAACTGGTGGAGCTGCTGGAAGTACGGCGGGTCCTGGAGTCGACGGCGACCGCACTGGCCGCCGCGCGGATCACGGCCGACCAGCTGGCCGAGGTGGAGAAGCATCTGACGGCGATGAACGCGACGGACGACCCGGAGGAGATCCTCGCGCACGACCTCGCATTCCACCGGGTGATCGCGGGAGCGGCGGGGAACGACACGATGGCGGCGATCCTGGAGGGACTGTCGTCACGGACGTTCCGGGCCCGGGTGTGGCGGGGCTTCCAGGAGGAGGGGGCGTTCGCGAGGACGCGCCGCGAGCACGCCGCGATCCACCGGGCCCTCGTCTCCCGGGATCCGGAGGCGGCGAGGGCCGCTGCGGCGGCGCATGTGGGCGAGGTGGAGGAGTGGTTGCGGGCGCAGTTGGGTGCCTGAGGCAGGATCCGCCGATCCGCCGGGCCCGTTGTGGCGGGAGTCCACAACCGACTTAGGGACAAAGGGGTTTCACCGGCAGGGCCGGCGGGGCGGCCTGCAGCAGTTCCAGGTCCTGGAGGCGCTGGACTTCGAGTGGCCGCAGATAGAGACGTTCGTCTCCAACTGGTTCGGCCCCGACGACCGCCGCCGTGGCGGCCTGGTCCGGGCCCTGTCCGCGAACGGCCGGCTACAGGCCCTGGCCGCCAACCCGCTGCTGCTCACCTCATCGCGATCGTCTACGAACGGGACCTCGAACCTGACGACGGCCGCGGCCGCCGCCGAGGGCGCTGAGTCGGTCGGCTGGCTGATCCGTTTCCTGCCCGGCGGCGACCTCCACAGCATGCACTTCCCCCAGGCCCACCACCATGCCTACGAGGCGAGCCGCCGTGCCCGGGTCCGGGTGCTGCGTGACGGCAGCGTGCGTCCCATCGCCGTCACGCGGGACGGCCGGGCGGGGGCGCCGGTGCCCCCACCGCGCGCATGACGCGGGGTTCCGTGCGCGGCGGGGGCGTCCGGCGGTGTTCCGGCCGGGACGTGGTGGGTCACGCCCTGCTGAAGCGAAGTGTCCTCAGCTCGAACGGGCGGAGGCGCAGGGCCACTTCGGCCCCGTCCAGGCTCGGTGCGGGGGTATCGGCCAGGGGCCGCTCCAGCAGGTCCGTCGCCGTGACCCCCGTGGCCTCGAAGTCCGTCGACAGTGTCGCGTGCGCCCGGCCGCCATGGGCCTCGTGGAAGCGGACCACCACGTCGCCGCTGCCGTCGTCGGCCAGCTTCACGGCGGTGACGACCACGGCGTCGTTGTCGACCGTGACCAGCGGAGCCGCCTCCCGCGCACCCGTCACCCGGCGCTCCGGCAGGTTGATCACCCAGCCCTCCCGTACCGCGTCCGCGATTCCCGCGCCCGGTACCAGTGCGTGCCGGAAGCGGTGGACGCCCTGGTCGGTCTCGGGGTCGGGGAAGCGCGGGGCCCGCAGCAGGGAGACGCGGACCGTGGTCGTCGTACCCCGGTCGCCGTCCGTGCGGACCGCGCGGGTCACGTCGTGGCCGTACGTCGAGTCGTTGACGATCGCCACGCCCCAACCCGGCTCGTCCAGGTGGATGAAGCGGTGGTTGCAGGCCTCGAACTTCGCCGCCTCCCATGAGGTGTTGGTGTGGGTCGGACGGTGGAAGTGGCCGTACTGGGTCTCGGACGCATAGCGTTCGGCGTGCAGGTCCAGCGGGAAGGCCAGCTTCAGGAACTTCTCCGTCTCGTGCCAGTCCACCTCCGTGTCGATCAGCAGGCGGCGCTCGCCCGGCGACAGTGACAGCACCTGGGTGACGCGGGAGGAGCCGAAGGACCGGGTGATCCGGACCGAGCGGCCGTCCTCGCCGGCCGTCAGCTCGTCGGTGTCGGTGAGGTCCGTGACCGCGTTGCGGTAGAAGGCGTCGACGTCCCAGGCGTCCCACATGTTCGGGAAGTCCGGGTGGAGTTGGAGCAGGTTGGCGGCCGTACCGGGGGCGATGGTCTCGCGGTCGGCCGTGCCGTCGTACGCGGACACGACCAGGCCCCGGGCGTCGATCTCGATCCGGAGCAGGCCGTTGGAGAGGATCCGGCCGCCCTCGGGGCGCTCCGAGACCGTCACCTCCCCTGGCGGCGTCTCCTCGCCGGCGCCCCCGGCCGGTACGCCGTTCCTGCTGTGCGGCGCCGCGTTGAACAGGAGGGGCCGGTCGCCCTCCCCCGCCAGGGCCCGCTGGGCCGCGTCGATGATCTCGTCGAGTTCGGCGGCGACCCGCTGATACGTCGCCCGGGCCTCGCGGTGCACCCAGGCGATGGACGAACCCGGCAGGATGTCGTGGAACTGGTGGAGCAGGACCGTCTTCCAGATCCGGTCCAAGTCCTCATAGGGGTAGCGGAATCCGGTGCGGACGGCGGCCGTCGCGGCCCACAGCTCGGCCTCCCTCAGGAGGTGTTCGCTGCGCCGGTTGCCCTGTTTGGTCCTGGCCTGGCTGGTGAGGGTGGCGCGGTGGAGTTCGAGGTAGAGCTCGCCCACCCAGACGGGCGGGTCCGGGTATTCGGCCTCCGCCTTCTCGAAGAACTCCTGCGGGGTCTCCCAGACGACCGTCGGCGCGCCCTCCAGGTCCCGTACCCGGGCCGCCTTGGCGACCATCTCGCGGGTCGTGCCCCCGCCGCCGTCGCCCCAGCCGGTCGGCGCGAGGGAGTGCCGGGCCCGGCCCTTGTCCTTGAAGTTGCGGGCCGCGTGCGCGAGTTCGCTGCCCTTCATGGAGCAGTTGTAGGTGTCGACGGGCGGGAAGTGGGTGAAGATCCGGGTGCCGTCGATGCCTTCCCACTGGAAGGTGTGGTGCGGGAACTTGTTCGTCTGGGACCAGGAGATCTTCTGGGTGAGGAGCCGGGTGGAGCCCGCCGCCCTGATGATCTGCGGGAGCCCGGCCGCGAAGCCGAAGGTGTCCGGCAGCCAGGCCTCGTCGTTCTCGATCCCGAACTCGTCGAGGAAGAACCGTTTGCCGTGCACGAACTGACGGGCCATCGCCTCCGAGCCCGGCATGTTGGTGTCCGACTCCACCCACATGCCGCCGGCCGGCACGAACCTGCCGTCCGCGACCGCCTTCTTCACCCGCGCCCACACCTCGGGCCGGTGCTCCTTCACCCACGCCCACTGCTGGGCCTGGGACATGGCGAACACGAAGTCGGGCTCGTCCTCGATCAGGGCGGTCATGTTGGCGGTCGTGCGGGCCACCTTGCGGACCGTCTCGCGCAGCGGCCACAGCCAGGCCGAGTCGATGTGCGCGTGGCCGACCGCGCTGATCCGGTGCGCGGAGGGGGCGGCGGGGACGGACAGGACGTCGGTGAGCCGTGAACGTGCCTGTTCCGCCGTGCCGTTGACGTCCTGGAGGTCGATCGCGTCCAGGGCCCGCTCGACCGCGCGCAGGATCTCCCAGCGGCGCTGGGCGTCCGCCGGCAGCTCGGTCATCAGCTCGCCGAGCACCTCCAGGTCGATCACCAGCTGCCACACGGTCTCGTCGAAGACGGCGAGGTCCATCCGGGTGAGCGTGTACTGCGGCTCGTGCCCGGCGGTGTCCTTGTCGCCCAGCCGGGTGGGCCGGAAGGGGTGGTAGTCGAGGATGACGGGGTTGGAGGCGGCCTCGATGTGCAGCCGTACCTGCTCGCCGCCCGCCACCGGGGCGCCGATCCGGACCCACTGGTTGCGCGGGTTGAGGCCCTTCACCGGGGTGCCGTCGGGCCGGTAGACCAGGCCTTCGCACTGGAAGCCGGGCATGTTCTCGTCGAATCCGAGGTCGAGCAGGGCTTCCACGGTCCGCCCGGCCCACTCCTCGGGAACGGTTCCGGTCACCCGGAACCAGCTGGTGCCCCACGGAGCACCCCACCGGGCGCCCACCTCGATCGGCCCGGGCTCGGCCGCGAGCCCTTCGGCGACCGGCACGGGTTCGCCGGGCGCGTGCCACACGGCGACGTCGAGCGGCACGGAATCGGGGTACACGGCGGGACGGATGCGCTCGTCGAGGACGCGCCTGAGGCGGGCTTCAACCAAGCTGCGGTCGTCATGCATGTGGGGTGCTCCGTTTGTTCGTTACCGGTTACCAGGTGTGCGTGACGGTCACGGGGTCCGACGAGGTGTACAGCTCCCCTACGGCACGCACTTCGAACCGTGCCGTCGCCTCGCCCTGCTCCGGCTGGAGCCCGGTCAGGTAGAAGGCACGCTGGCCGGTGGCGCCGAGGAAACGCCGGGTGCCGTCCGGCAGGAGCCGGTGCAGGGTGTACTGCCGTATGTCCCCGGGCGCCGCGTCCCAGACGAGCCGCAGGTCTCCGCCGTCGGCCGCGGTGATCCGCGGATCGGCGGGTGCGGCGGGGGCGCCGACCGAGTCCCGTACCGCGACCGCGCCGAGCCGCCACCGGACGGGACCGCCGGTCGCGGTCAGACGGACTCCGAGGGCGTGGACGGTGCCGGAGAGGCCGGAGAGCGGGACGATCGTGGTCGACCAGCCGTCGCCAAGGGTCACCGGCAGATAGGTGTACGGCGGTGTCGCTCCGGCGCTGCCGGGCTCGGCGGTGGCGACGGCCAGCTCGACGTCCACGCTCCCGGCGTCGGTCCGGCAGGTCAGCTCGACAACCGTCCGGTCCGTGATCGGCAGCCGGGTCGCGTACAGGTCCAGCACCACCGGCTGGTCGAGGTCGCCGTCGACCAGCACGCTGCTGCCGCCCCGCCAGGCGGCGGAGAAGTCGAAGGTGACGGTCGGTCTGGCGCCGTCCGTGCGGACCGCCCACCGCCGGGACGGCAGCCGGTCCTGCAGACCGAGATGGTTCCAGGCCGTGTCCGAGGCGACCTCGCCGTCCTCGTACCAGCGCAGCCCGTGCCCGGTGTTGAAGACGCTGGCGAACGGCACCGCCGACACCGTCGACCGGTCCGCCACGGACACGGCGGGGGCCCGCCAGGGATCCGCGCCGTCGGGCCGGGACGGGTCCAGTGACCGCCCGGTCCAGAACCGGTCGTCGGCTGCGTGGAAGTCGCCGGGGGTACGGCTCGCGGGGAGGTGGTTGCGCGTCCACTCGGGCCGGTAGAAGCCGATCGAGGTGACGTGCGCCGAGCCGCCGGGCACGATCGCGTCCCAGTTCACGGAGGTGTTGGACCCGTTGGACTCGACATCCACCCCGGCCCACAACTGGTAGCGGCTCCGGCCGAGTTGGACCGCCTTGGTGCCCGACGAGGCGAGCGTCGAGGCGCTCCAGCGGAAGTCCACGAACATGTCGTCGGCGGTCTGGAAGAAGGCCTGGTTCTGGCTGTTCAGGGCACCCTGCCAGCTCACCGTGCCGTTCACGGTCATCGCGTCGTACCAGGTGACCCGCTGCCCCCGCGCGGCGGCGAGGGACTTCAGCTCGGTCATGAAACCCAGCATGGCGGTGCCGAGGGCGGTGTTGCCGCCGCCGGTCTCGGCGTTGACGAACCAGCCGTCGAAGCCGTAGGCGGCGGCCACCGCGACCAGCTGGGCGGCGAGCGGGTAGTGCCCGGTGGCGTCCTTCTGGACCAGGTCGCGGGTCCATTGGAGCCGGCCGCCGTAGGCGGTGGGCGGCAGGAAGATGTTGCCGAGGACGGGCACGCCGTGCCGGTGGGCGGCGTCGACGATCGGCGCGTTCGGGGCGAGGATCAGCCCCTCCCCCGCCGAGCCGCCCCAGAAGACCAGTTCGTCGAGGTAGGACCAGTGGGTGAGCGCGTAGTAGTCGGCGGTGGCCGAACCCTGGGAGGGGTTGCTCGAGGTGGGTCCGAAGGACACCAGGGCCTGGACGCGGGCCTGTCCGGAGCGGGCGGTGGTGTTGGCAGGGGTCGGGGTGAAGCGGGCGGCGAGCGGTACGGAGGCGGCGTTGAAGGCGAGGTCCGTGTCGCCCGCCGCCGTCCAGTTCCTCAGGCTGTGCCAGGTGATACCGGCGCCGGGGCTGCCGGCGGGGAAGGTGTCCGGGTACCAGTACGAGGCGTACGGCGGGGTGACGGCCGCCGCCTCGGTCGCCGCCGTCGCCGGCAGTGAGCGGGCCAGGGCCGCCGCGGTGGCGGCGATGAGGACGGTGCGTCTGCTGGGGTTCACGAGCGGGTGCCTCCTGGCGGGGTGGGGAGTACCTGATCGGGAGTGACGACCTCGGTGATGCCGCGCGCGGCGAGATGGTCCTGGTCGTCCGCGCGGGTGTCGAGGACGGTGGTGGGGCGGGCGCCGTCGGCGACGAGACGGAACCAGGCGTCGAAGACGGGGCCGCCGGGAGCGCACCGGGAGCGCCGGGCCGGGTCGGAGGGCACGACGAGCGCCGTGGTGCGTACCTTCGCCGCCCTGGGCTCGGCGGCCGCGAGGGCGTGCGCGAGGTCCTTGGGTTTGCGGTCGTTGGTCAACAGGCCGAGCCCGTACTCGAGTTCGGGAAAGTCGGCGAGGCTCCGGCTGACGTCGTGCGAGCACCACCAGGTGACGCCCCACAGGTCGGGGCAGTCCAGTACGGCGGTGAGCGTCGCCTCGGTGAACGCGGCCGCGTGCTCGGCGGGGATCAGCGGCGCGGGCGCGCCCACTTCCTGGAGCCATACCGGCCGGTGCGAATCCTCGGCCCAGGCCTTGCTCAGCTCCACCAGGTACGCGGCGTGCTGCTCGGTCTGCGGGGCGGTACGGCCGTGGCGCTGTGCGGTGCCGTTGAACACCCAGGAGTGCACGGCGGTGAGGTCGCCGAGGCGGGCCGAGTGGGCCGGGGTGAAGGGCTGGTCGTCCTGGTACCAGGCGGCGTCGTAGGAGGCGTGCAGGTGCAGCTTGCCGGGGGCGGCCTCGGCGCAGGCGGCCAGCAGCCGGGCCAGCCAGCGCTCGGCCTCCGCCTCGGTGGCCCGGTCCGGATCCGGATGCGGGCCGGTGGCGAACTGGTTGACCTCGTTGCCGATCGTCATCCCGATGAAGTTCGGCCGGTCCGCGAGCGCGGCGGCCAGGGTGCGGAGATAGGCGGCCTCCCCCGCCACGACCTCCGGGTCGGTGAAGAGGTTGCGCCGGTGCCAGGTCCTGGTCCAGGCCGGCAGGAAGTCGAAGCTGCTCAAGTGCCCCTGCAGACCGTCCACGTTGACGTCGAGACCGCGTTCGGCGGCCGCGTCGGCGAGGGCGACGAGCTGTTCGACCGCGCGCGGCCGGATCAGGGTGCGGTCGGGCTGGAAGTAGGGCCACAGCGGAAAGACCCGGATGTGGTCGAGTCCCAGGGCGGCGATCGAGTCGAGGTCGGCGCGCACGGAGTCCAGGTCGAAGTCGAGCCAGTGGTGGAACCACCCTTCGCTGGGGGTGTAGTTGACGCCGAAGCGCACGGCCGGAGGCATGCTGTCTCCTTGCGGGAACGGGGGTTCAGCCTTTGACGGCGCCTTCGCCGACCCCGCAAAAGAAGTACCGCTGGAGGCAGGCGAACAGGGCGATGAGCGGGGCCACGGCGATCACGGTGCCGGCGGCGACGAGGCGTTCGTCGTTGGCGAAGGTGCCGTGCAGGTAGTTGAGGCCGATGGTGAGCGTGAACTTGGAGGGGTCGCTGAGCACGATCAGCGGCCAGAGGAAGTCGTCCCAGGCGCCCATGAAGGCGAAGATCGCGACGACGGCGACGGTGCCCTTGACCGACGGGAGTGCGATCCGCAGGAACCGCTGCCAGACGTCGGCGCCGTCGACGTAGGCCGCCTCCTCGATCTCGTAGGGCAGGTTGAGGAAGGCGTTGCGCATCAGCAGCACGTTCATGGCGCCGATCGAGCCGGGCAGCACGACGCCGATCAGGGTGTTGTTGAGGCCGAGTTCCCGCATGGTGGTGAACTGGGCGATGATGATCCCCTCCACCGGCACGAGCATCGCCAGGATGAAGACGAGGGTGGCGATCCGGCGGCCCCGGTAGCGCAGCCGGGCCAGGGCGTATCCGGCGAGCGCCGAGCCGACGCAGTTGGTGACGACGCCCGCGCCGGCCACCTTCAGTGAGTTGAGGGCGTAGTCCCAGACGGGGATGGTGTCGGCGACCCGCTGGTAGTTGTGAAGGGTAGGATGCTCGGGCAGGAAGCTCGGGGGTGAGCTGAAGATGTCCTCGGTCGGGCCCTTGAGCGAGGTGGACAGCTGCCACAGGAACGGTCCGACGGTGACCGCCAGCACGAGCAGCAGCAGGGCGTAGCGCAGGACCAGCTCACCGATGCGGATGCGGCGGCCGTGTTCGTCGGTGAGGCGGGCCCGGGTGACGCTCATGAGCGGTCCCCCCGGTCGGCGCGCAGCACCAGCAGCATCAGCGCGACGGTGACGACGAAGACGACGACGGAGAGCGCCGAGGCGTAGCCGACTCGTCCGGTCAGTCCGGTGCCGGTCCGCTGGACGAGCATCACGAGGGTGGTGTCCTCGCCGGCCGGCCCGCCGTCCGGGCCGGCCATCAGGTACACCTCGGAGAACACCTTGAAGGCGGCGACCGAGGAGAGCGCGGCGACCAGCACCATCGTGGAGCGTACGGCGGGCACGGTGACGGAGAGGAAGCGGCGCACCGTCCCCGCGCCGTCCACGGCGGCGGCCTCGTGCAGTTCGCGCGGGACGTTGGCGAGCGCCGCCAGGTAAATGATCATGTAGTAGCCGAGGCCCTTCCAGACCGTGACCGCCATCGCGCTCAGCAGGAGCAGCCACTGGTCGCTGAGGAAGCCGATCCGGCCGATCCCGACCGTCTCCAGCAGGGAGTTGACCAGGCCGCGTTCGTCGAGGAGCCAGACCCAGATGAGCCCGACCACGACGATCGAGGCGACGACCGGGGTGTAGAAGGCGGACCGGAAGAAGGTGATGCCCGGGATGTTCTTCTGCACCAGCAGCGCGAGCAGCAGCGGCAGGACGACGAGGGCCGGTACGACCACGAGGACGTACAGCGTGCTGTTGCGCAGGCCGGTCCAGAACATGTCGTCGTGGAGCAGTTCACGGAAGTTCGCGAGGCCGACGAACCGGCCGGGGATCAGGGTGCGGCGGTCGGTGAAGGAGTTGACCACCGTCGAGACGAACGGATAGAGCACGAAGGCGCCGATGACCAGCAGTCCGGGCGCCGCGAACAGCCAGGGACTGGTGGGAAGTTGGCGCCGCACGCGGGACACGCCGGCCATGCCTCGCCGCTCAGCCCTGCTGCCGGAGCAGCTGGTCGCAGGCCTTGACAGCGTTGTCCAGGGCCGCCTTGGGGCTCTCCTTGCCCTGCAGGGCCTTGGCGACCTCGTTGCGCAGCGCGGTCTTCATCTGGTCGCTGAACAGCACCGGCGTGTAGTTGACCGCGGTCTTCAGTGACTTGGCGGCGGCGATCCGCACCCGGGTCTCGTCGGTGCCGTCCTCCTTGGTGAAGTACGGGTCGTCGAGGGAGCCGGCGGTGCTGGGGAAGATGGCGACCTGTTTGGCGAAGGACATCTGGTTGTGCGCGTCGGTCACGAAGTGCGCGAAGGCGACCGAGGCCGCCGTGTGCTTGGTCCGGGAGTTGACCATCACACCCATCACGTACATGTTGACGTGCCCGGTGCTGGTGATCTGGTCGGTGATGCCGATGTTCTTGTACAGGTTCGGCGCCTGCTTCTGGAAGTTGGCGAGGTCGAGGGCGCTGCCGGGGTTCATGGCGACGGCCTCGGTGAGGAACTTCTTGCCGGAGGACTCCGGGGTCGCGGTCAGCGCCTGCGGGTCGAGTGCCTTGGCGTCGTACAACTCCTTGTACTTGGTGAGCATCTCGACGCCTTTCGCGTCGTTGAAGGCGAACCCGGTGCCCTGCTTGTCCATCAGCTCGACGCCGTAGCGGCCGAAGTCCTCGATGGTGGGGACGTTGGCGAGGGTGGCGACCTTGCCGTCGCTCTTCTGTGCCATCCTCAGGGCGTCGGCGAAGAGGTCGTCGTAGGTCTTCGGCGGCTGCGCGGGATCGAGTCCGGCCTGCTTGAACAGGGCCTTGTTGTAGAAGAGCGGCCCGGTGTTCAGGTACCACGGGAACGCGTACGTGCCGCTCATCCCCGGTATCTCATGGCTGGCCCAGGCCCCGTCCAGGTACTCGGGCTTGTACTTGGCGGCCGCCTTGTCCAGGTCGAGGGCGAGGCCCGCCTTGGCGAGCGGGGCGGCGAGGTCCGGGGAGACGTTCACGACGTCGGGCAGGGTGCCGCCGGCCGCGTCCGCGCTGATCTTGTCGGCGTAGCCCTCGGCGGGCTGGTCGATCCACTTGACGTGGGTGTCCGGGTACTTCTTCTCGAAGTCCGCGATCACGCCCTCGAAGTACGACTTGAAGTTCGCGCGCAGGTTCCACGTCTGGAACGTGATGTCGCCCTCCACCTTGCCCGAGGCGTCGGTGGAACCGCCGCCGTCCTCCCCGGAACCGCAGGCGCTCAGCGGCAGGGCGAGGAAGGCGGCAGCGGCGAGGGCGAGGGCTCTGCGGGAGATACGCATGGTCCGTTGCTCCTTTGCAGCGGGGGGTGGCCGAAGGTGCCGCGCCAGACCTTGCACGCCGTATCCGCGACGCGTCAATGGATTCGGCAGAGCTAAAGTCATTAGTGGCTCAAAGCCCCTGCTCAGCAAGGTGTTACGAACGTATTGCGGTCGATCGCTAATGCGCTTTAGGGTGTTCGAACTCAAGCGCATTAGCGGATCACGGCCCCGACCGAATGAGGAACTGAGTTGGCGGAGAAACGCATCCCCGCGCGCCGGCCGACGATGAAGGACATCGCGCGCCGGTCCGGAGTCTCCGAGAGCGCGGTCTCCTTCGCGCTCAACGGCCGCCCCGGGGTCTCCGAGACCACCAGGGCCCGGGTGCACCGGGTCGCCGAGCAGCTCGGCTGGCGGCCCAGTACCGCCGCCCGCGCGCTGTCCGGCGAGGGCGCGGCCACGGTGGGCTTCGTCCTCGCCCGTCCCGCGCACTCGCTGGGCGTCGACTCGTTCTTCCTCCAACTGGTCTCCGGCATCCAGGAGGTGCTCGCCGAACGCCATCTCGGCCTGCTCTTCCAGATGGCGGAGGACGTGGCCGACGAGTGCGCGGTGTACCGCCGCTGGTGGGCGGAACACCGCGTCGACGGCGTCCTGATGGTGGACCCGCGTGCCGACGACCCCCGCCCCGACCTGCTGGACGAGCTGGGCCTGCCGGCGGTGGTGATAGGCGGCGCCCCCGACGAACGCCACCCGGGTCTGTCGACGGTCTGGGCGGACGACGCGGCCGCGATGGCGTCGGTGGTGGACGAGCTGACGGCACTGGGCCACCGCAGGATCGTGCACATCGCGGGCCTGCCCGGCCTCGCCCACACCCAGCGCCGGATCCGCACCCTGCGCACCGAGGCGGACGGCCGGGGCCTGACCGAGGTCCGCTCGGTCACCACCGACTACTCCGACGCCGAGGGCGCGGCCGTCACCCGCCGTGTGCTGCGTGCCACCCCGCCCCCGACGGCCCTGATCTACGACAACGACGTGATGGCGGTGGCCGGGGTCGCGGCCGCCGCCGAACTCGGCTACAGGGTCCCGGACGACGTCTCGGTGGTCTCCTGGGAGGACTCGGCGCTGTGCCGCATGGTCACACCGTGGCTGTCGGCGCTCTCCCGGGACAGCGCCGAGTTCGGCCGGGTTGCGGCCCGCGAACTGACGTCCCTGCTGGACGGCGGCTCGGCCCGCGCGGTGCGGGTGCCGGTGCCCCGGCTGACGACACGGGGCAGCACGGCACCCGCCGCGGTCCGCTCCTAGACGGCCGGCCGGACCAGCGCGAACCCGGCCGGCCGGACCGCGCCCCGGGCCGCCGTGATCGTCCCCCGCCACCGCCGCGCCCGTGTCCGCGGGGTCAGGGCTGCCGCGACCCCGAGGAGCCGCGGCAGCCCCTTCCGTACCTCACCCCTGCCACTCCACTTTGAACACCCACACGTGCTGTCCGGCCCGCCGGGCCGACTCGGGCACGTCGATGACCAGCGCTCCGCCTGCGACGGTCCAGGTCAGTGGCCGGTGGTGGCCGAGCATGGTCACCTTGTCACCGGCCCGGATCGGCACGGGTGCCTCGACGGTGAGCTTGGCGCCGGGCCGGGCCAGGGAGTGGATGTAGAAGGCCTCGTCCGGGCGGACCGTGAACCGCAGGTCCTCGCCGAGCTGGCCCATGCGCGACCAGTAAGTGGTGCCGTAGATCGCCTCTCCGTTGACCGCGAGCCAGGCGCCGGTCTCCCGCAGCCGGGTCTGCATGATCTCCGGGATGGTGCCGTCGGCGCGAGGGCCGATGTCGAGCAGGAAGTTGCCGTTCTTGGAGACGATGTCGACCAGGCTGTGCACGACCTCCTCCGCGGTCATGTAGGCGTCGTCCGGGGTCGCGTGGTTGTAGCCGTAGCTGCGCGGGTCGAGGCCCCGGCTGGCCTCCCACTTGGCGACGACCGTGTCGGCGTACGTCGTGTACTCGGGCGTGGTGAAGTCGTGGAAGCCGATGCCCGACCGGTCGTTGACGGTCACGTCGACCGGGCGGCCCCGGTTCTTGGCGTGGTTGAAGTACTCGGCGAGGACGTGGAGGCTGTCGTTCGCGCCGCCGATGTCGCACCAGATGATCTCCGGGTCGTAGCCGTGGATCAGTTCGAGCATCTGCGGGGCCTGGAAGTCCCGTACGTAGTCCTTGCCGGAGGTGTATCCGGTGTAGGGCAGTGGCTCCAGTGTGTACGGGTTGCGCGGGGCGTGGCCCATCCAGGGGTTGTCGGGGTTGAACCACTCGGGCATGGAGAAGTAGAGGCCGCGGTGGAGTTCGGGGGTGTGCCGTCGGGACGCCTCGAAGAGCTCCTTGACCAGGTCCCGTTTCGGGCCCAGCTGCACGGCGTTGCGGCCGGAGACCTTGGTGTCCCAGAGCGCGAAGCCCTCGTGGTGCTTGGAGGTCAGTACGTGGTACTGGGCACCGGCGTCCCGGAACAGCTCCACCCACGCCCGCGGGTCGAACTTCTCGGCGGTGAAGCGCGGGATGAAGTCGTCGTAGGCGAAGTCCTCGCCGTAGGTGTCCCGGTGGTAGGCGTAGGTGGGGTTGTTCGGGTCCTGCATCTGGTCCCAGTACCACTCGGCGTACTGCACCCCGACGGGCGCCCACGCGGGCACCGAGTAGACGCCCCAGTGGATGAAGATGCCGAACTTGGCTTCGTTGAACCAGTACGGGGCCTGGTGACCGGCCAACGAGGTCTCGGTGGGCTGGTAGTCGGCGGTGCCGAGGGTCAACGAGCGTCTACTGGAAGCCACTTGGCCGCCGCGCCCGTGCACGCTCACCGTGCCGTCCTGCTCCGTGCCGGGCGCGGTGCCGGTGCGACTGCGGATGCCGACGCGGACGCGTGCCTGTTCGCCGGGGTCGAGGCGGCGGATGCGGGCGGGTTCGACGGTGCGGGCGCCGGGGACCTCGACGCGTACCGACACCGCGTCGCGGGCCAGGATCGCGACGGTGCCGGCGTTGACGACGGTGGCCTCGACGCTCTGGGCGCCGGTCGCGTCCAGCAGGGACCCGGTGGAGCGGGCGTCGCGCAGGGCCAGCGCCCGCCCCTGGGCGACGGGCTGGAGGGAGAGTGCGAAGACGTGCAGGGCGGTCTTGCCGGCCTCGGCCGGGTTGGTGACCGGCAGGGTGAGGGCGACGGCCTCGCGCTGCGGGTCGATCCACACCTCCGAGGTGCCGATCCCGACACTGTGCTGGTCCTTGCCGCCGTCCGGCTGGTAGCGGTACGACGCCGCCAACGGGCCGCCCACCGCGTACCAGTCACCGCCGCTCAGACCGGCGGTGGTCGTCGTGCCGTCGGCGTAGTGGACGGTGGCCCGGCCGGAGGCGGTGCCGTAGCTGCCGGCGGTGAGGAAGACGGCGGACAGGTAGTGCCCCTTGGGCAGGTCGACGCGCTGCCCCAGCGCGACAACGTTGTTCTTGGCGCCCGCCGTCGCGGCGGGGAAGTCGAAGGGGATGCCGTCGACCTCGACCCGGCCGGCCGGGAGTTCCTCGCCCGGGAACGTATAGCCGGAGCCGTCGAAGTCACCGCCCCGGCCGTCGGCGGTGTCGATGCCGTCGTTGTCGTAGAGGGAGTCGAGCGGTACGGGGACCGGAGCGGGGACGGGAACCCATGGCGACGCCGCACCCGCGTCGGCCGACCCGGCGGCGCGAGCCTCGGCGGGCTCGGCGGCGTGGGCCTGGGTCGGCGCGGCGAGCGGCAGCGCGGCCGCGGCGGCGACACCCGCGGCGGCGCCCAGAACCCGGCGTCTTGGATGGGGAGACATGCTCATGCGCGGCTCCATTCATCGGATGTCTGATGATTGAGCGGGCCCAGAAGCCTGTCAATGGGGCGTGCACGTGCGGGAGTTGAGAAAGTGGTCGGAGGACCTGCGGAACAGCACAGACGCCGGCGACCGGTCGGCGGCACACCCCGCCCGCGCGTCCGGGAGCGGATGCTCTCGACGCGAAGCCCGCGGCGGGGCAGAGTGCCCTCTCGTACCGACGAGTAAGCCTCTCTCTCGCACCACCAGGAGCGCCTGTGACCAGCTGGGTCGGCCGGACCGCCGCCGAGATCGCCGCCGCCGTACGAGAGAAGCGGGTCACGCCCCGCGAGGTGGTGGCCGAGCATCTGGAGCGGATCGCGCGGCTGGACGGACGGATCGGCGCCTTCCGGAAGGTCCGGGCCGATGCGGCGCTCGCCGAGGCGGACGAGGTCGCGGCCCGCGCCGACCTCGGCGAACTCCCCCTCGCCGGTGTGCCGTTGGCCGTGAAGGACAATCTGGCGGTGCGCGGCGAGGCGCATCTGGACGGTTCGGCCGCGACACCGGACACGCCCGCCGACGCCGACCACGCCACCGTGGCCCGGCTGCGGGCCGCGGGCGCGGTGGTCGTCGGGCTGACGAACGTGCCCGAACTGTGCGTCTTCGGTACCACCGACGGGGTCCACGGCGTCACCCGCAACCCGTGGGACACCCGGCGCAGCGCGGGCGGCTCCTCGGGTGGCAGCGCGGCCGCGGTCGCCGCCGGGCTGGCGCCGATCGCCCTCGGCAACGACGGCATGGGCTCGCTGCGCATCCCGGCGGCCAACTGCGGTCTGGTGAGCATCAAGCCGGGGTTCGGGGTGGTCCCGGCCGGGATCGGCCACGGCGACTGGTTCGGCATGTCGGAGAACGGGCCGCTGGCGACCAGCGTCGAGGATGTCCGGCTGGTGCTCTCGATCATCGCGGACAAGGGATTCGAGAACACCGCGCAGGGCACTCCGCTGAAGATCGCCGTCTCGCGGCGCAGCCCCCTGGTCGGGACGACCGTGAGCAGGCCGTATACGAACGCGGTGGCGCAGGCGGCCGGACTGCTGGCGGGCACCGGGCACCAGGTGCGGCGCGCCGACCCGCCGTATCCGGCGTCGATCGGTGTCACCGCGCTCCGGCACTGGACCGCGGGGACGGCCGTGGACGCGGCCGACCTGGACCCGGCGCTGCTGACCCGGCGGACCCGGGTGCACGCGGCGATCGGCCGCCGCTTCCTGAGCGGGGTCCGGGCGGGCGACTCCCGGGAGCGGCTGCGCGCCCGGCTCACCCCGTTCTTCGCCGAGTACGACGTACTGCTCACCCCGGCGCTGGCGCGCCGCGCCCCGGAGGCGGCCCCCTGGCACGAGCGCGGCTGGCTGCGCAACGCGCTGGCCGGCTCCAACTACTCACCGCTGACCCCGGCCTGGAACCTCACCGGCTGGCCGGCGATGTCGGTGCCGTTCGGCACCCTGTCCTCGGGTGCCCCGTGCGCCGTGCAGCTGGTGGGACGGCCGGGCTCGGAAGCGGTCCTGCTGGAGGTGGCCCGGACACTGGAGACCCTGCGGCCGTGGCAGCGGACGGCACCCGTCGGCTAGGGCTTCTTCGACTCAGCCTTCTTCGGCTGGGTCTTCTTCGGCTCGGAAATCCTCGCTCGGCCTGCGGCTCGGCTCCCTGCGGCCAGGGCTACTTCGGCTCGGTCATCCGGCGGGCCGTCTCGACGACCGCCGCGCGGTGCCGGGCGAGGCGCTCCCGCGGCCAGGACTCGCCGACCTCCCTGGGGTCCACCCCCTCGGTGGCCCAGAACCAGGCCTGGGCCGCGGCGAGCACCATGGTCAGCAGGTCGTCGGGCGCCATGTCCCCGTCGAGGTCGCCGCGGCCCTGCGCCTCGGCCACCAGGGCCACCTTGTCGCGGAACGCGTCGTGTTCGAGTCCGGTGGCGGAGGGGCGCTCCAGCAGCTTCCACAGCCGCAGGCGCATCAGGTCGGGCCGTGCCACCAGGTGGTCGAAGATCGCGCCCGCGTATCCGGGCAGGTTCTCGACGTCGAACGGCACGGACTCGGCGCCCGCCGTCATCGCCCGCCGGAGCACCTCGTCGAAGAGCTGCTCCTTGTTGCCGAAATAGACGTAGATCAGCCGCTTGTTCGCCCCCGCGGCCTCGGCTATCCGGTCCACCCGGGCACCGGCGATGCCGTAGGCGGCGAACTCGCCGAAGGCGGCGTCGAGCAGCCGGGCCTTGGTGGCACTGGAATCGCGTGACATGCCCACCACTCTACCAAGTAACTATCTAGTTATTGACATCCCTCGCGCACGTGGTCTACGGTCCATGTATCTATCCAGTTAGTTATAGAATCGAGGGAACCTCACCATGGAACAGCGCGTACTCGGCGGTCGGGGCCTGACCGTCGGCGTCCAGGGCCTCGGCCTCATGGGCATGAGCGTCTTCTACGGCGCCACCGACGACACCGAGTCCCTGGCCACCATCGACCGGGCGCTGGAGCTCGGCGTCACCCTGCTGGACACCGCCGAGAGCTACGGTCCCTTCGTCAACGAGCAGCTGCTCGGCAAGGCGCTGGCCGGGCGCCGTGCGGCCGCCGTGGTCGCGACCAAGACCGGCGTGGAGATCACCGACGACGGCCGGACGGTCGGCCTCAACGGCAGGCCAAAGTACGTGCGGCACGCACTGGAGCGCTCGCTGCGGCACCTGGGCACCGATCACGTCAACCTCTACTACCTGCACCGGATCGACCCCCAGGTGCCCATCGAGGAGACCGTCGGCGCCATGGCGGAGCTGGTCGCCGAGGGCAAGATCGGGCACATCGGCCTGTCCGAGGCCTCCGCGGGGACCATCCGGCGGGCCCATGCCGTCCACCCGGTCACCGCCCTGCAGACCGAGTACTCGCTCTTCGAGCGCGGCATCGAGCACGACGGTGTCCTGGACACGATCAAGGAGCTGGGCATCGGCCTGGTCGCCTACTCCCCGCTCGGCCGCGGCTTCCTGTCCGGTGCGATCACCAGCCCGGACGACTTCGCCGAGGACGACTGGCGCCGTACCGACCCCCGTTTCCAGGGCGAGAACTTCGACCGCAACCTCGACGTCGTCCGCGAGGTCCGCCGGATCGCGGCCGAGAAGAACGTCACTCCCGGTCAGCTCGCCCTCGCCTGGGTCCAGCGGCAGGGCGCGGTCGCCATCCCCGGCACCAAGCGCCGCCGCTACCTGGAGGAGAACGTCGCCGCGACCGAGGTGACGCTCACCGCCGCCGACCTCGCCGCCATCGAGGCGGTCGCCCCGCACGGCGCGGTCGCCGGCGACCGCTACGCGCCCGAGCACATGGGCACCCTCAACGGCTGAGCGCCCGCCGTCCCGGACCCGCGGCGATGCGGAGCGATGCAGAAGGAAGCTCACGACCATGCCCCAGCCCGGGTCGCCCACGAGGGCGGCGAACAGCGCTGGACTCCCGTCGCCGACACCGGCGTCCCGGTAACCGGGCCGGGCTCGGCCCCGTACAGAACCACCTCTCACCTCATCAGGAGACACACCTCATGTCCGTACCCGCAACCCCCCACACCTTCAGTGCCACCACCACCGCCGCCGAGGCCGTCGACGGCGCCGACCTGCACGGCCGGCGGGCCGTGGTGACCGGCGCCAGTTCCGGGATCGGAGTGGAGACGGCCCGTGCGCTCGCCTCGGCCGGCGCCGACGTCACCCTGGCCGTGCGCAACACCGAGGCGGGCGACCGCGTGGTGGGCCGGCTGGAGGCCGAGCTGCCGCCCGGGGCGGGAAAGCTGACCGTGGCACGGCTCGACCTGGCCGACCGGTCGACGGTCGCCGCCTTCGTGGCCGAATGGCAGGGGCCGCTGCACATCCTGGTCAACAACGCCGGAGTGATGGCGCCGTCGGAGGTCACCCGCACACCGGACGGCCGGGAGCAGCAGTTCGGCGTCAACCATCTCGGCCACTTCGCCCTCACCACCGGCCTCCACGCGGCGCTCGCGGCGGCGGACGGCGCGCGGATCGTGTCGGTCAGCTCCACCGGCCACCTCTTCTCGCCCGTCGTCTTCGACGACCTGGACTACCGGTTCCGCCCCTACGACCCGTGGACCTCCTACGGTCAGTCGAAGACCGCCAACATCCTGTTCGCCGTGGCCGCCGCCGAGCGCTGGGCCGACGACGGCATCACCGCCAACGCCCTGATGCCGGGCAACATCGCCGACACCAACCTGGCCCGGCACATGGACATGCGGCAGGTCGCCGACTTCATCGCCTCGGGCGAACTCACGCTGCCGCCGCGGAAGACGGTGGAGCAGGGCGCCGCGACCTCGGTGCTGCTGGCCGCCTCCCCGACGGTGGCGGGCGTCACCGGCCGCTACTACGAGGACTGCGCGGAGGCCGAGCCGGTCACCGAGCGCGCCGGTGCCGTCGGCGGGGTCGCGCCGTACGCCCTGGACCGGGACAACGCGGCCCGGCTGTGGGCGGTGTCCGAGGCGCTCGTGGCGTGAGCGCGCTCAGAGTGCGCGGTACATGATGTGCAGGCCGACCGGTCCGTGTTCCGGATGGTCGAAGGCCTCCGGGACCGTGCCGATGATCCTGAAGCCGAGGGAGGTCCACAGGGCCACTGCTGGGTTGGTCTCGACGACGGCGTTGAAGACCATGGACCGGTAGCCGTGCGCCCGGGCCTCGGCCAGGACGTGTTCGGCCAGGGCCCGCCCGATGCCCTGGCCGCCCCGGTCGGGGTGGACCATGAAGCCGGCGTTGGCGACGCCCGCGGCGGGGCCCCCGTAGTTGGGGGTGAGGTAGGCGGAGCCGACGACGGCTCCGGTGGGGTCCTCGGCGACGTAGACCCGCTTCGCCGGGCTCATCCACAGGGCGCGGGCCGCCTGCTCCGAGGTGTCGGGGTCCCAGCCGTACGTCTCGGCGGCGGCGACGATCCGGTGCCAGAAGGGCCAGATCTGCGGCCAGTCGGCCGCGGTGGCTGCTCTGATCAGCATGGGCGTGAGTCTCGCACGCCCATGCGCATCGGCGATCGCGACAGGGCTGACCGGCCGGTCAGTCCACGCTGGGCAGGATATGGGGCTCGGCGAGGTCCTCCTCGTAACCCGCGAGGCGGATCGGGGCGGACCGGGCCCACACGTCGAGGCTGCCGAGCTGTCCGGGCCGGCTGCCCACGCGCTCCGTGCGTTCAGTGGGGCGCTGCTCGCGATTCGTCTTCTCAGGTGTCACCGCGCACTCCTTTTGTGTCGGTCACCCTCGGGGCGTACCGGACAGTCTGCGTTCCGGTGCTCGGCGCCCGCTCGGGTCTGGGTGGAAGGCCAGTTCGGACGCGGTGGCGCCGGTAACTCACAAGAGAGCAGGCCGTTGTCGACCGGCTTGTCCCGGGACGGACCGTGGGTGTGGGTGGGACCCCTTGATGCTGTCCGTCCCCTATAGATTAACCAAATGAGCGCAGGCCCGCTCGATAGGGAGTGCAAACAAGGTGTAACTATCGCGAGTCGCTCCGCAATCCGGGCGCCCGCAAATACACCCGTTCGTAACATGATGCCCCGTTTACGCTCCACACGCCCGACCCAAGCGGGCGAACACTCATTCGAACGGGCGGGCGCCGCTCCCGCACAGGCTGTGCAGTTCAGGTTGCGTTGGCCGGGTCGAAAACTCGACATGATCCGATGGCACAGGACAACGGCTGTCTCGCGGAAGGACTGACGCATGGAGCTGCGCAGCGTCGAGGAGCTGATGGATCTGCTGTACGCCTGCCGGCACCAGCGCGCCCTGCGCACCGCGGCCCTGCTGCGCCGCAGCCGCCCTGCCGACAAGGAGCTCCAGGTCGCGGGCCTGGTACACGGCCTCGAGGAACTGCTGGGCCCCGCCGACGGCGCCGCGCGCGCGGTACGGCATCTGCTCGGGGAGCGGGTCCACCATCTGGTGCGCGGGGACGGCGCCCCGGCCGACGACGACGTGCTGCGACTGCGGCAGGCCGACGAGGAGGCCCGTACCGCGGGGTTCGACGCGGGCGTCCTGGAGGACTGGCGGACCGTCCTGGAACTGGTCGCGGCCCGCAACTCCCGCCTCGGGGCTGTCGACTGACGGCTCGTCATGAGACGGTACGGCGATGACGTCGTCGTACGGGCTCAGGGGCAGGACGGCCGTCGTGACCGGCGGCACGCGCGGGATCGGGCGCGCGGTCGCCGGGGCGCTCGCGGCGGCCGGGGCGCTGGTGTGCGTGAGCGCGCGGGACGCGGACGAGGTCCGGCGTACCGCCGCGGAGCTGGGCGGGACCGGCCTGGCCGGCAGTGTCGCCGAGCCGGAGCACGCCCGGGAGCTGACCCGGCTGGCGCTCGGCGCGTTCGGACGACTCGACATCCTCGTCAACAACGCGGCCACCAATCGCCCCTACGGACCGCTCATGGACGCCGATCTCGGCACGTGGCGGGAGGCTTTCACGGTCAACGTCGAGGGGCCGCTGCGGCTGACGCAGTGCGCGTGGCGGGGCTGGATGCGCGAGCACGGCGGCTCGGTGGTCAACATCTGCACGGAGGGCGCGGCGCATGTCGGCCCGGACGTGGGCGCCTACGGCACCAGCAAGGCGGCACTGCTGCATCTGACCCAGCAGCTGGCGGGGGAACTGGCGCCCCGGGTGCGGGTGAACTCGGTCTCGCCGGGACTGGTGCGCACGGAGATGGCCCGCTTCATGTGGGAGCCGCGGGAGGAGGAGATCGCCGCCGGGCTGCCGCTCGGGCGGATCGGGGAGCCCGAGGACGTGGCGGGGGCGGTGCTGTGGCTGTGCTCGGACGCCGCGGCGTGGGTGACCGGAGCCGACTTGCTGGTGGACGGCGGTACCCGGGTACGAGCGGCACACCGGCTTGCCTGAGGGGGCGCGGGGAACTGCGCGAGCAACCACGCACGACCCGCACCGGCCCCCGGCCCGCACCCCTCCTCGACCGGACCGCCGGAGGCACCCGCACACCGGCACCCGAGGGGGACCGCAGGGCGCCGGTGCCGGTGGCCGCCAACGACTAAGCGGGGCCTACCACTTGCCCGGCTCGTAGTCCTTCAGGAAGACCCCGTACACGTCCTCGCCCTGCTCACCGCGGACGACCGGGTCGTAGACGCGGGCCGCGCCGTCGATCAGGTCGAGCGGGGCGTGGAAACCGGCCTCGGCGAGGCGCAGCTTGTCGTAGTGCGGGCGCTCGTCGGTGATCCAGCCGGTGTCCACGGAGGTCATGAGGATGCCGTCGGTCTCGAACATCTCCACCGCACTGGTCCGGGTGACCATGTTCATGGCCGCCTTCGCCGCGTTGGTGTTCGGGTGCCCGGCGCCCTTGTAGCCACGGCCGAAGACGCCCTCCATCGCGGAGACGTTGACCACGTACGACCGTCCGCGCGCCGCCTGCCGCGCGGCCGCGGCCATGGCCGGCCGGAGCGCGCTGATCAGGATGAACGGCGAGGTGTAGTTGCAGAGCTGGGTCTCCAGGAGCTCGACCGGGGAGATCTGGTCGATGGTCTGCACCCAGGTGTTGCTGTCGACGACGTCGGGGACGAGACCGCCCGCGTCGATGGCGGTGCCGTCGAGGTGCCGGGCGACACTGGCGTTGCCCGCGACCAGCGCCAGGTCGGCGACCTGCTGGGCGTCCAGGCCGCTGGTGCCGAGGGGCAGCGCGGCGAGACCGTCCACGGCACCCGAGTTGAAGGCACCGATGACCTGGTGGGCGGGGAGTTCACCGGCCGGCAGCGGGGCGCTCTCGCCCTCGACCAGGGCCGCGTAGGCCGAGGGCAGCCGGCGCACGGTCTGGGTCGCGTTGTTGATCAGGATGTCGAGGGGGCCCGCCGCGGCGACCTGCTCCGCCAGGGCGACAGCCTGGGCGGGGTCGCGCAGGTCGATGCCGACGACCTCCAGGCGGTGCAGCCAGTCCGCCGAGTCCTCCATCGCCTTGAAGCGGCGGATGGCGTCCTTCGGGAAACGCGTGGTGATCGTGGTGTGCGCGCCGTCCCGCAGCAGCCGCAGCGCGATGTACATGCCGATCTTGGCGCGGCCGCCGGTGAGCAGGGCGCGCTTGCCGGTCAGGTCGGCGCGGGCGTCCCGCTTGGCGCGGTTCAGGTCGGCGCAGTCCGGACAGAGCTGGTGGTAGAAGTAGTCGACCTCGACGTAGCGGCTCTTGCAGGTGTAGCAGGAGCGCGGGCGCTGGAGTATGCCCGCGATCCTGCCCTCCTCGGTCCGGGAGGAGGGCAGCAGGCCCTCGGTCTCGTCGTCGATGCGCTGGGCGGAGCCGGTCGCGGTGGCCTCGGTGACCGCCTTGTCGTGCGCGGTCTTGGCGGCCCGGCGCTCCTGGCGGCGGCGCTGCTTGACCGTGCGGTAGACGCCGGCCGTGGCCCGGCGCACCGCGATGGCGTCCGGGTGGTCGACCTCCAGCTTGTCCAGCTCGTCGAGCACGCTGAGGCAGACGGCGAGCCGCTCCGGGTCGATGCCCGGGCCGTAGACCACCTGGTCCTCGGCCGTCGGGCCGTCCTGTGTCACCGTCATCGTGCCGCCGCTTCCCTGATCCACCAGCGGCGCTCCGACTCGCGCCCGCTTTCGAACAGGGAATTTTACGGAGCGCCGGGCAATACCTCCAAACCCGACTGGATCATGGCTCGCAGACCGAGATCAACGAGTCCACCTCGTCGGTCACCGCACGGGCCAGTACATCGAGGTCCGGGACGGCGGCCGCGTCCGCGACGAGACCGTAGTGCACCTGGTTGCGGTAGGTGGAGATGGCGACCGCGAGGGACTGGCCGGGCGCGAGCGGGGCCAGCGGGTAGACGGCCGTCAGCGGGTGACCGCCCAGGCGCAGGCCCAGGCCCGGCAGCGGGACGCTGGTGACCAGGATGTCGAACCAGAGCCGGGCCGCCTGGCCGACGAGCGGTCCGCCGAGCCGGTGCCCGAGGGCGGGCACGTGGTCGGCGAGCAGCGCGACGGCACCGGCGCCCCGGTTCGGGCCGGCGTCCTTGTTGCGGACCATCGCCGTGCGGACGCGGTCGAGGCGGGCGAGCGGGTCCGGGTTGTCGACCGGAAGCCGTATCAGGTAGCCGGAGAGCCGGTTGCCCTGTGGGGTGGCGGTGCGCGGACGGCGTTTGGAGACCGGGATCAGGGCGCGCGGGGCTACGCCGTCGGTCGGGTCGCCGCGCTCCTCCAGCCAGCGGCGCAGCGCACCGGCGACGACCGCGATGAGGACGTCGTTGACGGTGCCGCCGACGGCCTTGCGGACCCGGTGCACATCGTCGATGTCGAGGTCGACGCCGGCGATGCTGCGGGTGCCGGTCGGTTCGGACCGCAGGGCGGCCGAGGAGCTCACCCCGAGGGCGGACAGGGCGACGGAGGCGCCGATGTCCAGGGCCCGGCCCACGTCCGAGAGCGCGCCGCGCACCAGCTCGGGGACCCTGCGGACGTCCGGCAGCGCCAGCAGCGTGCGCGGTGCCTCGATCGGACGGGGGGCGCGCTCGGGCAGGTCGAGCGGGTCCATGACCCCGGCGGCCAGCTTGAGGGCGCGCAGCCCGTCGGCGAGGGCGTGGTGGAACTTGAACAGCACCGCGAAGGACACCCCGTCCTCGCCGGGCAGCACGTGCGCCTCCCACGGCGGCCGGCCGCGTTCCAGCGGGCGTTGCATCAACCGGCCGGCGACGGCCTGGAAGTCGTCGGTCGGGGCGTGCAACCGGACGTGGTCGAGGGGATCGAAGTCCGGGGCACTCTCGCGGGCGGCGCCGCCGAACGCGAGCGGCTGCCAGACGTCTCTGATGCGCATCCGCAGTCCGGGCACGGCGGCGGCACGGGCCGCGAGCAGGTCGGCCGCGTGGGCGCCGGCGGTCGGCGAGTGCGCCGAGAAGACGCCCAGCGCACCGAGGTGCATCGGGTGCCGGTCGGACTCGATGTTCCAGAACGCCAGATCGAGAGGGGCGAGCAGGTCATTCGCAGTCATCAAAGGGGGCCTCGCGTCGACGGAGGGTGGATCAGCAGTCAAACGCCGACCTCTGATTACGGTCAAGTACGATCACGCTACGCTCAGTTAACACCAGATTAAGCCCCGCCTCCCCCGAAAGAGGCGGGACTCATGGGACACCTGAGGTCACCTCAGCGCCGGTGGCGCCGCCTGGGGTGACGTACCCCACTCTGACGGGCGCGGGCCGACCGTGAACGCCAGCGAGCGCAGGGTGCGCAGCGAACCGTTCGTCAGATAGGTGCGGCCGTACTCCGATCCGTCGACCCGGGCGGTCTGGACGTACCGGTCGGCGGCCGAGGTGCCGGGCGCGGTCACCGTGAAGCCGCCGCTCGGCCAGTAGCGGCGGTCGAGGCGGACGTCGACCCGGTCGAAGACGGGCGTCGACAGGCCCCACGTGCCGTATCCCGGCTGGACGGGGAAGAGACCGATGGACGACAGCACGTTCCAGGCGGACATGGTGCCGAGGTCGTCGTTGCCGGTCATCCCGGACGGCCCGTCGGTGAAGAGGGTGAGCGCCGCGTGCACCACGTCGGTGGTCTTCCAGGGCTGGCCGGTGGAGAGGTAGGTGTACGGGGCGATGAGGTCGGGTTCGTTCATCGGGTTGTAGACGGCCGCGCGGTAGTAGTCGTAGGCGTTGCCGTGCACCCACACCTCGCGCGCGGTCTTCTCCGGGTCGGCGAGCAGCCTGTCGTAGGCGAAGAAGGAGTCGAGCCGGCGGTTGGTGGCGTGCTCGCCGCCGATCAGGGAGATCACGCCGGGCAGGTCCTGCGGGACCAGCCACTGGTACTGCCAGGCGGTGCCCTCGTGGAAGCCGATGCCGCGGGCCGGGTCGGGGTCGCCGGTGAAGGCGCCGGAGGCGTCCCGGGCGCGGAAGAAGCCGGTCGAGGGGTCGAAGACGTTGCGGTAGTTCTGGGCCCGGGTGGCATAGCGGGCCGCGTCCGCGCCATGGCCGAGGTCCCGGGCCATCTGCGCGAGCATCGCGTCGGACAGCGCGTACTCGAGGGTGACGGAGGCGCCGTGGTCGTAGTCGGAGTCGCCGACCTTGGTGTGCGGGCGGCCCTTGGCGTAGGGCGCGAAGCCGTCGGCGAGGTACTCGGCGTTGGCCTCGCGGCCGACGCCCGGGTTGGCGGCCGGCGGCACGCCGTCGGCGTTCTTCCGCAGCACCCGGTACGCCCGTTCCTCGTGGCCCTTGAGCAGGCCCGCCTGGTAGGCGGTGGTCAGGAACGGGGTGACCGGGTCGCCGGTCATGATGTTCGTCTCGACCGTGCCGTAGCCCCACTTGGGCAGCCAGCCGCCCTCCTCGTCGACCTTCAGCACCGACAGCGCCATGTCCCGTGCCTCGCGCGGTGCGAGCAGGGCGAGCAGCTGGGCCTGGGTGCGGTAGGTGTCCCAGAGCGACCAGTTCTGGTAGTAGGTGAACCCCGCGGAGCGGTGGATCCGGCGGTCCCAGCCGGTGTACCGGCCGTCCGCGTCGTCGCCGACGTTGGGCGCCAGGAAGGCGCGGTACAGGGACGAGTAGAAGGTACGACGGAGGGTCGCACCGCCGCCCTGGACGCGCACCCCGCCGAGCCGGCGCTCCCAGGCGTCCCTCGCCTGTCCTCGTACCGCGTCGAACGAACGGCCGCCCTCGGCACGCAGGTTGACCTCGGCGCCGCGCGCGTCGACGTACGACAGGGCGGTGGTGGCCTCGACGGTACGGTCCCGGGTGGTGTCGAAGCGGACATAGGCGCCGTCGGCACCGGTGCGGGCGCCCGGGGTGATCGCGGTGCCGTTCCAGGTGCCGTAGGCGGTGAAGGGGCGGCTGAAGCGGGTGACCGTGTACACGGTGTAGGGGGCGGTCTCCCGGCAGAAACCGTGCCCGGTGATCTTCGTACGGACGGTGTGGTCGTCGAGGATCTCGACCTCGCTGCTCACCGGCTTGTGCAGCGCCTGACCCGCGTTGAGCAGGACGTTGGCCTTGTCGGTGGCCGGGAAGGTGTAGCGCTGGACGCCGGTGCGGGCGGTCGCGGTCAGCTCGGCGCGGACGCCGGAGTCGAGGCCGACCCGGTAGTAGCCGGGGCTCGCCTCCTCGTCGGAGTGGTCGAATCCGGCCGCGTACCGGGCGTAATCCGTCTGGGTGATGTCCCCGGTGGTGGGCAGGACGGGCAGGTCGCCGCCGATGCGGCAGCCGACGCCCGAGAGGTGGACCAGGGAGAAGCCGCGGATCTGGTGCTGGGCGTAGTCGTAGCCGGTGCTGTGCCCGGTGTCCGGGGAGAGCTGCACCATGCCGAAGGGCACGGCCGCGCCGGGGAAGGTGTTGCCCTCGTTCTGGGTCCCGATGAAGGGGTTCACCAGGTCGGTGAGGTGGCCGTCGGTCGGTTCGGCGGCCCCTGCGGGGGCGGTGAGCAGCGCGGACGCTGTCAGCACCCCGGCCAGGCACAGCCGTGTGCGCCGGGTCCCTCTCATGTCGGATGACCTCCGAAGGTTCGACGTCGTTGTCTGCATCGTGAAGGGGAAATGCCGCAAAGCCCGGCACATAGGGGTTTTCACGCGCAGCGCGTCGCACGAAGGGACGGGACGGTACGAGAGGGGCGACGAGTCGGGCCCGGCGCGGGAACGGCGCCGGGCCCGGGTGACGCGGAGGGGGAGCTACGAAACCAGCTGCCCCTTCCCGAGGGCGATCACCCCGCCCTTGGAGACGGTGTACAGCTCGGCGTCCCGGTCGGGGTTGACGCCGATGGTGGCGCCCGGCGGGACCTCGACGTTCTTGTCCAGGACCGCGCCGCGCACCACCGCGCCCCGGCCCACGACCACGTTGTCGTGCAGGATCGACCCCTGGACCACCGCACCCGGGTCGACGCGCACGCCCGGTGACAGCACGGACCGGGTGACCTGGCCCCGGATCAGGCAACCGGCGCTGATGATGGACTCGCTGGCCATGCCGCCGGCGTTGAAGCGGGCCGGGGAGAGCTGGTAGGAGTGCGTGTAGATGGGCCAGCTGCGGTTGAAGAGGTTGAAGGCGGGCCGTTCGGCGATCAGGTCCATATGGGCGTCGTAGTACGCGTCGAGGGTGCCGACGTCCCGCCAGTAGCCGCGGTCGCGGCTGGTCTCGCCGGGGATGTGGTTGGTGCCGAAGTCGTAGAGCTGGGCCTCGCCGCGGGCGGTCAGCTGAGGCAGTATCGAGCCGCCCGTGTCATGCACGGAGTCGTCGTCCTCGGCGTCCCGGTGCAGGGACTCGACGAGGGCCTTGGTGGTGAAGATGTAGTTGCCCATCGAGGCGAAGACCGTGTCGGGGGCGTCCGGCAGCCCCGGCGGGTCGGTGGGCTTCTCCAGGAAGGTCTCTATCGTCTGCCCGTCCGAGGCCGGGGTGATCACACCGAACGCCGAGGACTCCACGCGCGGGATGCGGATGCCCGCGACCGTGACCCCGGCGCCGCCCTCGATGTGCTGCTGCAGCATCTGCCGGGGATCCATGCGGTAGACGTGGTCGGCACCGAACACCGCGACGTAGTCGGGCTGTTCGTCATGGACCAGGTTGAGGGACTGCAGGATGGCGTCGGCGCTGCCCAGGTACCAGCGCGGCCCGAGCCGCTGCTGCGCCGGGACCGGGGTGACGTAGTTGCCGAGCAGGCTGGACATCCGCCAGGTGGTGGTGATGTGCCGGTCCAGCGAGTGCGACTTGTACTGGGTCAGCACGCAGATGCGCAGCACGTCCGCGTTGACGAGGTTGGACAGCACGAAGTCGACCAGACGGTACGTCCCGCCGAAAGTGACAGCTGGTTTCGCGCGGTCGGCGGTCAGGGGCATCAGGCGCTTGCCTTCCCCGCCCGCGAGCACGATCCCGAGTACCGAAGGCCCACCACGACGCATGGCCGCTCCCCTCACCCTGGTGCTCCATGCCTGCCCTCGAAGCACTCCCGCTAAGCCTGTACCCCGATCGCGTCGAACAGGCGGCCTGCCAGTTACGACTGCTTGAGGATCTCCTCGTAGAGCCGGACCGTGCGCCGGGCCACCGCGTCCCACCCGAACTCGCCCACGGCGCGCTCCCGTCCGGCCTCGCCCATCCGCCGGGCCGTCTCCCGGTCGCCGACGATCGAGTCCAGCGCCCGGGCCAGGCCCGCCTCGAAGTCGTCGTCGAGATCGACCAGCAGCCCCGTCTTGCCGTCCTCGACGACCTCCGGGATACCGCCGACCCGGGACGCCACCACGGGCGTGCCGCAGGCCATCGCCTCCAGGTTGACGATGCCGAGCGGTTCGTACACCGAGGGGCAGGCGAACACGGCCGCGTGGGTGAGGAGTTGGATGACGTCCGCGCGCGGCAGCATCTGCGGGATCCAGTGCACGCCCTCGCGGACCCGGCGCAGCTCCTCGAACAGCTCACGGAACTCCCGGTCGATCTCCGGGGTGTCGGGCGCTCCGGCGCACAGCACCACCTGCACGCCGGGGTCGATGTCCCGCACGGCGCGCAGCAGATGGGGCACGCCCTTCTGACGGGTGATGCGGCCGACGAACAGCACGTAGGGGCGGCCCGCGTCGATGCCGGTCCGGGCGAGGACGTCGGTGGAGCGGTCCGGCCGGTAGAGGGCGGTGTCGATGCCATTGTGCACGACGTGGACCTTCGCCGGGTCCAGGGCGGGGTAGCAGCCGAGGATGTCCGCGCGCATGGCCCCGGAGACCGCGATCACCGCGTCGGCGGCCTCGATCGCGCTGCGCTCGGCCCAGCTCGACAGCGCGTATCCGCCGCCGAGTTGCTCGGCCTTCCAGGGGCGCAGCGGCTCCAGCGAGTGCGCGGTCACCACGTGCGGGACGCCGTACAGCAGCTTGGCCACATGGCCGGCGAGGTTGGCGTACCAGGTGTGGGAGTGCACGAGTTCGCGGCCTTCGAGGCCGGCGGCCATGGCGAGGTCCACGGAGAAGGTGCGCAGCGCGTCGTTGGCGGTGTCCAGCGCGGACCAGGGGCGGTGCCTGACGACGCCGACCCCGCGGCCCTCGCCCCAGCAGTGCACCTCCAGGTCGACCAGCGGCCGCAACTCCCTGGCGAGGAACTCCAAATGAACACCCGCGCCGCCGTAGACGTCCGGAGGGTACTCCCGGGTCAGCAGTCCCACTCGCACCCGCAACCCCCTGATCTCCACGGCCGGTTGTTCCATGGTCACCCAGATGCGGCGCGCGGGGAAGAGCACGGTGGTTGTGTGAAACAACAGTCACCGCAGACCCCGCCGCCCGGTACCCGGTAGTACAGACAGCAGCTGCGCCGCCGGAAGGCCTGGCCGGTGCGGATGCCGGTGGCACTCAGCAGGGGGTGCGCGAAGAGCGCGTCGACGAGGGTGCGGGTCCGGTCCGCGGCCTCGGCACGGCCGTCGGCACGGGCCCGGCGCTCCAGCTCGCGGGCGGCGCCGGCCAGCGCGGAACCCGCGTTGCCCCACAGCAGGCCGGCGGCAACGCCGTAGCGGGCCCGCAGGGCCTGCGCCAGGGGTTCGAGATGGCCGTGTACGACGGCGTCCGCGAGCGTGTCCGGTCCGGCGCCGCCGGGCAGCGGGCGGACCTCGGTGAGCCAGAGGTCGTCGGGGGCGCCGGCACCGGCGTCCCAGCGGAGCAGACGGGGGTCCAGATCGGGGAGGCGGCCGTAGCGGGCGGCGCAGCCGAGGGCGACGGACCAGAGCCGGGCGGCCAGTCCCTGATGGGCGATGGAGGCGGCGACCCGGAGCTCGGGGGTGCGGAGACGGCCCGCCACCACCCCAACACGGAAAGTTAGGATATTTTCGTAAACATCCGATGTGCCTTTTTTATAAGCTTTTGCAAGGCTTGGCAGTTTGCTGATCCGCACCGCCTCCGCGTCTCCGGCCGCCGATCGGAGCGTCCGCAGCACGAAGAAGCCGCCGAGCGGCCGGAGCGCGGCGAGATCAGGGTCCAGATCCACGAACAGCAGTAGTACCAGGCTTCTTAGGACTCCGGGGCCCCGGCTCTCCACCCACCGGCACCCACCCTGGGGATGATCAGAGACCTCCCCTACTCCATCGGTAGTACGAGGCATTGGGTGCTCAGGTACGACGACGGGAAGCGATCGGGCGGGCACAGTGTTGCTCATGGAAGCCGACCGTTCACCGTGCGGGACCGTCCTGCGGATCCGCCCGACGCTGAGGAGCCCTGCATGAGTTCCCTGGCGTTGTCCGTGCTGCTGTCCTTCGTGTCCGCCGTCGCCTACGCCGGTGGAGCGATCGTGCAGGAGCAGGTCGCGGTCACCTCCTCCGACGAGCAGTACGCGCCGCTGCGCCGCCCGAGCTGGTGGGGGGCGATGGGGCTGAACGGCCTCGGTGGCCTGCTGCACGTCGTGGCGCTGGCCTACGGCCCCCTCAGCCTGGTCCAGCCGCTGGGCGCGCTCACCATCGTGTTCGCGCTGCCCATGGCGGCCCTGTTCGTCGGCCGCACGGCCGGCTCCACCGCCTGGCGGGGGGCGATCATGGCCACCGTGGGTCTGGCCGGTCTGCTCTCCCTGGTGGGCTCCTCCGACTCCCACACCCTGGACTCCGCCGGCCGGACCGGGGTCGCGGTGGTCACCGGCGGGGCGATCGTCGCGCTGATGGCCGCCGGCCGGGCCGCGCACCGGCACCCGGCGGTGCGCAGTGTGCTGCTCGCCGTCGCGTCCGGCATAGCCTTCGGCATGTCCTCGGTGTTCACCAAGGTCGTGGCGATCGACTGGGACGGCGGGATCGCCGTGTCCGACGCGCTCTGGCTGGCCGTGATCGGCGTGTACGCCGTCGCCGGCGTCATGATCTCGCAGTCCGCGTACCGCGGTGGCGGCCTCGCCGCGCCGCTGGCCACGCTGACGGTGGTCAACCCGGTACTGGCCGCCGCGGTCGGCATCACGATGTTCGACGAGACGTTCCGCTACGGCGCGACCGGCACCCTGCTGGCGCTGGGCTGCGGTGTGGTGGCGACGGGCGGCCTGATCCTGCTCACGACCGAACGCATCGAGAGCACCCCGCACCCGGCGCACTCCACACCGGAGCCCGAGACCTCCCCCGAGCCACTGGTCGAGGCCCTCGTGGAACTGGCGGAGGCGGCCCTGGCGGGGGCCGGTGCGGCCGAAGCGAGCCTGGCGAAGGCAGTGCCGGCCGCGGCGGGGCCGGTGGACGCGGGCCTGGCGAAGGCCGGCCTCTCGAAGGCCGAGCCGGCTGAGGCGGGCTCGGTGGACGACGGGCCGGCGGTGCACGGCGCGGTGCTCCCGGTGCTGCCCGAGATGCCCCAGCAGCGCACCACGTCCGTGCCGGACGTGGTGCTCCCCGCCGTCGGCCATGTGCCGGCCCCGGTGCTGGACCGGCACCGGATGCGGGTCAAATCCTGACGCCGCCGGCCCGGAGATAGGCGACCGGGTCGATGTCCGTGCCGAATCCGGGCCCTGTCCGCACCTCGAAGTGCAGATGCGGGCCCGTGGCATTTCCGGTGGCCCCCGAGCGGCCGATCCGCTGCCCCGTGGACACGCCCTGCCCCGCCCGCACGGAGATGGCCGAGAGATGGCCGTACTGCGTGTAGCGGCCGTCGGCGTGCCGGATGACCACCTGGTAGCCGTACGAACCGCCCCAGCCGGCCGTGACGACCTGCCCGGCCTCGACCGCCTTGACGGAGCTGCCGGTGGGCGCCAGGAAGTCGACGCCGGTGTGGTAGCCCTTCGACCAGTGCGAGCCGGACGCGTGGTACGCCGTGCCGACCGGGGCGTCGACGGGGGCGACGAGGGAGTGGTCGCTGTGGGAGGAGGCCTTCTTGGTCCGGGCCTCCGGCCTGGCCTTGGTCTTCGTCCTGGCCGGCTCGGACGACCTGGCCGCCGTCTTCTTCGCCGACGATTCGGTCTTCGTGGCCTTGGTCGCGTGGCCCGTCAGGCTCAGCCGCTGGCCGGGCAGGATCAGGTCGGGATCGGAGCCGACCGTCGCCCGGTTGGCCGAGTACAGCCGGTGCCAGCCGCCGGTGACGTCGTGATCCTCGGCGATCCCGGAGAGCGTGTCGCCGTGCACCACGGTGTACATCTCGGCCTTGCCGGCCCGGGACTGCGGTGTGGTCTGCGGCTGTACGTCCCGTGCCGAACTCCTGGCGGGACGGGTGGAGGCGCTCTCGGTGTGCACCTCGGGCGTGCCGCCGCCGCGGGTGAGCCCGGCCCGGACCGAGCAGACGGGCCAGGCGCCCGGCCCCTGGCCGCCCAGGACCTTCTCGGCCACGGCTATCTGCTGGTCCTTGGTGGCGAGGTCGGCACGCGGCGCGTACCGGGTGCCGCCGTAGGCCTCCCAGGTGGACTGGGTGAACTGAAGACCGCCGTAATAGCCGTTGCCGGTGTTGATGCCCCAGTCGCCGCTGGACTCGCAGGCGGCGACCTTGTCCCAGGTGGACACGGAGGCCGCGTCGGCGCTCCCGGCGGCGGCCAGCGGAAGCGCCAGCCCGGCGCCGCCCGCCGTGACGGTCAGCGAGGCGCGGTTGATCCTGTTCGGCTGGTACCGGCGGTGCCGGCCGCGTTCGGCCATGTCTGAGATCCCCCTCGCCACGCGCGTCAGGAAGGCCAAAAGTAAGTGCCCCGAACCGGCCATGACAAGACAGCAATCAGCCGCCTCTCGCACCTGGCGGCACGGCCGTCACGCCGTGAAGCGGCGTGCGGCGAAACGGCATTGACCCGCCGTCAGTCCAGGGTGCCGCGCGGCACTCCCGCGAAGTGTCTCGAGAGGCTACTGAGGCTTCGGCCCCTGTGGTCCGTATCTGCAAGTGCGGCCGGTCGAACGGCGAGTCAGGATGGCCTTTGGGCAATACTGGCGGGCATGAGGGGCGGCAGCATCCCTTGCACGTTCTACGGGATCGACTTGATCTTTGAGGAGCAGGCGGTATGAGCACTTCGGCGCAGATCGGCGTCACGGGTCTCGCGGTCATGGGCCGCAACCTCGCCCGGAACTTCGCGCGCAACGGCTACACGGTGGCGTTGCACAACCGCACGGTGTCCAAGACACACGAGCTGGTGGAGAACTTCGGGGACGAGGGCGACTTCATCGCGGCCGAGACCGCCAAGGAGTTCGTGGAGGCGCTGGAACGGCCCCGCCGGCTGGTCATCATGGTCAAGGCCGGTGACCCGACGGATGCGGTGATCGAGGAGTTCGCACCGCTCCTGGAACCCGGCGACATGATCATCGACGGTGGCAACGCGCACTTCGCGGACACCCGGCGCCGTGAGAAGGCGCTGCGCGAGCAGGGCATCCACTTCGTCGGCATGGGCGTCTCCGGCGGCGAGGAGGGCGCGTTGCACGGGCCGAGCATCATGCCGGGCGGCCCGAAGGAGTCGTACGACTCGCTGGGCCCGATGCTGGAGAAGATCTCGGCGAAGGCGGCCGACGGCGCGCCGTGTGTGACGCACATCGGCCCCGACGGCGCCGGGCACTTCGTGAAGATGGTCCACAACGGCATCGAGTACGCCGACATGCAGCTGATCGGTGAGGCGTACCAACTGCTGCGGGATGTCGCCGGGTACTCCCCCGCGCAGATCGCGGACGTCTTCCGGACCTGGAACACGGGCCGCCTCGACTCGTACCTCATCGAGATCACGGCGGAAGTGCTGGCGCACGTGGACGCGGCGACCGGCAAGCCGTTCGTGGACGTGGTGGTGGACCAGGCCGAGCAGAAGGGCACCGGCCGCTGGACCGTGCAGATCGCGCTCGACCTGGGCGTGCCGGTGTCGGGGATCGCCGAGGCGGTTTTCGCGCGCTCGCTGTCCGGTCACGCCGACCTGCGAGCCGCCTCCCGGGGGCTGGCCGGTCCGAAGCCGAAGGCGCTCTCCGAGGCGGAGGCGGGGGCGTTCGCCGACCGGGTGGAGCAGGCGCTGTACGCGTCGAAGATCGTGTCGTACACCCAGGGCTTCCACGAGATCCAGGCGGGAAGCGACGAGTACGACTGGAACATCGACCTCGGTGCGGTGTCCTCGATCTGGCGGGGCGGCTGCATCATCCGGGCGGCGTTCCTGGACCGGATCCGCGCGGCGTACGACGCGCGGGCGGATCTGCCCAGCCTGCTGTCCGACGAGACGTTCGCCCGGGAGATCGCCGGGGCGCAGGACGACTGGCGTGAGGTGATCATCGCGGCGACCCGGGAGGGGGTCGCGGTGCCCGGTTTCTCGGCGGCGCTGGCGTACTACGACGCGCTGCGGGCGGAGCGGTTGCCTGCGGCGCTCACGCAGGGCCAGCGGGACTTCTTCGGGGCGCACACCTACCGGAGGGTGGACCGGGAGGGTGCGTTCCACACGCTGTGGGGCGGGGACCGCAGCGAGGTCACCGCGTAGGCGGACCCGAGCGCCGGAGGCGGGCGCGGGTGAGCTGCGGGTTCGCGCAGTTCCCCGCGCCCCTCTTTTTTGGCGGGGGCGAGCCTGTCGGTTCTTTCTTGGCGGCGCGAGCCTGCCGGTGGGGCGCGGGTCTGTCGTGGGGGCTTGCGCGGTTCCCCGCGCCCCCTCGTGTTCGGGTGCGGGGGCGTTGTGGGGGTCGCGCGTGGTTTCCGCGCCCCTTTGGCGTGTGTGCCCGTCGTCAGGTGAGGGGTGGGCCCGGTTCCGGGGTGGGGTCCGGGTTCGGGGGGACGGGGGGCGGCGTGGGGGTCGGTGCGGGTGGGGTGGGGACGGGGCCCGGCGCCGGGGGTGGTTCGGGGGTGGGGACCGGGCTGGGGTAGGGGTCCGGAGGCTGGGGGTCAGGGGGTACCGGGGTGGGCTGCGGGTTCGTCATGGTGTCCTCCGGCCAGTGGCTCGACTTCACCTCTGGGGTGTACATCCCACGTACCCGAACGGGGCCGGTGCACTCACCCTGCCGCCCGCGCTGCCGCCGCGAGGCCGGGGCGTGGGCTGGAGAGGATCGGCACGGCTGTGGTCGTCAGCCGCTGGGCGGAGGCCATCGAAGCCTGGGCCAGGACGATCACGTCGGCGTCGGTGACGGCGTCCGCGGCGGCTGCCACCAGGCGGGCGCATCCCTCGATGTCGCCGGCCTCGAAGTGGGTCCAGGCGTCCGCCACGACCTGAGCGCGGGCGCGGATCGGGCGGTCCGCGCGGCGGGCCTCGTCCTCGATCAGGGCCAGGGTCGGGGCCAGGGTGCTCTCGACCGTCGCCAGGACGGCGACGCGGGGCCCCGCCGTCACTGCCGCCGCCGCCATCGGACGATCGCCCCGGATTATGGGGACGCCGACCTTTCCGGCGGCCCGTTCCGCCACCTCGCCGATCGTCGAGCAGGTGCAGAGCACGGCCCGTACACCGTCCGTCGCCGCCCGCTCCAGGGCCGCCGTGACCTCCGGTGCCACCGCCTCGGGGCCCTCCCGGCGGGCCCGGGCCAGGAGTTCCGGTGCCACGAGGTGCCGTAGCCCCAGACCAGGGTGGTCCTCGTCGCGCAGGGCCTCGAAGACGGGGATGTGGAGGGGGGACGTGTGAAGGAGGGCGAGCACGGGCGCTTCCTCAGAACCGGCCGGGGTGGGCGACCAGCCACTCCTTCGCCGCGCGCAGCAGCTCGGGGTCCGCCGCCGGCGCCACCTCGGGGTGGCGTTCGGCCCACCTGACGACGTACGGGCAGAGCGGGGCCACCGGGGTGTCCTCGCGCTCGGCGATCGCGTACAGCTCGCGGGCGAGGGAGCCCGCGATGCCCTTCCCCTCGTGTTCCGGTTCCACGATGGTGTGGACCGGCACCAGGGCCCGGGAGGGCGACTCCAGCACGAAGTACTCGACGTGGCCGACGACTTCGTCGCCGGCGACCGCCTCCAGACGACCGGCCTGCCGGTCGTCGCGGATCTCGATGTCGCTCATGTCGCCCTCCTGGTCCGCCGGTCAGGCCGACACGGCCTGCGGGCTGCGCTCCTGGTCCGAGCCGGGTACCGGCTCGGACGGGTCGGCGCCGAGCGCCACGACGCGGTTGTCGTGGTCGACGTGCACGACCCGCGGCCGAAGCGTACGCGCCTCGGCGTCGGTGACCTGAGCGTAGCTGATGATGATCACCAGGTCTCCGGGGTGCACGAGATGGGCGGCCGCCCCGTTGATCCCGACGACCCCGGAGCCCCGCTCGCCCTCGATGACGTACGTCTCCAGCCGGGCGCCGTTGCTGACGTCGACGATGTGCACCAGCTCACCGGGGAGCAGGTCGGCGGCGTCGAGGAGGTCGGCGTCGATGGTCACCGATCCCACGTAGTGCAGGTCGGCCTGGGTGACGGTGGCTCGGTGGATCTTGGACTTGAACATTGTACGAAGCATGGAGAAACTCCCGGTTTGCCTGCTCCCTGCCTGCTTTTGCAGGTCAAGGGCGGTCTTCGGAGGCTACATCGTTTCGCAGGTATGGTCAGCTGTCGCCAGGTGTACGAGGACGCTCACTGACCCGGTGCTGACTTTTCTGAGGCCCACTCAGGTCCAGCCGACAAAGAATTCCGAACGCGACGTCTGACCCGACAGCCCCCGGAGACCATCCATCGACATCACGTGGACGGCCCCGACGAGCGTGCCGGCGCCGCCATTCCTGGCCGGGTCCTCGATGCACCCCCGTGGGGAACCGGCACTCACGTGGCACAGCACTGCAAAGCCGACAGGGGGCGCGTCACGTGTCGGCCAAAGGGTGTTCCCTCGAGTGGTGCGGTCACTGACCCTGATGGCCATGGAGCCTTCGGAGAGGCAGCGGCAATCGAAGACATGCCATTCGTCGTGGAGTTCCGCCAGGACCGCGGCGGCGAGCCGGACGAGGGCGGGGTTCGAGGAAGGCTTGGACGACATCGGCTCGACGTTTGACTCCCGGCTCAGCCGCTCCAGCGAGTTGGTGCTCGAGACCTCCTTCCTATGGTCCGGTGGGAGGTCCGCTTCTGAACTTGAACGGGTGATGCCGGAGGAAGGGATGACCGCCGGGGGAACGAGAAGCCGGCTCTTCAGCAGATGCTCCGGAAGGGCTCGTCGGCACTCACCGCTCGAAGGTCCTGCACTCCTGTCGGGGGGGATGCAGCCCTCCGTGGTGTCCAGCAACGGTCGGCGCCGAGTACGGATCGGCGCACTGCGAGTACCGCAGTTCCTTGTCGTGCACCGCTCCGGGTCCGATGCAGGCTCCGGACCGTCCCGAGTTGGGTGGAGTCGAGTTGCTTGGCTTCACGCTACTGGCGGGGTGCGGAGTTCATACTCCACTGGACTGAGCATGCCCGGTGCGGAGTGCCTGCGCTGTCGGTTGTGGAAGATCTCCAGGTACTCGAAGAGCGCAGTGGACAGCTCCAGACGCGTCCGCCACCGTCTGCGGTTGAGCAGTTCGACCTGGACCCGGGCCCAGAAGGACTCCAACATCGCGTTGTCCACGCAGTCCCCGGTGGAGCCCATCGAGGGCAGCAGGTCGGAGGCCCTCGCGCGCTGGGGGAACACGGAAGTTGATCGGCTCGGTGGTTGCCACAGCGGTCGTGTCCCGACCCCCAGCGTCGCGCACAGGGCGTGCCGGGCGCCGGCCGTCGCCGGGTGTCGGCGATGTCACCCGTTCCTCGTCGCTCAACCCGGCGCACGTCGGGGTTGCCGCCATGGCCAGAAGAGGAAGACGATCCGGCCCGGACAACTCATCGGGTGTCCCGGCGCACCGGGAACGTTCTAGTCGCCGGTGGCCACGTCAGCCCGGAGCTCGGGACCAACGGACGAACCTCACCATTGCCCGCAGCGGATCCCGGCGGCAAGCTCCGTCTCCGCCGAGCGACACGGAGCCGATCGGGTGACGATGGACGTGTACTGACGTGACCACGCTGCTCCGAGAAGGAGGCAGACGTCATGACATCCCGTTCCGAGTCCCCAGGTCCCGCTCCCCCGCGCCGCACCGAGCCACAGGACACGCCCCTGGCCGAAGGTATGTCCTTCCTGGCGAACATGGGCTGGCAGATCCTCTTCACCATGGGCCTGGCCACCATCGCCCTGGGCGTCATCGCCCTGGTCTGGCCGGGCGCGACACTGCGGGTCCTCGGCGTGCTCTTCGGCGTCTATCTGCTGGCAACCGGCGTTTTCGAGCTGGCAGGGGCCTTCGGCACGCACGTGCCCCGGCATCTTCGCGTGATGCATTTCCTCACAGGCGCGCTCTCCATCCTGCTGGGGCTGATCTGCTTCCGGGGCGCCCTGGAGTCGATTCTGCTGCTCGCCCTGTGGATCGGCTTCAGCTGGCTGCTGCGCGGCACCATGGAGACGGTCGCGGCGGCCTCCGCCCAAGGCGTGCCGGCCCGAGGCTGGCACGTGGCCTTCGGGATCATCAGCGCTCTGGCAGGCATCGTGCTGATTGTCATGCCGTTCGCCTCGATCGCGGCACTCACCCTGGTGGTGGGCGTCATGGCCATCGTCCTGGGGCTGACCGAGGTGGTCCGGGCCGTCATGGTGCGAGTCGAAGTCGGCCGTCTCGCTCCGTCCCCCGCCGCCCAGCGGCGCCCTCTGTTCCACCGTCCGCACCCCCAGCACTGATCACCGGAGCCGGATCGGGCGGCCCCCTGCGAACAGCGAAAGCCGCCCGCCCCGACGGGCAGACACCTGCGCCGGCGCCGCACGGCCGCAGGCGACCGCGCTGCGCTCGTGGAGCAACGATCGCTCCGGCGCCGCCCGCTCGGCACCGTTCCCCGATCACCGCCACGATCGCGACGGATCCCGCATCTGTCCGTTCCGTCTGAAAACCTGCCGCGCGGCGCGTCGCCGGTCAGGGCCGCGCCCTGTGTGCAAACGCGGTCACCAGGGAAGTCTCCGCGCTCTGCCTGGTTCGGCTTCGGTCAGCCGGTATGACGGTCGTGAACAGTTCGCCCGGCAGCCGTGACCACCCGCCGGATGGCGCCCCAGCCCGGCAGCCGCCCGGCGGGCGCGGCGCCCGGCCGATGGCGGGGAACCCGTACCCGCAGCGTTCGGGGACTGATCCGGCACCGCACGGGAGCCGGCAGGGTGACGGCTTCACCGTCCAGCCCGACGGGGACGACCGGGACGCCGGCATCGACGACAACCTCCTCAGAGGTGGCCAGACTGGTCAGGCCGTGCATCTGCCCGTCCCGCGGGCGGGCGGCCGTCTCGGCGGGCGTCTCCGCCCGGGCGGCCAGCACCCCCAGGAGCCCGGAGTCCAGCTGCGCACGCCTGCCGAGCCCGGCCGGGTCACCCACCCGGTAGGGGTTGTTGCTCACCAGCACGGCATCCGGCCGGTCCACAGTGAGCGGCCCAGCGCGTACCACCAGCTCCGGGCCCGCATGGCGGGCCAGGAATTCCGGGAGGATCCGTACCACGGTGCCGATCTTGTCGTCGCGATACGCCGGGTCCTGCACAAGAGCGGCATAGGCACCGAACGAGACGTTGTTGACGAACACTCGCTCGCCGGCGAACCCGAGATCCACACACATCTCCACGCCGTCCGTGAGGGCCTCCAGCGCGGCCGCAGGGTCCTCACGGTCCAGACCGAGGTCCATCGCGAAGTGGTTGCGCGTACCGGCTGGAACGACCACGAAGGGAAGACCCCTCTCTGCGGCAACCGCGGCGACAAGTGCCTGCGTGCCGTCTCCGCCGGCCACCCCCAGCAGATCCGCACCGTCATCCACCGCGCCCCGGGCGACATCCGCCAGATCCTGAGGGCGGGAGGGATCGAGCAGGAGAACCTGAGCCCCCAACGCACGGGCCCTGTCCGCGATCCGGAACCGGCTCGCCTTCCCTCCTCCCGAGCGGGGATTCACGATCAGAAACGGCCGCCGCGCGGCCGTCACCGGTCGGAACGCGTTCTCGGTCACGGCAAGCACCGACAGGCCGCGTTCGTCAGCCCGGCGCACGTCACGGTCACCGGCGCCGACACAGCTGCCGTCACCACGCCCGCTGCTGACTGTGCCGTCCGCCACCGGCACGGGCCGGCGATCGCACCGTCCACCGCCTCCATGACGTCTCCACCGACAGTTGTGGCCCGCGGCACCGGCCCGGTCGCCTTGATGACAGTTCTCACGAGTGGGGGGTGATGACGGCGCGGCCTTGGATCTTGCCGTCGTGCAGGAGCTGGTATGCGTCGTTGGCGCGCGCCAGGGGGAAGTGTTCGACCAGCATCTTGATCTTTTGCTGCTGTGCGAGGGTGATCACTTCCATCAGTTCGGGAAGGGAGCCCCAGTAGGGCGAGGCGACCGAGCACTCGTGCGGCGGGCTCGAGAAGTTGACGGGCAGGGCTCCGCCGCCGAGACCGACGATGGTCAGGTGGCCGAGCACCCTGGCCATCCGCACAGCCATGTGCAAGGTCGGGTCTATGCCGACCATGTCCAGCACGAGCTGAGCGCCCTGCTGCCCTGTCATGTCCTGGATGCGCGTGACCGCCTCCTCGCCCGAGAGCAGCACCTCGTCCGCGCCCATGCGCTGGGCGGTTTCCAGCTTGCCGGCATCGGTGTCCACGGCGACGACGGTGGTCGCCGCGCTGAGCGCCCGCACCATCTGGATGGCCATCTGGCCCAGACCGCCCACCCCGATCACCACCGCGGTCGAGCCCGGCCCCAGCAGGTGCACCGATCGCTTGACGGCGTGGTAGCTGGTCAGCCCCGCGTCGCTGAGCGGGGCGGCCTGGCGGGGGTCGAGGGTGCCCAGCGGAATCAGGAATCGCGCCGCCGGGACCAGCAGGTACTCGGCCATCCCGCCGTCGTGACCGCCCCCCAGGCCCCCGCCCTGACCACTGACCGTCTGGCAGTAGTTCTCCCGGCCCTCCCGGCAGTTGGCGCACACCCCACAGCCCCAGGGACTGTAGACCATCACCGGGTCTCCAGGCGCGAACCCGGTGACCCCCGGTCCCAGCCTCTCCACCCATCCCGCATTCTCATGGCCGAGCGTGAAGGGCAGTTCCGTGAACCCGGGTGGTGGTCCGGGTGCCTCCATGATGTGCAGATCCGAGTGGCACGCACCGGCACCCCCGACCTTCACCAGGACCTGCCCAGGCCCTGGCTCGGGCACCGGCACCTCGCGCAGCTCGGGCGGTTGCTGCCATCCGACCAGTTGAAAAGCCCGCATAGCGATCCTTTACACACGCCGAGTCAGTCGCGGATCCCGTCGATGTCGACCAGGACGTGGCGCGGGCCGCGGAAGATCTGGTTGTGGCGGTACGGCGGGGGGTCCTCCACGAGCCGGGGGTTTTCCACTCGGCGGACGAACTCGCCGACCGCGACCTGGACCTCGAGCCGCGCCAGCGGAGCGCCGAAGCAGAAGTGGATGCCCTGACTGAACCCGAGGTGCTGGTTGTCCCGGCGCTCGAGGTCGAGCTCGTCGGGGTTGGCGAACCGCTTCGGGTCGCGGTTCGCCGAGCCGTACGCCAGGAAGATCGGCGCGCCCTTCGGGATGGTGGTGCCCGCGATGTCGATGTCCTCCACGGCGGAGCGGGTGTGCCAGAACTGGACCGACGACTCGAAGCGCAGCAACTCCTCGACCCCGGGCACGATCAGCCCGGGCCGGCGGCGCAGCTTCTCGAGCACGTCGGGGTGCCGCAGCAGGGTGAGCACGCTGTGGGCGATGAGATTGACCGTGGTTTCATGCCCGGCGAAGATCAGGAGCAAGGCATTGCTCACAAGCATGCCCTTGGACATCCCTCCCTCCGGGCCGTCCTCGTTCACCATCGCCGAGAGCATGCCCGGGCCGGGCTGCCGGGCGTACCGGTCGAGCAGCTCAGCTGCGAACTGCCCGAACTCCTGCACGGCCTGGCGCCCCCCGGCCAGTCGGCTCTGCATCTCCTCCGAGGCAGCCTCGGGGCCGAAGTCCAAAGCGTCCAGGGCCGTCTCGATCCAACTGTGGAAGCGTGGCTCGTCTTCCAGTGGCACGCCCAGGACCTTGCAGATCACGGTCACCGGCAGGGGGTAGGCGAACTCGTCGACGGCATCGATCCGGGACTTTCCCTGCATGGCGTCCAGGAGGCCGTCGACGATGCGGCGGATCTCCGGTTCAAGGTCGGAGATCAGGTGCGGGGAATGGGGCGGGCCGACGAAATGCGGCGTCATCGTCCGGCGATCTCGATCGTGCTCGGGTGGATCCTGGGTGATGATGTTCGGCTCCAAAGAGATGACCGCCTCCGTGATCGGCTCGGACTCCGCCTGCGCCGAGCCCTCGGCCGGGGTCGCAACCGGGACGGGGAGCTTCCTGACATCCGAACTGACCCGGGGGTCGTGCAGCAGCGCGACGATCTCCCGGTAGGTACTGACGACGTAGGTGCCGTCCGGCTGCCGCGCCACCGGTGTCCTGCGGAGTTCGTCGTAGAACGGGTACGGATTGGCGCGGTTGGCGTAGCGGAGGGCCTGCTGCCAGGGCGTTTCCTCGACCAAGAGACTCCCCTCCTTCTTCCTGTCGATGCTGTCCGCTTGCACGCCCGACCCGCCGGGCGCGTCAACGAGGGCAAGACCGGAACTCGGCGCTCCGCTCGCTCGGGTCGTGACCGGTCAGGACGACGTCGGGGATCGCCGTCGGGACGCCTGGTGGCGGGAACTCGGCCGGGATCGGCTTCATGTCGGGGGGCTGGTCCCAGCCCGGCGGCGGAGGCGGGAACGGACCCGAGCGCTCGATCAGCTTCCCGTAGTACTCCAGCCACTTGCCGTGATCGAAGGTGACGGCGGCGACGATGCGGCCCCGGCGACCGTAGGCGGCGGCGAAGTGGCGCTCCTTGACGGACCCCTGCGAGAAGACGATCTCGTCGCCGAAAGGCGGCACCCCGACGGACTTGATGTTGACGCCGAACTGACCGAACCAGAAGCCGGGCAGCAACAGGTGCGGGCGATAGTGGGGCTCAAGGTTCACCATGTTGTGGGCCGCGACCTCGGCGCCGAGAACGGCATTGTCCCAGTGCTCCATCGCGAGGAACTGGTACTCGTACAGCACGTGGGGCGCTCGCGCCACGTCCCCTGCCACGTAGATGCTGTCGGTGATCACGCCGTTGATGTCGAAGGCGCGGCCGCCGGCGTCGCAGCCGACGCCCCAGAAACCGGACGCCAGCCCGGCGCCCTCCAGCCATTCCACGTTGCGGATCGACCCCAGCGAGGCCACGACCACGTCGGCGTCGATGGTGGTTCCGTCCGATAGCTGAGCACGGCGCACGTGTCCGCCGGAGTCGCCCTCCAGTGACGACACGCCCAGCCCGCAGCGCAGGTCCACGCCGTGGTCGCGCTGCATCTCCGCGGCGATCTCTCCGATCACCCCGCCGAGCGCGCCGACCAGCGGCGCCGAGCCCCGCTCGACGACGGTCACCGGGAGACCGAGTTCCCGGCAGACGGAGGCCACCTCCGAGCCGATGAACCCGGCCCCGATGACCATGACCCGCGACGGCGGCGCGGCCAGCGCCTTTTGCAGCTGTGCGGCATCATCACGCGAGCGCAGCGTGTGGACGCCGTCCAGGGCGGCCTCGTCCCGGTTCGGCCACCGTCGCGCCCGGGTGCCGGTGGCGATCAGCAACCGGTCGTACGGGATCTGTTCGCCGTCGGCCAGGCGCACCTGCTTGGCGTCCCGGTCCAGCCCGGTGGCGGCCACCCCGAGCCGCCACTGCGCATTCACCTCTCGCAGACGGGGCAGCTTGGTGTGGTCGGCCCGCACCCAGCCTTTGAGTACCTGCTTGGACAGCGGGGGACGGTCGTAGGGCTCGTACGGCTCGTCCCCGATGATGGTCAGAGGCCCGGTGAAGCCCTCCTCACGCAGGGCTTCGGCGGCCCGCAGTCCGGCCAGGGACGCACCGACGATGACGATCCGGCCGTTGGCTCTGAACTCGCGCACGAGCTCCGCGACCGTTGCCTGCACGGTCATGACGCCGCGCTTCCCTCGGCGCCGTCCAAGCGGTCGATCACGATCGCCTGGACCGGACACGCCACAGCGGCTCGCTCAACCTGCAGGCGCCGCTCGTCATCGGGGTTCGGCTCGTAGGTGAGGGCCTCTTGGCCAGTCAATCTGAAGACCTCGTGCGCCAGATACACGCACTGTGCGTATCCCTGGCACCGATTCAGGTCCACGGCGATCCGCATGGGCGGACTCCTTCCGATCTGCCACCCAGCTGTACAGCCCACCCCCGTCGCCCCCCGCCGACGTCACCGACCGGGCACCCGTACGTTCGATCTTCCTCGCCACGGCGGCACCTGCGCGGTGACGCTTACCGCCGGTGAGCCTCACGGGCCGGAGGCCACGGCCACATCCGATGGCGCCGGCATCAGGGTGCGCCCAGCTTCGTTCTTGATCACTGACCGGTTCGTGCACGTCCCGTGGGGCTTGCTTCCGGAGTGCCTGCCTGCGGGGACGCGACCACCATGATCATGAGCGTTTATGGAGACAGTACGGGCGGGCCTGGGGGCACGCAGCATGTCGGTACACACATCCCGGCTTGGCTATCTGCCGGCCGGCATCTTCCGCGTTGTGCTCCGCGCGCTCCACGGCATGCTCGGTTCCTCTGCCCGCTGTTCCGCCTCGTGCCTGTTCGACCGCAGCCGACAACTGCTCCCGGTTCTCGCTGATGGCACTTTGCACCTGCTCTTGCGCGTGCTTCGCCCGATCCGTCAAATGGGTGATGCGGCCCGTTGTCTCCGTCATGACCCTGTCTTTCCGATTGCTCGAAAAAGGGTCCTTATCAACTCCAACACATAGGTCAGGAGGCCGCCACACGGGTGGCGACACGGACCGTTCCCAGCCGGTCGCGTTCCCGGAAGCGGGGTGCTTTTTGAGGGTGTCCCGAAGCAGCTGTTCGAGTTCGGGCTGGTCGAACATGTTGGCCTGGGGAAAGCCCTGCCAGCCGTAAGGGCTGTCGCGCAGGAACTCGGCCAGCACCCGGTGGGCGCCGTCCCGCAGCCGCATGCCGCGGGCCGGACGGGAGATCGCGCCGAACATCTCATGGATGCCCATGGCCTGGACGATGCGGTGCACCTCGTCTTCCAGGTGGACGGCGCGCGGCAGCGGATACGGGGCGCGGTGACGTTCCAGGACCAGGACGGACACGCCGTGGCGGGCGAGGAGGGTGGCGGCGCTCAGCCCGGCGGGCCCGGCACCGATCACCGCGACGGGCACACGCTCAGAGGTGGTGGCTGGCGGTCACTTGCCAAGGGCCTTCATCAGACCGAGCAGACGGGCGCGGTCGATCTCGTTGTCCTCACGCAACGCGGAGATCGCCCGCAGGAGCGCCCCCGGCGAGGGGGTCGTACCGAGGAAGTCCCGGGTGGCCGGCGGGCCCCACTGGGCCAGACCGGAGGCGGACATGGCGGCCCAGCCGGGTTCCAGCGTGTTGTCGAAGACGTCGCCGTCGGCGTAGTGCTCCACCATGAAGCGGTCGGGGTCACGCCAGTAGTCGAAGATCTGGCTGCCCTGGATGTGCCGGCCGATGCCCCAGGAGTGGTGGTAGCCGCGCTCGCGCAGATACTCGCCGCCGGCGGCCAGCACGTCGAGGTCGGCGACCTGATAGGCGGAGTGGACATAGCCCGTGTCGGGGCCCAGGTGCATGGCCAGGGTGTGGTGATCGGCGGGCTCGCTGCCGCGGTCACAGCGGATGAAGGCCATGGTGGGGCCACGGTCGCGCTGCCCGTCCAGGTAGAGGAAGTCGCTGACGATCAGGCCGAGGTGCTGCAGGTACCAGTCCAGGGCCCGCCGGAAGACCCGGGTGGAGAGCACCAGGTGCCCCAGACGCTGCACCTGGGAGGGCGTGCGGGGAGGGCGCTGGGTGGCGTTGATACGGGCGGCGGTGGTGGTGCCCGTGTTGAGGACGAGGGGTTGTTGCAGCGGCTGTGCGGGCTCCTCGGTGACGCCGTGCACGACGCGGACCGGGATGCCGGAGGGGTCGTGCAGGTCCACGGCACGGCCTCCGCCGTACTCGGTGAGCGGTCGGACCTTGTGGCCGGTGGCACGGGCCAGCCGGTCGAGGTCGGCGATGTCGGCCGCCTGGAAGGCGGGGCCGATGAACCGGGAGCCGGGCCCGCGGCGGATCACCAGGCAGTGCGGACCGGCCATGGCGCCGCGCAGATACAGGGCGTCATCTGTACGGGCGGCGGTGGTGAACCCGAAGTCGTGGGCGAAGGTCTCGGCGCGGTCGAGGTCGGGCTTGGTGAACTCCAGCCAGGCCAGGTCGACCACCTTGATGACGGGCTGGGCCGCGCGGCCGGGGTGCTCCCCGCGCAGGGCACCCTGTTCGCTGTGCAGGCCCTGGTGGGCGTCGGCGGCGGGGACGGGGATGGATGTCGGGTCGTTCATGGGGATTCCCTTCCTGTGGCTCCACGACCTGTGGGGGTGAGGGTGGGACCCGGCCCGCCGGTTGCGGCGTCGATCGGCGGGCCGGGTGGCACGGCAGGTGAGCGGTTCCTACCGTGCGAGCAGGGTGTCGAGTGCGGTGGTGAGTTCGGCGGCCGGGTCGGTGGCCGTGCCGTGGGCGCGCCAGCCGATGAAGCGGTCAGGGCGTACCACGACGGCGCCTTGCGGCGTGTGCCCGCGGGCGGCGGTCCAGGTGGAACGCAGGTCCCGGTAGTCGCCGTCGAGGTGGCCGATACGGATGGCGTCCAGCGGCAGCCCGCTCTGGGCGGCGATCTTCTCGGCGGCTTCGCACCAGGCCTGGCCGTCCTCTCCGGCGATCAGCAGGAAGCGGCCGGGGCGGACCAGGCGGGCCAGGGCCACGCGGTGGCCGTCGAGGTCTTCCAGCCAGGCGTGGGGCAGCGGGTGTCCGGGGCGGGCGGCGGGCTTGTAGATGCGGATGGGGTCGGGGTTCTCAGGTGCGGGGGTGCCGTCGGGGACGACGGCGGCGGAGTCGTAGGTGTAGCCGAACTCGACGGCCAGTTCGTTGAACTCCGCGGACTGGGCGGCCACGGTGGCCAGGAAGGTGCGGCGGAAGTCGGTGTCGGCGGGGTCCTCGCTCCACAGGCGGCGGGCTTGGCGCCAGTTCTCCTCCTCGTCGGCCCCAGGCCCGCCGCCGAAGAGGGCGTTGATGGCGATGTGGTTCATGGCGTTTTCCAGCGAGCGCTGGACGTTGGTGGCGTCCGCCGGACGCCGCTCGGGCTCGTAGGTGTCCAGCAGGGCGTCGCCGGCATGTCCGTTCAGGACGGCGGCGATCTTCCAGGTGAGGTTCTGGACGTCGTGCATGGCGGAGGTCAGGCCGAGGCCGCCGGTGGGCGGGTGGCGGTGGGCGGCATCGCCGGCGATCAGGACGCGGCCGGCGCGGTAGCGGTCGGCGACCACGCCCTCCAGGGACCAGCGGGAGATCATGTGGACCGTCAGCTGCTCCTCGGTAAGCCCCAGGGCCGTGCGCAGGTCGGCCAGTACGGACTCGTCGTCCAGCGCGCGGCCGTCCTCGGACCCGTAGTTGACGTGGAAGACCCACTCCTCGGACTCCGGTCCCCAGTGGTCGGGGCCCATGGGCACGAGCACGCCCGGGATGCCGAGGTCGGGCAGCCACAGCCAGCGGATCAGCACGTTGGGGTCGGTCGCCACCTGGGACAGGTCGGCGGAGATGTGGAAGGAGACGACGCGGGCGAGGTCGCGCACGCCCTCCTGGACGATGCCCACGGCGGGTCCGACGGTGCGGCCGCCGTCGCAGCCCAGCAGGTAGCGGGCCCGGACCTGGTAGGTCTCGCCGGTGTCGCGGTCGGTGATGGTGGCGGTGACGCCCTGGTCGTCCTGGGCGAGTTCGGTCAGTTCGTGGTGGAAGCGGACCCGGCCGGGCGCGAGTTCTTCGGCGCGGGCGCGCAGAACCGGCTCCAGGCGGATCTGGGGCAGGTTGGCCTGTCGCTCGGGGCTGGCCGCGAGCCACTCCGGAGAGTTCCCGCCGGCTCCCCAGGCCTCCATCATGGCGACGCGGCGGCCGTACTCCTCATGGTCGCCGGCCAGGCCGACGTACCAGGCGGTGTGGGACATCTGCTCGGCCGGGGTGGAGGCGGCGTAGATGGTGTCGGCCGTGTCGACGTCGCGCATGACCTCCATGGCGCGCTGGTTGAGGACATGGGCCTTGGGCAGGACGGAGGTGCTGGGCCAGGCGGTGACCAGCAGGGACTCGACGCCGATGCGGCTGAGCAGCATGGAGGCGGTGAGTCCCGCACCTCCGCCGCCGACGATGAGGACAGGGACGTCGATGTCGTTCATGGGTACTCCGTGGGGTGTCGCGGCTCGGGGCCGGGGCATGGGGCGGCTCAGAAGAGGCGGGGGAACAGCGCATGGGCGTTGTTCCGGTCGATGGCGTGGTGGCTGCCGGTGTCGAGGCCGGGACAGCGGTCGTACTCGCCGGTGAAGAAAGCGACGGCGAATCTCGGGTGCGAAGGGCCGGCCGGTTCCGAAGAGCATCCGGTCGGGGCGGGCGAAGGCCCAGCAGGCCGGGCAACGCCGAGGGACTGTCAGGCAGGGCGGTGTCGAACCAGAAGTTGCGCAGGTCTTCGAGGATCTCCTCGTAACCGCGGCCGGTCCGGGCGACCAGGGCCGCGGTGATCCGGTGAGCGACATAAGGGAGGAAACCGCCCGTGTGGGACAGGGTGATCTTCAGGTTGGGGTAGCGGCGCGCGACGCCGTGCGGGAGCGGGTGGGCCGCCGCGCGGGGTGGCGTCGAGAAGGAAATCCGCGGCGAACAGGGGCGGTTCTGGCACGGACGGTGCGGGAAGTGACGAAGTACCCGAACCGGTCGGGGCGGTGCTCGACGACTTCCGCGCCGCACTCGTTGACCCGCCGGCCATGGCAGCCGCCTCGGCACCGTCACCCAGCCGGGTGCCGGGGGTGGACAGGGACAGCACTGCGGTTTCGACGGCGTAGGTGTCCATCAGGGCGATGGCGTGCTCGGGGCGCTGTGGCAGTTCGCGGCGGCCGGGAGCGTGGATGCCCTTCGGCTTCGGCCAGCACGTGTAGGCCGGGGGCAGCAAATGCTGGTGGACATCGATGCGTCTCATGGTGGTGCTCCTCCCGGTGCCCAGCCGGTCCCGACGGCCGGGCGGTCACGGCCGCGCGTGCTGACGGTGCGGCCACGGGGTGTGGGCCTGCTGGCCGCCGGCCAGCAGGACGAGATGGGCTGCGGTCAGAGCGCCCACGGCGGCGGCCGGCAGGCAGCGGGCGGCCGGGTCGCCGCTGCGCAGGTGTACGACGACGGCTCCGGCCATGAGCAGAATCAGGCCCGCTGCGGCGGCGGCACCCAGCGCGGTGATCCGCAGGCCGGCCAGCAGCCCGGCTGCCGCCGCCACCTCCAAGGCGCCCAGCAGGCGGTGGTGGGTGGTGGTCATGCCGACATGGGCTGCGGCCTGGCGCATCGCGGGCACTGCCGCGAGCTTGGCCGCTCCCAGCAGGAGGAAGATCGCTGCGAGGAGGACGGCCAGGACGATCGTGGGGGTACTCATTGAGGTGCTCTCCGTGCGGGCGGAAGGGAATGGCTGGGGGTCGTCCGAAGGCGGGTCGCCGCGGCCCGGGTCAGACGACGGGCCGGGGGGCGTACTGCCAGTCGAGGACGTACCGGTCGAGGGCCGCGGTGACCTTGCGCCGCTCCGCCTCGTCGGCAGGGGCGGGCACCGTGACGTGGACCCCTCCGTCGTGCGGCCGGCACAGGATCCGTTCCGGGTCGCAGTGCGCGCCCTGGGCGGTCAGTTCGGCCAGGACCGCGCGGCGGGTGGCGTCCAGGCGAAGGCCGAGCTTGTAGGGCTTGCCGACGGCGGTGAGCGGGATGGCGTCGATCACGATCACCTCCCGCGGGGCGGCGGCACGCTCCGGGGCCCTTTCGGTGGCCCAGGTGAGCAGTTCGGCCGGGTCCACGCGGGCGCCGGGAGTGAGGGTGACGTAGGCGACGGGCACCTCGCCGGCGTGCGGGTCGGGGCGGCCCACCGCCGCGGCGGCGGTGACCTCGGGGTGGGCCAGGAGGGCGTCCTCGATCGTGGCGGGGTCGATGTTGTGGCCCCCGCGGATGATCAGGTCCTTGGCGCGGCCGGCGAGATGGATGAAGCCGCCGGCGTCGATGCGGGCCAGGTCGCCCGTGTCCAGCCAGCCGTCGCGGATCTTCCCGGCGATCTCCAGGCGCGGCCCATGGACGGTGTGCTCGGCGACGTAGCCGGCGAAGACCACGGGGCCGCTGACGGCGAGGACCCCGGTGGCCCCTGGCGGCAGGTCGTGCCACTCGCCGGTGTCCGGGTCGATCCGCACGGTCTTGACCTGCTGGTAGGGCAGGCGCCGGCCGAGGGTGCCGGGCCGGGTGTGCCCGGGCAGGCCGAGGGCGGAGGCGCAGGTCGCCTCGGTCAGCCCGTAGCCCTCGCACAGCGGGATGCCGGTGTGCTCTTCGAAGGACGCCCGTACGGCGGGCGGCAGCGGGGAGGCGCCGACGGCGGCGAACCGCATGCTGGAGATGTCCGCGTGGACGGGGACGCGGGCGAGGACTGAGTACACGGTGGGTACTGCCGACATGGAGGCGATGCGGTAGTGCTCCACCAGCTTCCAGAACAACCCGTACAGCTCGGGATCGCGGTAGCCCAGTGGCCCGGCCCACACCACCTGCTGACCACGCAGCAACGGGCCGAGCAGGGTGACGATCAGAGCGTTGACGTGGAACAGCGGCAGTCCCGCGAACATCACCGAGTTCTCGTCGAGGGGAATGCTCGCGGCCACCATCCAGGCGTCGACGACCTCGTTGGCGTGCGTGTGCGCGGCCAGCTTGGGAGTCCCGGTGGTGCCGCCGGTGTGGAAGTAGGCGGCCAGGTCGTCGGCGGCCGGGGGCTCTATGTCCACCAGCTTGTCGGCGGGATGGGAGGCGGCCAGCTCGGCGAGGTAGCCCACGCGTGTGCCCTCGACGGGTTCCAGAGCGGGAGCGGGGCCGTCGGCCTCGGTGGGGGCCAGGGCCAGCAGCGCGTCCAGGCGCAGCGAGGCGGCCACCTGCCGGGCCGTGGCCCACACCTGCGCGTCCAGTTGCGGACCGGCGGCGACGAGCACGCGCACGCCGCCGCGCCGCAACAGCTGCTCGACGTGCTCGGACGCCAGGCTTGGATTCACCGGTGCGGCGATGCCCGCGGCTTGCGCGGCCAGCAGGGCGGCGGGGAGTTCCGCCGTGTTCGGCGCGAGCAGCCCCACGGCGGCGCGGCGGGTGACGCCGAGCGAGCGCAGCAGGTTGGCGGTGCGATGCACCTGGTCGTGCAGTTGCGCGAAGGTCACGGAGGCGGGGCGCAGGAAGCGCGCGGCATCCGGGAGCACCGCCATAGCCGGACGGTCGGGCCACAGGCGGGCGGCGCGGAGCAGGGCATCGTAGGTGGTGGCGGGCAGACCGCGTTCATGCAGCGGGACGGCCTCGACGGCGGTCAGGTCCGCGGGGCTGTCGCAGGAGGGCCACAGCAGGTCGGTGGGTGTGAATGTCACCGGTGCGCCTTTGCAGGGTGAGGAATGGGGTCAAGTGGCCGGCCCGGTACGGGGGTGCCAGGCCGGCCGGTCCCGGGCGGGGGTCCCGGGAGTCGTCAGCGGGCGCGCACCACCGTGCGCTGCTCGCCGAGGTCGAGTACGCCGTCGTCGGTCGCAATGCGGGCCGTGACGACGTCGCCGTCCTTGAGGTAGTCGGGGTTCGCCTGCTGGCGGGCGAAGAACTTCTGCCAGCGCTTGTGCGGGGGCAGCAGGGCGGCGAGCGTGGCCAGGAGCTTCCCTGGTGACTTCAGCGCGGTGCCGCCAGGCGTTCCGGTGAGCAGGACGTCACCGGGCTGCAGGGTCTGGAAGCGGGCCAGCAGGGTGAGCGCCTTCGCGGGCCGGACGATCATGTCCGTGGTGGTGCGGTCCTGCCGGGTGGCCCCGTTGACGTTCAGCGTGAGCCGCAGGTCCGGCAGGCGGGCCAGGCCGTCGGCGTCGACCAGGAGCAGCCGGGGGCCCAGCGGGGTGAAGGTCGGATACGACTTGGACTCGTAGAACTGCGTCTTGGGCAGCTGCACGTCGCGAGCGCTGACGTCGTCGGCAACGACCAGCGCGGCGACGTACTCCGCGAGGGTGGAGTCGGTGACCTCGGTGCCGACCGGCAGGTTTGCGCCCATCACCAGCCCGAGCTCCACCTCGTAGTCGAGGAAGCGCACGTGCTGTGGACGCACGATGTCCTCGTAGGGTCCGCTGACGGACCCGGAGGCCTTGCGGAAGAAGGCGGGCGGGACGGTGTCCGGGTCGAATCCGGAGTCCACCGCGTGGGAACGGTAGTTGACCATCTGCGCCACCACCCGGCAGGGGGTGGTGACGGGCGAGAGCAGCTCGGCTTCTCCAGCGGAAAGCCCCGCGTCGGGGTCGGCCGCGGCGCGGTCGGCCGCCTCCTGCACGGCCAAGCGTTCGGCGAGCAGGCCGCCGGTGGTGTCCGCATCGGTGTCCACGCGGTGCAGCCGTCCTCTGCCGCTCTCCACCCACCAGCCGTCTGTGGTGCGGACGACCTGGATACTCATCGGCTCTCCTGAGTCCTGGACAGGCATCGACCGGACTGCTCCCGCGAGCAACCTCCGGTCACTAGTGATGGAAGAATCAGTCCAGATGGCATCCTCGTCAACAGCCATCGGTGCTGATGTATTCATCAGCACTGAACTACTGGGCAAGGTGGAGCGATGAGTACCGACCGACAGGGCGGGGCCGACAGCAGGACGCCCAACCACGCGCCAAATCGCCTGGACCGGCGCAAGGCGCGCACGCGAGCCGCGCTGGTCGCCGCCGCGCAGCGGTTCCTGGCCGAGCAGGGGCGGGCCGACGTGAGCATCCAGGAGATCACCGAGGCGGCGGACGTCGGCTTCGGCTCCTTCTACAACCACTTCACCAGCAAGGACGAGCTGTTCGAAGCCGCCGTCGCCCTCACTCTGGAGCAACACGGCACACTTCTGGACTCCGTCACGGGAGGCCTGAAGGACCCGGCGGAGATCTTCGCCGCCAGCGTCCGTCTGACCGGCCGCCTGCAGCGCACCCACCCGCAAATCGCCAGAATCCTCGTGCGCACCGGCATGCCCTACTTGACCTCCGACAGCGGCCTGGCCCCACAAGCGATGCGGGACCTGCAGGCGGCCGCCGACAACGGACGGCTGGAGATCGACGACGCACGCACCGCGGTCGCCATGGCCGGCGGCGCCCTGCTCGGCGTGCTCCACCTCCTGGAGACCAGCCCCGACCTCGATGCCGAGCGCGTCACCGACCAACTGGCCTTCCGTCTCCTGTGCATGTTCGGCATGGCGCGCGCCGAAGCACAGGAGATCGCCACCCGACCCCTGCCATCGCCGCCCGCGACCTGACATGAGCGAAAGACAGATGGCAGTAGGCACGGCCTATACACCGGCGCAAAAGCCCTGAAGCCGCCCACCAACCACAACGCGCGCCGACGGGGCAGCACACGAGAAGACATACCGGCCGCACACGCCGGGGCTTCGAGGAGCCAACCACCACCGCCGTGCTGTCGGCAAAGCCGACCTCGCCGGCTGACTCGTCCGCGACCGGTGGGTGTGTGGGTCCTAGCGCGGCTCACACCGACGGCAGCAGCGAGTGCGTACTGCTGTAATCGTGCTTGTCGGAGCTCTCAAGAATCTTGCCGACAGCGAAGTCGAGCAGCATGGCGATCTGCCACTGCACGTCGGCCGCTTTCGGGCACCCGGAGCTGGTGGGTGAGGCCGACAAACACGCGCAAGGCCGCCATCTGCGAAGGAATGAGTTCCACCAGCTGCCGGTCCGCGCCCGCCTCACCGGGCGAGGACTCGGCCCGGGCGCGGGACTGGCCGTAGGCAAGGGTGTCGTGGCCGTACGGGGTCCCACCGCACGGGCCGCCCTTCCAGAGCCGACAGCAACACGGAGCTGTCCCTGCCATTGCAGGCGCGTGCTGCCGCCGGTCCGGGTAGACGATGAGCGGACTGTCGGTGAATCACGACGCTTGCTCCCGGAGACGGAGCGGTCTGGTGCAGGGCTTCGTCGCTCGGGTTGTCGGACAACCGACCCAATCCCAGAACTATCCCGACCTACCTACCTGGCTGCAGTGGGAGAGGTTGTTCGGTCCAGACGGTCTTGCCGTCGGAGGTGTAGCGGACACCCCAGGTCTGCGCGAGCTGCGCGCAGATGAACAGGCCCCGTCCGCCTTCGTCGACCGTCCGGGCATGGCGCAGGCGCGGTGCGAGGGCACCGGTGTCTTGGATCTCGCAGGTAAGAACGCGGTGCTTGATGATGCGCAGTCGCACGGGCGGAGAGCCATAGCGGACGGCGTTGGTCACCAGTTCGCTGACGATCACTTCGGTGGCATACGCGGTCTCGTCGTCCACTCCCCATGTGGCCAGCTGCTCTCGGGCACGAGTGCGCGCCGTGCCGGCGGCCGAGGGATGGTGGTCCAGATGCCAGGTGGCGACCTCGTCGGCGGGAATGGCGTGGGTCCGGGCCAGGAGGAGGACGGTATCGGTGGAACGGTCGTCCCCGCGCAACCGGTACAGGGCGTCATCGCATATCTCCTGCACGGGGCGCTCAGGGCGGTCCCCCAGCACCTCCCGGAGGGAGTCCACCTTGCCCGGGTGGCCCGATGGGCAGGAAGACAGGAGGGAGACGGTGTAGACGGCGAGGACGCTGCCCTCGGCGACGCCAACCGTGGTGGCGGCAAAAGGCGGTCCTTCGGTACTGCCCAGCGAAGGTCCACTGGGGTGATCGAAGATCTCGGCGGTGCCGTCCGGGTGGGTGATCACCGGTGGGGGATGGCCGGCCCGGGCGATGGTGCAGGTGCGGGCAAGGGGGTCGTAGACCGCATACGCGCAGCTTGCGGTGAGCGGCTGATCGCGCAAGGGATCACCGGTGGGAAGCGCAGCCCGTTCACTGGCCAGCCGTGTTGCGGTGTCGTTGAGGCGTGCGAGGAGTTCGTCGGGGTCCACGTCGAGGGCGGCCAGGGTATGGATGGCGGTCCGCAGCTGGCCCATCGTGGTCGCGGTATGGATGCCCTGTCCGGCAACCTCGCCGACCACCAGCGCGGTACGGGCGCTCGACAGAGGGAAGATGTCCACCCAGCCGCCCGCTCCCTGGTTGCCGGGCACGAGCAAGGAGGCGGTTTCCACGGTAGAGTCCGAGTGCCGCCATGGCGGCAGCAGATGGCGCTGAATGGTTGTGGCGATCGAATGCTCGCGGGTGTAATGCCGGGCGTCATTGATGCACAGGGCCGTATAGTCAGCCACTTCCTTGGCGAGGGCGACATCCTGTTCATCGAAGCCACCAGCGCGCTCCGTTCGGTACAGACTGATCAGTCCGATCACGGTGCCGTACAGCGTCAGAGGCATGACGAGAAGTGCGCGGACCCCGGAGGCGCGGATCGCGCGGGCACGCAGGGGGTCGGCCGCCAGCCAGGGCGTGTCAGGACCTAGGGAGACAACGCGAGGCTTGAGGTCGGCCAGAGTTTGTGCGTAGGGGGTCGGGAACGGCAGGGCGCGCACGTCATCCACCGGATGCGCCTGCACCTGCTGCTCGACATCCCCGTGCCGAAAGGCCACGCGGCGCAACGGGACACCCTGATCGAGAGGAGCGAGCGGGGGCTCCTCACCCCGCACCACGGCATCCACCACTTCCACCACGGCGGCGTCTGCGAAGCCTGGTACGAGGGCGTCGACCAAGCCGCGGCAGGTGGCCAACACGTCGAGGGTCTGTCCCACCCGCTCCCGTACCGAACCCCAGACACCCAGACTGGCAAGCGCTCGCTCACGGTCGCCGGCAGCAACCAGCACTGCCGCCACCCCCAGAATCGCACCGTGCTGGTCCTTCAAGCGGAATGCCGAGATGTCCATGCTGCGCGGTCGGCACGAAACACCCCTGGGAGACACGTACACCACGCGCCCGGGGAAGGGCGCCCCGCTGTCCAGCACCGCGCGCAGCATCGCCTCCACCTCGCCGGGGGGTGAGAACTCGTAGGCATCGGTGAGTCGGCGCCCAAGGATCCGTTCCAGGGTCCCTCCGCACATCGTCTGTGCGGCGGTGTTCGCCACCGCTATCCGCAACCCCGTGTCCAGAATGCACAGGCCAACCGGCACCTGGGCGAACAAGGACTCAAGCACCACGGTGCCTCGATCAGGCGCCGGCGCTCCGTTCGCCGGCGCCTGGAAGAGGCCCCAGGTCAAAGAGCCGTCCTGACGTGGCAGGGGCCGCACCCGCAAGTCTTCGGCGACAACGTGGCCGCTCGCGTCGTACAGCGCCACTCCATCTCGGCCCGGCTCCGCTTGCTGGTCAGCCACAGCTGCTGTGCGGGCCAGCCAAGGCGTGATGGACCGCCCGAGCACCTCATCCGCTCCAGGTCCCAGTAGTGTCACTGCCTGGCGACTCAACTGCACCACGATGCCCGAGCCGTCCACGACCATCAGCGGATCATCGCTTGCCACGGCAATCACCTTCCTCCCCCTCCCAGCCTGCCCTTACTCTTCCTTCGGCGCGTCTCGGCCAAAGCCGCAACCGGCAACCCGACCCCGATGGTGTCCCGCGTGATGGCGTAAGCGATCACTGTGCGGGGGTGCGCGGGCGGGTGCCCGGGGCGTGCATCCGGTGACGGCCTCCGATCCCTGCGCACAGGGCGGGCCACCGTGCAGCTCTCCGTGCTGAACGAGCAGTTCAAGCGAGAGGAGTACGCGATGGCTCTGTCCCAGTCTGACCTGATACGCCTGCTGGCGGGGTCTGCTCTGTGAACCACACCCGGCGCCCCTGGGCGGGTGAACCATACGAAGAGCTCACCGTCTCCCGCACAACAACGTAGGGAGCTCTTTCGGATCAGCAGGAGCACCCTCACGAACGCCTTCCGCGACGTCCGCCCGCTGTTGGAAGAGGACGGGATCGTCCTCACGCATCGCACTCCAGCAGCCCTTCTCGCCACTGTCGCCACGAAGTCCAACACGCCTGCAGAAACAACACCTTGATTCCGTACAGGTCCACTTTCTGCGCAATGTGTTCGGCGTGATCAGAAAGGACACGGGCGAGATGGTCGCCGCGACGATCCGCACGATCTTCGCGCAGCCCACCGCGAAGCGGTCCGGGCCCAGGTCGACACCGTAGCCGACCTGCTCGGCCGGCAGTTCCCACAGGTCAAAGCGATGCGAGACGCCAGCCGGAAACCTGTGTCATTTCGACTTGATGCCTGCGTGAGGGCAGGTCAGGCTGGAACAGGACCAACAGCAGACAGCGGCTCCTGGAAGGAGGCGTCCGGTGCCGCAGCCAAATGACGCCTCTGCCGAAGGGCGCAGGATTCTAAAGGACCGTCATGCCTCGGGGAGGGTCCTTGCGCATCGCGACCGTGATGAGGTCTGGGTCGTCGAGTTGCCCGATGAGCCCGTACTGCCGCAGCAGTTCGCCGATATCGGTTCGCTCCAGCAGTGACACGAGCGGAGCGGGCAGCGGGAGTTTCTCGCCGCCCCTGTCAATCCCCTCGCAGCGTGGAGACGCGGTGCTCCCCGTCGGCGCCGCGGAGGGTGACGCCGGTGGCGACAGTCTCCCCGCCCTGCTCCGAGACCGCGATGTCGGTGACGCTGGTGGAGGTACGAAACTTCACGCCCTGGCTTTCCAGCCATTTGTGGAGCGGCAGCGTGAATGAGTGGTACTCGTTGTACTTCGGGTGCAGGATGCCTTCCAGTGCCCCGACATTGGACCCCGTGAGGTCCGCATACCGCAGCATGTAGCGCCTGGCCTCCATCACCGAGTGGTAGGGCTAGAACGCGAACATGGTGCTCCAGCACAGCCAGTAGACCGAGTTGAAGAACTCGGGGCTGAACCAGTCGCCCAGTGTGATGCCGTCCAAATCCTCTTCGGGCGTGAGCCACAAGTCGAGCATCTTCTGTCCGTCCTCCGCCGACATGAGCGGCCCGCTCACCTCATGCCGCTCCCCTTGGCGCGCCATCAAGCGAAAGTTCGAACGGATGGGCTCGCGGACGTTGACGTCGTATGTCTCCTCCAGGACCGTCACCGCGGGGGTATGAATCGAGGGCACCTTGCCGCACAGGTACCAGAGGCATTCGTGCGAGGCATGGAGCTCGCGATGGCCCCGGGGCTTGTACCCGGTTTCGGCGTCACCGGCGGCGTCCATCGCGCCGCCCGTGGTGCCGGATGCCTCGTAGACCGTGACATTGGTGCCGGGCACGTGGGCGTCGTCGACCAGGAAGGCCGCGGCTGCCAGGCCGGCGATCCCCCCGCCGAGGATGTGGGCGCGCTTCTCGTTGATGCCCTCGGGCGGCTGAGCGTTGATCCTGTCGTAGTTCCGCACCATTACTCCTCGTATCGTATCGAGGGCGCGGACCCTCCGGAGAAGCGTGGCGGCGGCTTGAGACAGGCCGCTGTCCCATGCACTGGGGCGGGGCAGAAGATGCCGGACCCACGACCCACGAGATCCGCAGCCCCTGCCGAACCTCGGCCGTATCGTGCCCCGGCGGGTTGGGCTGGTCACGATCGGCCGGTCGCTGATGCGATGGCACACCGGCTGCTTCGTACGCTCTCGGTCAGCGGGCCATCGACCTCACGCGCCCGCCGATCCACGTTGCCCCAGTTGCACAGGGTGCCCCCGTTGATCCAGCACCTCCCGGGCCATTCGCGCGATCGGCCTGCTGGTCTCCCTGACGATGCGGAGCGTGTCCTTCTGGAACTCTCGACGACTTGCTGGGTTCCATCGCCAGTCACTTCCTCTCCACGCTATGAGGGGAGGTCCACATCGGCAATCGGGGCCGCAGTCGAGCGGTGTGGTGGTGCCCGCGGGCTCGGCGAGCAGTCACGCAGCGCGCCCGATAGCCGTTGGCGACGATGACAGCGCGCTGCCGCACCCCGGGGAGGTCGGAATCCACGCACCACGTGAGGAACGAGCCGGCAGGCGTCAGTGTTGCCGCGACGCGCCCGAAGCCGCACCGGTGTGCTCGGTCGACGAGGAGGGCACGTGGAGCTCGTTCTGTTCCCAGGAGACGACGACACCAGCAGCCCGGACGTGCTCTGGTCCTACACCTGCTTCGGACTGTTCCGGCGGTGGCTGGCGCGGGCCGAGGGGTTCGCACCGGACGAGATGCACGGCTTCGGTGGACGGCGTCCCTGGAACCATGTCTCCACCACCCTGGCATCACTCCTCATTCATCCCGACGACGACGGCCCAGACCTCACGCCATTGACGACGCCCGTCAGCTGGTGGTCGTCCCGGAGCTCTGCATCGAGAAGACCAACTGTTCGGTGATCCGGGGTCGCATGCCATCCGTACCGCGTGTGGCGGTCGCTGTCGCGCGCCTGGGCGGTGAGGATGCCAGGATCCTCGGAGAGGAAAAGCCGACTGAACGGATAACGCAGATGGCAGATGTGAGCCAGGGACTTGAGCCGGTGTCGCGCAAGGCGCTGGAGGCCGCGGAGCGGGTGCGTGCGGCGCACGCCGAGAACAAGCAGAAGCTGCAGGACGCGTTCGAGCACAGGCCAAGTTCAACGCCACCGGGCGGCCCGAGGAACTGCGGCACAAGGCTGCCCACGGACAGGAACTGGCGGCGGAAGGCTGGCAGCGGCTGAAGCCGGACTGGCATCAGCATCTGGCGCAGGCCAAGCAAAAGCAGGCCGAGCGCGCTGACTCACCATGACGCGAAGGCGGCCCAACGGTGCGCCGAGTTCACCTAGGACCACGCGGCTGACGCTGTCGACTTCGCCCTGTCAGCCACCGATGAGGCTGAGTACGCCGTCTTGGAGGCTGTCCTTGCCCGAGCGGACGCCGACTCGGCAAACAGAGCAACGTCGGCCGACGCATCCACCTGCGCGCCGGCCCCGCACTGAACTGGTCCGGCCGGTGCCGCCGTCACCAGGCCACCGGCACTCCGCTGCCACGACCCGATGAAATCGTTATCCCGTGACTGATGCAAGGTATCCATCGCCCATGCCGACGCGTCCGGTTCCGGTGCGGACCATCCTCGCCACCATCGGTCTGGTGATCGCCACCTACGTCGCGCTCCTGCTTGTGGTGCAGGCTCGCCAGGTCTTGGTGTGGGCGCTCATCGCGCTATTCTTCGCCGTCTCCTTGCATCCCGCGGTCGAGGCGCTCCAGCGACGAGGGCCGCGCTGCCGCCGGTCGGTGGCCGCGTTGCTGGTCTTCTTGGCCGCGGCCGTGGCCATCGGTGCGGTTATCGCACTGTTCGTCATCCCCCTGGCTCAGGAGGGAACCCGGCTCGCCGGCCGCCTGCCCGCGATGATCAAGGACGCCCAGGCAGGCCGCGGGCCGATCGGGGACCTGCTCGCGCGCACGCACACTCTGAGGTATGTCCAGCAGCACCAGGAGCAGATCCGCTCGCTCGCCACCGGGCTCAGCACGCCCGCCTTGAGGTTCGTCCGCAGCGCCGCGACCACTGTGACTGGAGCGGTCACAATCTTTGTCCTGGCCTTTCTGATGGTGCTGGAAGGCCCGAAGGCCATAGACGGCGCCCTGGCCCTTGTAGACGAGGCGCGCGCGACCCGGATTCGCCGCGTGGGAGCCGCGTGCGCACGTACCGTCAACGGCTACCTGACCGGAAACTTGCTGATCAGCGTAATCTGCGGGGTCCTGACCTACGTCGTACTGCTGGTTTCCGGAGTACCGTTCGCCGGCCTGCTGGCCCTCTTCGTCGCCGTGACCGACCTCATCCCCCTGGTGGGCGCCACCATCGGAGCGGTCGTCGCCTCCGCAGTAGCGTTCCTCCACTCCCTGCCGGCCGGCATCGGAGCCATCGTCTTCTTCGTCGTCTATCAGCAGGCCGAAAACCATCTCCTGCAACCGGTCATCCTGTCTCGGACGGTGAAGCTCAACCCCCTCACCGTGCTGCTGGCCATCCTGATCGCCGCCGAAGTCGCCGGGATCCTCGGCGCCCTCCTTGCGATTCCCATCACCGGCATCGTCCAGGTCGTCCTCGGCGACATCTGGGCTCACCGCGAGGGTCGACCGCTGGGGCTGCCGATGCGGGCGGACAACGGCCCCGAGAACCCCAACCGGACCGACGCCGAATGACCACGGGACGGCATACCCTCGCGTGGGTTTGCAGACCGGTCTCGGACGCGCTCGAATGACGGAAGTGCGGACCCGTCCGCCCGCATCAGTTGGTCCGACGAAGCGGTGGTGCCCGCCGAAGCCCGCCCCGGGCCTCGGCTCGCCGACGAGGAGCCGACATGACCAAGGCTGGATCCGCCTGGGCGGCCAGCTGTGAGTGAACGCCCTGGCATCATCCCGCTCTCCGTTGCCGCTGAAGGTGCTCAGGCCGCGACGGCGCCGGTGATCGACGCCCCGCCGCCGCCCGACGTACGCCGGGCGGCCGACCTGGCGCGGCTGCTGGTGTCCGGAACCGTGCTGATGATGACGGAGCTGTCGGCCGCCGTGGCGCTGGCGTCCACCCGGAGGATGCAGCAGGGGCTGCTCGACGCGGCGACCGCGCTACCGCCGGGCTTGCGCGACGGTGTCGTCGGGGCAGTGCAGGCGGTCGCTGTGGTCGCGCCGGTGGTGGCCCTCGGCGTACTGGTCGCGCGGCGGCGGGGCAAGGCGATCCTGCGGGTCGTGCCCGCGGCGGCGCTGGGCGCACTGCTTTCGTGGTCGGTCACCCACCTGGCCCTGACGCGCGCCCGACCGAGCCTGTGGCCGCAGGTGCTGGTGGGGCGAGGCGCGCTGGTGCATGCCGGCTGGCCGTCGGCGGCGTACCTGGCCGCCTGCGCGGCGGCGGTCGTCGCGGCAGGCCCTTGGCTGGACACGCGTCTGCGGCGGACGTGGTGGGCGGTGACCGTCGTGTGCGCCGTGCTGAGCGTCGCGGCCGCCGCCATCGTGCCGCTGGAGGCAGTCGCCGCGCTCGCCGTGGGCGGCGTGGCCGGATCGGCCGTGCTGCTGCTGGCCGGAGGCCCGGCGGACCGGCCGGCCCCGCAGGCGGTCGCCGACGCACTCGTCGCGTGCGGGATCCCGCTCGCCGCGCTGCGGGAGACGCGGTCCCCCGATCGGCGCCCCGGGGAGGGGGTCCGCTACGGCGCCGAGACCACCGCCGGTGCGCGGCTCACGGTGCAGGTGCTCGGTCCCGAGGACCGCAACCGCGATGTCTTCCACCGGCTGGCCCGGCTCGCGTTGCTGCGCCATCCCGCGGACACGGGCGTGCATTCCCCGCTCGCCGCGGTCGAGCACGAGCTCCTCATGCTCGTGTTCGCAGGCCGTACCGGCGCCCGGGCGGCCGAGCCGGTGATCGCGTACCCGGTGGCCGGGGGCGGTGCACTGCTGGTGACGGTCGAGCACGCTGCCCGTCCGCTGTCCGCGTTCCCGGGCGACGAGATCACCGACCAGATGCTCACCGGGGTGTGGACGTCCGTGGGCCGCCTCCAGAAGCACCGACTGGCGCACCGGGCGCTGCGCCTGGAACACATCCTCGTCGAGCCGGACGGTGCGTCCCGGCTCACCGCGTTCGCGCGCGCCCGGCTCGGCGCCGCGCCCGACGCGCTCGGCAGCGACGTCGCCGAGCTGCTGGCCACCACCGCGACCCGCGTCGGGGCACACCGCGCCGCCCAGTGCGCGCTGGCCGGCATCGGCCCTGGGCTGCTGGCGACCGCCCTGCCCTACCTGCAGCCGCTCGCGCTGCTCGGCCCCGCACAGCGCGAGGTCGCACGGTACGACCAGGCCCGCGCGCGGGTGGCAGGGACGGGCGCCAAGCGGCGCAAGGTGCGCCCCGGCGGCCGCCCGAGCCTGCTGCGTGACCTCTCCGCCGAGGTCACGGCGGCGACCGGTGCCGAGCCGGCTCCCCTCGCGCACCTCGCGCGCTTCACCTGGAAGAGCTTCTTCGGCCTGGTCGGCGCGTTCCTCGTCCTCCACCTGGTGCTACCGCAGTTCGCCAACGCCCCGGCGGTAGTCACCGCGTTGCGCAACGCTGACTGGTGGTGGGTACTCGCCGTACTGCCCGTCACCTTCATCTCCCAGGCATTCTCGACCTGCCTGCAATTGAGCACCATTCCGGCCATGCTGCCATTCGGTCCCACGTACGAGGTGCAGTTCGCCAGTTCGTTCCTGAACCGGATCACCCCGAGCAACGTCGGCGGCATGGCGCTCAACCTGCGCTACCTGCAGAAGGCGGGGATCGAGACCGGGGCCGCCACGGCCTCCGTCGGCCTGCAGAGCCTGGCCGGCGCCGCCTCCAACGCCGTACTCGCCGCCGGGTTCTTCGCCTGGGCAGGACGGCACCACGCTGGAACGCACCTGCACCTGCCCGCAGGCCGGTATGTGCTGCCGGCCATCGCCCTGACCCTCGCGGCCGGGGGGCTGCTCGGTGTCACCCCACCCGGCCGGCGCTTCCTGCGCGAGAAGGTGTGGCCGTTCCTGCGCGCGGCCGTGTCGACCCTGACCGGGATCGCGTCCGACCCCGCCAAACTGGCGCTCCTCATCACCGGCGCGCTCGGTCTGCCCCTCATCCAGGTCGTCGGACTCGCCCTGAGCGTACGCGCGTTCGGCGGCGGTCTTCCCTTCGTCCAGGCGGGCGCCGTCTACATGGCGGCACGACTCGTCGCCAACGCGGCTCCCGTCCCCGGCGGGCTGGGCGCCCTCGAAGCCGGCCTCATCGCCGGCCTGACCGCGCTCGGCGTGGCGGCCGGCGCAGCCACCTCGGCCGTGCTCGTCTACCGGCTGCTGACGTTCTGGCTGAACGTCCCGCTGGGCGCCCTGACCCTGGGCCTCGTGCAGCGCGAGGGCTACGTCTGACGCTGCTGCCGTTGCCGTCGGTTCCTCGCCGGCCGGCCTGCGCGCGGCGGGGACTCGGCGCGACCGAGGCTTGACCGGGTCACTCCCCCTGATCGGCGACGAGCCGTACGATCGGCCGCCGCTGTCCAAGCAGTTGCTGCTGGGGCTGGAGAAGGCCGGAGAAACCGTGCTGCCGCGCAAGCGCGAGAGCAAGGCCGAATGACGTCGCGGCGTGACCGCCACGGGGCTGACCAAGCCGACGCGTCCTGCGAACTGCCGGCGCAACTGCCGGACGTCTACGCCGCCGAACCCGAGGCGGCCACCGTCGATGTGCTCCTGTGCGGGGTCGACGAGCAGGAGCGCAGCCGCAGCCCTTGGAGAAGGACCCCATGCCGCGGGCGAGTTGCCGGGCGACGTATCGAACCTTCCGAGCGCAAGTCAGTGAGAGCCGCCTGCGACGCGTGCTGACCTCTTGCTGACCTCTTGCTGACCAGGACAGCCTCCATCATGCCCCTGACCTGTGCAAACGTCCAAGTGCGAGATCTTGGGCTTGAACATGGTGCGCAGCATTTTGAACTCCTGGAAGACGGCTCCCTGCTAGCTTTTTGCAGGTCAGGGGCGTCATTCACTGTACATCGGCATAACTTCGGCTCGAAGACCTCAAGGAAAATCGTGCGTTGCTGTGACCAGGCTTCCCGCCTGCGCATTTCTGCGCCAGCCAGGCTGCCGCGAAGCCACCGACCAGGCGCACGCGCGAGGACCCGTAGGGCCTGATGCTGAAGGGTCACCGTGTCCTGCTCGGGTCCATAGGTCGTCCTCAGCTCGGAGAACCGATCGAGTACGTCCACGGCATCGGCGCCCACGCCGTGCTGGTGCCGTAGATCGCGCAGCCACTCCGGTTCCTGCTCCGTACCCAGAACCTTGCGCAGGGGGTCCAGAGCCACCTTCTCCTGACGGTCGATGTTGGGGGCAGGGGGGAACCAGACGTGGTGCGGGCGCGGCCGCTGCGGGCGGGAGGGGTGAGGCGGGTCCTGACGGATGCACCTCCGCCAGCCCCGGGCACACCACCAGCGGATGGCGACGCCTGGGTGGTCCGGCGGATGCCGGTGATGCGGAGAGCTGCCGGATCGACGAATTCTCGCGATGCCGCGACCGGGACGGCCGGGGCCGGGGCCGGGCGGACAGTGACCGAGGACAGGGGTGTCGACGCAGGCGGCCGGCCATCTGCCTTGTTCTGAGCCGTCTTGACTTCGGTCTACGGCGCAGCAAGGCGTGAGGCACGCTTGGCATCCGTCATCGCCTCGTCCTGTGCGACCCGCTCCTCAGCCAGCTCGAGCCGCACCGCCACACCCAAGCCCTCCTCCGCCTCGCCGGCCATCGCATCAGCGTCCTCTTCGCCACGCGCCAAGACGACACCTTCTACGAACCACGAGTTCCAGAACCCATTGCCGCTTGAGCCGCTCAGACTTGCCGAAGGACATGGAGGCACCCCCCGCCCCGAGCGGAGCGATCGCGACAGACCGGGAAGAACTTCCGAACCTATCCGCGGCGGAGTGCCCTTCCAACGCACGGAGGCTCGCCTCCCGTGTAGGGCGGAGCATCGGCGACATGCGTAGGCGATGACGTCCTCCGTGCCGTGCAGTCAAGCGGGACTGTGCGGAATGCGCCTGCCGACCAGGGCCGGCTCCAGCCTGGCTGGCGCCAAGACCACACGCTCCCATCGGCCAGCCGCCGGCCCTTCACGACCCCGGGGCTGGCAGCGGGGAACGTCTCGATCAGCGCACGTCGGCGTGGCCTGTAGCACAGCACCCCGTGCAGAAATCAGCAGGATTCCCGACCGCGTGTCGTCGTCCATGCACGTCCATGATGTGGCAGCTCAGCGGACTCCAGCGGCATCACGTGGCACGAACCGCATTTCCGGGTACGCCGGATCCGGGTGAGGCTCACCCGGCGGCAGTACAGGAGCCAGCACCTCGAACACCCGCTCCATCACCTGGTCCGTATGGCTGGCCAGAGTGTCCGAAGCCTGCAGTAGCACACCCCCGCCCGCAACGGGAGCACACGGTGAAAGGCCCCGGAGCTCTTCAACTCGACGGCGCCGCCGACCTGCGGAGCGCTGCCCGTCTCTGCGGTACCCCAGGCAGTTCCGTTGGCGGATTCGCAGCCGGTGCCACTGGCGGCGGGGGTGATGTTCGAGGTCCAGGCGTGGACCAGTTCGCCCATCGCGTCGTAGGTGAAGCACTGGGTGTCCCAGGCAGTGGAGGTCGCGGAGGTGGCGTTCTGGGATGCCTCGGACGTCACGTTGCCGGCCGCGTCGTACGAGTAGCGGGTGTCCGCGAGCCGTTGCGGTCCCGCGGTCTCGCGGTCGGCGATCGTTCGAAGGAGGCGTCCGGTGTGGTCGTCGATGAAGTTGGTGGTCCACTCGGTTGGGCTGGGGGCCGGTGGCCGTACGCAGGGCTTCGCCGTAGGGCGAGTAGCTGACGTCCGCGGTGTACCAGGCCAGGCCCGAGGTCGATTCGGCCAGGCCGTCACCGTCGTACCGGGTGAACACTTGTTCCTGGGCGAGTCCGCCGGGCGCGGCGGGCAGGGTCGTGCTGCGCAGCTTGCCGGTCGGCATGTAGGTGTACGCGTACTGGTATGTGCCCGCGACGCCCTTGGTGAGCGGAGATGGGTTGGAGATGACGACTTCTCGGCTCGTGACCCGGTAGTCGGCGTCATAGCCGGTCACGCGGTTGACGTAGTCGCCGCTGGCATCGTGGCGGACGGTCGCGGCGAGCAGGCCGTCGGCGCCGGCCAGGGTGTCGTACTCCCATTCACGGGTCGGTGCCGCAGATTCGCTGCCTTCACGTGTGGCCTTGACCCGGCTGATCGCGTCGTACTCGGTGTAGATGGCCTTGTCACGTCCCTCGACCGCCTACGTCCGGCGGTCGACGTCGTCGTAGCCGAAGGAGGAATGGCCGGTGTCGGGGTCGTAGGGAGGGTTACCCGGCCTCGGGCGTCGTAGAGGTAACTCCCGTTTCCGGCCTCGCCGGTGACCTTGCTGCGGTTGCCACGGCTGTCGTACTCGTAGACAGTGTCCCGCCACTGACTCAGGGCGGACTTGGTGCAGTGCTGGATACGTGTGACGCGGCCGAGGGCATCCGCCCACGTCTTGGTGGCGGGTGTGGCGCCGCCGGCCGGCTTGGCGATGGTGAAGTCGTCGTCGACGGAGGTATCAACGGCTCCGCGATCTCCCGCAGCCCGTCCGGAACAATCCAACTCCACGTACCCCGCCCCACGTTGGGGCCAACGACCGCCTCACCAGGTAGGACACGGTCTTAGAGGTCGTCTCAACTGGCTTGATCCCTAAGCTGGCGGTCGTGATGGCAATGGTGGGGCATCTGGTGCCGGACGGGTTGTGGGAGTTGTTCCAGCGGGTGGTCCCGGTTGCGCCGGTGCGTCCGCAGGGCGTTGGACGACGGCGCTACGGTGATCGCGCGGTACTGGCGGCGATCCTGTTCGTGGCCACGACGGGGTGCACCTGGCGGCAACTGCCGCCAGTCTTTGGCCCATCCGGGCCAACCGCACACCGGCGATTCACCGAGTGGAGCCGGGCCCGGGTATGGGGCAAGCTGCACCGCCTTCTCCTGGACGAACTCGGCGCACGCGGGGAGCTGGACTGGTCCCGGTGCGCGATCGACTCGGTGAACATGCGGGCAGCGAAAGGGGGGATCTGACGGGTCCGAATCCCGTAGATCGCGGTAAGAAGGGATCAAAGATCCACTTGATCACCGAGCGGTCCGGTCTGCCCCTCTCGATCGGGATCTCCGCCGCGAACACCCATGACAGTCAGGGCCTCGAACCTCTCGTACGCGGCATCCCGCCCATCCGCTCACGCCGTGGGCCGCGGCGGCGAAAGCCTGCCAAGCTCCATGGCGACAAGGGGTACGACTACGATCACCTGCGCCGTTGGCTGTGCTCGCGGAACATCACCCCGCGCATCGCGCGCAAGGGCGTCCAGTCCTCCCAGCGGCTGGGACGTCATCGCTGGACCGTGGAGCGGACGGTTGCCTGGCTTGCCGGATGCCGGCGCCTGCACCGTCGGTACGAACGCAAGGCAGGACACTTCCTCGCATTCGCCGGCATCGCCGCCGCTCTGATCTGCCACCGCAGACTTGCCAAGGCTCTCAACTCGACGTGATCCGTAAAGTACGGCTTCAAATGGCGCAGCCCGACGCAGTGGACCGCGCCGCGTACGCACTGTCGAGGAATTCATGACTGACTACCTGGCTGCCGTGATGGAGATGCTCGGCCCGGCCCAGAACCGCTATGCGGACCCGGCTGCGTGGGACCGTCTCCACGCAGAACTCGGCATCCAGCTTCCGCCCGACTACAGGGTCCTTGTGGACGCGTTTGCCCCCATCCAGATCAACGGGCACCTGTACCTCTCACACCCCGCGACCGAGCGGTGGAACCTGGGCCAAAAAATCCGCAGCACGATCAAGGCGTGGTCCGAGGTGCCGTGGGACGACCTCGATCTCGACGCGGACGAGGACCCCCGCCAGCTCTTCGGACTCGACGAGCTGAGCTTCGGCACCCGCAACGGGCTGTGGCCGATCGCGAGCACCGACCGCGGAGAGACCATCTTCCTGCTCGCTGCCCCCGAGGCTCCGAGACTCTTGGTGAACTATGACGAAACCTGGGCAGAGCACCGCATTAGCTTCACGGAATGGCTCTACCGCTACCTCATCGGCGAAGACATGAGCGGGCCCAACAGCGCAGCCTTTTACCCCGGCCCCGTGGAGTTGCGTTGCCTTCCGATGTCCGCTGACGAACGCCCGGAACTATGGTACGGCCCAGACCGCGGCATGTAAGAAGCCGCCGCTCTAGTCACGGCAGCAAACCTAATGAGATCACCTCTTAGCCCCCATGAACACGCTTCGACAATCCGAGGGTCACGCCTCGATGGCCTCCTCGGGAACGTAACGCACGCGAGGATGAGCGGGATCAAATCGAGGCGTTCCTGCGGGAAGCACCGGTGCCAGAACCTGGAAGATCGCCCGCATGGCATCGTCTGAGAATCCCGTCAGAGTCTCTGTAGCCTGCAGCACCGCACCACCAGCAGAAAGGGGGACCACTTCAAAGAAGGCACCGCTTGCGGACATTTCGGCTACGCCACCGAGCCTCTGGCACAGCTCAGGGGGGCACACCGTGATCCAGGAATAGCCTCGCAGAAGCGATCTCGCCTGCTCAACAGAATGACGTGGCCTCCTCCCCAAGACTACATCGAGGTTTGTGCGATCCGTCCATGGCCCCGTGCAATCCACGCGGGCAAACGCAGGATTCACCTCATCGAGCGCCGAAACCAGAAATTCCCTGATCCCCGAGCAATAATCCGGGTTTGCCTCATTACCGTGTCCGACCTCGAGCGACACAGAAAGAGACATATTGGGTCGGCACACCGTGATGCATGAATTTCTGACATGACTCGCCGGTCCGTCTCCGCCCACCACAAAGAACAGCAAGTCGCCGGATTCGGGAGCCCCCAAAAGATCCCGCTCCATGAGTGGCCATTTTTGCGAAATCGGCGAATAGTCTCGCTCTTTACTGTTTTCATCCCTTTGCGTGGATGCGAGGGAATAAGCCTGCCTGCCCTGCTCCTCCATTCGGCGCAGGCCCGACAGTGGGCCGGCCAGGGCAGCCCTGAACCAATGGGCGATGGCCGGACCCACTCCCCCTTCTGTCGACGCGTCCAACGACGCGCTGATAAAGAGATCCATACCTCATCTCGCTTCAGCACTCAGGCGGCCAACCCGTACAGGGTGGCGCCACCAGCTGTGACTGCGACATCGAACGGCGTCAAAAAGACCGTGAGCGTCCCTAGGAGCCCGGCGCCCACCATACGGGTATTTATTACGTGACCATACTGTACCGGTCCACCCCCGCGTACCGCTTTCGAGCTGCTTTACCCCACCCTTGAAAGCGCGATTGCTTTTATCGACCGCTTTGTGGTCATCCGGATTCGGGTTCTCGGAGGCATTCGGCTTGACTTCCCATATGTACACTCTGTCCTTGGTCCAGAGCATCACATCGGCTCGCCCATCATCGCCGGAACCATCCGCCTTTGCGCCTGGAATGAAGTTTTCCGTGTGCCCGCCGGTCCCGATGTCCACGGTGACGTACCCGTCGATGCGGTGCTGCTTGGCTCAGAGTGCCGCTGCAAAACCGCTGGCCCACACCGCAGCGTCCTGCGCATTTGACTGCAAGCCGCAGTTACCTAGGTTCTGCCGTCCTTCATTACGCAGAACGGTTTTAGAATTTTGGCCAGAGTCCTGGCTGTCCGAGTTTCCACCGGGTGGGTTGAACGGCGTGTCGCCCGTGTTCTGGCCGTATCCGTCGCAGATGTCCTTCGGGCACAGGCCAGTGGGATCGCTCCGTGTGACGGGATTGTTGTTCGCGTACGCGTAACCGTTCATCTGGAGCGGGTCCGTGATGTCGATGACCGGATCTGCAGAGACGAAGCGGCCAGTATTTTGGTCGTAGTCGCGGGCACCGAGGTGGACGAGGCCGGTGTTGGTGTCGTCGATGCCGACGCCGAGGTACGTGTGCTGGTTGGGCCGGGTGGACGGCTTGGTGCCGCGTGTCTCGCCGTAGGGCTTGAAAGCCCGGCGTGTGACGGTCTGATCCTTGCCGAGGTCAACGGCGACGGTGGCGGTACCGAGTCGGTCGGTCAGCAGACAGCTGAGTTCGTGACTGTGCCAATGACGGGTTCCCGACGATGCCGGATGCAGTTCAGTTGTCGTCGTCTCAGTTCTCGTCGACAACGATGAACCAGCCACTTGCCGTCATACGGCCTCGATGGTTCTCGATCCTCGCTCCTGCCGGACCCCTTGGACCGGTGGCTCGGCTCGCCGAATTCCCCTGAACCGCTGTCGCCTCCGGGCTGGGACTTGCCGCTGCCACCCTGCTCCTTGCCGCCCGTGCCGGGGCCGGGTCGGCCGACAGGAAGCGGCCGACCGGCGATGAGAACCGTGCGGTCAACCGATCAGCCGCCCCGGGGGCGCCGGGAGATCACCTGGGGGAGGCTGCCGGCCTTCCAGTAGCCGTCGAGGATCTTGAGCAGGCGCTCGGTGTCGCGGAGGACCTCGGCGATGCGGTCGCCGTATTCCTCGAGGAGCGGGTCGCTCTCCACCATCTTGCGGCCGGCGCCGGAGAAGGACGACGAGTAGGCGTGGCAGTTGCCGCACCAGAGGTAGGTGATCCACGCGGGTTCGGTCCGGCCCAGCTTCTCGCGGTGGTACACGCGCATGGTGACATGGCCGCAGATCGGACAGGTTCGCTCGGTCACGGGCAGGTGCAGTTGGGCGCCGAGCGCCTCGAGATGCTGCTGGTCGTAGGGGCGGAGCATGGGTGTAGGACCTCTCTGGGGAGTTGGGGCGGGCGCGGTGGGAGGTGATCCCACCGCGCCCGCCCCGACCGCGATTCAGCTCACTGACGCGTAGTCACGCGGCGGTCTGGCAAGGTATCAGCCGCTGCCGGAAATCTTGCGCCACATCATCTGGCCGAACTCCTCGGCTTCCTCCTCGCCGCCCTCGTCACCGAAGTGCGCCATCCGATTCTGATGGTAGGTCTCGTGGAAGAAGGTCACGACGGCCTCCTTGATGTTCCGCAGACCCTTGTCCGACATCTCGATGATGGGCTTGCCGTTCGCCGCGCGGTGCGGTAGCGGTCGGTAGTGAGGGGCGCCGTTGTACCCGTGCGGGCTCACGCCCTCGGCGAGGTTTCCGTTCCGGTGGTCGATGATCCGCTCGACGTGGACGACCTCGTACTTGTCCCACTCGGAACGGTAACCGGCACGGGCCAGGTACTGCTTGAGCCTGCCGAGGCTCACCACCGGTCCCACGAGGTACTCGTTCGGCTGGCCCTTCGGCTTGCTGCGGTAGGCGTTGCCCTGCTTCGGCTCCGACGCCGGGCTGGGCTCCTCTCCGCTGCGCGCGGCGGCCTTCCCGCTGCCCCCCGGCTCCTTGCCGCCCTTGCCTGTGCCCGCCTTCGGTGTCGACGGTGTGTCGCCGTTCTTGGGTGTGGTGGGTGCGGGGTCGCTCGGGGTGGTGGTGGGGAGGTCGCCGGAGAGCAGTTTCTTGACCGCTCCGACGAGGTCCTCGCCCTCCGACATCGCGGTCTTGACCGCCTTTACGGCCTTGATCCCGCCGCTGACCGCCTTGTAGGCGCCGTATCCGTCGGCGGCGAAGGTGCCGACCACGCCGGTCCACTGGCCCGCCACGTAGGAAGTCGAGCCGGTGTCGACGCCGAAGAGGTTGCCCAGCGGGTGGTCGTCGACGTAACCGGTGTGGCCGAGCTGGAACGGGGTCTCGTTCGAGTACCCGGTCCAGCCGTTGAAATACTGGTTGTCGCCGTTGACGATGCCGGCGAACCCGTTCCAGCCGTCGGAGAGGGTGTTGACGCTCCACTGCCACGGGTCGCCGACGACGCTGTCGCCCACACCGCAGAAGAAGCCGCCGACCGCTCCGCCCCAGTCCGAATACCAGGCCAGGCCGTCAGGGTCGCTGCCCGAGACGGGGTTGCCGGCCGCGTAGCCGTAGCCGCCCATCTGGTTCGGGTCGCCGCTCTCGAAGATCGGGTCGACCGACAGGAACCGGCCGGTGACCGGGTCGTAGTTCCGCGCCCCGAGAAGGTTCAGACCGGAGGTGGCGTCGGCGGGCTTGCCCAGGTAGCCGTGGTTGTCGGCCCACCCGGTGGGCACGGGGCCGCGCGGGTTGCCGTACGGGTCGAAGGCGCGGCGCGTGATGGCAAGCGTATTGCCGTCCACCTGGAGCTGGGCGGTGCCCTGCGGGGTGGTCGGCTGGTAGCTGATGCCGCCCTTGCTGGAGCGGACCGTCATGGTGCCGTCGGGAGAGCAGTAATAGCGCAGTCCGGTGACGGCCTTGGTGGCGGTGTCGAGGCTGAGCTGCTCGTTGCCGCCGAAGAGGTAGAGCGTGTTGCCGCCCGGGCTGCGCTGGATCAGCAACTGGCCATCGGCGTCGTAGAGGTAGCCGGTCTTCTTGCCGTCGGTGGTGGTCGCGGAGGTCAGGCCCTCCTCGTCGTACTCGATCCCCTGGCTGCCCGGGCGGGCTCCGGTGGTGGTCCGGGTCTTCGTGTTGCCCGCGTCGTCGTACTCCGGAGTCAGCACGGACGTGCCGGTGGTGGGGTTGCGGGTGGTGACGGTGGACACCGCGTTGGGCCGCTTGGCGGGAGCCGTACCGGCGCCCGGGTAGACGAACGTCTGCGTGGTGTCTTTCGCCGCGTTGCCGGTCACGTCGTGCGCGACCTGCTGGGTGCGGTCACCGAGCTGGTCGAACTGCCAGTCCGTCCAGTACGGGGCCGGTCCGCCGATGGTGGCCGCGGTCGGACGCGACGTGGCGCACTGGGCGAGCTGGCCCGCCGTGGCCTTGGTGAGTCCCTTGGTGTCCGTCCAGGCGGTGGTCAGCCGATCCTGCGCGTCGTAGGCGAAGCACTGGGTGTCGGCGACCCGGTCCGCGCCGCCACTGGAGCGGACGTCGGCGACCGCGGTGATGTTGCCAGACTGGTCGTAGCCGTAGGTGGTGTCGGAGACCGGGTTGGCGGCGTTCGTCTGCAGGGTGACCCGGTTGGTCGCCAGCCTGCCCGTCGCCTGGTCGTAGGTCTGCGCGGTGCGTAGCTGCTTCGACGGGGTGCCGACGGTGGTCTGGAGGACCTCCCCGAGCGGGCTGTAGTTGACCGTGGCGACGTACGGCCGGCTGGGCGAGCCCATGCTGACCAGGCCGCCCTGGAGGTTGTAGCCGTAACCCACGGTCTCGGCCGGCAGACCGCCGTCCGCGCCGTACGTGGTCGCCGCCAGCATGCCGGCGTTCTCGGTATAGGAGGCCTTGGCGGTGTAGGTACCCGCCAGGGCGCCCTCGGCGTCCGGGATCACGGTCGAGGTGCTGGTCGGCTGGCCGATGGCGTTGTAGGAGTCGATCTTCTGGACGTAGGCGCTGCCGTTCTTGCCGCCGGCGTACCGGATGGACGCGACCGGCAGGCCCTTGCCGAGTTCGTCGTAGGTCCACTCGGCCAGCAGCTTGGACGGGTCCGTCGTGCCGTCGCCCGAGTACTCGGCCTTGCGGCGGCCCAGCAAGTCGTGGGTGAAGGACAGGGTCTGCTTGCGGGCGTCGGTGGTGCGGTCCAGCCGCCCGAGCGCGTCGTAGTGCGAGGTGGAGGTGCCGGTATCCGGGTCGGTCTGGGAGACCACGCGGCCCTGCAGGTCGTAGTCGTAGGACCAGGTGTTGCCCACCGAGTCCTTGACCGTGTCGACCTGGCCGCCGGGCGTGTACGTGTAGCGCGTGGTGATGTCCGCCGTCGCCGCCTTGTCGGCGGTCCCGGTCGACCAGAGCACGGTGTTCGACGTGTCGTACACGGCGACGTTGTCGTCGGACTGCACCTTCAGGTAGCCGCCGGTGTGGCCGGACGTCTTGCTGGACCACAGGGTGGTCTTCCCGGTGGCGTCCATGACCGCGAAGTTGCCGTCGGTCTGCATGACGGCGTACGCGCCCGGCTTACCGCCCGTGCCGGACGACCACAGCGACTTGTCGCCGACGAGCGAGGTCAGCACCAGGTTGCCGTCGGCCTGCATGGCGAGCCGGACACCGGCGGAGACCAGCGAGGTGCCCGAGGCCAGCTTGCCGCCGCCGCTGAGCTTGCGGTCCGGCGTGGTGTCACGCGCCACCGTGGAGGTGGTGCGGCCGAGGGCGTCGGTGTAGGTCGTGGTGGCCTTGCCGCCCTGCGGTGGCGTGGTGTCGACCCGGTCGACACCACGGTAGTCCGTCGAGGACTGGAACAGGGTGCTGGCGAAGGACACCAGCGTGTTGCTGACCGGCCTGCCCTGCCCGTCGTATGCCGTGCGGGTCACCGACGGGCCGGTGCGGTTGGTTTCCGCCCACATCGTGCCGCCCGGGGCGTGATCCGCGTCGGAGTACGCCGCGATGGCGGAGACGGCCCAGCCGTGCGAGTCGTAATAGGTCGAGGAGATGAGCCGTCCGGCTGAGTTGTCCGCCGGGGTCGACTGGGTCTGACGGGGTTGCAGCGTGCCGTCGTAGATGGTGACTGAGGTGCTGTAGGAGCCGTCCTCACGCAGGCCCTTGGTGGTGACCGAAGACGGTGTGGGGTTGTCGCCGGCGCCGTGGACGTCGTAGCTGTAGATCCGGTCCGGGCTCTCGCTGTCCTTGTCCCGGCCCGGTGACCAGACCTTCTCCCGCCGTCCGAGTGCGTCGTAGGTCGCGTCCGTCGCCTGCTTGTTGACGTCCACCGCGTGGACGACCGAGCCGCGGCCCGGTGACACGGTGCTGGTGGCCGTCCACTTCAGCGGATTCGTCGTGGACAGGGTGGTGGGCAGGATGCCCGAAGTGGGCTCGTACGACGTGGTCGTGGTGTTGCCCGCGGCGTCGGTGCTGGTGGCGATCCGGCCGTACTTGTCGTACGACATGCCGCCGAGCGTCTGGTACTTCGGGTCGCCGCTCGCGTCGTACGAGGTGACCGACTGGGTCGCGGTGACCAGGCCGAGGGAGTCGCCGTTCTGGCCGAGGGTGCCCAGGGTGCCGACCTTGTCGACCGAGCCGTCCCCGTCGTAGAAGATCCGCTTGTCGGAGAGGGTGGTGTCCTTGCCCGGTCTGGTGCCGCAGGGCCCGGCGACGCTGACGGTCTCCTCGGGGTAGACCAGCATCATCGGGTTGCCGGACGGTGCGTCGGCGTAGGTCGTGGTGGTGCAGGTCTCCTGCGTCGGCTTGGCGAGGTCGCCCTCGTCGTCGACCTTCCAGATCCGGCCCTTGTCGTCGAAGGTGGTGCCGGAGCGGGTGGTCCGCCAGGTACCGTCGGAAAGCAGGCCCATGGTGCGGGACGAGGTCGCCGTGATCCGGCGGGCCGTCATGTCCGGCAGGGTGGACAGCTTGTCGGGCTTGGGATCCTCGGACGTCCACGCCGTGCGGTCCCGGGAGGCGGTGACCTTGGAGCTGGGCGGGTCGGTGAGGGTGCGGCCCACGACGGTGCCGCCGGCCTTGGTGTAGCTCAGGGCCTGGTACGGGGTGCCGGCCAGCCAGGGGCTGTCGGTGATCTCCTCGTCCAGGGCGTTCTTCACCTTGATGCTGCGCTGGGACCCGTCGGACTTGTAGTCGCCGTCCATGCCCTGGAGGTAGGACACGGTGTTCTGGGTGATCGGGTCCGGTGCCGCGCCGGTGGTGGTGGTGACGGTGCGGAAGCCCCGGAAGTCGTTCCAGGTCCGGTGCTTGTCGTCGGTCAGGTCGGAGTCGTCGCGGTGCCAGGCCGCGCCGCCGCTGTAGGTGTAGTTGGTGACCTTGGCGGGCGAACCGGCCTTGGTGCGGTCGCTGTCGGTGACCTGGGCGACCAGCGTCTTGTGGAACCAGTCCTCGATGGGCTCCACGCCGCCGGGTGTGTTCCAGAACACCGGATAGCAGGCCATGGTGTTGCTGTCGGCCGCGTCCGGCATCTTCTTCTTCTCCCGCGAGCACTCCGGTGCGCGGTAGGTGACCGCGACCGACTCACCGGTCTCGGTCTGCACGCTGGAGATCCGCGGGTGGAACAGCGGCGGGGCGGCCGGGGTCAGGCCGTCCACGCGGTTGTCCATCTCGATGCCGGCGAACGTGACCGGGTCGAGGGTGATGGGCTTGTCACCGCCGGCCGAGGTGTCCTTGCCGGTATGGACGATGGACGAGAGCCACATCACCGACTGGAGCGAGCCCGTGCTCTTGGGGTCCTGGGTGTTGCCGGTGACCGGGTCGTAGGTACCACCCGCGTCCGAGAACACCTGCTTGAGTTCGTAACTGTCGACGTCCTGCCAGCCGGAGGCGGTCCGCACCGAGGTGTCGACGCCCTTGAGCCGGTACGTCGACCAGAAGGTCGGACCGGAGGTCAGACAGACGCCGTCGGTGTCGTCGTCCTCGACCTTGTTCTTCCAGTCGGACTCGCAGTGCAGGTCGTAGGGGGTGTCCGGCCAGTCCTTCGCGGTCTTCGAGGAGAGGTTGTCCGCCTTGCAGACCGTGTCGGAGGTGGTGCAGCGCTGCGCAGCACGGAAGACCACCTTGGCGGCCGGCTCCCGGCCTGCCCTGGCGTCGGCCAGCTGGTAGCCGTACGAGATCTGGGTGAGGCGCCCGCCGCGGACGTACTTGGTGATCTTGCCACCCTTGTCGTCCTCGGCGACCTGCCCGTAGCCCATGTTGTAGTAGTTGGACTCGGTGGCCCAGTCGTAGCGCTGCACGTTGCCGTGCGGGTCGACGACGAAGTCGAGGTTGAACCGGTACCCGACCGGCTTGTCGCACTGCGAGTCGTCGCCCTTGTCCGAGTCGTGGCAGGGGTCGCCGGACTTGGGGTGGTAGACCGGCACGCCCCAGGCGCTGTTCGTGGCGTCGTCGTCGGTGGTGCCGGGGGCGTGGTTCAGGCCCAGGTAGTAGGCGGTGCCGTCGGTTGTGGTGACCTTGAAGTACTCGCCGTCCCAGAGGCCGTTGGACGCTCCGGTGAGCCGTTGGATCCGGGTGCCGTCGTCGGCCTGGAGGTGGTACTCGCCGTCCGAGTCGCGTACCAACTGGCCGTTGTGAGTGCCGAGTTGGATGGTGGCGTTCCAGCCGCCCCAGCACTCGTCACCGGAGTCCTTGATGCCCTGGTCCTTGCAGCTCTTGTACGAGCGCTCGATGAACCCGGGGCTGTAGGACCAGCCGTCGCCGACCCAGGAGGACTGGGAGTTGCGTGCCGAGGTCTCGCCGTCCACCGACTGGGAGTCGTAGGACAGGCCGACGTTGGGCGCCTCACCGCCGAGGGAGGGTGGCACCGTGATCGGGTAGTTGTAGGTGAAGGCGCCCGAGGCCGAGGAGGACCAGGCGCCCGAGGCCGACAGCGAGGTGGCGCCGAAGTCTCCCTGCGAACCGTTGCCGCCCGCCACCGCGGCGACCGCGACACCCGAGGAGGCCAGGGCGGCGGTGCGAGCGGCCGTCTTGCCGGTCGCCTTGGCGGTGGTCCCGCCCATCGACTGCGCGGCCGTTCCGGCGGGCACCGCGAGGGTGCCGGTGACCTTGTGGGACCGCGAGTCGTTGACCGACTCCAGCGGCGTGCGAGTACGGCAGGCGGCGACCCGAGGCGTCGTCAAGGCACAGGCCGGCATTGCCACCAGCCGCAGCCGGGAGGCCCAACCGCCGCCGTACGCCTGCGCGATGGCGCTGTAGTCCAGCGAGATGGACACACCGCCGGCGCCGGTGCGCCGGTCGGTGCGGGACAGGCCGACCAGCAGACCGTCGACGCCGGCCCGCTTCGCCTGCCCGCGGTCCGCGAGCCGCACCCGTACCGTGCCGGCCGCCTCGACCGGCGTCCTGCCGAGGAGTGCCCTGGCCCGGTCGCTGAGCGCCGACGGAGCGGCGGACGACAGCGAGACGGGCGTGGAGGCGGCCTTCACCGTGCCGCCCGCCGCGGCCGCCGCGCGGCCGCGCACCTGGGGCGCCTTGCCGAGATCCACGGTCGCGGTGGCACCGGCGGGCCACTTCGGGGCCTTCACCTCGTGTCGGGCGAGTTCGCGGGCGCCGGACGGCGGGGTGGGCTCTTCGAGGCCGGGGCTGTCCGCGGGGTGTCCCGGGACCTTCGGCTGCTCGGGCAGCGGATCCGCCGCCCAGACCTCGTCCTTGTACTGGTAGCCGCCGACCACCACGTCGGCCACGGCCGGCTGAACGGTCAGCAAGAAGGCGGCTGTTGCGGCAGCCCAAAGGGTTGTCCGCCGCATCCATGCCCGCTTTCGGGCAGCTTGAACTCCGCGCGGTCCTGCGCGCATGTGTGATCCCCCATGTGAAAGGTCCAGACGCCGAATTGATCAGTGGTCAGCTGACGGTGCGTCTGAGCGGTTCGAAACGGTATTGCCATGTCAGGGGCACGGCAATACCCTTTCCCGGCGGTCACATCGTTCTCAGTCTTCACACAGGCCCCTCATAGGTTCTTCACAGCGGGGCGCGACGTACAGAACTACCGCAAATCCGACACGCGGCGGCCCACGGGGGGACGTGCCCCTGTGAGAAGAACCACAGGGTTACGCCGAGGGACGCCGCCCACGCTCCTCGAAAGGGCGATTCATGGGGGAGTACACCCGCGTCCGGAGTCATCCGGCGCGCAATCTGACGCGCCGTCTGACGCTGGCGGCGGCCGTGACCGGCCTGCTGATAGGCGCCGTCGGCCCGGTCTCCGCGGCGGAACCGGCCACCTCGGCGGCCGCCGACGGCACCGACGGCTCGCCACTCGCTACCGCCAGTGCCGAGGCGGCCGGCAGCGGACAGCCGGTCACCGTCGACCAGTTGACCACCGAGACCTCGGAGACCGTCGCCAACCCGGACGGCACCTTCACCCTGACCACGCATCTCCAGCCGGCCCGCGTCCGCACGGACGGCGGCTGGACGGACGTCGACGCCGGACTGGCCCGGAACTCCGACGGAACGTTCTCCACCAAGGCCACCCCGTCGGCACTGACCCTGTCCGGCGGCGGCGACGGACCGCTGGCCACCCTCGTCGACGAGGCCGGACACCGGCTGTCGTACACGCTCCCCTTCCGGCTGCCGGCCCCGGCCGTCACCGGTGACAGCGCCCGGTACGACGACGTGCTGCCGGGAGTGGACCTCAGGGTGACCGCCACCGACCAGGGCGGCTTCCACGAGGTTCTGATCGTCCACAACGCCGAGGCCGCCGCCGATCCCGACCTCGCCTCGCTCCGGCTGACCACCGGTACGAGCGACGGCATGGCTGTGAGCGCCGACCGGGACGGGCGGGTGACCGCCACCTCGGCCGACGGCACCGCCCTGTTCAGCTCGCCCACCCCGATGATGTGGGACTCGTCCGGCGCCTCCGCCCCCGTCACGGCGACGAAGGCGGCAGCACGTCGCTCCGTCCGCGCGGCGGACACCCCGCCCGTGGAGGGCGGCGGCAACGGTGGGACCGCCTCGACCGCGGAACAGCCGGGCAGCGCCGCACAGGTGCGGGCCATCGGCGTCACCGCCGAGCCGGGCGCGCTCACCCTCACCCCCGACGCCGACCTGCTCGGCGGCAAGGACACGGTCTGGCCGCTCTACATCGACCCGTACACCAGCCCGATCACGAGCAAGAAGAGCCACTTCATCACCGTCAAGGAAGGCTGTCCCTCCCAGAGCCCGTACGACGACGCCCAGGACAACGGCGAGGGCGTCGGCTACGAGCACTGGCGGGACTGTTTCGGCCTCAACCGGGCGTACTACGAGCTGAACACCGGCAACCTCACCAAGTCGATGGTCATCTCCAAGTCCGTCGTACACCTCACCTCGACCTACGGCGCCTCCTTCGACTGCGACAACGAGACGAGCGTGCGCCTCGCGACGGTTTCGGGGATCAGCAAGAACACCGACTGGGACCACCAGCCCAAGCTCGCCGGCGACGGCTACATCGGTGGCACGCAGAAGGTCAAGAGCTCCAACATGAGCCAGCACTGCGGCAACCACGACGTCAACTTCGATGTGACCGGTCAGATCAAGAAGCTGGCGGGCAAGGACGACAGCTGGACCTTCGGGCTGTGGGGCAACGAGTCGAAGTCCTCCGGCAACGACGACTTCGTGCGGTTCGCCACCAACCCCTACCTCACCACGGTGTTCGACATCGCACCCGCGGAGCCCGACCGGCTCGGCACCACCCCGGCCACGATCAACCCCGCGAGCAACGGCTGCGACGGCGCGGCGGACGGCTGGATCGGCCAGTCCGGGCTCGCCGGCGACACCTCCGACATCACCCTCAACGCGCACCTCAACACCGACATGAGCGGGGTCAACCTGCGCGCCCGGTACGAGGTGTGGGACACCAAGACCGCGGACGACGACGGAGGCTCGACCAGCAAGAGCAAGCCGGTCAGCGGCTGGGTCAGCGACGGTGGCACCACCCGGGTCAACATCGGCTTCAAGGTCGCGGACGGCCACCAGTACGGCTGGCACGTCAGGGCCGACGACGACACCCTGATGAGCGGCTGGTCGCCGAACTGCTACTTCAAGATCGACCTGAGCTCGCCGAGCATCCCGTCCTTCACCGACTCCGCCGTATTCCCGCCGCTCGGCGCCGACCAGGCGCCCACCGGCCATGCCGGTGACGAAGGCGTCAAGGTCAAGGTGACCGCGAACGACCCGACGCCCAGCGGCTGCACCCGGGGCAGCTGTGTCAGCAGCGGCATCGACCGGTTCGAGTACGCGCTGGACACCAACATCCCCGGCAGCGGCGCCGCCAAGGTGGACGCCGTCGCCACGAGCGGCGGCACCGCCACGGCGGAGGTCCCGATCGTGCTCAGCGCCGCCCAGTGGGGCGCGCACACGCTCTACGTCCGGGCGGTCGACAACGCGGGCAACACCCAGGGCACCGTGGGGCAGTACAGCTTCTTCGCCCCCTGGAACCCGAAGACCAAGGTGACCGCGGGCGACCTGGACGGCGACGCCGTCCCCGACCTCGCCGCCCCCACCACCGACGGGGACCTCGTCCTGGTCCGCGGCAACGCCGACCCGGCGGCCCCGCCCGTCCCGATGTCGACCAAGGCACAGAGCCCGGACGGCACCGGCTGGGACAACTACCTGGTCGCCCACCGGGGCACCGCCACGGGCAGCAACGTCGACGACCTCTTCGCCTTCGACAAGAAAACGCACGAGCTGTACCTCTACCCCAACGACGCGGTCACACCCGGTCACGCCGCCGGGCACTTCACCCTGACCCAGAACGTCGTCCCGATCCGCAACTCCGACTCCTGTCCCGCCAAGGGATCGGACGGCACCTGGAACAACGTCACGCAGATCCTGGCGCCCGGCAAGCTGGCCCAGTACGCGGACGTGCCCGACCTGATCACGGTCGACAAGGGCGAACTCTGGTACTACCCCGGCACCTTCCAGGCCGGCTGCAACCTCGGCCAGGGCGTGAAGATCGGCACCGGTGACTGGTCCGACACCACCCTGCTCGCCCCCGGCACCGTGGGCGGCGTCCCGACGCTGTGGGCCCGGGACAACACCACCGGCGCGATCAGCAGCTTCCCGCTGACCTTCGACGCGGGCGTCCCGACCGCCAAGCTGGCCGCACCGCGGCACGCACCCCTGGTCTCCGGCGTACTCGACACCGGCGGCAAGAACCTCTGCCTGGACATCGCCGGCGCCCGCACCGCCAATGGCACCGCGGCGCAGATGTACACCTGCAACGACTCCGACGCCCAGAACTTCAGCCTCGGCGCGGACCACACCGTGCACGCGTTGGGCAAGTGCCTGGACGTCACCAAGGGCGACACCGACAACGGCACCCTGGTGCAGCTCTACCAGTGCAACAACACCGGTTCCCAGGAGTGGGTCCCCGGCCCGTACCAGGGAACGCTCAAGAACCCCCAGTCCGGCCGCTGCCTCGCCGACCCCGCGAGCAACCGCAATCCGCGCACCCGGGTGGTGATCTGGGACTGCAAGAACATCGCCGACCAGAGGTGGACCGCCACCGAAGGCAATGCGCTGCCCGCCGCCCAGCCGGTGCTCCCGGTCGGCGTCGGCGAGCAGGACTACCCGACCGCCGCCTCTCCCGGCGACGTGCAGGGCACCGGTTTTCCCGCGCTGTACGCAACCTCCCGGTCCGGCCGGATGGTCGAGTACCCGGGCGCCGCGGCGGACGGCGGGCTGGCGCAGTTCGCCGCTCCGGTGAGCGTCGGTCACGTCCACCGGCCCGCCGACTGGTGGCAGCTCAAGGACACCGCGGACAGCGTTCGCCCCGCCAACGGCCTCGCCCTGAACGGCGGCGCCACCGTGACCGCCGACACCGCGCGGGGCGGGGCACTCGTCCTCAACGGCAGCAGCGGGTACGCGGCCACCTCGGGACCCGTACTCGACACCAGCCGCAGCTACACCGTCTCGGCCTGGGCCAACCTCAGCAGCCTGACCGCGAACTCCACCTTCGTCTCGCAATCCGGCACCAGCGCCAACGGCCTTCAGCTCTACTACTCCAGCGGCGCCCACGCCTTCGCCTTCGGCCACGCGCACGCGGATGACACCGCGGGCGAGTTCACCAGCGCCTATGGACCCACCACCGGGGCGCAGAGCCCGAAGACCAGCACCTGGTTCCACCTGGTGGGTGTCTTCGATGCCGACACGCAGCAACTGCGTCTCTACGTCAACGACGACCTGGCCGACACCGCCGCCTACGCCGGTACGGCCTGGAACGCGACCGGGCCGCTGCAGATCGGACGCCGCATCTACCAGGGCGCCTACGGGGAGTACACCGCCGGCAAGGTGGCCGACGTACAGCTCTTCACCGAGGCCCTCACTCCGGGCGGTGTCGCCTCGCTCGGCAGGAACCGCCCGGTTCCCACCCAGCTCTCCTGAGGCCGGGTTCCACATGCGGCGGCCTGCCACCCCCGGGGAGGGGGTGGCAGGCCGCCGTGCTCATGTCGTAGCAGCCGGGGCGCGGCAGGCACTGCCCCTGCGCAGCAAGCGGCACCGTCCCTTTGTCAGGTGCGCGTCCGGTCAGCGCGAGTCGGCAGGGCACGTGAGGCCTTGTCGTGGCCACCCTACGGAGAGTCATGCAGCCGAAGTACGGAAAGGCGTGCTCCCGCGACTGCACGATCTTCAATCGGAGCCGCTGCCGGAAGCGGCGACGAGTTCGGTGAGGGGTGCAGGAGCGTGCTGAGCAGGACGCGCTCGGCCGGCGTGAACGCCTCGTAAGGCAGCGGGCCTGGCGCTTTCCGGAGCCGTCCGGAGCTGTTCAGATGAACGCACGGTGACCGCCGGTCTCACTACCCTGAGTGGCGCCCTCCAGGGGGCGAGTGGCAGCCACGCCGGAGCTGGCAGAAGATGAGAGCACTGCTCCCGCGCCGCGCCGCCAAGGAGGCCCGGACATGCGCTGGTGGTCCTCGCTGGTCACGATCAGCCGGGACGGGCTGCGCGTTCAACGGGCATTCGCCGCCCCGTCGGCGATCGCACGGGCCGTACTGTCCGTGCTGCTCGCCACGGTCCTCGGCCTGGTGCTGGACGACCCGGTGGCCGGGGCCATGGCCAGCGTCGGTGCGTTCATCTGCGGCATCGGTACGCTGCTGAGCCCGCTGCGGCACCCTGTGGTGAACGCGCTCGGAATGGCCGCGGCCTTCAGCGCCATGGCGGTGCTGGGGGCCCTGGTGCACGGCACTACCTGGCTGTTCCTGCTGGTGCTCGCGGTCGCAGCGTTCGCCACCGGGCTGTGGCGGACGATGGGCATCGCGCCCGGCATCCGGGGGTGCCTCGCGGTCATCGGGCTGATGATCACGGCTGATCTCGCTCCCGACGTACATGGCGGCCTGGTGATCGCCGGCTGGATCGCGGTCGGGACCGGAGTCGTCGTGGTGGTGCAACTGCTCCCCCCGTACGGTCCGCGGTTCGCCGCCCAGCGCCGCGCCCTTGCAGCTCTGTACCAGTCGCTCGCCGAGGCTTCGGTCGCGGCCGGCTCCGCCGGCCTGGGCGGGTCCGCACCGTTCACGGCGGCCCGGCAGGCCCTGGACGTGCTGCCGCAGTTGAGCCGACCGGCGGCGGCGGCCATGTTCGGACTGCTGGGAGAGGCCGAGCGCATCCGCCGCGCGCTGCACACGGTGCGGCTGACGGTAGCGGCGGCCGGGAACCGGGAGGCACTGGCCGCTGCGGCGCAGGTGCTGGGCGACATCTCCCGTACGGTGGCCTCCGGCCGCGAGCACCGCACCCCCGAGGAAGCTTGGACCCTCCTGGAGTCCTGGGCGGCCGTCTCGCCCGTGCGCGGCCCGGGCGATCTGGCCGCACGGCTACGGACGGCCGAGCAGCTGGCCCGACGCTCGACCGACGACCGCCTGGGCGATGTACTGGAACCCCACACCGAGGTGCCGGGCCTGTACGCGGGCACCCCCTCCGTAGCACGCACCGCCCGGCGGATCCGGGCGCAGCTGCACCCCCAATCACCGATCTTCCGCCATGCGGTGCGGCTCGCAGTGGGCGTGGTGCTCGCCGAGGTCATCGGCCGGTCGATCGGCGGGTGGGGCGGGCTGGGCATCTCCACGCACGGCTTCTGGGTGGCCCTGACCACCATGCTGGTGCTCTTCCCCGAGTACGGTCATACCCTCGCCCGCGGCTGGGGACGTGCGGCCGGGTCCGTGCTGGGCGGCCTGTTCGCCTGGGTTCTGTCCCTGCCGAACTGGACGCCCGTCGGCCTCGCGGTCGTGGCGGTAGTGCTGGCCGCTGCGTCGTTTGTGACCCTGCGGACCGGGCAGTTGATGCTCAATCTATGGCTGACCACCTGGATCGTCTTCCTGATCCACCACGTCGGCGGGCTGCCCGGGCCCACAGCGTGGGCGCGCGCCGCCGACACGGTGGTCGGCGCCGCGATCGCCGTGCTCATCTTCCTGGTCTGGCCGACCTGGTCCACCCGGCGGGTGCCGGGCCTGCTCGCGGAGTGGCTGCGGGTGCAGGACCGGCTGCTGCCAGAGCTGCTGACCGGCTACGCCGACGTCGGGGCGACCGACCCGGCAGCCGTCGACGCGCTGCGGGCGCGGTCACGGCAGGTCAGGGAGCACCTGGAGGCCGCGGTGGAGCAGTCGCACGCCGAGCCGGCAGAGCACCGCGGCCCCTGGTCGAGTGTGCAGCTGGAGCAGCTCAGGACTCAGGTGTCCACGGTTGCCGGATGCGCCACCCTGCTGGGCGAACACCTGCCGCGCACTCCTCAGGACACCGTGCCGGAGCTGACCGAACTGGTCGATCCGCTGCACGAACACCTCACGGCCCTGGCCCGCGCCGCCGCCGGAGCCGAGACAGTGGCCCCGGGCGCATTGCGGTCGGTCTTCGACTCCTTCACCGCCCGCTCCGGCTTGCTGGCCGAGACACCCGACGGCTTCGGCAGCGCCCCGACCAGCCGCGCCGTCGTCCTGAGCACCGCGACCGTCGACGCCGTGGAGGCCCTGACCGCCACCATCGCCTCCCGCCACCGCCGCGGTCGCCACGCGGCAGCCTGAAACTCCGCAAAGTCGCTGTCCGCCCTGACGGTGGGGTCCCTGCCGGGGGGTGACGGGCGAAGCCGGATAGGCCCTGGGGATCGACGCCAGTGCAGGGCGGCGCGACGCGTTCCGGATCCCTACCCCGACCTGACCATCAAGCCGGTACCTGTCGAGTTGCGCGCACGCGCCAGGTCGCGCGACAGCAGCTCCGTGCCGATCGCCCCGGTCAGAATGGCCGACTCTTGCGTTCACCAGGCTGCCAGTGTCGTCATCGGTCGGGCGAGGGCGTCGATGGTGCAGTCACCTGGCAACGGCAACCGTAGATCGGCAATCTCGATCAGCAGGATCCAACCACCGCGCAGCGATGCCGCAACAGGCTGGTCGGCCGTGGCCGAAGCCTTCTCAATGGCGTGTTGACGGGCTTGCCCATGGTCATCGCGCACCCTGTAGCCGTGCCGGCATCACGACCGCCTTGCCATCACCGGTGGACGCGGCCTGCTACCACAGGTGGCGGACCGATGGGGAGAGGGTGGTGCGCTCACCTGCGGATGACGTGGTCCGACGGATACGGGGTGGTCGGCGTGACAGGTGGACCTCCGGCCGCTGCCGCCATCGGTTGCGCGTAGAGAAAGGGAACCGGAACCGCAGAGGTGGGAGGGAAGCCCGGCCTGGCGGCGTCGAGATGGGCATCCAGGCTAAGCGCGGCGGTGACAAGGGCGAGGTGGGTCAATGCTTGTGGGAAGTTGCCGAGTTGCTCGCCGGTCAGCCCGATCTCCTCGGAGTACAGGCCGAGATGGTTGGCGTAGGTGAGCATCTTCTCGAAGACGAGTCGCCCTTCACGCAGATGACCGGCGCGAGCGAGGGCTTCGACGTACCAGAAAGTGCACGCCGAGAAGGTGCCCTCGAAACCGAGCAGTCCGTCGGGAGAGGCAGAGGGGTCGTACCGGTATACGAGGCCGTCGGACACGAGATCTTTCCTGATCGCGTCCAAGGTCGAGAGCCACCGCGGATCCTGCGGGGGGATGAACCCGACCGCAGGCATCCGCAAAAGCGCGGAGTCCAGGACGTCGCTGCCCAGGGACTGCGTGAACGCTGCACGCTCCGGGCTCCACCCTCGCCGCAGGATCTGCCAGTAGATGGCGTCGCGTTCCTTCGTCCAGCGCTGCACCTCGGCGGGACGGCCGCTCCGGGTGGCCATGCGTATGGCCCGATCCAGCGCGGTCCAGCTCATGAGTCGTCCATAGGTGAAGTCCTTGTCACCGCCTCGCGTTTCCCAAATACCGGCTTCGGGACGGTCCCAGTTCTCGCACACCCAGTCCACCGTGTTGATCAGCCTCTGCCAGATGCGGCAGGTTGTCGGCAGACCCTGCTGGTCGGCGAAATGGAGGCACTCCAGTGCCGATCCGTAGATGTCGAGCTGCAACTGGTCAGCGGCACCGTTGCCGACCCGCACCGGAGCGGAGTGCCGGTAGCCCTCCCAGTGGCCCAGGGTCTGCTCTGCCAGGTCGGAGGAGCCGTCGACGCGGTACATGACCTTCAGAGGGTGTTCGCCAGGACCGGTGTATTCCTGAACGCGGTCGCCCAGCCACTCGGTGAACGCCACGGCTTCCTCGGTGAATCCCAGCCCGAGCAGCGCGTGAAGGGACAAGGAGGCATCACGCACCCACGCGTAGCGGTAGTCCCAGTTGCGCTCGCCTCCGACCTGTTCCGGCAGACTGGTGGTCGGAGCCGCGACCATGGCCCCGGACGGGGCGTACGTCATGAGTTTGAGCGTCATGGCGGAGCGGTTGACCGTCTCCCGCCACCGTCCGGTGTAGCGCGAACGCGCCAGCCAGTTGTGCCAGAAGGCGATGGTGTCCTCCAGTAGCTGCTCGCATTCCTGCGGCGAAACGATGCGTGGCGGACCGTCAGCGAACGTCTCCAGCACCAGGCCGCGGGTCGTACCAGCTCGCAGCCTTACAGTCATGCACACGCCACCTGACCGAATCCTGCGATCGCTCACGCACTCAACGTCAGGTGTGTCCACCACATGGACGGTCACGTCCGTACCTCGGCTGGCAAAATGCCAGCCGCCCATATGCGAGGTGACCTCATATGGTTGCTGCGCGTAGTCGAACCGAGGGGCGATCTCGATGTCGAACGAGATCTCGCCGCGTGTGCACCGCAGCATGCGGACCAGCCGGTGATTGCTTGTCGGATTACGTGGAGAAGCAGGCGGCATGAAATCCACGACCGATCCGACGCCTTGCTCGGTCATGAATCTGGTGAGCAGCACACAGGTGTCCGGGTAGTAGAGCTGCTTGGTCGCGTACGTCGGCGCCCGGGGGGCAATCGTCCAGTGACCGCCGTTCGCACCGTCGAGCAGTGCTCCGAAGATACTCGGCGAGTCGAACCGCGGGCTGCAGAACCAGTCGATCGTTCCCTCGGTGGAGACCAGCGCGGCCGTCTGCAGGTCACCGATGAGTCCGTGGTCGTCGATCAGCGGATATTCGTTCATGGGGCCTCTTCCCGTCCCGCCTGGCATGAGCGGTGACGTCGCTGCTACCGCCGTGCCCCTCGCGGACACACCTTGCGCCCCCCACCTCCAGACTGCCCGGCATGCCGCGGGTTCGCATTACTCCTCCGGTAGCCCTGGGGAGGTGAGGTACGCGCAGGGTGGTGGGCTGACCGACGCCGAGAGGGCCGCCCGGGAGCGGATCAGGTTGCAGGCTGTCGTCCGCTTCCAGGCCGGGCGGTCCCGGCTCAGCGAAACGCGGATCGCCAGGCTGGAGCAAGAGTTGGAGCGTGGCACGCTGGTCCACGACCGGGCGGACCTGCGGTGGACGCCGGCGCGGATCAAGACGTTGACCGGCCGGCTGTTCCACGTCTCCTGCACCGTTGAGGGCACGTAGCGGTTGCTGAAGCGGCATGGCTGGAGCCGGCAGCAGGCCAGGCGGGCCATCGAGCGGAGCGGGGCGATTCCGTGGTCGAGGTGTGGAAGAAGAAGGAGACCTGGCTGCGGGGTAAGAGCACCGCCGCGAGCACGACGCCTGGATCGTCGACGACGAGGCCGGAGTCCGGGTGGGCACCTCGGCTGGGGCCTCGATGGGGATCAAGACGAACCCTGGCTTCGGCAACTGTGGCAGGGGTCGACCCACGGGAGGATCCTCTCCCGAGGGACTGCCCGACAACAGCAGCCCTGGACCTACCGAGAAACGGTGTGACCACAGCGGTAACACCGCCGTTCCCATTTTGATACCGCCTTGCCGGCGTCGACTACGCCAGACTGGACAGAGGGGTGCGCCAGGCACAGCATCCCGATGGCTCCCGTGCTGGAGCTGGAGCACGCCCGCGGCAGCCCGCTGCCCGATCTCGCCCTTCCCTCACACCACGCATCCTCCCAGGAGCGCACATGCCTACCCTTGACCGCCAGGACAACGTCTTCGTGCTCGACCTCGGAGACGGTGAGAACCGCTTCCACCCCGACTGGATCGCGTCCGTCGACGCCGCCCTGAACGAAGTGGAGAAGGCAGAAGGACCGCGAGCCCTGGTGACCGCCGCGACGGGCAAGTTCTACTCCAACGGCCTGGATCTGGAGTGGCTGTCCGGCCACGCCGACCAGCACCAGGACTACATCGTCTCCGTCCATGAGCTCTTCGCCCGCGTGCTCTCGCTACCGATGATCACCGTGGCGGCCCTGCAGGGGCACACCTTCGCCGCGGGCGCGATGTTCTCCCTCGCGCACGACTTCCGCGTCATGCGCGCCGACCGTGGCTACTGGTGCCTGCCCGAAGCCGACATCAACATCCCCTTCACGCCCGGCATGTCCGCCCTGATCCAGTCCCGGCTGGCGCCGCAGACCGCGCACGAGGCCATGGTCACCGCCCGCCGCTACGGCGGGTCGGACGCCGCGGCCGCCGGCATCGTCGACCAGGCGGTCGCCGAGGACGCCGTCCGCTCCACGGCCGTGGCGATCGCCCAGGCACAGCTGAGCAAGGCCGGCGACACCCTCGGCACCATCAAGGCACGCATGTACGCCTCGGCTCTGGCGTCCCTCCGCGACACGGTCAACCCACGCGGCTGACGCCGTCAGGCAACCGACGGAGGGCGCCGGGCCCCCACTGCTGCGGGTGCCCGGCCCACCGGAAACATCTTCTGTCCCTCACCCATGACCTAAGCCCACCATGAACTGAGCGGCAGTTGACCAGCCATCGTCGTCGAATGCCCTGATGTCCAGCCGGAACGGGGGTTCGGGGAAAGCCTCGCCGCGCAGCTCGACCCATACGCCGGCCCGACGATGAGAACGGTGCCGTCAGTCGGTCAGCCCCCTCGGGGGCGCCGGGTGATCGCCTGGGGGGAGGCTGCCGGCCTTCCAGTAGCCGTCGAGGATCGTGAGCAGCCGTTCCGGCTCGCGGAAGAGCTCGGCGATCCGGTCTCCCTTGAGAAGCGGGTCGTTCTCGACCATTTTGCGTTCAGCCGCGGTGAAGGAGGAGGAGTACGCGTGACAGTTGCCGCACCACAGGTAGTTGATCCATGAAGGGGTGGGGCGACCGAATTCCTCGTGGTGGTAGTCCCGCATCACGGCGTGGCCGCAGATCGGGCAGATCCGTTCGGCCAGGGGCAGGTGCAGTTGGGCGCCGAGCGCCTCGCGGTGATGTTGGTCGTAGGGTCGGACCACGGATCCGCCTCTCGGAGGGGCTGGATACAACGGTCGTGGGGCTGGTCTCGGGGAGCATGCTCCCCGAGACCAGCCCGGCTTCATTTTCCTGTCAGCGACACGGAGTCGTCCGGCCGGTACGGTCCAGCGTCACCTGCGCCCGGATATCTTCCGCCACATCACCTGTGCGAATGCCTCCGGGTCCTTCTCGGTTCCGGTGTTCCCGTAGTTGGCCATGCGGTAGTGGTGGTAGGTCTCGTGGAAGAACGTCACCACCGGCTCCTCATGCTTCGCAGTGCCTTGTTCGAGAGCTGGATGACCGGCAGCCCGTTGCGGCCCAGGTTCGGGCGTTCGGTGTACGGGTGGGTCGTCTTCATCGTGTGCGGGCTGTTGCCGAAGTTCTACTCTCGGGTGGCCGGGTCGATGATCGAGTCCTCGTGAACCACGTCGCACTTGTCCCACTCGGAGCGGGCACGGCGCTTCCGGCCTTAAATGCGCAGGTCAACCTGCACAGAGTGTTCGTACTACCAGCAGACGAAGAACCCGCTGGTGTCGTACTCGGCGAAGAGGCCCGGCTTCTTCCAGACGCATGCGAAAAGGGGCCTGACCTGGGTTTTCACCCGTCAGGCGCCTTTCACTCAGGCCATTCTCGACCTAGCGCGGCTTGCGCGCCAGGAGGGCCGGCGGCGCCCCTTCCGCAAAGCCGCCCTCGTCAGCCGGTCATTCGCCGACCGCGGCGCCATCGAATACGCGACCGTCCTCGCGACCGACCGACACGACTCCCGTGCGAGCCATGGATCAGGGACAGACCCGCACCGCCGACCCGACGGCTGCGACACCGATGCGTCTACACCGTTCGAGGAATCCAGCACCGGTCGGTCATTCGGCGTCCGTGTCGAGTCGATCCGCCGCTTCGAGCAGATACTGAGGCACCTTCCTACGGGCCGCCAACACCTCCACGCCGATCAGGCGGCCGTCCGCGTCGAAGTCGAGATTGATCATGCCGGCGTCGATGGGATCGCAGGGATACATCCGCGCGACCGCGCGCTTGGACTGCGGCTCGGCGAGGGAGATGTACACGGCGTCCGCCTCTCCGTCGAACGTCACTTCGACTTCTGCCATGTTCAGCGGCCCTCCTTGAGACGCGCGATGTAGTCCGGCTTGACATCGATGATGATCGTATTCACGTTGCCATCGATGGTTTTGGCAACAAATATCTTGGACTTCGGGTCGTAATACCCGATCTTACTCTGACCTTCGTAGACGTAGCCGAAAGGCTCTCTCTCCATCACGGCCATGGCGGTGTCTCTATCCACGTCACGGTCCATCAGGCGTTGCACGGCGTGCTTGGTGAACTCGTCGGAACCGACCGTCATGTCCTCGGCCGTCTCCCCACGGGCCGCGGCCCCCCAGGCAGCCTCGCTCTCGGCGGCGACACCGGCCGCCTTGCCGCGCGGAACGGCGGGCTGCCCCCAGTTGCAGTAGCACTCCTCCGCGTGCTCGGAATTGCCGCAGGAATTGTGCACCAGCACCGGCACGTTTCCGGCCATCACGTAGTACGTGTGGAGTTCCCGGACGGTGAGGTTGTACATGTCCGCGGCGCCGGGGCGAGCGCGGACCGTGTCGATGCGGACGTGGTGGCCGGCGGCGGTGTTGAGGACGTGGCCGGGCTTGAGTTCGCCGGCACGGACCCAGGCGTGGAGCGTGCCGTCCCAGAAGGGGTGACGCGCGGTGGTGTGCAGCGTGGCTCTGTGGCCGTCGGAGCCGCGCACCGTCACGTCGACGAGATCGTGGTCATGGTGAACCAGCCGGGCGGTGACGGTGCGGAGTCCGCGGTGCCTGCCGTTCTCCGGGTCGGCGCTCTCCACGCGGTCACCCGGCTTGATCTTGCCTATCGGTTTCGTCTTCCGGTGCGCCATCAGCACCGGTGTCTTGGAATCGAAGCTGCAGAGGGGGACGCCCTCCATCGCGGCCTCGAGGGCTATGCCCGCGGCCAGGTCGCCGAGCGACTGGCAGAGGCTCACCGCCTCGCAGGGGTTGCTCGGGATGTCCTGGACGTCGTCCCAGTGGTGATAGAACGTCGAGAACCCCTGGCAGGAACTGGTCCAGAGAAGATCTTCACCGGTGCACCGTTCACGGAAGTAGACTTCGACGTTCTTCACCGGGGAGATGTCCGGTCGGTACGTGCCGTATCCGATCATCATCCGGACGGTGGGTATCGGATGCGCCGAGTTGAACTGCTTCAGGTACTTCATCGGCGGCAGGTAGCCCTCGTCGCCAGGCGCGTCGTAGCTGGTCCCGTCGTAGTCGGGTGCCGCGGGGTCGTTGTGCGACTTGTAGGTGCCGTACGTGCCGTTGGTGCCCGAGCAGAAGTGCGGGTAGCACGATTCGAGACCGGTCGGGTCGCTGCCGGAGATGGGGTTGTCGGCGGCGTAGGTGTAACCGCCCAGTTCCTGGGGATTGCCGGCCTCGAACACCGGGTCGACGCTGATGAAGCTGCCGAGGCTGGGGTCGTACTTGCGTGCTCCGACGTCGGTGTAGCCGGTGTTCTTGTCCTGTGGCTGACCGAGGTAGGAGCGGGTGGGGTCGGGCCAGGCCGTGGTGTTGGCGCTGGTCCGCGGCTGTCCGTAGGGGGTGTACTGCTGGCGGGCGATCTGTTGGGTGGTGGCGTCCATGGCGAGCGTCGCCGTGCCGTGCGCGTCGCTGAAGAGGTATTTCAGTCCGCCGCCCGGGAGGGTGGAGCGCACGGCCACGGGCATTCCGGAGCCGCCGTGGCTGTAGGTACGGACGCCGCCGAGCAGGACGTTGGGGGTGACACTCGTGTTGACGACGATCTGGGTGTCGCCGGTGAAGAGGGTGGTCTGGCCGGGGTCGCGACGGATGAGCTGGTTGCCGTCGGCGTCGTAGAGGTACTTGGTGGTCGTGGGGCTGGCGCCACCCGTGTCCACCTGGGCGAGTCTGCTCTCGTCGTCCCAGGTCAGGGTCTGGCCGGGGCCGGTGGTGGGGGTGCGGGTGTGCAGGTTGCCGTCTTCGTCGTAGGTGAAGGCGGTCGGGTTGGTGCCGCCGGTGGTGGCGGTGAGGGTGTGCGGCTGGGCGCCGGTGCGGTTGCAGTTGGCGGTGCAGCCGTGGCCGTAAGTGGTGGTGGCGGTGGTGCCGGAGCCGCCGATGGCGTGGTCGACGCTCTGGTGGCGGTTGCCGATGGCGTCGTAGCCGAAGGACTGCCAGTAGGAGCCCGGTGTCGTGGTGAGGGTGGTGCCGGTGGGCGGGTTGGCCGTGCAGTTGTCGTTGGCGGTCCAGGCGTCGGTGAGCCGGTCCAGGGTGTCGTAGCTGTAGCACTGCTGGTCGGTGACGGTGTTACCGGTCTCCGACTGCTGGTCGGTCGTGGACGTCGGGTTGCCGAAGGCGTCGTAGGCGTACTTGGTGTCGTCGACCGTCGGTCCCGGCGCCTGGGTCCGCGAGATCACCCGCTCGGACAGACGGCGGCTCTGGTCGTCGTAGCTGTAGGTGGCCCACGCCGGGTTGGTCGAGGCGCCGAACGTGACCTGCGAGGGTTCGGCGTAGTTCGTGTAAACGGTCCCGGCGACGTACGTGTTGATGCTGCTGCTCGTCTTCGTCGGGTTGCCCAGCGCGTCATGGCCGAAGGTGACGGTCTCGCTGTTCAGCCCCTGGACGCGCGGGTCGGTCTGCGTCGCCGGCAGCTGGTCCCGGGTGGTGTAGGTGTAGGTCGTGGTGTACGTCGACGGCAGCGGCGCCTCGGAGTCGGGCAGGGTGATCTTGGTGCCGGTCGACTTGCCGAGGGTGGTGTAGCCGGTGGCCGCGACGGTGTAGCCGCCGGTCACACCCTGGACGTAGCGGGTGGAGGAGGTCGGCTGGCCGATGCGCAGGGTGTCGTAGGCCCACGAGGCGAACTCGAAGTCGGACTTCGAGTGGTCGGTGGCGGTGAGCTTGCGGCCCAGGAGGTCGTAGGTGTAGTCGAGTTCGACCTGCCTGGCGTCGGTGGTGGAGACGAGGTCGCCCGCGTCGTCGTAGCCGTAGCTGCTGGCGCCCGCGTCCGGGTCGCTCTGCGATTTCTTGCGGCCCAGCAGGTCGAAGCCGAACGTCCACACCGTGTTGTCGGGGCCGGTGACCCGGGTCTGCTGGCCGGCGACGTTGTAGCCGTAGGCGGTGGCCGAGGTGGTTCCGCCGGTCACGGTGAAGCCAGCCGCGGCCGAGCCGCTCAGGCTGGGCAGGGTGGTGTACTGGTCGAGTTCGGTGGTCTGACCGCGGGCGTTGACCACCGTGGCCGTGGCCACGCCACCCTTGGCGGGCAGGACGGTGGTCCTGTCCCCGGTGCTGGCGGTCTCTGTGGTCCAGGTCTTGGCACCGTCGTGTTCCTCGGTCACGAGGTCGGCCCGGCCCTGCCCGTCGTAGTCCGTGACGGTGGTGTCGGGGATGGAGACCTGGGAGACCGAGACCAGGGCGTTGCCGGGATCGCCGCCCACGTTGTAGGCGTTGTTGGTGACGACCTTCCAGCCGTGCGAATCGTACTGGGTGTCCGAGACGGTGGTGCTGGAGTTCTCCGCCGTCTCCTGAGTCTGGAGCGGCCTCAGCAACCCGTCGTACAGCGTCTCGGCGGTCTTGTAGCCTCCCCCGTCCAGGAGCGTGTTGGACGCGATCACCGAAGGCGCCGACTTGGACAGGGTGTAGGTGTAGGTCATGTTCGCCGGCGCGCCGCCGGCCTTGCTCTCGTTGGGCAGCCACACCCCGGTCGTGCGGCCGAGCGCGTCGTACGTCAGTGAGGTCAGCAGGCCGGCCGCGTCCGTGTTGGCGGTGGTCAGGGCCCTGGCCGGGTCCAGGGTGGTGCCGGAGAGCCGGCAGTCCTTGGAGGAGACGGTGACCGCGGAGCAGTCCACGCCGGGCGTGACCTGGGTGACGGTCGTGCTGCCGGTGGGCAGTCCGCCGCTCGCGGGGGTGTAGGAGGTGAAGACGGTCTGGGCGAGGCTCTTGCCGTCGGGCGAGGTGGACTTCGGGGTCCGGGTGACCTTCGTCGCGCGGCCGTAGGAGTCGTACCTGGTGGCGGTCTGGTCGACGAAGGCGGTCGCGGTGGCGCCACTCGCGGCGGACGCCTGCTGGACGAGGGTGACGTCACCGGTCGTGGGCAGGGCGGGATTCTGCTGCCCGTCGCCGTCGTAGGCGAAGCCGTTGGTGTCGTACGACGTACGCGTGTCGGAGATCAGGGTGCCGCTGGGCGTGGCACCGGCGCTGGAGCAGTCCTGCGCGGTGGTGATGGTCTCGGCGGGCAGCACCTGGGTCGACGGGGTACCGGTGAGGTAGCGGGTGAAGGTGCACTTGGCGACGTTGGCGCTGTCGGTGGGTTCGCCCCGGTCGTCGACCTGCACCGGCATGCCGGTGGTCGACTTGCCCAGGGTCGTGTTGTAGAAGGTGTCGCTCTCGGTCCTGCGCCAGCCGTACGAGACCTTCTGCCGGGTCAGCGACTTGGCGGGGCGGACCATCTGCGCGGTCAGGTCCGGCACGCCGCTGCGACTTCGGGTCGCGGTGGGACCGATGACCGTGGGCACGGAGACTACGGCCTTGTCCAGGCTGCCGGTGGCGCTGGCGTAGGTGTCGGTCTCGAACGTCTGCCCCGCCAGGACGTCGTCGTCGGCGACGGTGGCGGTGGTGCCGTCCTGGCTGGTCAGGTCGGGAACCGAGCGGGTCTTGCCGCCGGGCAGGGTGTCCCCTTTCATGCCCAGGAAGTAGTACGTCTTGGTCAGGGTCTTCTGGTCGTGGACATCGACACCGTTCGTCTTGTGGAAGACGTTCGGGTCACCGGTGGTGACGTCCACTTCCGGGTAGCCGCGGAACTGGCCCCAGGTGCGGTTCTTGGCCTTGACGAGCTCGTTGTCGTCGTAGTGCCAGCCGGGGTTGCCCTTGTAGGCGTAGTCGGTCTCCAGCTCGGGCTGGGTGCCGTCCTGGTAGGAGTTGTGCGGGTCGGTGGTGACGACCGAGGTGACCTTGTACTTGTAGAACCAGTCCATCCACGGCGCGGGCTGCCCGTCCGGGGTCCAGTAGACCGGGAAGCAGGAGAGCGTGTTGGTGGACGCGAACGTCCTGGCCGCCGCGTCATTGGGGTCGTCGGGGTCGCTGGCCGGGGCGCTGGAGCAGTTCGGGCGGTCGTAGGTGACCGTCGTCTGTGCGCCGGTCTCGTTGGTGACCGTCTGGATGCGGTCGTGGTACATCAGCGGCATCTGCGGGATCGTGCCGACCCGGTTGGGCAGTTGCAGCGGCGGGTCGAAGCTCACCGCCGGAGTCGAGGTGCTGCCCGAAGCCCCGCCGAGGGTGTCCAGGCCCGTGTGCTGGACGGAGTCAAGCCACAGGGTGGGGGCGTGGTCGCCGCCGTCGGGGAAGGACTGGGTGAAGGTGTACTTGTCGACCTGCTTGGTGGTCCCGCCGGTCTGGATCTGCGTGGTGATGGCCGTCAGGCGCTTGCGTGACCAGAAACTCGGGCCGTGGTTGGTGCAGTTCGTGGAGCCCGATGTGCAGTTCAGGTCCACCGGTACGTCCGGCCAGTACGCGGCGTTGGCGGGGGTGAACTGACTGTCGGCGCAGGTGTTGCCGGCCGGGGTACCTGCTATGCAGCGCTCGGCGGTGTCGAACAGGATCTGCTCAGGGGCTGTACCGGAGTAGATCGTCGAGGACGTCATACCGTAGTCGACGCGCGACAGGGTGCCGCCGCGGACGTAGGACACCGCGTCGTTCTTGGCGTCCGCGCCGTAGTAGCCGGTCTCCGGGCTGTAGTACCAGGCGGTGGCGTTGCCGTGAGTGTCCACGACGTAGTCCAGGTTGAAGCGGTAGCCCAGCGTGCAGGCCGTGTCGGCGAAGGTCGTGCTGTCCGGGCACGCGGACACCCCGCTGTGCGCGTGGTAGACCGGCTCGGTCCACACGGACTTGGTCTCGTCCTTGCCGCTGGACCAGCCCGGCAGCCGGGAACGGCCGAAGAAGTACTGCACACCCCCCTCGGTGACCTTGAAGTACTCCCCGTTCGCGGTGCCGTTCGTGGCACCGGTCAGGTCCTCGATCTTGGTGGTGGAGTCATCGGCTGCGGGGCGGAAGGTCTTGGCCGAGTCGTCGTAGACGATGTCGGTGGATGTGCCGTTCAGTGACAGGGTCAGGATCTGTCCCGCCCAGCACTGGTCGCCGTCGTTGTCGGGGGCTCCGGACGAGGAGTCGTCCTTGCAGGACTTGTAGGTGCGCTCGACGTAGTTCTCGGTCGAGGCCCAGCCGTCGCCCAGCCAGGAGGACTGGTTGTTGGTCCCCTCGGTCCGCGTGTCCTGGCTCGATGAGCTGTAGGAGAGATCGACGTTCGGGACCGCGCCACCGATCGCCGGCGGTACCGGGATCGGATAGCTGTAGGTGAACGCGCCGGTGTTCCCCGAGGTCGACCAGGAGCCGCCCGGCGACAGACTGGTCGCCGCGTAGTCCCCGGCGCCGCCCGATGCGCCGGCGGTCGCGGCCATGACCACCGCCGCGCCGGAAGGCGCGGCCACCGACCGGGAGGAGTCCGCTGCATTCGGCGTCGCCGCCCCCGGGCTGACGACGGCGACCTGAGCGGACAGCGGGGTCCCCGCGGTGGTGCGCACGGGTGTCTGGACCTGGCACTTGGCCAGCTTCGGCGTGGTCAGCGCACAGGCAGGCAGTTTTACCAAGTGCAGGCGGGCGGCGAAGTCGCCGCCGAACGCGTAGCGGAAGGACGAGTCGTCGACCCGCAGCGCGCCCCTTCCACCGCCTGGGCTGATGCGCTGCAAGGTGAACAGCATGCCGTGGACCCCGGCAGAGCGCGCGGTCTTCTGGTCCAGCACCGTGACCCGCACACGTTGCGAGCCGACGATGGCGGCGGAACCCGGCCGCGCACCCGTTGCCGCGCCGAGCAGGACGGGCGTGGCACCCGCCCGCACCTGGGGTGCCCTGACCCCCACGGGCGCGACCGCGGTGGGGAGGGTCACCACTGCACGGGCCGGCGTGGGCAGCTTCGCATGTCCCGTGGGATCGAAGTGCTTGAACCGCTCAGGGGCGTGGACCGGCTTGGGCTTGGCATGAGTGAAAGGGATCAGCTTGCCACGCGGAACGGCGGGGGCCGGCACACGCCCCTGTTCCGAAGGGGTCCCTGCGGCGACGGTGGCGGGCAGCAGGCCCGCCACCAGGACGCCGACCGCCACCACTGCCGTGCGCCGAACGCTCTGGGCACCCCAGGCCGCCCAGCCGCGTCTCCACCTCGTAGTCCGCCCCACGACGAGTGTTCCCCTCCCCCGCTTCAAATCGCCCGACTGCCTTGGAGACAGGGCGATTTGATTGCATGTCAAAAGGAGGCATACATCGGTCGAGCCCCCGTGAGAGGTCACGCTAGGGCCTGCGAGCAGCCCGTCAGGTAAAGCGATTCCCGAGAAAATACCAAGGAAGTGCACAGCGGAGAGCGCAAGTTGACCACAATGTGTCACAAACGGACTGCGTACTGCCATCCGGCGAAGCGTTCGATCGCCTCCCGTACCGAGCGGGGCAGCGGCACCTCCCTGCCCCCCGCCTTGCGATGCTTCAGCTTCGCTGGCCGGTGCGTGTTGGAGTGAATCTGCTCATGCACCCGGTACACGTCGTCCGCCATCGCCCCCTTGTCGTAGGCTCCCGCAGAATCGCCTTGAGGGTGCGCAGTATGTTGACCTGATTGCCCCGGCCGACGCCGTCGACCTCCAACTCGTCCAGGAAACGCTCCACCACGACAGGGGCCACGGATATCAACTTCCGTGAACCCAGACGCGGGACGCGGCCGACCCGCCGACGAGCAGCACCCTGTCCACCACGGCCGGCTCGTACTGGCAGTCCTTCAGCTACGACGCGGTCGGCGACCGCAAGCAGAGCGTCGACCACGCCATCGGCAGCACCGGCACCACCGTCACCACGACCTACGCCGACGGCTGCACCACCGGCTGCAACAGCACCGGCGCCCAGCCGCACACCCTCACCGCCACGACGGGAGGCACCAACCCGACCAGGTTCGGCTACGACGAGACCGGCAACCTCCACACCCGCACCCCCACCACCGGCCCCGGCCGGACGTTGACCTGGGAGGACGAGAACCACCTCGCCCAGGTGGACACGGGAGGCGCCGGCCCCACCACCAAGTACCTCTACGACGCCGACGGCGGCCAGTTGATCCGCCGTGATCCCGGCCAGACCACCCTGTTCGCCGGCGACACCGAGATCATCGTCAACACCGGCGTGACGCCCAACACCCTGCTCGGCGCCGTCCGCACCTACAGCCACGGCGGCTCGGGTACCCCTGCGGCCGTTCGCTCCAGTCTCGCGGGCGGAGGCACGAAGTATCTCTTCAACGACCCGCACGGCACCGCCTCCCTGGCGATGGACACCACCACCCAGCAGGTCGCCCGTCAGCAGTACACCCCCTACGGCCAGCCACGCGGCAGCGCCAACACCACCACCTGGCCCGACCCCACCCACTCCTACCTGGGCATGCCCCCCAGGCCCGAGGGCGACCGGATACAGTGCGCGAGACGGCAGCCCGGTCAGGGAGGGGAAGCGTGACCGACACCAGCAACACCCGGCCCGCCGAGGGTGAGGCGCAAGCGCCGCGGCAGAACCCACTGATCCGCCTGATGCGCTACATCCCCCTGATCGCCCCCGTCCTGCTGTGGGCCGTGCCCTGCTGGGTGCTCCTGTACGGCGGCCAGCACTGGCCGCTGCCGGTCACGCTGGTCGGCACCGCCCTGTTCGCCCTCGGCCTCATCGGTATGCCGCTCGCGATGGTGCGCGGCCACGGCCGGCGCCAGCAGGACCGGGCGGCGATCATCGGTGACACCCTGCTGGGCACCAGCTGGGTTCTGTTCACCTGGTCCGTGCTGATCGGCGTCCTGTTGCGGCTCGCCATGACCGTGGCCGGCGTCGGCGAGAGCCAGGACCGGGCCCGAATCGTCACCTGGGCCGCCCTCGGCGTCTCCGCCGTGCTGCTCGCCTGGGGGTACGCCGAGGCCCGCCGCGTGCCGCGCGTGCGCCGGCTCGACGTGCGACTCCCGCGACTGGGCGCCGGGTTGGACGGCCTGCGCGTCGTCCTCATCACCGACACCCACTACGGTCCACTCGATCGCGCCCGCTGGTCGGCACGGGTCTGCGAGACGGTGAACGCCCTGGAAGCCGACCTGGTCTGCCACACCGGCGACATCGCGGACGGCACGGCCGAACGCCGCCGCGCCCAGGCCGTCCCACTCGGTACCGTGCGGGCCACCCGGGCCCGGGTGTACGTCACCGGCAACCACGAGTACTACACCGAGGCCCAGGGCTGGGTCGACCTGATGGACGAGCTGGGCTGGGAGCCGCTCCGCAACCGCCATCTGCTGCTCGAACGCGGCGGCGACACCCTCGTGGTCGCCGGCGTGGACGACGTGACCGCCGAGTCCTCCGGCCTGGCAGGCCACCGCGCCCATCTCGCCGGAGCTCTGGACGGCGCCGACCCCGACCTGCCCGTCCTGCTCTTGGCACACCAGCCCAAGTTCGTCGACCGGGCGGCAGCCGACGGCGTCGACCTCCAGCTCTCCGGCCACACCCACGGCGGCCAGATCTGGCCCTTCCACCACCTGGTCCGCATCGACCAGCCCGCGCTCGCCGGGCTCAGCCACCACGGCACCCGCACCCTCCTCTACACCAGCCGCGGCACCGGCTTCTGGGGCCCGCCGTTCCGCGTCTTCGCCCCCAGCGAGATCACCCTGCTCGTGCTCCGCTCCCCGCACCTGCCCACCTCGCCGTAGCCGTACGTGTCCTGGTGGCGTCGGGTCTCGGTGTGATGCTCGGAGCTCCAGGCGGCCAGCCGCTCGGGCTCCGTACCGGGCGCCGACGCACTGGTGGAGGCGGTCGCTCCGCGTACGGAGCAGCGACCGCCGGGCGCTTCCACCGTGTTCCCGCCCCGTCCCTCCGCCACGGTCCTCCGCGACGGGTGCTGCCCCGCGGACGCGTCAGGCGGTCGGAGGCAGGGTGCCGGCGCGCCGCTTGAGCTGGTCGTTGACCGTTTCCAGGAGTTCGTCGGAGAGCTCCTCGTCGGCCACGGCCCGGGACATGAGCACGGCGCCGACCATGGCGCTGAGCGTGAGCATGGCCTCGGCCCTGGCGTCGTCCGTGGCGTCGTCGTCCAGGCCCGCGATCAGGTCCAGGTACGCGCGGACCTGCCGCTCGTAGGCGTCCTTGAGGTGGAGGTCGCCCTCGGTGCCGTCACGTCCCGCGGCAGCGCCGAGCGGGACCAGGGCGCAGCCGGTGGCCGGTGTGTCGCGGTGCTGTTTCCCGAGATACGCGTCGAGAAGGCCGGCCCGTGCGTCCTGGTCGTTCTTCCGCGCGGCCCGCTCCATCTTCGCCGAGCCCTCGGCCAGGGCCGCGGCGGCGGCCTGGGTGACCAGGTCGTCACGCGACGCGAAGTGCTTGTAGAAGCCGCCGTGCGTGAGTCCGGCCTCCTTCATGAGGTCCGCGATGCCGAGGCGGCCGACGCCGTCGGTGCGGACCTTGCGCGAGGCGATCCGGAGGACCCGTTCGCGGCTCGCCGCCTTTTCCGCCTGCGAGTGGCCCATACCGACCCTGCCTCTCCTGGATCGACGCGTGCGCCATCGCGCAACTGGATGACGGTCATCATACACCCGCGCCTCGCAGACGTGCCGGGGGCATTCGTTTGACATTCAGGATGACCGGCGTAATCCTGAATCTGGATGTCAATCATCAGCCAGATTGGAGCTGGACTCATGTCCCAGACCTATGACCCACGTCGCACGGCTGTTCTGCTGATCGACCCCTACAACGACTTCCTGTCCGAAGGCGGCCAGATCTGGCCGCGCCTGGAGTCCATGGCGCACGAGATCGGCCTGCTGGACCACCTGCGCTCCGTGGTCGGCTCCGCCCGTGCGGCGGGCGTACGCGTGGTGTTCGTCCCGCACCGGCGCTGGGAGCCGGGTGACTACGAGACGTGGGAGCACCCCAACCCCACCCAGCGCAGCATCATGGAGCGGCACAGCTTCGCCCGCGGTACCTGGGGCGGGGAGTTCCACCCCGACTTCCAGCCGCACGCCGGCGACGTCGTGATCGCGGAGCACTGGGCGCAGAGCGGGTTCGCCAACACCGACCTGGACTTCCAGCTCAAGCAGCACGGCATCACCCACGTCGTGCTGGTCGGACTCCTGGCGAACACCTGCATCGAGTCCACCGGCCGGTTCGCCATGGAGCTCGGCTATCACGTGACGCTGGTGCGCGACGCCACCGCCGCCTTCGAGCCCGCGATGATGCACGCCGCGCACGAGCTGAACGGCCCCACCTACGCCCACGCCATCACCACCGCGGACGAACTCACCGCCGCGTTCGAGGGAGCGCACGCATGACCCTGACCGGAGACCTGCTGATCGGCGCGGCCCGGGTGCCCGCCACCGCCGGGACCATGAAGGCGCTCAACCCCGCCACCGGGGAGTTCCTCGAGCCGGAGTTCGCCTTCGGCGGCACGGCCGAGGTCGACCGCGCGGTCCGCCTCGCGGACGACGCCTTCGACAGCTACAGCCACACCTCACTCGCCGAGCGGGCCGCGTTCCTCGACCTCGTCGCGGACGGGCTGGAGGCGGTCAAGGACGAGCTCGCCGCCCGTACCGCGCTGGAGACCGGCCTGCCGGCCGCCCAGCTGGAAGGCGAGGCGGCGCGGACCGCCGGCGTGTTCCGCAAGTTCGCCGACGTCGTCCGCGCGGGCCGCTTCCTCCAGGCGGCCGTCGACACCGCGCAGCCGGACCGCCGGCCCGCGCCGCGCATGGACCACCGGCTGCAGAAGGTGGCCCTGGGACCGGTGGTGATCTTCGGCGCCAGCAACTTCCCCATCTCCTACTCCGTGGTGGGCGGCGACACCGCCTCCGCTCTCGCCGCCGGCTGTCCCGTCGTCGTCAAGGCCCACAACGCGCACCCCGGTGCCTCCGAGATCCAGGGCCGGGTCATACAGCGGGCGGTCGCCGCGGCGGGACTGCACGAAGGGGTCTTCTCCCTGGTCCGCGGCGCCGGCAACGAGATCGGCGAGGCGCTGGTCGACCATCCGCTGGTCCGGGCGGTCACCTTCACCGGCTCCGAGGGCGGCGGCATGGCCCTCCACCGCCGGGCCCAGCGGCGTCCCGACCCCATCCCCGTGTTCACCGAGATGACCAGCGTCAACCCGACCTTCGTCCTGCCCGCGGCACTGGCGGCCCGCGGCGCGGAGATCGGCGCAGGCCTGGCGCAGCGCGCCATGTACAACGTCGGGCAGGCCTGCCTGAAGCCGGCCGTCCTCCTCGCCGTCGACGGGCCCGGCTTCCGGGAACTGCGGGACGCCGCGACCGCCGAGGTGTGGAAGGCGGCCGCACGGACCATGCTCACGCCCGGCATCCACGACTCCTACACCCGCAACGCGCGGCGCTTGGAGGACGGCGGCGCCACCCTGATCGGCACCGGAACGGAACCGGCCCGCGCCGGGGAGGGCCAGTCCCTGCTGTACGAGGTCACCGGTGAGCGACTGCTGGCCGAACCCGCCCTGCGCGAGGAGGTCTTCGGCCCGGCGGTCCTGTTGGTGAGGCTGACCGGTGCGGAGCAGTTGTTCGAGGTGGCCCGCGCCTTCCGGGGACAGCTCTCGGCCACCCTGCACGCCGATACCGCCGACCGCGCGGCGGCCGAACGGCTCCTGCCGATCCTGGAGCGGCGCACCGGCCGCATCGTGTTCAACGCCTTCTCGATCCCGCAGGAGGTCTCCCACGCCGCCACCCATGGCGGCCCGTTCCCGGCGACCTCCGACAGCCGGTTCACCTCGGTGGGCATGGGCGCGGTCGAGCGGTTCGTCCGTCCGGTGACCTACCAGAACTTCCCTGACGACCTCCTGCCGGAGCCACTGCGCGAGGCGAACCCGCTGCACGTCTGGCGGCTCGTCGACGGCGAACCCGGCCAGCACTGACCAACCGGACGGGCTCCGTCCGCCCTCCCCGGACGGAGCCCGTCCGTTCCCCCGGAACGAAAGGCGACCCTGCCATGTCCATATCCGACCGAACGGCGGCGGAGAACGAACGCGCGGCGCGTGACGAGGTCCGCGAGAGGCTGCTCGGCGCCTGGCGACTCGTGTCGTACACCGCCACGAGCACCGACGGGGAGGTCATCAGCCCGCTCGGCCCCACGCCGTACGGCTTGATCGTCTACACCCCCCAGGGATACATGTCCGCCCAGCTGGGCCGCGGCGACCGGCCGCCCCTGCGGTCGGCACGCCTTGAGGACGCGGCGGCGGACGAGCTGGCCCGGGCGGCGGCCGGCTACCTCGCCTACGGCGGCCCGTTCGAGGTCGTCGGTCCGGCCACCGTCGAGCACCACGTCACGACCAGCCTCTTCCCGAACTGGATCGGACGGTCCCAGGTCCGGCGGGTGAGCTTCGACGGCCCGCTCCTCGCCCTCCGTGTCGCCACCCCCACCCGCTTGTGGGGCGCGGACCGCACGGCCGAACTCACGTGGAGCAGACTGGCCTGAGGCGGGCCGGCCAACGGGCACCGCGCGCCGTGCAGCGACAGGCGCGGTGCGGGGGTATGGGGCCGCATGCACCCAAAGCACTGGAAAAGGCGATGCGGAACAGGCGTGCGCGAGTCGGCGGCCACTGCCGGGCCGGTACCCCCTGTGGCACGCGCGGGCCTGCCCAATACCCGCACGGCGCGGGGGCGATGACCGGACCGGGCCGGCCGGAGGGTGCTTGCCCGCCGGTTCTTCGGGTACGGCGTTTGCATAGGTGATACCTGCAATGGCAGCGGGATTCGGAAAGCGATGCCTCCGTGACTGGTCTCAGTGGCTCCAGAGACGAACGATCAGGCCGACCGCGCGACGGTCCGCTCCCCCTCGCCTCGGCACTGGCCGAGGCGGTGGACTGTCTGACCCACCTGTGGTCGGACGCCGCGCAGAGTACGGAGCTGCGCCTGTCGCCGCACCAGCTGCGGGCACTGCGGATCCTGGAGGAGGAGCCGGGCCTCAACCTCACCGCCCTGGCGGTGGGCATGGAGATCGGGCTGCCGACCGCCAGCCGGCTGTGCGGCCGGCTGGAAGCGGCCGGTCTGCTGGAGCGCGTGCTGCATCCGCGCAAACGGCGTGAGGTTCGACTGCTCCTGACACGGCAAGGCCACCGGGTACTGGACGAGATGGCCTCGCACAGAGCCCGCGCCCTGGCCGTCGTGCTCGGGTCCATGGAGCCGGCCGCGCGGGAGGCCCTCCGGCAAGGGCTCCAGGGCTTTCTGGCCGCCGCCCAGGACCGCACGGGGCACGATCGGCACGACAGCGACCTCTGACCGGACCCGGCGCGTCGGCCCCGACGGCGGTACCGGCCTGGACCGGCGGCCGTACCGGCCGGGACCGCGGAAGGAGGGCGTCTGCCGTGCGGCCGGGGCGCGTCGGCGCACGGCGTCTGCCGTGCCGTCGGGCCGCGTCGGCGCACGGCGTCTGCCATGCGGCCGGGGCGCGTCGGCGCACGGCGTCTACCGGCGGTCGGGGGGCGCCGGCGCAGCGGGCCCTCCGTCGCCGGCCGGTCCCGCCGGGCGTTCGCGCGGCACAGGAGCGGGCGGGAACCCGCCTCCCGGGTCACGCCGGGCGGGGGCGCCCGCGCCAGTCCAGACAGACGGCCAGGGCGTCGTCCTCGGCCCTGACGGCCTCACCCCGGTGGCTTGCCAGTTCGCGCAGGATGGCGCGGGGCACCTCGGCGGCGGGCAGCAGCCGGGTGGAGTGGATGGCCCGGGCCAGCGCCCGTTCCCCGTATGCCTCGCCCTTCGGGGAGTACACCGCGTGGACGCCGTCGCTGACGAAGACGAGCCGGTCTCCGGGCTCGACCTCGAATTCCTGCGCCACGTAGTCCGTCTCCTCGAACATGCCCAGGGGCAGTTGTGCCTCGAAGGGGACGCGTTCGACAGTCCCGCCGCGCAGCCGCAGGAGCTGCGGCGAGCCCGCGTCCACGACACTCACCCGCCCGGTGTCCAGGTCGAAGTCGAACATGAGGACGGACAGATAGCGGTGGCCCCGGTAGTGGGCGTAGACGGCCTGGTCGGCCAGGGCGGCCTGGTCGGCGATGGAGATTCCGGCGCGGCGCGCGTTGCGCAGGGCGTTGATGGCGAGGCTGGTCAGCAGAGCCGCCTCTATGCCCTCGCCCATGCCGTTGGTGACGTACAGCATCAGACGGTCGGCGGTGGCGGACCAGTCGAAGTTGTCCCCGAAGACGGCGTAGGCGGGCTCCAGCTGGCCGCCCAGGTCGTACTCGGGCCGGGTGCAGGAGCGACCGGGCAGCAACTGCCACTGCATCTCGGCCGCCAGGGTGAGCCGGTCCTTGCGCCGGGCCTGGAGATACAGGTCCGTGTCGCGCTCGGCCACGAGCACCTCGTGGGCCAGGACATCGGCGATCTCGGCCAGTTCGGACACGTACCCGCGTGCCGCCTCGCCGGCGGGCAGCGTCACGGACAGCACGCCGAGCCGGTCGCCGCGCACGCTGACCGGCAGGTGGACGCGCATCCGCCGGTCCTGGCCCTCCTCGCAGTAGGGCTCCTGCGAACCGAAGGCCCGCCCGGCCGGGCTGCCGTGCACCGGCACCGGCACCAGGTTGTGCGGCCGCACCGACACCGGCTGCAGTGCTGTCAGGCCGTAGTCGGCCATGAAGAGCTCGACGGCCTCAGCGCCGTACTGCTCGGTCAGCACGACGCGGACGGCGTCGAGCAACGCGTGGGGAGCCGCTGTGCGCAGGGCACGCTCAGCGGTCTGGAATCTGTTCACAATGAGGAATGCACCATTCTTTCTCCCGGCCACGTGCGGGCCCGGCCGAGTGGGCGGGGCTTCGCGAGAGCCGCGTCGGTCGTTCCGAGGGGGGTCCGTGTGGGGTGGGGCTCCTAGTAGGCTGAAAGGTGCCCCAGTGCCTGCGAGAGTGTGATCGTGACTGCCTTCCGCCGCCGCCCAGAGCCCGATGAGGTCGCACGCGTGACCACCAAGGCCGTTGAGCTGTTGGAAGTTGTGTGGGGCCGTGCCTCGACCGCGCCTACCTCTGCCTCCCAGTTGCGGGTGCTGCACATCCTCGAGCACCACGACGGCATCAATCTGCGCACTCTCGCCGAGTCCCTCGCCTCCACTCCTCCGTCCACGAGCCGGCTGTGCGACCGGCTACAGGCCGCGGGATTCATCGAGCGCATGGTGGGCGCGGAGGACCGACGCGAGGTACGGCTGCATCTCAGCGGCCGGGGGCGCTCCTTCCTGGCCGATCTGCGTGCCCGCCGGGAGAGCGAGCTCCAGAAGGTGCTGGCGGACATGCCCGCCGCCAAGCGTGTCGCCCTGCTGGAGGGGCTTGAGGCGTTCTGCGCCACCGCGGCGACGCAGATACCCGACGAGGCCCCGGAGTCCGACAGCCGGACCGCCTGAACAACCCGTACGGCACCGGTGCCGCCACCGCTCCCTGACGATGGCGACCGGCATGGGGGGCGGCCCCCGTCCACCGGAACATTCCAGGTCCTTCCCCGTGTACGTCCGACTCGGCTACTCTGTTGCTTCATGGCTATTATTGTCAAACGACAACAGTTCCTGATGTCGCGCTTACCCTGTCCGACTACCCCCGTTCCGATGCGATCCGCGATAACCGTGCGATATGTCTCGTAAATCCCGAGACTGAACGTGATACAAGGATGGCGCGATGCCCGCGGCTCCCGAACTGAGAGCGCATATCGACCGCGACGAGCAGACCTTCGTGATCACCGTGCGCGGCGATGTCGACTACGCCGACGCCGACGGTTTCGAACAGGCCTGGGAGGCTGCCGATCGTGCGGCGATGCCCGTGACGGCGGTTGACCTGACGCAGGTCACCTTCGCCGACAGCATGCTTCTCAACGCCCTCATCGAGGCGCGTCTGCGCCATCAGGCCAGCGGGCGCGACCTGGTGCTGATCGGCCCCCTGCGGCCGGCCGTGAGCCGACTCCTGACGATCACCGGAGCCTTCCGGCTGTTCACCATCACCGAGACCGGCAGGTGACGGTCAGCGGGCCACGCGGTGCCGTGCCGCGTGCCGGAGTCTGACCGCGGCGTAGACGAGGTCGGCGAGAAGCACCACCGCACCGATGATCAGCAGGTAGAACAGCCCATGAGCGGTGAACCCGATGATGCCCAGGACGAGGGCCACGAGGATCAGAAGCAGGAACAGGCTCATCGGCTCTCCTATCGACCGTCGGCTTCGCTGGGTCAGCGGCGGGCCAGTCGGCGCTCGCCGCCGGCGCCAGGGGTGTACTCGAGTGCGTAGTGCGCGAAGACGGAAGGCTCCTGCGAGGCCGGCAGCTCGCCGTCCGTGTCGATCGCGGGGGCCTTCTTGACCGTGTCCTTGTCGTAGGCGACCTTCAGATAGCCCGGACCGACGGTCGCGTTCGCGAGCGGGACGAAGACCAGGCGCCGACGAGTGGGCAGGCCGACCGTCACGGTGGCGTAGAAGGGCTGGTCGGTCGCCGTGTCGACGTAGACCGATTCCAGGACTCCGACCTTGTGCCCGTGGGTGTCGACCACGTCGTGACCGCGCCACTCCCGGATATCGCCTGCTTCGAACATCTGACACCTCCGTAGGGACGGGTACCCCTGATCGCACGGTTGACGCCGTCGACCGGGCCGAACCACCGCGAGGGCGCGCCGTGCGTCCACGGAGTGCCGCTCCCCCGACGCCGGCAGCGCCGAGGCCCCCGTCCCGGCGGCGGCCCGTCAGCTCGGCGCCACGCGGATGCCCACGAGACAGGTGTCGTCGTCGGTGTCGGATCTGCTGTGGGTCAGCAGGCGGTCCAACTGCTGCTCCAGGGTCGGCGGAACCATGCGCGCGGTCGTCAGCATCTGCGCCAGGGACTCCTCCACGGATCGGTCACGGCGCTCGATCAGGCCGTCCGTGTACATCAACAGCGTGTCGTCGACGGCGAGTTGGACCTCGTGTTCCTGGTACCCGGCCTCGGGCACGGCACCCAGCAGCAGCCCCTGGACCAGGGGCAGCGGCTCCGCCTCACCGCCACGGACCAGCACGGGCGGCAGATGACCGGCCCGCGCCCAGCGCAGGGTGTGGCGGTCGGGGTCGTAGAGACCGCACACCGCGGTGGCCGTGACGGAACCGGTCAGATGGTGGGTCACCATGTTCAGCCAGGACAGCAGCTGCCCGGGTCCGGCGCCGGTCACGGCGAGCCCGCGCAGCGCGTTGCGCAGGACGACCATGCTGGTGGCCGCCTCGATGCCGTGCCCGGCGACATCGCCCACGCAAACCAGCACCAGCCCGGACGGCAGCACGACCGCGTCGTACCAGTCGCCGCCGACCAGGTGCTGGGTCTCCGCGGGCCGGTAGCGCACGGCCAGGTCCAGCCCGGGGACCGCCAGCGGGGCGTGGGCGGGCGGCATGATGGCGTGCTGGAGCTGGAGGGTGAGCCGGTTGCGTTCGCTGGCCTGCTGCTCGGTGTGGGCGAGCTGGTCGCGGGTCGCGGCGAGAGCGACCTCGGTCCAGTGGTGTGCGGAGATGTCCTGGTAGGCGCCGCGTACGACGTACAGCTGCCCGCCGGAGTCGAGGACCGGTTCGGCCGCCAACCGGATATGGCGGGTGACGCCGTCGGGGCGCTGCAGGCGGAAGGCAGTGGACGCGGGCCGGCGGTGGTGCAGCAGGGTGCGCAGGAAGCGGCCGATGGTGACGGCGTCGTCGGGGTGGGCATGGGCGGGCAGGTCCTCCAGCGGCACCGGGGCGTCGGAGGCGGGCTTGCCGTAGAGGTGGTAGAGCTGGCCGTTCCAGGTGATCTCGCCGGTGAGGAGGTTCTCCTCGAAGCCGCCGACACGGCCCAGCCGCTGCGCGTGCTGGAGCAGGCTGGCCAGGCGGGCGGTCTCGTCCTCGATGCGCCAGATGAGCAGGACGCAGCCGCCGTGCCGGCTGACGTTGATGTCGGCGACCGCCGCCAGCGGGACGTCGTCGACCAGGGCGGTGAGCCGCATGCGGTGGGCGCGGTAGGGCTCGCCGGTGGCGTAGACGCGCTCGATCCGCTCGAAGAGCTCGCTGTGCCCGGCGGCCATCGGATAGGTCTCCAGCAGCAGGGCGCCGTTGATGACGGCCCGTGGCCTGCCGCCGGGGTCCAGGAAGCGGCTGTTGACATGGTGGATGCGGAAGTCCACGAGGTCGCGGTCGGCGTCCAGGTGCGGAATGAGCACCAGGGCGGGGTCGTGGAGTCCGTCGGCCAGGTCCATCAGCTCGGTGACGCCGGGCAGGACGGGCCGGCCGGTGTCGCCGTGGGCCTGGTCCGGGGATCCGGTGTCCAGGGTGTGCGCGCACAGCGCGGCCAGGGCCTCGATCTGCCGGACGACCGGCGCGGGAGGCATGTCCAGCGGCACGGGCCAGACGATCTCCAGTACGCCGTGGATACGCCCGCCGGTGCCGGCCGCAACGGCGACCCGGCCGCCGTCGGGATGGTGGTGCTGGCCGATGGAGGGCAGCCCGGTCTCGGCCAGGCTGCGGATCCAGTGCCCCGAGCGCTCGGCGAGGCCGCGGCGGCCCACCGTCGCCACGCCCGGCGGTACATGCCGCCAGCGCCCGGCCTCGGCGGCGGAGAATCCGGCGTTGCCCGCCAGGGTGAGCGAGCCGTCGGCGCCCAGTGCCCAGATCGCGACCGCCTCCGCGCCCAGGGGCGCCAGCGCATGTTCCAGCAGGGACTCGGCCACGGCCTGGGTGTCCTGGGCGGCCAGCGCACCGCTCTCGGCGGCCCGCAGCCTTACGGCGGACGAGTGGCTGTCCTCGGGGTCGACCGCCTCGGCACGGACGGCGGTGGCCGCGAAGAAGGCGGCGGTCACCTCCGACATCCGGTCCCGTGCGGCCTGGTTGATGACGTCGACCGCGAACTCCAGAGGTGTCACCCCCGCCTGCTCGGCGAGTTCGGCCAGCTGCCGGGCCGCCTGCGCCGGGCCACAGCTCAGCCGTTCGACCAGGATGCCCTTGGCCAGCTCGATCAGGGCACGCCCGTCGGCCTCGGCGTGCGCCGCCCGCACCTCGCGGCGCAGCCGCTCCACGGTCGCCGCCAGTCTGCCGAGGGGGGACGACCGGCCGGGCTCGTCCGGCTCACCGGTGGCGGCTCCCCGCGTGTTCTCGACGACGCCGGGCGGCTCGACGCCCACCGGGCCGATGCCTTCCGGCATGCGTGGGTCGCCCGCCTGGTCTTCGTAACCGGGCGGTTCGGGAGGTTCGGGCGATGGGCGGAGATCACTCACGGTGGGCCTGTTTCTCGGCTGGGACGCCCCGGGGCGTTACGCGGCCTGCTGGTGGACGCCGTGGCGGTGGCGCGTTGTCACACGGCCAGCCAGCGACGGACGCGGGCGATGAGGTCGTTCGTGTCGACGGGCTTGGTGATGTAGTCGTTGGCCCCCGAGGCGAGGCTCTTCTCCTGGTCGCCCGGCATGGCCTTCGCGGTGACGGCGATGATGGGCAGCTCAGCGTACTGGGACATGGCGCGGATCTCCGCCGTGGCGGAGTAGCCGTCCATCTCCGGCATCATCACGTCCATCAGCACCAGGCAGACGTCCGGGTGGGCGAGCAGCATCTCGATGCCCTTGCGGCCGTTGTCGGCGTGCAGGACCTGGAAGCCGTGCAGTTCCAGTACGCCGCTGAGGGCGAACAGGTTGCGCGCGTCGTCGTCGACCACCAGGACCGTCCGGCCGAGGAAGGAGTCGTCCACCACCTGCGCGGCCGGGCGGTGCGGCTCCTCGGCGCGCACCAGCGACAGCACGTCACCGGGCTGTTCGGCGGACAGGTGCAGAGTGATGCGCTCGCGCAGCTCGTCCAGACTGGACAGGAAGTCCAGCGGCCGGCCGCCCGCGAGGGCACGCAGCGCCTGCTCCTGGGCCAGATCCACCCGGTGCCCGGTGTGCACCAGGACGGGCACGCTGGCCAGCGCCGAGTCGCCGCGCATGGCCTCCAGGAAGTCCGCGCCCTCCTTGCCGGGCATGCCCAGTTCCAGGACGACGCAGTGGCAGGGCTCGGCCGCCAGCGTGCTCGCCGCCTCCTGCGCCCCCACGGCGGTGATGAGGTCGATCGCCCCGTGCGGGTCGCCGGGGTCGTGCGCGAGGTCCGCCACGGCCCGCTCGGCGACCAGGGTGAGCAGACCGCGCGGGCGCTCCTCGATCACCAGGAGCCGGCGCCTGCGGTGCTCGGGGACCGGCACGGAAGCGGGCAGCGGCCGGGGCGTCGGTGCCGTCTCGGACGCGGCGACGGCGCGGGGCTGCTGCTCCACCGGCCGGGCGCCGGTCTCCAGCAGCTCCTCGAAGTCGGCGCGCGCGACGGGCAGGTACAGCGTGAACGTACTGCCCTGGCCGGGGGCGCTGTCGACGGTGACGGCGCCGCCGAGCAGATGGGCGATCTCCCGGGTGATGGACAGGCCGAGACCGGTGCCGCCGTACTTGCGGCTGGTGGTCCCGTCGGCCTGCTGGAAGGCGCCGAAAATCGTCTCCAGCTGCTGGTGGGGGATGCCGATGCCGGTGTCGACGACCCGGAAGGCCACCACCGGACCGCCGCGCAGCACCCCCGGCGGCACTTCCCGGTCGGCGGCCGGCTCGATCCGCAGCTCGACGCCGCCCTGTTCGGTGAACTTCACCGCGTTGGACAGCAGGTTGCGCAGGATCTGGCGCAGCCGGGAGTCGTCGGTGAGCAGGTCGGCGGGCGTGCCGGTCGCGGTGGCCACCGTGAACTCGAGGCTCTTCTGGGAGGTCATCGGCCGGAAGGTCGCCTCGACGTACTCCAGCAGCTGGCGCAGCGGGACCCGCTCGGGAGTCACGTCCATCTTGCCGGCCTCCACCTTGGAGAGGTCGAGGATGTCGTTGATCAGCTGCAGCAGGTCCGAGCCCGCCGAGTGGATGATGCCCGCGTACTCGACCTGCTTCGGGGTGAGGTTGCGGGAGGGGTTCTGCGCCAGCAACTGGGCCAGGATCAGCAGGCTGTTGAGCGGGGTCCGCAGCTCGTGGCTCATGTTGGCCAGGAACTCCGACTTGTACTTGGAGGCCAGCGCCAGCTGCTGCGCACGGGTCTCCAGTTCCTGCCGCGCCTGCTCGATCTGCAGGTTCTTCGCCTCGATGTCACGGTTCTGCGAGGCCAGCAGGGACGCCTTCTCCTCCAGCTCGGCGTTGGAGCGCTGCAGTTCGTCCTGCTGCACCTGCAACTCCTCCGACCTGGCCTGCAGTTCGGAGGTCAGCCGCTGGGACTCCCCCAGCAGCTCGTCGGTGCGGGCGTTGGCCACGATGGTGTTGAGGTTGACACCGATGGTCGGCATCAGCTGTGCGAGGAAGTCCTGGTGGATCTGGGTAAAGCGGGTCAGCGAGGCCAGTTCGATGACGCCGAGGACCTGCTCCTCGACCACGATGGGCAGCACGACCAGGGCGCTGGGCACGGCCTGCCCGAGTCCGGAGGAGATGGTGACGTAGCCTTCCGGCAGTTCCTCGACGGTGATGACACGCCGGTTGCGTGCGGCCTGCCCGACCAGGGAACGCCCGACCGGAATACGGGTGGGCCGCTCCGCGTCGTCCGGATAGCCGTACGAGCCGACCAAGCGCAGTTCGTGGCCGCGCTCGGTGTCCTCCGCCAGGTAGAAGGCGCTGTACTGGGCCGACACCAGCGGAGTGAGCTCGTCCATGATCAGCTCGGCGACCACGGGCAGGTCGCGGTGGCCCTGCATCAGGCCGGAGATGCGGGCGAGGTTGGTCTTGAGCCAGTCCTGTTCCTGGTTGGCCCGGGTGGTCTCGCGCAGGGACTCCACCATGGAGTTGATGTTGTCCTTGAGGTCGGCGACCTCGCCCGACGCCACCACGGTGATGGAGCGGGTCAGATCGCCCTCCGCGACGGCGCTCGTGACCTCGGCGATCGCCCGCACCTGCCGGGTGAGGTTCCCGGCCAGTTCGTTGACGTTCTCCGTCAGCCGCTTCCAGGTGCCCTCGACACCCTCCACCTCGGCCTGACCGCCCAGCCGTCCCTCGCTGCCTACCTCGCGGGCAACGCGGGTGACCTCGGCGGCGAACGACGACAGCTGGTCGACCATCGTGTTGATGGTGGTCTTCAGCTCGAGGATCTCGCCCCGGGCGTCGACGTCGATCTTCTTCGAGAGGTCGCCGTTGGCCACCGCGGTCGTCACCAGGGCGATGTTGCGCACCTGCCCGGTGAGGTTGTTGGCCATGGAGTTGACGTTGTCCGTCAGGTCCTTCCAGGTCCCCGCCACGTTCGGCACATGGGCCTGGCCGCCCAGACGGCCCTCGGTGCCCACCTCGCGCGCCACCCGGGTGACCTCGTCGGCGAACGCCGACAGCGTGTCGACCATGGTGTTGATGACGTCCGCCAGGGCGGCGACCTCGCCCTTGGCCTCCACGGTGATCTTCTGCGAGAGATCACCGCGCGCGACAGCCGTGGCGACCTGGGCGATCGACCGGACCTGCCCGGTCAGGTTGGACGCCATCACGTTGACGTTGTCCGTGAGGTCCTTCCAGGTCCCCGACACGCCCCGCACGATCGCCTGGCCGCCGAGGTTGCCCTCGGTGCCGACCTCGCGGGCGACGCGAGTGACCTCGTCGGCGAAGGCGGACAGCTGGTCGACCATCGTGTTGATGGTGTTCTTCAACTCAAGGATCTCGCCCCGGGCGTCCACGGTGATCTTCTGGGACAGATCGCCCTGCGCCACCGCGGTGGCCACCTGGGCGACGTTGCGGACCTGCGCGGTGAGGTTGCCCCCCATGAAGTTCACGGAGTCGGTCAGGTCGCGCCAGGTGCCCTTGACCCCCTTGACGTCCGCCTGTCCGCCGAGCCGGCCTTCGGTGCCGACCTCGCGGGCGACGCGAGTGACCTCGTCGGCGAAGGCGGACAGCTGGTCGACCATCGTGTTGATGGTGTTCTTCAGTTCCAGGATCTCGCCCCGGGCGTCCACGGTGATCTTCTGGGACAGATCGCCCTGCGCCACCGCGGTCGTCACCTGGGCGACGTTGCGGACCTGGGAGGTGAGGTTCCCGGCCATGAAGTTGACCGAATCGGTCAGGTCACGCCAGACGCCGCCGACTCCGGGCACCTGCGCCTGGCCGCCCAGCCGGCCCTCGCTGCCCACCTCGCGCGCCACCCGGGTGACCTCGTCGGCGAAGGCGGACAGCTGGTCGACCATCGTGTTGACGGTCTCCTTCAGCTGGAGGATCTCCCCGCGCGCGGGCACGTCGATCTTCTGGGACAGATCGCCTCTGGCCACCGCCGTGGCCACCTGGGCGATGTCACGGACCTGCGTGGTCAGATTGCCCGCCATGGCGTTGACCGAGTCGGTCAGATCCGCCCAGGTGCCGGAGACCCCGGGGACCTGCGCCTGGCCGCCCAGCGTGCCCTCGGTGCCCACCTCGCGTGCCACCCGCGTCACTTCCGAGGTGAACAGGGACAGTTGGTCGACCATGCCGTTGAAGACCGTGGCGATGTCGCCGAGCAGTCCCTGTCCGTCGGAGGGCAGCCGGGTGCCGAAGTCACCGTCCCGTACCGCCGTCAGGCCGGCCAGCAGCTGCCGCAGCTCCTGCTCGCCCGGCCCTTGGACCTGGGCGTCCACCGACATGCCGCTCATGCACACCCTCGTTCCGCTCCCCAGAGTCCCCACCCCGAGGACCCGGAACCTCGCCGGAGCCGTAGAGCTCCGCCCACCAGCGGCGATTCCGCGTTCGGCGGACTCGGCCGTTGAGAAAATCCGTCGCAGATTAACTCAGTTGTCGGCCGACAACCAAAGCCGGGCGCGGATATCGCGGCGCACCGAAAACTGGGGCTGGAAAGAGGGCATGCCGAAGCCGGTCCGGGGTACCCCACAAAGTTTCACCGAAGGTAGGCCCGCGGCGGGACGCCCGTCTCGTCTCACGCGGCGATGGCGTCCCGCACGGTCGGGTGGCAGGTGGCGAGGGTGTCGAGTCCCACCAGCCGCACGGTGCGCAGCACGGAGTCCCGGACCCCCGCGAGACGCAGCCATCCCCGCGCGGCCCGAGTCACCTGGTGGGCGGCGATCAGGGCGTTGATCCCGCTGGAATCCATGAACGTGACCCCGCTCAGATCGACGACCACCCGAGAGCCGGCGGTGGGGTCCACCGGAGGCATGGCCCGGGTCAGGGCACCCACACTCTCGTAGTCGATCTCGCCGCACAGGCCGAGCACGGTGATGCCGTCGACCTCGGTCCGGGTGACGGACAATTCGCCGCGGTCCATCGCTTTTTGTTCGTCTGCCACGTGTGTCCTCCGCACCCTCGGTCCGGTCCGCGTCACCTTTCTGCAGCCTACGTGCCCAGGGATGCGCGGTGCGATGCACGGGACGGGGCATCCGAATCCGGGCGGCGCGGGAGTAACACGGCTGATCGCCGGGTAGACGCGCGCTCATGAACGGGGTATCGCCGATCGTCGGCAGGAAATCTGTCCCGCCTGAGGAGTGTTCCCGGATGGCGGATGCCGCACCTGCCGATGTCACCATCGCCTTGGACGGGGCGGACGGCTGTATCGCCGACGCACGGAACCAGACGTCGGACTTCCTGACGCGGGCCGAGTCCGCGTCGGGACTGCCGGTGCCGGCCCGCACCCGGGAGCTGGCGCAACTGGTGGTCAGCGAGCTCGTCACCAACGCACTGAAGTACGCGCCCGGACCGGTACTGCTGCGCCTGAGTGCCGCCGACGGCCTGGTGGAGATCGAGGTGTGGGACACCGATCCGACCCTTCCGCTGGCCCGGGCGGCCGACGCCGGACGGGTGGGCCAGCACGGTCTGGAGATCGTCCTGGCGGTGGTGCGGGACTTCGAGGCCCGACGGGAGCCCGTGGGCAAGCGCATCGTCGCCCGGATGGCGTTGTTCGAGTGATCGCCGCAGTCCGGTGCGACGGTCCGAGCGGTGCAGTCGTCGGTCATCGGGTCGGCCGCAGCGCGCACCGCACCCGTTCGGCGTAACGTGAGGCGCTGGGGCGGCTTCGAGCCACGCAGGGCGCCGATGCCGTGCGGCGGCCCGCCGGTCCCCGTGGCCTGCACCTCTCACGAGTCAGGAGCGCACCATGGCGACACCCGTCCGCCGGCCCGCGGGCCGCGGCTCCGCCGCCCGGCGTACCGCCGTCGGGCTCGTCACCACCTTGGCCGCCGTCGGCGCGTGCAGCGCGCCGGCCGCCGGGGAGGAAGCCCACCGCGTGTCCGCCACCGCCTGCGCCGACAAGGTCTATACGGGAATGACCCAGGCGCAGCGGGTCGGCCAGCTGTTCATGGGCGGGGTCGCCGCCGCCCGCCCCAGCACCACGGACCTGCGTACCCTGCGCATCTACCATGTCGGGTCCGTCATGCTGACCGGGCGCAGCACCGCCGGCACCACGGCGACGAAGAAGGTCGTCGACGGGGTGCGTGCGCAGGCCGACACGGTCGCCGGCCACCGGGTCGGGCTGATCGTGTCCACCGACCAGGAGGGCGGCCAGGTCCAGGTGCTCAGCGGCGCCGGCTTCTCCGTCATACCGAACGCCCTCACCCAGGGCACCTGGAGCACGACGACACTGCGCGCCCGTGCCGGGACCTGGGCCAAGCAGCTCAAGGCGGCGGGTCTCGACCTGAATCTCGCCCCGGTCGCCGACGTGGTGCCCGCGAGTCTCGGCACCCGCAACGCTCCCATCGGCCGCTACTACCGCGAGTACGGCCACACTCCCGCCGTCGTGACCTCGCACACCGGCGCCTTCGCCGCGGGCTTCCGCGCGGCCGGGGTCATGACCACCTTCAAGCACTTCCCGGGGCTGGGCCAGGTCACCGGGAACACCGACACCACCGCGAACGTCGTCGACTCCGTGACCACCGCCTCCAGTTCGAGCCTCCAGCCGTTCCGCAGCGGGATCGCTGCCGGCACGCCGTTCATGATGGTCTCCTCGGCGAAGTACACCAAGATCGACTCGAAGCACCTGGCCGTGTTCTCCCCGACCGTCATCAACTCGCTGCTGCGCACCAAGTTCGGCTTCAAGGGAGTCGTCATCTCCGACGACATCGGCCAGGCGGTCGCGGTGCGCGCCTACACCCCGGCCCAGCGGGCAGTGAACTTCCTGACCGCCGGCGGCGACATGATCCTCACGGTCAAGGCGTCGACCGTGCCGGCGATGGTGCAGGGCGTGCAGGCGCGGATGGCGACGGACGCCTCCTTCCGCGCCAAGGTCGCCGCCTCCGTGCACCGGATCCTCACGGCCAAGGCCACGGCAGGCCGGCTCACCTGCAGCTGAGCCCCGCCCCGTCCGCCCGTCCGCCCGCCCGCCGCACACAGCCAGGCGTATTTACTTATGGCTGGTTGAGCAGTCCAGACTGATAAACCTAGTATTAGTACATGTGAAGACAGACATAGTCTCCGACGCCGGCGGTACACGCGATCCGAGCGACCCCTCCCTGCTCGCCGCGGAGCTCCGGCTCGCGGTGGGTCGTATGACGCGGCGGCTGCGACAGGCCCATGCGGTGGGGGACGTGTCCCTCTCGGGCGTCTCGGTGCTCGCGCGGCTCGCCGCCGATGGCCCCGAGTCCCCCACGTCCCTCGCCGAGACGGAGCGGGTGCGGCCGCAGGCCATGGCGACCACCCTCGCCCAGCTCGAACAGCGCGGTTGGGTCCGCCGTACCCCCGACGCCACGGACGGGCGGCGGAGCATCGCGGCCGTCACCGACGAGGGGCGGGCCATGCTCGCCGAGCGGCGCTCCGAATCGGTGCGGCGGCTCGCCGACGTCCTCGACACGTTCTCCGCCGAGGAGCGCGAGACGCTCGGGGCGGCCGTGCCGCTCCTCGCCCGGCTGGCGGAGCAGCTGTGAGCGGGCGGGGCTGGACCGGCTCCCTGCGCTCGGCCCGTCACAAGGACACCCCTCCCGGGCCCGGCTACAAGTGGGTCGCGCTCTCCAACACCACACTCGGTGTGCTGATCGCCACGATGGACGCGTCGATCGTGATCATCTCGCTGCCGGCGATCTTCCGCGGCATCGGCCTCGACCCGCTCGCGCCCGGCAACATCGGCTATCTGCTCTGGATGATCCTGGGCTACCTGCTGGTCTCCGCGGTCCTGGTGGTCGTGCTCGGACGGCTCGGCGACATGTTCGGGCGGGTGAAGATCTACAACCTCGGGTTCCTGATCTTCGCCTGCGCCTCGGTCGCGCTGTCGCTCGATCCGTTCCGTGCGGGGGCGGGCGCGATGTGGCTGATCCTGTGGCGGATCGTGCAGGCCTTCGGCGGGTCGATGCTCACCGCCAACTCGGCCGCCATCCTGACCGACGCCTTCCCCACCCGGCAGCGCGGCATGGCGCTCGGCATCAACCAGATCACCGCGCTGGCGGGCCAGTTCCTCGGTCTGCTCGCGGGCGGTCTGCTCGCCGTCGTCGACTGGCGTGCCGTGTTCTGGGTGAGCGTCCCGGTCAGCATCACCGGCACGATCTGGTCTTACCTGAGTCTGCGCGAGACCTCGACGGGCCGGCCCGGCCGGATCGACTGGCTGGGCAACATCACCTTCGCGGCGGGCGCCGGGATCCTGCTGGCCGGGATCACGTACGGGATCCAGCCGTACGGCGACAGTGCCACCGGCTGGGGGAACCCGTGGGTGCTGACCGGCCTGATCGGTGGCGTCGGTCTGCTGCTGGCCTTCTGCGTCATCGAGACACGGGTCGCCGAGCCCATGTTCAACCTGGCGCTCTTCAAGAACAGGGCGTTCGCGGCGGGCAACGTGGCCGCCCTGCTGACCTCGATCGCGCGCGGTGGCCTGCAGTTCATGCTCATCATCTGGCTACAGGGCATCTGGCTGCCGCTGCACGGCTACGACTTCGAGGACACCCCGCTGTGGGCCGGCATCTTCATGCTTCCGCTCACGCTCGGTTTCCTCGTCGCGGGCCCGGTCTCCGGCTACCTGTCGGACCGGTTCGGCGCCCGGTTCTTCTCCACCGCCGGCCTGGTGGTCGTCATGCTGTCCTTCCTCGGCCTGCTCGCGCTGCCCGTCGACTTCGACTACGGGCTGTTCGCGGCGCTGCTGCTGCTCAACGGGCTCGGCCAGGGCATGTTCTCGGCGCCGAACACGTCCTCGATCATGGGCAGTGTCCCGGCCGAGTACCGGGGGGTCGCCTCGGGCATGCGCTCGACCTTCCAGAACTCCGGTACGGCGCTGTCCATCGGCGTCTTCTTCTCGCTGATGGTCTCCGGCCTCGCCTCCTCGCTCCCGGGCACCCTGAAGAGCGGGCTCATGGCGCACGGCGTGCCGGCCGCGTCCGCCGCGCACGCCGCCTCACTGCCGCCGGTGAGCACGCTGTTCGCGACGTTCCTCGGCAACAACCCGATCGAGCACCTGCTCTCCGCCGAGGGCGTACTGGACCATGTGACCAGCGCCCAGCGGTCCGTCCTGACCGGCCACACCTTCTTCCCGCAGCTGGTCTCCGGTCCGTTCCACCACGGCCTGGCCATCGTGTTCGGCGTGGCCGCGGGCATGGCCCTGGTCTCCGCCGTGGCCTCCGCCCTGCGCGGCGGCCACCGGCCCGACCTGGACCGCCAGGACCGTCCGGAGCCGAAGGACCAGCCGCCGGTGCGGACGGCAGAGCCCCGGCACAACGCTCCGTCCTGAAACACACGGGTGCCCCGGCGGAGGTCCGCCGGGGCACCCGTGTTCCGCTCAGGGAGCGACGGTCACGGGTAGGAGGCGAGGTTGGCCACGTTGGTCGAGGAGTTCGACGGGCCTCCGGTGTTGTTGATGACGTGGCTGATGGTGCCGGTGCCGCCGAGGGAGACCGTCACCATGCTGGTGAAGCGGACGCCCGAGTTGTTCGGCGCCTCGACGGCGTGCGCCGCGACCACGCTCGGGTTGACGTTGAAGTAGCAGTAGCTGCCGAGGCCGTACACCTGGTGGCTGGTGACCGAGTCGGCGACCTTGTAGGCCGCGTAGCCCTGGGTCGAGCCGTTCATCCAGGCCGCCTGGTTGGGCGGGTCGTACGGCATCTCGTTCTGGTAGAAGTACGTCCGGCCGCCGTTGCCGTTCCAGACGGTCTGGTACTTCTGGAAGTGCTCGACGAACAGGCCGTACATCGTCACGTTGTCACCGTTGACGACCAGGCCGGTGTCGGCGGTGTTGCTGGTCCAGCCGACTCCGCTGCCGTGGTCGGCGCGCCAGATCCACATGTGGTCGCCGATCACGTTGTCGCTGTTGACGACCAGGCTGGTGGTGGCCTTGCCGACGCCCGCGCCGCCGACCCGGAAGTACACGTCGTGCAGCGAGGTCGGGTCGGCCGCGTGCGAGGCCGAGGAGTTGCTCGGGCCGACCTCGACCAGGGTGGAGGAGTTGGTGGTGCCGGCGTCGAAGAGCAGGCCCGCGATCTGGACCCCGTCGACGTCCGCGACCTTCATGGCGGTGACGCCGTTGTCGGGGACGAAGGTGGCGAGGCCGAGGCCGAGGACGACGGTGTCGGCGCGGTTGATCTGCAGGGTCTGGTCGAGGTGGTAGACACCCGGGGTGACCAGGAGGTTCTTCCCCGCCGTCAGGGCCGCGTTGATCTGGGAGGCGGTGGCGCCCGGCTTCACGATGTAGAAGCTGTCCAGTGAGAGCGACGAACCGGCCGCCGAGCCCGAACTCCAGCTGGTACCCGAGGAGTTGGAGCGCGTCGACGGCACGAACACCTGGTAGTTGCCGGAGCCGTCGACGTACAGGAACGGCTTCTCACGGGTCACCGGGCTCTGCGCGACCGTGGTGTCCGGCGGGCTGGGGAACGTGGTGGACGGCACGCCCGTGCTGCCCACGAAGACCATGTTCCAGTTGGAGCCGGTCCAACTGCCGAGCTGCGAGTTGCGGGTCAGCCACTGCTGCTGGCTGCCGGAGTTGACCTGCCCGTCGATCTTGCTGTCGGCGATCAGGCCGCCGCTGGACCAGCCGCCGTCGTCCAGGGCGAGGTTGCCGCGCAGATGCATCCGGCGGTAGGCGGAGGCCTGCGAGACCGCCCAGCGGTCGGAGCCACCGGTCGGGGTGACGGAGAGGTTCTCCGCGCCGCGCCAGAAGTTCTGGGTGGCGTTGCCCTGGAACCAGTCGGCCTCGGCGTGCACCGCGCCGTTGATGTTGACCGCGTCCGGGGTCAGGCCGAGGCCGAGGACCTGGGTGTAGAACCCGACGTTGACGTCCGCGCTGTAGGTGCCCGGCTTGAACATCACGGCGTAGCGCTGGGAGCCGAACTGGTTCGTCTCCTGCTGCTGGAAGATCGAGTTGAGGCGGCTCTGGATGGTCGACGCCGACATCGACGGGTCGAAGACGACCACGTTCGGGCCGAGGTCGGGGTCGCCGGTGGACGGCGGCGTCACGGCGGTCACCTGGAAGCGCTGGGCCGCGGTGTTGTTGCAGGTGTACTGGACCAGCTGCACGCTGTCCGCGGTCGAGGCGGCCGGGTCGTCGAGGCACTTGCCGCTGTTGCGGTTGACGAAGTGGTAGGCGCCGCCGCCCTCGTCGACCGGCAGCCACTGCTGGTTGGCCCCGCCGCCGTAGGCCCACAGCTGGGTCAGGGCGTTGTCGGCGGTGGAGACGTCGGTGACGTCGACCACCTGGCTGGTGTTGTTGCCGTTGTTGATCCGGACGTAGCCGCCGCTGGTGGCGGTGAAACTCCACTGCTGGGCGGTGGTGTTGTTGCAGGTGTACTGCTGGACGGCGGTGCCGTTCGCGGTGGCGGCCGACCTGGCGTCCAGGCACTTGCCACTGGCGGCGTTGGTGAGGGTGGCGAAGCCGGTGGGCAGGGCGGTGGCGGCCGCCTGCGCGGACGGGGCGGCGGTCAGCAGGGACGCTCCGAGAACGGCCAGCACTGCGGCGCTCGTCGGTCTGCGGCGCCAGGAAAGGCGAAGCACTGGATCTCCTAGTCCGAGGTGTGGGGGGTCAGCCGGTGTAGCCGGCGAAGACGCGCGTGTAGTCCCAGTTGGACTGGCTCACGCCCGAGCAGCTGTCGGCGGAGCCGCCGGTGCAGGGCCGGTCGCGGTTGGCGGACCAGAAGGTGAGCCGGGCCAGGTGGTGCTGCTGCGCGTAGGCGAGGATGGTCCGGAAGTCGGCGACCGTCACGGTCTCGCTGTTGTCGGTGATGCCGTTCATGGACGAGATGCCCATGTCCCGGTAGGCCTGGTCGTCGCTGTAGTGGTACGCGTTCTTCAGCGCGTTCTTGAGTCCCTCGGCCGCCTGGGTGGTGAGGTTCCCCATGTTCTGGCCCGCGCCGCCGAAGTCGAACGGCATGATCGCCCAGGCGTCGACGGTCAGCCCGGAGGACGCGGCCCGGTTGATCAGGCTGGTGTCGGGGCCGCTCTGGCCGGTGCCGATGGTGATGTACACCTTCAGACCGGAGTTGTTGGCCTTCACCGTCTTCAGCGCGTCCACGACCCGCTGCTGCACGGTCCCGTTGCTGTAGGCGTCGGCCTCCAGGTCGATGTCGATGGCCTTGAGACCGCCGTAGGCGTTGATGACCTTCTGGTAGGCCGCCGCCAGTTCGCCCGCGCTGGAGCAGGAGCTCTCCAGCTTGTTGCCGCTGTAGCCGCCGAAGGACGGGATGATGTCACCGCCGTTGGCGCGCACGGTGTTGACGGTCTGCTGGTCGACACCGCCGGTCAGCGCCCGGCTGCCGTCCCACTGCGGGTTGCAGTAGCCGTTGCTGAGGACGAACGCGAGCGTGTAGTATTTCACGCCGGTCGCGTTGGTGATCGTGGTCGGGCTCGGCGGGTCGCCCCAGCCGTTGTAGAGGTAGGGCGCCACGGCCATCGGCGAGGACGGGGTGGTGCCACCGCCGCCGGCCGCGGGCGCGGTCCACTTCTGGTTGGCGGTGCCGGCGCACGTCCAGATCTGGGCGCGGGTGCCGTTCGCCGAGGAGTTGCCGGTGGCGTCCAGGCACTTGTTCGCCTGCGGGTTGACGATGTCGTGGGCGGAGCTGACGGTCCACTGCTGGTTGGCGCCGCCGGAACAGGTCCACAGCTGGGCCTTGGCGCCGTCGGCGGTCGAGTTGCCGGTCACGTCGAGACACTTGCCGAGGGCGCGTATGGTGCCGTCGCTGCCGACGGTCCACTGCTGGGCCGCGGTGCCGTTGCAGTCGTAGAGCTGGACGGCCGTGCCGTCGGCGGAGCTGGCGCCGGCCACGTCGAGGCACTTGCCGCCGAGGCCGGTGATGGTGCCGGTGGCGGCCTGTGCGGGGGAGGCGGCGAACAGGCCTGCGGAGAGGGTCAGGGCGGCTAGGGCGGCAGCCGTGGGGAGAGGTCTGGCCATTGCGGGGGGTTGGCCTTTCACGCGGGGGGATGCAGCACGGTTTGTGCCCAACACCCGTGTTGTCATCGGGCGTTGAGCACATCCGTGAGGCTTTGTTTAAGGCGTGAAGCTAAAGGTCCGGACCAGTGTCGTCAAGGGGGGGAGCGCTCCCTTCCCGGAATCACAGGAAAACGTGACGGTGAAGTGAACTCCGCCGTCAGGGCGTCGGCGCCGCCGCGAACTGGGTGCGGTGCAGTTCGGCGTAGCGTCCGTCCGCCACCAGGAGTTCCTCGTGGGTGCCGCGCTCCACGATGTGGCCGGCCTCGACCACCAGGATCTGGTCGGCGGCCCGGATCGTGGACAGCCGGTGGGCGATGACCACGGCCGTGCGCCCCTCCAGCGCCTCGGTGAGGGCCTCCTGGACGGCCGCCTCCGAGGTGTTGTCCAGGTGGGCGGTGGCCTCGTCGAGGATGACCACGCGCTGCCGGGCCAGCAGCAGCCGGGCGATGGTCATGCGCTGCCGCTCGCCGCCGGAGAGCCGGTAGCCGCGCTCGCCGACCACCGTGTCCAGGCCGTCGGGCAGCGACCGTACGACCTCGTCGAGACGGGCTCGGCCGAGGGCGACCCACAACTCCTCGTCGGTGGCCGCCGGCCGGGCGAGCAGCAGGTTGGCGCGGACGCTGTCGTGGAAGAGGTGGCCGTCCTGGGTGACCATGCCGAGGGTGGCCCGCAGGGAGCCCGCGGTCAGGTCGCGGACGTCGGTGCCGCCGATGCGCACGGCGCCCGCGTCGACGTCGTACAGGCGCGGCAGCAGCTGGGCGATGGTGGACTTGCCGGCGCCGGAGGAGCCGACCAGGGCGACGGTCTGCCCGGGTTCGGCGCGGAAGGAGATGCCGTGCAGGACCTCGGCGCCGCCGCGGCTGTCCAGGGTCGCAACCTCTTCGAGTGAGGCGAGGGAGACCTGGTCGGCGGCCGGGTAGGCGAAGCGGACGTCCTCGAACTCGACGGCCACCGGGCCCTCGGGCACCTCGCGGGCGTCGGGTTTCTCCTCGATCAGGGGCAACAGGTCGAGGACTTCGAAGACCCGCTCGAAGCTGACCAGCGCGCTCATCACCTCGACGCGGGCGCCGGCGAGGGAGGTGAGCGGGGCGTAGAGCCGGGTCAGGAGGAGGGCGAGGGAGACGACCGCGCCCGGCTCCAGGGTGCCGCGCAGCGCGAACCAGCCGCCGAGGCCGTAGACCAGGGCGAGCGCCAGCGAGGAGACCAGGGTGAGGGCGGTCATGAACACCGACTGGGCGGTGGCGGTGCGCACCCCGATGTCCCGGACCCGGGCGGCACGCGCCGTGAACTCCGCCGACTCCTCCTCGGGCCGCCCGAAGAGCTTGATCAGGGTGGCGCCGGGCGCGGAGAAGCGCTCGGTCATCCGGGTGCCCATGGCCGCGTTCAGCGCGGCGGCCTCGCGCTGCATCCGGGCCATCCGGCCGCCCATCCGGCGGGCGGGCACCACGAACAGCGGCAGCAGCACCAGGGCGAGCAGGGTGATCTGCCAGGACAGGGTGAGCATGACCGCGAGGGTGAGCACCAGCGTGACCAGGTTGCTGACCACGCCGGAGAGGGTGTTGGCGAAGGCGCGCTGGGCGCCGATCACGTCGTTGTTGAGACGACTGACCAGCGCTCCCGTACGAGTACGCGTGAAGAACGCGACGGGCATGCGCTGCACATGATCGAACACAGCCGTTCGCAGGTCGAGGATGAGTCCCTCCCCGAGCGTCGCCGAGAGGCGCCGCCCGAGCACCCCGAGCGCCGCCTCCGCGACCGCGACGCCCGCGATCAGCAGCGACAGCCGTACGACCGTGCCGGTGTCGTGCCCCGACACGATCGCGTCGACGACATGGCCGGCCAGCACCGGGGTCGCGACGGCGAGCAGGGCGGTGACCACCCCGAGCAGGACGAAACGGACTATGCCGCCCCGGTGCGGGCGGGCGAAGGCGGCGATACGACGCAGCGTGGCCCGGTCGAACGGGCGGCGCTCCTGCTCGGCGGTCATCACGCTGTGCAGTTGCGTCCAGGCGGTGGTCTCCATACTCATGGGAGAGAACGTACGACCTCAAGCTTCGTTGAGGTCAATGTCCGCTCGCCGTCCCCCTGTACGAAGGACCAGATGAGCCTCCCGAAGGCCCCGCCCGGCCCTGCGAAAACCGGTGCGAGAACCGGTGTGAGAACCGGTGCGAAGACCGATGCGAGAGCCCACGCGCATGCCCGGCCGGGCCTCCCCCCTCACCCGCTTCCCGTCCGTCATCCGGTGTCTCCTCTTCCGCCACCCGCAGTTGGCGCGGCGCGGAAAACCTCTCCCGGTGTGACAGCGGTAAGAATCCCCGGCTTCCGTGCGGGCCGTCTCCCCCGGCTCGCCCGCCGTGTCCCCTGGCGGCACATCCTCACCCTGATTCCGCTCCTGCTCGTGGCGGTCATCGCGGTGCAGCACCGGTCGGTCCTCGTCGAGGGCTTCGCCCACCTCCGTGACGCCTCCTGGCCCTGGCTGCTCGCGGCGGGCGCCGCCACCTGTCTGACCTGGGTGGCCGCGGCCTTCACCCGGCAGGGCGCGGTGGTCCAGCAACTGCCCCGCTGGCGGCTCCTCGCGACCCAGCTCGCGGCCGGCTCGGCCAACCACCTGCTGCCGACGGGCCTGGGCTCCGGCGCGGTCAACCTGCGGTTCATGACCGTGTGCGGGGTGCCGCTCGCCACCTCCTCGGCCGCGCTCGCCCTGTATCTGCTCGCCGAGTCGGTGGCCCGGGTCGGCCTGATGGCCGTGTTCTTCTTCGCCTTCCCGGACGCGCTGCATCTCGGCAGCCTGCTCCCGCACGGGACGGTCGGCCCGGTCCTGGCCGTCGTCGGCGCGCTGGTCGCCGTGGCACTGGCCGCGCTGTTTCTCGTACGACGGGTGCGCGAGCCGGTGTTCCGCTTCGTGCGCTCCGCCCTGAGCGAGGCCCGCTCGGTGCACACGCGTCCGTCCCGGGCGCTGGCGCTGTGGGGCGGCTCGCTCGCCTTCCCAGCCCTCCAGGCGGCCGGTCTGGTGGCGGTCGGGCAGGCACTGGGCCTGCCGGTGCCACCCGCGCACATGGCGCTGGCGTACCTGGCGGCCACGGTCGCCGTCGCGCTGATCCCCACGCCGGGCGGTCTGGGTTCCGTGGAGGCGGCGCTGATCGTGGCGCTGGTGGCCGCGGGCGGCCCGGTGGCCGTCGCCACCGCCGTCGTCCTCGCCTACCGGATCATCACCGTGTGGGTGCCGTTGCTGCCGGGAGCACTGACACTGGGAGCGCTGGTGCGACTGAAGGTCATCTGACCGCGGATGGCCTTCCGAAGGAAGGAAACGCATGCCGGTCCGCCTGGAACGCAAGGGTCCTGTCACCACGGTCGTCCTCTCCCGGCCCGAGGCGCGCAACGCGGTGGACGGGCCGACGGCGGCCGAACTGGTCGCCGCCTTCCGTGAGTTCGAGGCGGACGACGCGGCCAGGGTGGCGGTGCTGTGGGGTGAGGGCGGCACCTTCTGCGCGGGCGCGGACCTGAAGGCGGTGGGCGGCGAGCGCGGCAACCGGGTGGCCGAGGACGGGGACGGCCCGATGGGCCCGACCCGGCTGCGGCTGTCCAAGCCGGTGATAGCGGCTATCGCCGGGCACGCCGTGGCGGGGGGCCTGGAGCTGGCCCTGTGGTGCGATCTGCGGGTCGCCGAGGAGGACGCGGTGTTCGGCGTCTTCTGCCGCCGCTGGGGCGTGCCGCTGATCGACGGCGGCACGGTACGGCTCCCCCGGCTGATCGGCACCGGCCGGGCCATGGACCTGATCCTGACCGGCCGTGCGGTCCCGGCCGCCGAGGCCTACGAGATGGGCCTGGCCAACCGGGTCGTCCCCACCGGCCGGTCCCGGGAGGCGGCCGAGGAACTGGCCGCGTCCGTCGCCGGTTTCCCGCAGGCGTGCCTGCGCAGTGACCGGGCGTCGGTGCTGGACCAGGAGGGGCTGGACGAACCGACGGCGATGCTCGGTGAGATCCGCCACGGGATGGCCGTGTTGGCGGAAGGACTGGCCGGAGCGGCGCGCTTCGCTGCGGGAGCGGGCCGGCACGGCTCCTTCACGGACGACTGACCAGCCGCTCCAGCACGGCGCCGGCGGCCCGGGCCCTCCCGCGCGGCCGTCCGGGCGTCCTGGCCCGGGCGGCGCGGACAGCCGACGGCGAAGACACCCCAGGTGGTCGGCGTCCAGCCGGTGGCGAAGACACCCCAGGTGGTCGGCGTACGCCCTGTGGCGGCCCCAGGTGGTCGGTGCACGGCCGGTGGCCGAGGTGATCCGGGCCCGGCACGCGAGTTGGTCCTCGGCGACGGAGTCCCCGGTGAAGACGACCGTGTCGCAGGGCAGGACACCGGTACACGCCCGTCGAGGTGCCGGATCCGGGCGAGCGCGTCGCCGCCGGCCCCGGCGCCGACGACCGTCACGTCGTAGGGCGGGCGGGCGGCGGGCCTTCGACGGTGACGGCCACCGTCGTAGGGACGGTGGGAGGCGGGCCTTCGGCGGTGACGGTCATCCGGATGCTCCGGCCCCGGCGCGGGGGAGCAACGCCGCGACGGCCGCGCGGAAGGTGCCCAGGCGCTCGGCGGCTTCCCCCGCCGAGATGCGCGGCTCGTAGACGGCGGACGGTCTGCTGTCCGGCAGGAAGTCGGTGGGGTCGGTGCCCAGGTAGGCCAGGGCACCCACCCCGAGGGCGGTGGCGTCGGGCAGCGTGGACACCTCGACCGGGCGTTGCAGCAGGTCGGCCTGGGTCTGCATGAGCAGCGCCGAGCGGGTGAGACCGCCGTCGACGCGCAGCGCGGTCAGCGGGGTGTTGAGGTCGGACTCGGCCGCTTCGGCGAGTTCCGCCACCTGGGCGGCGAGGCCCTCGCACAGGGCGCGCACCAGATGCCCGGGGCCGGTGTCGAGGCCGAGTCCGGTGAGCGAGCCGCGCAGCTCGCCGCGCCACCAGGGAGCGGCGAGTCCGGCCAGCGCGGGGACGAAGGTGACCCCGCCGGCGTCGGGGACGGCGCCGCCGACCCGGTCGAGGTCGGCGGCGCCGGAGATCACGCCGAGGTCGGTGAGCCAGCGGACGGCCGAGCCGACCGCGTACACCTGGCCCTCCAGGCAGTAACCCGTCTCTCCGGCAAGGCGCCAGGCGACACAGCCGACCAGTCCTGAGGCGCTGCGCCGAGAGGTGTCGCCGGTGTGCGCGAGCAGGAACGCCCCGGTGCCGTAGGTGCACTTGGCGCCGCCCGGACCGGTGATCCGCTGGGCGAGGAGGGCCGCCTGCCGGTCCACGGCGAGTCCGGTGAGCGGGATCTCGCGCCCGAACTCCTTTGTCGTGCCGACGAGTTGGCAGTTGCCGACGATCTCGGGGAGGCGTTCGGTGGACAGTCCGAAGAGGTCGAGGGCGCGCGGCGACCACTGCACCCGGTCCAGATCGAGGAGTTGGGTGCGGCCGGCGGTGGCGGCGTCGGTGACATGGGCGCCGGTGAGCCGGTGGACCAGCCAGGCGTCGGTGGTGGTGACGACTCCCCCGGTGGTGAGATGGCGGCGGATCCAGGCCATCTTGGGCGCGGCGAAGCCGGGGTCGAGGGGCAGGCCGGTGACTTCCCGTAACTCGTCCGCGTGTTCGAAGAGTTCGGCGCAGACGGACTCGGCCCGGCGGTCCTGCCGGAGGATCGCGGTGGTGAGCGGGCGCCCGGTGCCCGGATCCCAGGCCAGGACGGTCTCGCCCTGGCCCGCCAGGCCCAGCGCGGTGACCGGTTCGCCCGCCTCGGCGAGCGCTCGGCGGCCGGCGACGAGCACCGAGTCGTAGAGCTCCTCGGGGTCCCCCTCCGCCAGGCCGCCGGGCGGGTGCCGGGGTTTGGTGGCGACGAATCCGGTGCCGATGACGCCCCGTTCGGGGCAGATCACCAGGGCCTTGGTACCGGACGTGCCCTGGTCGACCGCGAGCACCGGACCTGTCATCGAGCCTCCCTGGCGATCACTGCGCGACAGCCTGCCGCCGTGCGGCGGCCCGCGTCAACCAGACACGGTGTGGCGAGAGTTCGAGCCGCACAGATTCAGCGCGGTCCCGGCCGACGGAGGCCGCGGCACGAACCTCTGTGCGGATTCGGCTCCGTGGATACGGCAGGATGAGCGGTTGCACAATCGAATGGGAGGTAACCGGTGAACCGAGCGCTCACCGTCGATGACCTGGTCCTGGCCGGCATCGCCCTGGCGGCCGGCCTGTTGCTGGCCTTTCTGTCCCGCGGCATGCTGCGCTGGCTGGCCAGGCACGCGAAGCGGACCCGCTGGAGCGGTGACGACGTCATCGTGGACGCGCTGCGCACGGTGGTCCCGTGGGCGGCGCTCTCGGGCGGCGCGGCGGCCGCCGCGGCGGTGCTGCCGCTGACGAGAACGGTCCAGCACCACACCGACCAGTGCCTGAAGGTGCTGCTCATCTTCGCGGTGACGGTCTCGGCGGCGCGGGTGATCGCCGGACTGGTGCAATCGGTCACCCAGTCCCGCTCCGGGGTCGCCGGTTCGGCCACGATCTTCGTGAACATCACCCGGGTGCTGGTCCTGGCGATCGGCTTCCTGGTGGTGCTCCAGACGCTGGGCATCTCCATAGCGCCCCTGCTCACCGCCCTGGGCGTGGGCGGTCTCGCGGTCGCGCTCGCACTCCAGGACACCCTGGCCAACCTCTTCGCGGGCATCCACATCCTCGCCTCCAAGACCGTGCAGCCGGGCGACTACATCCAGCTGAGCAGCGGCGAGGAGGGCTACGTCGTGGACATCAACTGGCGGCAGACGACCGTCCGTCAGCTCTCCAACAACCTGGTGGTCATCCCCAACGGCCAGCTGGCGAAGACGAACATGACCAACTACACGCGTCCCGAGCAGCAGTTGACGATCCTGGTGCAGGTGGGCGTGAGCTACGACAGCGACCTGGACCAGGTCGAGCGGGTCACGCAGGAGGTCATCGCCGAGATCATGACCGAGATCACCGGCGCGGTCCCGGAGCACGAACCGGCCATCCGCTTCCACACCTTCGGCGACTCGCGGATCGGGTTCACGGTGATCCTGGGCGTCGGCGAGTTCAGCGACCAGTTCCGGATCAAGCACGAGTTCATCAAGCGCCTGCACCGCCGCTACCGCGAGGAGGGCATCCGCATCCCCGCCCCGACCCGCACGGTGGCGCTCCAGCAGGGGGCCGTGGTGATCCCGCAGCAGCGCGTCCCGGACGACCTGCCGTCGGGCCTGCCGCACACCGACTAGCCCCCTGCCCCTCGCGCCTACAGCGTGGCGGAGTTGTCGTGGTGGTGGCCGCCGCGCAGGCTGTGCGGGGTGGCCGCCGACGGGGTCACCGGGGTGACCGTCCAGTCGGGGTGGCCGGGCATCCGCGGGGTCGTGGTGCCGTAGAGCCAGTCGCGCAGGAAGCCCGACTGGTCCTGGCCGGAGACCTCGGTGGCGACGGCCATGTAGTCCTCCGTCGATGCCGAGCGGCGCCGGAAGCGGTCCAGGAAGGTGCGCTCGACCTGGTGGAAGACGTCCTCGCCGACCAGCTCGCGGAAGGCGTACAGCGTCAGGACGCCGCCGAGGTAGCGCTGGCTGTCGAAGAGATTCACCGCGTTCGGGGCGGCCACCGGCCCCGAGTCGTGGCGCCACTGGTCGCCGCGGGCGTAGGTGTCCTTCATCCGGGCCTCCATGGTGGTCATGCCCAGGGAGTCCGGCCAGCCGCGTTCGTAGCGGTAGAGCAGCCCGTAGAAGTCGGCGTGGCCCTCGTTCAGCCAGAGGTCGGCCCAGGTGGCGGGGGAGACCAGGTTGCCGAACCAGGAGTGGACCAGCTCGTGCATCATGTGCGAGCCGATCTTCGCCTCCTCCTGGAGCAGGAAGTTCGGCTTGTAGAGGGTGAGGGTCTGGGTCTCCAGCCCTGTGAAGTCGAAGGCGTTCGGGTCGTCGGAGTTGCAGGGCAGCAGGCCGTACGTCTCGAACGGGAAGGCGACGCCGAGCCGGTCCTCCAGCCACGCCACCTGGCCCGCGGTGAGGGCGAGCGCCGGTTCCAGGGCGGCGGCCCGGGCGACGGGGACGACGTCCCGCAGCGGCAGGCCGTGCGGGCCCTGCCGGTCCTTCACGACGTAGTCGCCGACGGTGATCTGGACGAGTTCCGTGGCGATCGGCGCGCGGGAGCGGTACGCGTACGCGGTCCGGTCGCCGGGGAGGCTCTCGGTGCGGGTGAGCAGGCCGTTCGCGACGCCGCGCAGGCCGCTCGGGACGGTGATGCGGAAGGTGAAGTCCGCCTTGTCCGAGGGGTGGTCGTTGCACGGGAAGACGGTGTGCGCGGAGTTCGGCTGCGGGCAGACGGCGAAGCCGTCCGGGGTGGCCACCCAGGCGGTGTGCGGGAGGGTGCGGCGCGGATCGGCGCCGTACGCCACGCACACGGTGACGTGGTCGTCCTCCCGGAGCGGGCGGGCCGGGGTGATCCGCAGCTTCTCGCCGGCCTGCTCGAAGGCGGCGCTCCGGCCGTCGACGCGCACGGTGCGTATGTCGAGGCCCAGCGCGTCCAGGGAGAGGCGGGACAGGTTCCGCGTGGTGCGGACGCGCAGCGTCGCGGTGCCGTCGACCAGGCGGGTCGTGGCGTCGTAGGCGAGGTCGAGGTCGTAGGCGAGGACCCGGTAGCCGTCGTTGCCGAGGTCCGGGTAGACAGGGTCGCCCAGGGTCTCCGGGCCTGGGGCGGGCGTCTTGCCCCCGGCCCCCGCGTCGCCGCTTTTCTCCCCCGCGGAGAAGGGACGCGCGAAGGCCGGGGCCCCCGTGGCCAGTACGGTCGCCGTGCCGAGCAGGGCGGCCGCCGGGGCCGTCACTCTGGTGCGATTTCTCATGGTCCGCTTTCGCTCGGGCGGCCGGGTGGTCGGTCCGGCCGCCGGTCGATGGTGGCTCGCTTGTCATGACCACCCTTTTGACCGATCCGGTTGCCTGTCGTATGACAAACGGATCTTCCGAGTCGCGGACCCCTGTCGAGCCCGGGTCGTTCACGAGATATCTTGATGTCGAGCAATGTTGCAGACGTGGAGCGGAGCACCCGGTGACTGACTCGACCATCATCTACACCTACACAGACGAGGCCCCGGCCCTGGCGACGCACTCGTTCCTGCCGGTGATCCAGGCGTATGCCTCGCAGGCCGGTGTCGCCGTGGACATCCGCGACATCTCGCTGGCCGGGCGCATCATCGCCCACTTCCCGGAGTACCTGAACGAGGACCAGCGCATCCCGGACGCCCTGGCCGAGCTGGGCGACCTGGCCAAGACGCCCGAGGCCAACATCGTCAAGCTGCCGAACATCTCGGCGTCGATCCCGCAGCTGAAGGCCGCCGTCGCCGAGCTCCAGGGCAAGGGCTACGCGCTGCCGGACTACCCGGACGACCCGAAGACCGACGAGGAGCGCGAGATCCGCGCCCGCTACGACAAGATCAAGGGTTCCGCCGTGAACCCGGTCCTGCGTGAGGGCAACTCGGACCGCCGCGCCCCCGCCTCGGTGAAGAACTACGCCAAGACCCACCCGCACCGCATGGGTGCCTGGACCTCCGAGTCCAGGACCAACGTGACCACCATGGGCGAGAACGACTTCCGCTCCACCGAGAAGTCCGTGGTGATCTCCGAGGCCGGCGCCCTGAAGATCGAGCTGGTCGCCGAGGACGGCACCACCACCGTGCTCAAGGACTCCGTACCGGTCCTGGCGGGCGAGGTCGTCGACGCCTCGGTGCTGCACGTCGCCCAGCTCAACGACTTCCTGGCCGCGCAGATCGCCCGCGCCAAGCAGGAGGGCGTCCTGTTCTCCGTGCACCTCAAGGCCACGATGATGAAGGTCTCCGACCCGATCATCTTCGGTCACGTGGTGCGTGTCTTCTTCCCGAAGACGTTCGCGAAGTACGGCCAGACCCTCAAGGCGGCCGGCCTCAGCGCCAACGACGGCCTCGGCGGCATCCTCAAGGGCCTGGACAACCTGCCCGAGGGCGCCGAGATCAAGGCCTCCTTCGACGCCGAGATCGCCGAGGGCCCGGCCCTGGCGATGGTCGACTCCGACAAGGGCATCACCAACCTGCACGTGCCCTCCGACGTCATCATCGACGCCTCGATGCCGGCCATGATCCGCACCTCCGGCCACATGTGGGGCCCGGACGGCCAGGAGGCCGACACCCTCGCGGTCATCCCGGACTCCTCCTACGCCGGTGTCTACCAGGCCGTGATCGAGGACTGCCGGGCCAACGGCGCCTTCGACCCGTCCACCATGGGGTCGGTCCCGAACGTGGGCCTGATGGCGCAGAAGGCCGAGGAGTACGGCTCCCACGACAAGACCTTCGAGATCGCCACCGCCGGCACGGTCCGCCTGGTCGACGCGGCCGGCAACGTCGTGATCGAGCAGCCGGTCGCCGCCGGTGACATCTTCCGCGCCTGCCAGACCAAGGACGCGCCGATCAAGGACTGGGTGAAGCTGGCCGTCACCCGCGCCCGCGCCACCGGCGACCCGGCCGTGTTCTGGCTGGACGAGGGCCGTGCGCACGACGCGCAGCTGATCGCCAAGGTCAACCAGTACCTTTCGGAGCACGACACCGAGGGCCTGGACATCAGGATCCTGGCGCCGGTCGAGGCCACCAAGCTGTCGGTGGAGCGCATCCGCCGCGGCGAGAACACCATCTCCGTCACCGGCAACGTGCTCCGTGACTACCTGACCGACCTCTTCCCGATCCTGGAGCTGGGCACCAGCGCCAAGATGCTCTCGGTCGTCCCGCTGATGGCGGGCGGCGGCCTGTTCGAGACGGGCGCCGGCGGCAGCGCGCCGAAGCACGTCCAGCAGCTGGTCAAGGAGAACTACCTGCGCTGGGACTCCCTCGGTGAGTTCTTCGCCCTGGTCCCGTCCTTCGAGCAGTACGCCACGGCCACCGGCAACGCCCGCGCCAAGGTGCTCGCCGACACCCTCGACCGCGCCACGGCGACCTTCCTCAACGAGGACAAGTCCCCGACCCGTCGCGTCGGCGGCATCGACAACCGCGGCAGCCACTTCTACCTGTCCCTGTACTGGGCGCAGGAGCTGGCCCGGCAGACGGACGACGCCGAACTCGCCAAGGCGTTCGCGCCGCTGGCCGAGACGCTGACCGCGAACGAGCGGCAGATCGTCGAGGAGCTGCTCGCCGTCCAGGGCTCCCCGGCCGACATCGGCGGCTACTACCAGCCCGACAAGGCCAAGGCGGACGCGGTCATGCGCCCGTCGGCCACCTGGAACGCGGCGCTCGCGTCCCTCTGAGCCGGCACCCCGGCCCGGCCCCGAGGACCCGCTGAGGGTTCCTGACTGACGTCTCCGCCCCGGCAGGCAGCCCGCCCGCCGGGGCGGAGCCATGTCCGCCCCTCGTGACGTGCGTATGTCGTTCGTGAAGTCTGCATGTCGGGTGCGGCAGGCGGCTGGCCCGCCGTGACCCGCTGTGGTTCGCTCGTCACATGACGGTGCTTGTGACCCGACGCCATGTCGATCATGTGCGTGTCACCACCACAGGGTGTCGCGCCGAGAGCTGACGCTCCGCTCCGGCCCTTCCCTCGCTCTGCCCCGTTCTGCCGACGCGTGCCCGCACGCGCACGCCGTCCTGCCTTCCCGCACGAGGAGCAGCACCATGAGCCAGCCCATCGACTCCGTCACCGCCGGTCACACGCCCGAGGAGCCGCCCGCCGGGCCGGACACCTCGGCCTGGTCGTTCGAGACCCGGCAGGTCCACGCCGGGGCCGTCCCGGACCCGGCGACCGGGGCCCGGGCGACGCCGATCTACCAGACGACGTCGTTCGTGTTCCGCGACACCCAGCACGCCGCCGATCTGTTCGCCCTGGCCGAGCCCGGCAACATCTACACCCGCATCCACAATCCCACCCAGGACGTCTTCGAGCAGCGGATCGCCGCCCTGGAGGGCGGGGTCGCGGCGGTGGCGCTGTCGTCCGGGCAGGCCGCCGAGACCCTGGCGCTCCTGACGCTGGCGGCGGCCGGCGACCACATCGTGTCGAGCACGTCCCTGTACGGCGGCACCTACAACCTGTTCCGGCACACGCTGCCGAAGTTCGGCATCGAGGTGTCCTTCGTGGACGACCCGGACGACCCGGAGGCCTGGCGGGCGGCCGTCCGCCGGAACACCAAGGCGCTGTTCGCGGAGACGCTGGGCAACCCGCGTGGCAACGTGCTCGACGTGCGGGCGGTCGCGGACGTGGCGCACGCGGCGGGCGTGCCGCTGATCGTGGACAACACGGTTCCGACCCCGTATCTGCTGCGGCCCCTCGAACACGGCGCGGACATCGTGGTGCACTCGGCGACCAAGTTCCTCGGCGGGCACGGCACGGCCATCGCGGGCGTCGTGGTCGACGGCGGCAGCTTCGACTTCGGTGCGCACTCCGACCGCTTCCCCGACTTCACCGCGCCCGACCCCAGCTACCACGGCCTGCAGTACTGGCCGGCGCTCGGCCCGGGCGCGTACGCGATCAAGCTGCGGGTGCAGCTGCTGCGCGACCTCGGCCCGGCGCTCTCCCCGCACTCGGCGTTCCTGCTGCTGCAGGGCGTGGAGACGCTGAGCCTGCGGCTGGAGCGGCACTCGGCCAACGCCCTGGCCCTGGCCGAGTGGCTGGAGCAGCGCGACGAGGTCGCCGCCGTGCACTATCCGGGCCTGCCCTCCAGCCGCTGGTACGAGGCGGGGCAGCGGTATCTGCCCCGCGGCGCGGGGGCGATCGTCTCCTTCGAGCTCCGGGACGGGATCGAGGCGGGCAAGCGGTTCGTGGACGCCGTCGAGCTCTTCAGCCACCTCGCCAACATCGGTGACGTCCGCAGCCTGATCATCCATCCGGCGTCCACCACCCACAGCCAGCTGGACGAGGAGCAGCTGGCGGCGACCGGGACCACTCCGGGCCTGGTGCGGCTGTCCGTCGGCATCGAGAACCTCGCCGATCTCAAGGCCGACCTGGAGGCCGGTTTCCGCGCCGCGAAGGGCGCCGCGTCCTGAACGCCGCACCGCCTCCAGAGGCTCCCCTCCCGCCGGCCGCGGTGGCCTGGCGGGAGGGGGATCCGCCGGGCCGCCGGCAGTGGTACGCGGCGGAGAAGCCGCTGCTCCTGGAAGCGGGCGGCGAACTGCCGGGGGTACGGCTGGCGTTCGAGACCTGGGGCCGGCTGGCACCCGACGCCGGCAACGCGGTGCTCGTGCTGCACGCGCTCACCGGTGACAGTCATGTGGCCGGGCCGGCCGGGCCGGGGCACCCGACCCCGGGCTGGTGGGAGGGCGTGGTCGGGCCGGGCCTGGCGCTGGACACCGACCGCTGGTTCGTCGTCGCCCCGAACGTCCTGGGCGGCTGCCGGGGCAGTACGGGACCGTCCTCCCTGCGCGCCGACGGGCGCGGACCCTGGGGCGGTGCGTTCCCCTTCCTGACCCAGCGGGACCAGGTCGCCGCCGAGGCCGGGCTGGCCGACGCCCTGGGCATCGGGCGCTGGGCGCTGGTGGCCGGCGGGTCGATGGGCGGGATGCGGGCCCTGGAGTGGGCGGTGTCGTACCCGGAGCGGGTCGGTGCGCTGCTGCTGCTCGCCACCACGGCGGCGGCCGGCGCGGAGCAGATCGCCTGGGCGAACGCCCAGCTCACCGCCATCCGCGCCGACCCCGGCTGGCAGGGCGGCCACTACCACGGCACCGGCCGCGCCCCGCACACCGGCCTGGGTCTGGCCCGCCGCATCGCCCATGTCACCTACCGCAGCGAGCCCGAACTCGCGGTCCGCTTCGGCCGCGCACCACAGGGCGCCGAGAACCCCTTCGACGGCGGGCGCTACCAGGTCGAGTCGTACCTCGACCATCACGCCGACAAGTTGACCCGGCGCTTCGACGCGGGGAGTTACGTCGTCCTGTCGGAGGCGATGAACGCTCATGACGCCGGCCGCGACCGGGGCGGGCTGCGCGCCGCACTCGGCCGGGTCACGGCCCGCACCCTGGTGGCGGGCGTGGACTCCGACCGTCTCTATCCCCCGGCCCAGCAGGCCGAGCTGGCCGCGCTGATCCCCGGGGCCGACGGGCTCCGGCTGGTCGAGTCGCCGTACGGGCACGACGGCTTCCTGATCGAGACCGGACAGGTGGGCGGCCTGATCCGGGAGCTGCTGGGCCCGTCGTCGGTGTGACACCGTGGTCCCGCACCCCGTCACCGACCACGCCCCGGGAGCCGCCCGTGTCCGAGCCGTCGTACCAACTGCTGCCCGGCGCCGCCGCGTCGCCCGTGATCCTGCACGTGCCGCACTCCGCGCGGGCGGTCCCGGCCGGAGTGCGCGCGGACATCGTGCTCGACGACGCCGCGCTGGAGCGGGAGCTGGACCACATCACGGACGCGCACACGGCCGAACTCGCGGAGGCGGCGGCCGGGCTGGCCGGGGTGACGCCCTGGCGGTTCGTCAACCGGCTGTCCCGGCTGGTGGTGGATCCGGAGCGGTTCCCGGACGAGCGGGAGGAGATGCTCGCCGTCGGGATGGGGGCCGTGTACACGCGGACCACGCACCGGGGTGTGCTGCGGGACGAGCCGTTCGATCCCGGGCCGTTGGTCGAGCGGTACTTCCGCCCGTACGCCCGGGCGATGACGGAAGCGGTCGCCGGGCGGCTGGCGGCGACCGGACGGGCCGTGGTGATCGACGTGCACTCCTATCCGAGCCGGGCGCTGCCCTACGAGCTGCACGGGACGGGGCCGCGGCCGCCGGTGTGTCTGGGCACGGACGGCTTCCACACCCCCGCCGAGCTCACGGAGGCGGCGCGCGAGGCCTTCGCGGGGTGCGGGGAGACGGGGCTGGACAGCCCGTTCGGCGGGGCCTACGTGCCGCTGGAGTTCTACGGGTTTGACGCTCGGGTCGGCGCCCTGATGATCGAGATCCGGCGGGACCTCTACATGACGGAGCCGGGCGGTCCGGCGGGGGCGGGTGCCGAGCGGCTCGCCACCGCACTTGCCGCGCTGGTGGACTCCGTCGGCCGCTGACCCTCCGGCTGGAGCATTCCCGCAGGACACGAGGTGAGGGCCGTACGACCGTGGAGGCATGACCACGGAGATGACCGCGCCCACGACCACGGAGCCGGCCGAGCTCACGACGACGGAACCGGCCCCGCCCCCGATGGCGGAGCCGGCTCCGGCCGTCTGCCCGGCGGCGCCGCCGGTACGGGACTGGCACCCGTACGACCTGGAGGGGACCGAGTTCGACCCGATCCTCGCCGCGCTGATGCGGGAGGCGCCGGTGACGCGGATCCGGTTGCCGTTCGGTGAGGGCTGGGCGTGGCTCGCCACCCGGTACGAGGACGTCCGGACCGTCACCAACGACCCGAGGTTCAGCCGTACCGAGGTCACCCGGCGCCAGGTGACCCGGCTCGCCCCGCACTTCGCGCCCCGTCCCGGCTCGCTGGCCTGGGCCGACCAGCCCGACCACAACCGGCTGCGCAAGCCGGTCGCCGGTGCCTTCACGGTCGGTGCGATGAAGCGGCTGCGGCCCCGGGCCCAGGAGATCCTCGACGAAGTCGTCGACGGGGTGGTGCGCGAGGGGCCGCCCGCCGATCTGATCGGGCGGGTCCTCGAGCCGTTCCCGATCACCGTGGTCAGCGAGGTGATGGGGGTGCCGGACGCCGACCGGGAGCGGGTGCACGCCTGGACCCGGCAGATCATCTCCACCTCCGGCGGCGCCGAGGCCGCCGACCGGGCCAAGCAGGGACTGTACGGGTGGATCACCGAGACGGTACGCGCGCGGGCCGGCGGCCCGGGCGACGACGTGTACGCACTGCTCGGGGGCGCGGTGGCCCGGGGCGAGATCGGTGAGGAGGAGGCCGTCGGGCTGGCCGGTCCGCTGCAGATCGGCGGTGAGGCGGTCACCCACAACTGCGGTCAGATGCTGTACCTGATGCTCACTCGCCCGGAGCTGATGGCGCGGCTGCGGGACCCGGAGGTGCAGCGCGGGCCGGTGCTGGACGAGCTGCTGCGCTGGATCCCGCACCGCAGCACGGTCGGGCTGGCCCGGATCGCCCTGGAGGACGTCGAGCTGGGCGACGGCACCCGGATCGCGGCCGGCGATCCGGTGTACGTCTCCTATCTCGCCGCCAACCGCGACCCGGACGTCTTCCCTGACCCGGACGGTATCGTCCCGGACCGCGAGCCCAACCCGCATCTCGCCTTCGGCAACGGCCCGCACTACTGCACCGGCGCGGTCCTCGCCCGGCTGCAGACCGAACTGCTGGTCGACACCCTGCTCGACCGGCTGCCGGGGCTGCGGCTCGCGGTGCCGGCCGAGGACGTGCAGTGGCGCCGCAGGACGATGATCCGGGGGCCGCTGACCCTGCCCGTCACCTGGTGAGACGGAGCCGGACTCAGGCCCGCAGCCACTCCGTGACGATCACGTCCCCGCCGGTCCGCAGCCGGAGCGCGAACGGGCCGGCGGGCGGGGTGTCACTGGCGAACCGGCCCATGCCGTCGGCCGTGAGCGGGCGCGCCGCCGCCGGACCGCCGAGCACCTCGATCCGCGCGGACTGCGGGGGCAGCACCTGGCCCAGCAGCCCCTCGTCGGTGACCTCGATGTCCACCGTCAGATCGCCCGCCTGGAAGGTCAGCATCCGGGGCGGCGCCTCGGCCCCCCTGACCGGGATGGCGTCGACCAGGGAGTCGAAGGTCAGCTCGGCGACCCGGGCCTCCAGGTCGTGCAGCACATAGGCGTCCATGGCCAGTTGGAGCAGCCCGGCCGGGAGCGGGTCGAGGACCGCGGCCGCCTGGCGCAGCTCCTCCTCCAGGAGGTCCGCGTCGAACTCGGTGCCGTCGAGGTCCTCCTCCACCGGGAAACCGTCGTCGCTCATACCGCACCCCTCGCGTCGAGCCGGGCCCGCAGCCGGCGCAGACAGCGCTGGCGCAGCGGGCCGATGCTGCCCACCGCGATGCCCAGCGCCACGGACACCTCGACATAGCTGGGCGGCGGCGAGGTCATCAGGACCCGCAGCAACTGCCTGCACCGGTCGCCGAGTTCCTCGAACTCCTGCCACAGCAGACGGATCCGTTCGGCCTCGTCCGCCTGGTCCTCCGCGTCGATCAGGGACTGCTCGGGCGTACGGACCTCGCTGACCCGGTCCAGGACCTGCGGATCGTCGGTCGGCAGCAGCCGGGTCAGCCCGCGGATCACCTTCAGACACTCGTTGCGTGCCGTGCTGGCCAGCCAGGAGCCCGCCTTGTCGGGTTCCCGGATCCGGCCCAGGTGCTGGGCGAAGCGGAACCACACGGTCTGGTACACCTCGTGCCCGTCGGCGTCGGAGAGCCGATGCGCGCGCACCACGGACCACACCAGTGGGCTCAGCCCTTCCACGAGCGCCTTCCAGGCCGCCGCGTCGCCGTCGACGGCGGACTGGACCAACGCGCCGACCTCTGCTCGGTCCACGGTCCCACCCCTCGTGTACGGCAAGTCATGGTACGCCGTGGACGGGAGTGTTCCGGAACTCAGGCCCCAGGAGCCAGCCGTACGACCGGGACCGGCTGCCAGCTCGCCGGGCGGAGCGCCGGCACATGGGCCCCGCGCACCTCGGCGTAATCCGTGCTGCTCTCCAGCAGCCGGGTGCGCGCGGCGCGCGGGTCGGACTCCTTGTGCGCGGTCATCCGGGCGGCGACGAGGCCGGCGGCGACGGGGGTGGCGAACGACGTTCCGCTCCACTGTGCGAACCCTTCGAACATCACTTGATCCGGTTTGCCGGGGCCGGTGGTCCCGGTGTCGGTCAACACGCCGGTGTGGCGCGGGTACTGGCAGGTGCAGGCGTAGGTGAAGCCGAACCGGCAGGCCTCGTAGGTGGTGTGCTGGTACACGTACGGCACGGGCGCGGCGAAGCCGGCCAGGGAGCTGGTGAGTTGCTCGCCGGGGGCGTAGACCTTGACCCAGCCGCCGTGGTTGGTGAAGCAGGCGCCGTACTCGCCGTCGCTGCGCAGCGCGCCGACCGAGAGGACCGCGTTCTCGTAGCCGGGCAGGCCGGCGTAGGCGGCGGGCCAGAACGGGGTGGCGCTGCCGTTGTTGCCGGCGGCGGCGACCAGCAGGGTGCCGGGCTGGTCGAGCAGGGCCTGCATGAAGCTCTCGGCGCCGAGCAGTCCGTCGGTGCTGCCGTTCGGGGTGCCCGCGGAGAGGCTGATGACATCCGGCCACCCGTGCCGGTCGACCGCCTCGAAGAGCTTCGCGCCGAACTCCGACTCCAGGATGGCGCCCGCGTCGTTGAGGGTGTTGGTGACCGTGATGTCGGTGTTGGGGGCGAGGGCCGCGACGAGTCCGGCGATGAAGGTGCCGTGGCCGACGTACTGCTGGAGGATGCCGTCGGCGTCCGTCTCGGTCAGCTGCGGGTCGCCCTGGACGCGGTCGAGGAGCGGGTAGCCGCGGTAGTCGTGCACCAGACCGGTGTCGATCACCAGGACGCCGACGGCGGTGTCGGGGTCGTAGGCGCCTTCCACCGGCTGCGGGTTGGGCGTCTGGGTGAGCAGGGCGGGGAGCGGCTCGGCGGGGTTGCAGGCGTTGACCGTGGTGGACACGACGTGGTTGCGGCTGACCAGTCGGCGTCCGGCGCGGCCCTCCGCCTCCCGCAGCGCGCGCAGCGCGTGGCCGACCGCACGGTCGCCGGTCCGGTCGCCGTGGTTCGGGTCGCCGACCTGGATGCGGGTGATTCCGGTGCGGTTGGTCTCCGGGCCCGCCCGGCGCACCCCGTCGGCGACCAGGCCGGTGGTGGCGGTGAAGTGGGCGCGCACGGTGTCCTCGACGGCCCGCGCCTCCTCACCGTCGCGGGCGAGGACGACCCCCTTCTCGTAGAAGAACTCGGCGGAGTCGTCCGGCCCCATCGCCAGCGGAACGTCCGGCATGGAGCGTTGGATCTGATCGAACTGCTCGTGGAATCGCTGAGGTGCCATGGCCTGTCGTCCTCCCCCGGAAACGGCGTTCTTCAGTCAGAGTCTCGCGCCTGCCGCCTGATACAGCGCCAAACCAGTGGGGCATGTATGCCCAGGCCACTACCATCCGAGGGGTGACTGCGCGAAGCGAATCGGTTACGGAACTTCTGCCGATGGTGTTCGCCGCCCCCGGCGAGGCCCTGGCACGGGCGGAGCGGGTCCTTCGGTCCGATCCGTCGCCGCTGGACGCGTCCATCGCCCACCAGGTCATCGGCATCTGGCAACGGGACTTCGGGGATCTCGGCGTCGCCCTCGACCATCTGCGGCGCGCCCGGGACTTCGCGGCGCGCGCGGACTCGGCGGAGCGGGAGGCGGACGTCCTCGCCACGCTCGGGGTCGCGCTGGTGCACGCGGGGCGCACCCGGGAGGGACTGGCCGCGTTCGAGCGCGGGGTCGCGCGGGGCAGCGGGCACACCCGGGCCCGGGTGCTGTACCGGAGGGCGTACGTCTGGTGGGTGCTGGGCCGGCACAAGGAGGCCCTGGAGGACGTACGGCGGGCGATACCGGTGCTGCGGCAGGCCGACGACGTCATCTGGACGGCCCGGGCGCTGACGCTCCGGGCCACGGTGCATCTGGCCCTCGGCGCGGTGGACCGGGCGGACGCGGACTTCACGGCGGCGGAGCTGCTGTGGGAGACGACGGGCCAGGAGCACGACAAGGCGGACGCGGTGGAGAGCCGGGGCCTGGCCGCGTTCCGGGCCGGCGACATCCCGGCGGCGCTGCGGCTGCTCGCCGAGGCCGAGGAGCGGTACGCCGAGCTGGGCACACCGACGTTCATGCTGTACATCCGGCGCTGCGAGGTGCTGATGGCGGCCGGGCTCGCGCCCGAGGCGCTGGCCGAGGCGGACGCGGCCATCGCGGCGCTGGACCGGCTCGGCGGGCAGTCCACCCGCAAGGCCGAGCTGCTGCTGGCCGCCGCCCGGGCCGCGCGTTCGGCGGGGGACGCGGGGACCGCGATCGCCCGTGCCGCCGTCGCCGTGCGGCTCTTCTCGGGGCAGCGGCGCAGCTGGTGGGAGACGCATGCCCGGCTGGTGCTGATCGAGGCGCGGGTGGCGGGCGGTGCCGCTTCGGGACGGCTGGTGCAGGACGCGGCGGCGGTCGCCGACCAGCTGGCGTCCTTCGGGGCGCCGGCCGCGCCGGAGGCCTCGCTGCTCGCGGGGCGGATCGCGCTGGCGCTGGGCTGGACGGCGGACGCGGAACGGCATCTGGCGGTGGCGGCGCGCAGCCGGCACGGCGGACCGCCGCTGGCCCGGATGACCGGTTGGGCGGCACAGGCGCTGCGCGCCCGGGCGGCCGGTTCGCGGCGGGGCGTGCTGGAGGCCTGCCGGCGCGGCCTGGACGTCCTGGACGACCACCGGATGACTCTGGGTGCCTCGGAGTTGCGGGCCCGGGCCACCGCACAGGGCGCGGAGCTGGCCGCGCTGGCCCAGCAGGCGAGCCTGGCGCACGGCGGACCGCGCCGGCTCCTGGAGTGGAGCGAACGCTGGCGGGCCACGGTCCTGTCCACTCCCCCGACCCGGCCGCCCGCCGACCCGGCCCTGCTCACCTCCCTCACCGCGTTCCGTGAGATCGCGTCCCGAGCGGAGGACGCCCGCAGGCAGGGCCGTCCGGTGCCCGCCCTGGAGCGCGAACAGCGCCGTCTGGAAAGGGAGATCCGCTCCCGCACCCACCACATCCACGGTGACGCGCCCGGCGGTGGCGACCGCTTCGACCCGGCCCGGCTGCTCGACCGGCTCGGCGACGCCCGCCTGGTCGAACTCGCCGTGCTGGACGGGCGGGTGCACATCCTGCTGTGCGGACAGGGCCGGGTACGGCGCTTCGCGGGCGGCCTGCTGGCGGAGGCGGTCGCCGAGGCGGAGCACGTCCAGGCGGGGCTGCGGCGGCTCGCGCATCCGGGGGCGGAGAGGCGGCTCGCGGTGGTGGAGGCGGCCGGGCGGCGGCTGGAGGAGCTGTTGCTGGGCGCGGCGGCGGACCAGCTCGGCTCGGGGCCGGTGGTGATCGTCCCGCCGGGGGCGCTGCACCGGGTGCCGTGGGCCCTGCTGCCCTCGCTGCGGGAGCGGGTGCTCAGCGTGTCACCGTCGGCGGGGAGCTGGCTGCGGGCCCGGGAGACCGAGCCGCCGCCGGGCGGCCGCCATGTGCTGGTCCGCGGGCCGGGGCTGGCGACCGGCGGCGCGGAGGTGCCCGAGGTGGCGGGGCGGTACGCGACGGCACGGATCCTCGAACACACGGAGGCCCAGGTTCCGCTGGTTCTGCGCGAGTTGGACGGGGCGGCGCTGGCGCACATCGCGGCGCACGGCACCTTCCGCGCCGACAGCCCGCTCTTCTCCTCGCTGCGCATGGCCGACGGCCCGCTGATCGTCCACGACTTCGAGCGCCTGACCCGCAGCCCCTACCGGATCATCCTCTCCAGCTGCGACACCGCCCGCCTCGCCTCGGTCGGCGCCGACGAACTCCTCGGCCTGGTCACGGCGTTGCTGCCGCTGGGCACGGCCGGCGTGGTGGCGAGCAGCGCGCCGGTCAACGACGCGGCCGTGGTCCCGCTGATGCTGGCCCTGCACAAGGGCCTGGGCGCCGGCCTGTCGCTGGCGGAAGCACTCCGCGATGCCCGGACCGCCCTGCCGGGCGACGCGGTCCACCAGGCGACGGGCTGGGCGTTCGCGGCCTTCGGGGCGGCCTGAGCGGACCGAGCCACGTCGGCTGCGGCTCGGTGGGGGCGCCGCGAAGGACCGTCGTCGGGGTGCGGCGCCGTCGTGGCCGGTCGCGCAGTTCCCCGCAGCCTTTCGGCGCTGCGGCGTCACGCCGTCTTCCGCTCTGGCTGCTCCACCAGCCACGGCAGTGCCGCCCGGTCGCTCGCGCCGAGGCGGGTGTACGCGCTGTAGAGGTGGTTGCCCACCGTCCGCACGGACAGGGTCAGCCGCTCGGCGATCTGGCGGTTGCTGAGACCGGCCGCGGCGAGCGTGACGATCTGCCGCTGCCGGGCGGTGAGTTCACCGAGGACCAGACCGGACAGGGCCGGGGTGCGGGCGCCCTGGCAGCGGCGGGCGAGGGCGACGGCACGGGTGCGGGACATCCGGGCGGCCCGCGGGTCGCGGTGCGCGCGGACCGCCTGGGCGTGCGCCTCCGCCGCGAACAGCAGCAGACCGCGTTCGGCCAGCGCCTCGCCGGCCCGGTCCAGGGCGCTCCCGTCGCCCCGCGCGAGGGCCTCCGCGTGCCGGGCGAGGACGCCGTCCAACCGCCCGGCGGCCGCCGTCGGCTCCCCCAGCCGTACTGCGCCGTAGTGCGCGAGACCCCCGTCCCCGCGCACTACGGCAGCTTCTCCCGACTCGGCGGCGGCGCGGGCGAGTTCGGTACGGCAGGAGGCGTCGCCCGGCGCCGTCCGCAGTCCCTCCCTCGCCCACGCCGCCGCCTCTCGCAGCTCCCCCCGAAGCCGCGAGTACCGGGCACGCACGGCCGCGTACCCGGCCGGTACGGGCAGGCCTCCCGCGGCCAGCCACTCCCCCACCGGGGCCGGCACCTCCCGTACGTCCAAGTGGTCGACACGTTCCGCGAGTTGTTCCTGCTCGTCCTTCAGGGCGGGTTCGCACTGGCTGGGGGTGCGGGCCAGGCGGCGGGCCCGGAGCCGGCCCGCGCGGGCGCGCAGCGCGGGGCCGTGCAGCGGGTGGGCGAGGCGGACCGCGCCCCGGTCGTCGACATGGATCAGGCCGTCGCTCTCCAGCCGTTCGAGGATGCCGAGGTCGAGGCCGTCGTCGAGATGCGGCGGCAAGGGCTCGGCGAAGGCGAGGCGTTCGAGGGTGTCGCGCTCACCGGGGTCCGGACGGTCCAGGAGGGGCCTGATCCGGTCCCGCACGGTCGCGGTGAGCGGCAGCGGGCCGCGCCAGGCCCACTCGGCGGTCTCCGGCGCCCGGGTCAGCGCACCGGATTCGCGCAGCGCGCCGAGCAGGTCCCGCAGCAGCCGCAGATCGCCCCGGCACACCCGGTGCAGCCGGCGCACGGTGAGCGGCTCCAGAGTGCCGCCGGCGATCAGTTGGGCGGTCTCGTCGTACGGCAGCGGCTCCAGGGCGAGACGGGTGAGGAGTTCGCCGGTCCACAGCCGGGAGACCGCGCCGGGGACGGGCGCCGGGTCGTCGGCGGCCACCACGAGCCGGGTGCGGCCGTGCACGGCGAGCTGGTGGACGAGGGCGGCCGAGGCCTCGTCGAGGAGGTGGGCGTCGTCGACGACGAGGAGCCGTACCCCCAGGAGATGCTGGATCGCCGCGGGCAGCGAGAGCCGGCCGGGGAGCAGGTGCGCGAACGCCGCGAAGGGGAGGGCGGAGGTCTCCGGGGTGCCGGTCACTCGGACGCAGTCGGTGCCCCGCACGGCCTCCGTGATCAGCCGGGTCTTGCCGCCGCCGGCCGGCCCGGTCACCACGACACCCTGCCGGCCGATCCCCAGCGACCGCCTGACCAGCTCCAGCTCGTCCTCCCGGCCGGTGAACGGCCAGGGCGGTTCGAGGGTCCGCGCATCCTGTTCGTAACTCGTCACGTGAGTATGAGTCGCGTTACTCAGCCCTGATACAGGGGGACTTGAGTAGCTCCCGACTCAGGCGGCCGGCCGGGGGGAACGGCAGTCTGGGCGCATGACCCGACGCTACTGCTCGCTTCCGCGGCAGTCGGTCCCGGCGTTCGCCCCGGGGCTGGCCACCGAGCGGCTCGGCGCGCTGATCGGCGGGCGGCTGATGTGGGTCAACGGCACCGTCCTGCACTACTACTTCTTCGACGCCGACAACGACGCCTCGGTGATCCCGGTCCCGGGGACCGGGGAGACCCGCCGGGTGCCGTGGGCCGGCGCCAAGGAACAGCGGGACGTGGTGCGCGAGTGCTTCCGGGAGTGGCAGGACCTCGGCATCGGGGTGACGTTCGCCGAGGTCCCGGACCGGCGCGAGGCCGAGTTGCGGATCGGCTTCCAGCTGGGCGACGGCTCCTGGTCGGCGGTCGGCCGGGACGCGCTCTCGGTGGGCGCGGGCGAGCGCACCATGAACCTGGGCTGGGACCTGACCGAGGCCGGCGGCCGCTGGACGGCCCTGCACGAGATCGGACACGCGCTCGGGATGCGGCACGAGCACCAGAGCCCGTTCGCCGGGGTCCACTGGGACGACGAGGCGGTCTACACCGACCTCGCCGGCCCGCCGAACCACTGGAGCCGGGACCGGACGGACTTCAACATCCTGCGGAAGCTGGACCCGGCCGAGGCCAACGGCCCGGTGTGGGACCCGCAGTCCGTGATGCAGTTCCCCTTCGGCCCGGGGCTGGTCCTGGAGCCGGAGCAGTACCACAACGGTCTGTACCCGCCGGGTTCGCTGTCCCCGGCCGACAAGGAGTTCGTGCTCCGCTGGTACCCGCCCGCCGACGGCCCGGCCGCGCTGCTGCCGTTCCGCTCGGCGCCGCTCGGCCTCGGCCCGGGCGAGCAGGCGGACTTCGCCGTGGAGCCGCCGGAGACCCGCGTGTACCGCGTGGGCACCTTCGGAGAGAGCGACTCCGTGGTCGTGGTCTTCGAGGAGCGCGACGGGGAACCGCGCTACCTCACCGGCCACGACGACGGGGGCACCCCGCACAACACCGGGATCAGGGTCCGGCTCGTCAAGGGCCGACGCTACTTCGTCCGCGTCCGTCTCCATTCCACGTGGGGGTCGGGGGAGACAGCGGTCATGTGCTGGTGACACCGGCACAGGGCCGTGACGCGGAGGTCGGACCCAGAGTCCGGCGCCGGGGGAAGCAGCCGCGCGGACGCCACCTTCGGGGGAGGGAGACGTCCGCGCGGCAGCGCCGGTGCCTGGGAACTCATTTCGGGGCGGCCCACTTCAGGGGCGCGGGGCTGGATCTGATGTGCGGCTCGCCGCGTGGGCGCGACCAGCCCCCACATACCCGCACCCGGCAGCGCACCGGACCATTCCGCCCACTAGCCGCCCAACTCGAGCGGGCGCGAGGGGTCCTTGGACCACTCCTCAAGTGAACCGTCGTACACGGACACGTCCTCACGGCCCAGCAGTGTGAGCGCAAGCGCCGCCCCGGCCGCCGAGATCCCCCCGCCGCAGTAGAGGACCACCGGCGAGGCGTCACCCAACTCCCGCACCCTCGCGTCGAGTTCGGCGGGCGGCAGCCCCCGACCGGGAATACTGAAGCTCCCCGGGATATGACCCCGCCGGCTGTAACGCGTCGGCACGGATCCGGCGTACCCCCCGGAGGGCAACGCGCACACCAGCACCCCCGGCCGCTCCCCCCTGCTGATCGCCGCCACCTCCTCGATGTCCGACCAGAGTTCGGCCCGCGGCACCGGCGTCACCGGTACGGCGGCAGCCTCGGGGACGCCGTCGCCCGTGGCCACCGGACGCCCCGCCGTTTCCCACGCGGCCAGGCCGCCGCCCAGCACCGCGGCCGGTACCGAGACGGCGCGCAGCATCCACCACAGCCGGGCGGCCCAGATACCACCGCCGGTGTCGTAGGCGACGACCTCGGTCCCCTCCCCCACACCCAGCCGGGCCAGCGCCGCGGCCAGCGCGTCCGGGGCCGGAACGGCGAAGTGGTAGGGCGCGCCGGGGTCGGAGAGGTCCCCGGTGAGGTCGGCATGGCGGGAGCCGGGGACATGGCGCTCGGCCCAGCCGGCGCGGCCGGAGGCGGAGCGGTGGTCGCCGTCGTGGCGCGGGGAGGGCAGCAGCGCGGTGGCGTCGAGGACGACCAGCCGCGGGTCGTCCAGGTGGGTCGCGAGCCAGGTGTCGTCGACCAGGGGGCCGGGGAGCAGGGTGGTCATGGCGGCCGATCGTACGCCCGTGACCAGGGTGTCTCACTGAATGGGCAGTGGCGTCCCACATATCGGACGCGGCTTGCGCGGCACACGGGAGCTGCGGTTATGGTTTCGGCCATCTACGCGGGAGCCCCTCCCCGACCGGGCTGAGAGGGCGTCTGGGATCCGTGTGCCGCGATGGCGGGCACGGTCCCCATGGGGACGCCGACCGCATCAGAAGCGCTTTGCGCCCCGCGTAGGAGTACCCGTGTCCACAGCAGTAGAGCCGCAGTCCCCGGTGCCCCACCGCGCTGCCCGCTCCTGTTGTCGTCGCGTCTGCTGTTCTCGCACCTGGTGTCGCCGGTCCCGCTGACCGCCGCCTTCCCCGCATCCCGCTCACCCCCTCGCGCCTGTGCGCACCGCCTTCGGAGTACCCCCATGCCGCACATACGGGTCATGCTCGACTATTTCCATCCATGGCCGAATTCAGCCGGTCTCTACGTCGCCCGTGCCCGTCGCTGGTACGCGGCCGCGGGGCTGGACGTCGAACTCGTGGTGCAGGATCCGGGGCGCGGGGACACCCTGGAGTACCTGGCCCGGGGCGAGGTGGACTTCGGGATCTTCCCGCCGAACCGGCTGCTCGCCCGCCGGGCGGCGCTCGGCCAGCCGCTGGTCGCGGTCGCCGCCGTCAACCACCGTGGCCTGGAGGCGATCCAGACCACGACCTCGACCGGCATCAGCCGCCCCCGCGACCTGGCCGGCCGCCGGCTCGCCTTCAACCCGACCCCGCGCGGGCGGGCCATGGTCCGCCACCTGGTGGCGGCGGACGGCGGCGACCCGGACACGGTGATCACGGTCGACGCGGGAGCCCGTGAGCTGACCGTGGACGACATCGAGGCGGGCGAGGCGGACGCGACCTTCGGCAACTACTGGTCCTGGGACGCCCTGCGCGGCGACCTGCCCGAGCGGCGGCGCCTGACCTGGCCGGTCGACGAGATCGGCGCGCCCCGCTACCACAGCTACCTGCTCGGCACGAGCGAGCGGCTGCGTGACGAGCAGCCGTCCCTGGTACGGGACTTCCTGACCGTGACGGCCCGCGGATACACCACCGCGGCCGGGGAGCCCGACGCCACCCTGGAGTTGCTGGAGCGGGTCATCCCGTACTTCCCCCGCCCGCTCATCGCCCGCTCCCTCGCCCTGATCGCACCCACGTGGACCGACCCGCAGGGGCGCTGGGGCGTGATCGACGAGGACCGCATGGGCCCGTACGCGCACTGGCTCGCCGAGAACGGTGCCATCGCGCACGACCACGACTGGAACCGGTCCTTCACCAACAGCCTGCTGGACGTGACCGCATGACCCTGCTCACCCGGCGGCTCGCCGTCGACTTCAAGCGGGTGGACAGCGCGCTGTGTCGGGCCTGACCGCCCCGCTCCGCCGCCCGACTCCCCTCCCCGTACGAAGGACCCTCCAGCATGCTCCGCCGCACCGCGCTGTCGGCCCTGGCCGCCACGACACTGTTCGCCGTCACCACCGCCTGCTCGGCCGATGCCGACTCCTCGGCCGCCGCCAAGGACGGCACCACCACCGTCACCCTGGCCCTGGACTGGACCCCCAACACCAACCACACCGGCATCTACGTCGCCCAGGCCAAGGGCTGGTTCAGGGACGCCGGGATCAACCTGAAGATCATCCCCTACGGCTCGACCGCGCCGGAGACCCTGATCGCCAACCACAAGGCCGACTTCGGCATCTCCTACCAGGAGGGTGTCACCACGGCCCGCGCCGCCGGGCAGGACATCACCTCCGTCTACGCCGTCACGCAGAAGACGGACGTGACCGTCTCGGTGCGCGCCGACCGCTCCGACATCACCTCGCCCAAGGACCTGGACGGCAAGACGTACGCGGGGTTCGGGGCCCCCTATGAGAAGCCGCTCCTCCAGAAGGTGATCAAGAACGCGGGCGGCAGGGGCGACTTCAAGCAGGTCACCCTCAACACCTCGGCGTACGCCGCGCTGTACGCGGGCAGGGCGGACTTCGCGATGCCGATGCCCACCTGGGAGGGGCTGGAGGCGAAGCTCAGCGGGAAGCCGCTGAAGGACTTCCAGCTCTCCGACTACGGTTTCCCGGCGATCTACTCGACACTGATCGCGTCCTCCGACCAGTTCCTGAAGAAGAACCCGGCGGTGGCGAAGAAGTTCCTGGCCGCCGTCGACAAGGGCTACCGCTACGCGGCCGGGAACCCCGACCAGGCGGCCGACCTGCTCATCGCCGCCAACAAGAGCGTGCTCACCAACACCAAGCTGGTGAAGGAGAGTTCGCAGCTGCTGGCCAAGGAGTACTACAAGGGCGCCGACGGCTCCACCGGCACCCAGAGCGCCGCGCGCTGGAAGGCCTTCGCCGACTTCGAGTACGGCGCCGGACTGCTCGTCGACGCGAACGGCAAGAAGCTCACGAAGGCGCCGGACACCTCGACGTTCTTCACCGAAGCCTACCTCCCGGACACCAAGTGAGGTCCGTGCTGCGGTCGTTGTGGCCGCCCCTGCTGGTGCTCGCCGTGGTCGTCGGCGGCTGGCAGCTGTATGTGACGGCGGCCGGCGTCGACCCGACCACACTGCCCTCCCCCGCCCGGGTGGCCGGGCAGGGCTGGACGAACCGCCAGGACCTGTGGGACCAGACGCTGCCCACCCTCCAGGAGACCCTGCTCGGCTTCGCGCTGTCGTTCGCGGCGGCCTGGCTGGTGGCCGTGCTGCTCGACTTCTCCGCCGCCGCCCGCCGGGGCCTGTACCCGCTCCTTGTCGCCTCGCAGACGATCCCGATCGTCGCCGTGGCGCCCCTGCTGATCATCTGGTTCGGCTTCGGGCTGCTGCCGAAGATGCTGGTGGTGACGCTGACGACGTTCTTCCCGCTGGCCGCCAACCTGGCCGCGGGCTTCGCGGCGACCGACCGGGAGGCCATGCGGCTGCTGCGCTCGCTCGGCGCCGGGCGGTGGCGGGCGTTTCGGCTGGTGCGGGTGCCGAGCGCGGTGCCGTACTTCTTCGCGGGACTGCGGGTGAGCATCACCTACGCCGTGGTCGGCGCGGTGTTCGCCGAGTACGCGGGCGCCGAGTCGGGGCTCGGTATCTACATGCAGGCCCAGAAGAGCGCGTTCCGGACCGACCTCGTCTTCGCGGCGGTGGCGGTGACGGCCGCGCTGAGCATCGCCCTGTTCGGGGCCACGTATCTGCTGCAGCGGCTGGTGCTGCCCTGGGAACGGAAGGAGCGGCGGCCATGAGCGGTCTCCGTGTCGAGCGGGTGAGCAAGTCGTTCGGGGACCTCGACGTCCTGCGCGATCTCGAACTCACCGTGCAGCCCGGCGAGTTCGCCGCCGTCATCGGGCCCAGCGGCAGCGGCAAGAGCACGCTGTTCAACCTGGTGTCGGGGCTCGACCGGCCGACCTCCGGACGGGTGCTGGTGGAGGGCGAGCCGGCCGGGGTGGAATCCGGCAAGGTCGCCTACATGCCGCAGAAGGACCTGCTGTTCCCCTGGCGGACGGTCCTCGACAACACCGCGCTGGGCCTGGAGGCGCAGGGCGTGCGGAAGAAGGAGGCGCGGGCGCGGGCCGGTGCGCTCTTCGCCGACTTCGGCCTCGACGGCTTCCAGCAGGCGTATCCCTCGCAGCTCAGCGGCGGCATGCGGCAGCGGGCCGCGCTGCTGCGCACGGTGGTTCTGGAGCGGCCGGTGCTGCTCCTTGACGAGCCGTTCGGCGCGCTGGACTCGCTGACCCGCACCGAGATGCAGCTGTGGCTGGCCGGCATGTGGCAGCGCCACCGCTGGACGGTCGTCCTGGTCACCCATGACATCCGGGAGTCGGTGCTGCTCGCCGACACCGTCCACGTCCTGTCCCCGCGCCCGGCCACGGTGGTCGACCGGGTGGAGGTCCCGCTGCCCCGTCCGCGCGGCGCCGACGACTTCACGGCGCCCGGGTTCGCGGCGACGGAACGCCGGATCCTGGACTCCCTGCGCGGCACGACGGCGGTGAGAACGCCGTGACTTCGCATCTCGCCCATGGTCTGGGCACCGAGCCGGTCGAGCCGGACTGGCCGGCGCTGACCGACACCGAGGTCACCGCCGTCACCGGTCCCGCCCGGGTGGTGTGGCGCAGTCCGCGACCGCTGTCGGCGGCCGCCGTGGTGGAACGGGACGGGCGGCGGCTGTTCGTGAAACGCCACCATGTCTCCGTCCGCACCCCGCGGGGCCTGGCGGAGGAGCACGCCTTCCTGCGCCATCTGCGGGAGCGCGGGGCGCCGGTGGTGGAGGTCCTGGACCTGGTGGAGCGCGGCGAGTGGACGTACGAGGTCCACTCCACCGGGACCGGCACGGACCTGTACCGGGACGCGCTGTCCTGGTCGCCGTTCCGCGGTACGGCCCATGCCCGGGCGGCGGGCGAGGCACTGGCCCGACTGCACCTGTGGGCGGAGGGCTTCACCGCACCGCGCCGCTCACCGCAGCCGCTGGTCGCCTCGTTCACGGTGTTCGCGGCCCCGGACCCCTGGGCCGCGCTGAACGAGTACACGTCCGAACGGCCCCGGCTGGCAGAGGCGTTGGCGGACTTTACCTGGCACGAGGACACCCGCCGCGTGCTGCTCCCGCTCCACGAGCGCCTGGCCCCGCACCTGCCGGGTCTCACCCCCCTGTGGACCCACAACGACTGGCACGCCTCCAACCTGCTGTGGGACGAGGACGGTGAGGTCGCCACGGTCCTGGACTTCGGGATGAGCGACCGGACCACCGCGGTGCACGACCTGGCCACGGCCCTGGAGCGCAACATCGTGCAGTGGCTGGACCCCGACCGCCCGGTCCAGGAGAAGCACGCGATCGAGCTGCTGCACGGATACCGGTCGGTACGCCCGCTCACCGCCGCCGAGTCGGCGGCCCTGCCCGCCCTTCTGCCGCTCGTGCACGCCGAGTTCGCCCTGTCCGAGCTGGACTACTTCCACGGGGTCACCCGGTCACGGGAGAACGCCCGGCTGGCGTACGAGTACTACGTCGGCCATGCCGAGTGGTTCTCGGGACGGGCGGGCCGCCGGCTGCTGGAGCTGGTGGCCGCGCAGGTGTGAGCCTCAGCGCCGACGCCATTCCGCCGCGAGGAGTTCGTAGGAGCGGACGCGGTCGGCCTGGTCGTGGGTGATCGTCGTGATGAGCAACTCGTCGGCGCCGGTGGCCTCCTGGAGCTGTTCCAGGCGGTCGGCGACGTGCTGCGGGCTGCCCACGAACTGGGTGTCGAGGCGGTCCTGGACCAGCTCCCGGTCCTCGTCCGTCCAGACGTGGGCCCGGGCCTCGTCGGGGGTGGGGAACGGGATGGCGCCCTCGGCGGTGCGGATGCTGCGCACCCAGGCGCCGTACCCGGTGGCGAGTTCGCGGGCGGTGGCGTCGTCCTCGGCGACCACGACGTCGGCGGAGACGCTGACGTACGGCTTGTCGAGCACGTCCGAGGGCTGGAAGTACGACCGGTAGCCGTCCACCGCCTCCAGGACCGTGGCCGGGCTGACGTGGTAGTTGGCGGCGAAGCGCAGGCCCCGCTCGCCCGCGGCCTGGGCGCTCTCGCCGCCGCTGCTGCCGAGGATCCACACCTCGAGCTCGGCACCCTCGCCGGGCACGATGTGGGCCTCGACGCCGTCCTCGGTGCGGTAGGTCCCGGCCAGCAGCGCGAGGATGTCGTCGATCTGTTCGGCGTAGTCCTGGGACTCGGCGCCCGGGAGCAGCAGCAGCTTGCGGTGGAGCGCGATCCGCGGGGAGCCGAGGAGGCGGGCGAAGGAGAAGCGGGGCGGGATGACCAGGCCGTTGGGGGCCCGGCCGTCGACCACCGGGGTCGTCGTCGGGCTCTCCGTCCCCTCCGCGGGCGGGCGGCCGCCGGAGCGGCCGAGGCCCAGGTCGAGGCGGCCCGGGTGCAGGGCGTCGAGGAGGCCGAACTCCTCGACGGTGGACAGCGCGGTGCGGTGCCCGAGCTGTACGGCGCCGGAACCGAGCCGGATGGTGGAGGTCGCGGCGGCGGTGAGCGCCAGGACCACCGCGGGTGACGTGCCGGCCACCCCCGGGTTGAGGTGGTGCTCGGCGAACCAGTAGCGGGAGTAGCCGAACTCCTCGGTTCGCTGGGCGAGTTCGATGGAGTTGCGCAGCGCGTCGGCGGCGGTGGCGCCGCTCGGGACCGGCACCAGGTCGAGGACGCCGAGGGGGATGTCAGACATGTGCGGGCTCCTCGGCGGCCGGCGGTACGGGTGCCCACGGGAACGGTGGGTCGGGGATGTCCTTGCGCAGGACCGGGGCCACCGCCGACTGGAACAGCTCCAGCGAGTCGCGGTGCTGGGTGTCCGTCAGCCCGCCGGCGTCGGCGTGCAGATGCAGGACCGTGTGCCCGAACTGGTCGTGGTAGCGGTGCACTTTGTCGATGACCTGCTGCGGACTGCCGATCAGCGCCGAGCTGCGCTCGACGAAGTCCTCCAGGGTCTCGAAGACGACCGGCAGGCCGGCCCGCCGGAAGAAGGCCAGGTTCGCCTCGAACACCGGGCGGTAGGCGGCCAGCGCCTGCTGGCTGGTGGGCGCCACCAGGACGCCCGCCGTGCCCGCGCCGACGGCGATGTCCGCCGGGTCGTGGCCGTGGTGCTCCCAGCGTTCCCGGTAGTAGCGGATCAACTCGGCGTAGGGCTCGATGGGGTTGGTGACGTTCGCGGAGAACAGCGGGTCGCCGTAGCGGGCCGCGAGGTCGACGGACTCCTTGCTGGTGGCGCTGCCGTGCCAGACCCGCACCGGCCGCTGGTAGGGGCGCGGCCAGACCTCGGCGTCCGTCAGCTCGGGCCGGAACCTGGTCTTCGCCGTGACCTTGTCCTGTCGCCACAGCCGCCGGAACACCTCGTAGCTCTCGGCGTTGCGGTCCCACTGGTCCTCGGGCGTGACATGGAACAGCTCGCGCTGGGCGGTGCCGTTGCCCTTGCCGATGATCAGGTCGAGGCGGCCCTCGGAGAGATGGTCGAGGGTCGCGTAGTCCTCGTATGCCCGGACCGGGTCCAGCAGGCTCAGCGTGGTCACCGCGGTGAAGAGCCGGATGCGCCGGGTGAGCGCGGCGACATGGCTGAGCACCACCGTCGGCGAGGAGGAGATGAACGGGCGTTCGTGCCGCTCCCCCACCCCGAAGCCGTCGAAGCCCAGTTCCTCGGCGAGCACGGCGTTGTCGAGGACCTCCCGGAACCGCTCGTGGGTGGACTTCTGTCTTCCCGTGACCGGATCCGGGCGATGCACGATCAGGGTGATCGCCAGGAACCTCACGACGCCACCCGCTCGCCGCGGGGCGCGTCCGGGTGGGCGAGGCCGAGGTGGTCGCGCAGGGTGGTGCCCTCGTACTCGGTGCGGTGGACGCCCTGTTCCTGGAGCAGCGGTACGACCGTGTCGGCGAAGGTGTCGAGGCCGCCGGGGGTGATGTGCGGGACCAGGATGAAGCCGTCGGAGACGTCCGCCTGCACGAAGTCGTTGATGGTGCGGGCGACGGTGGCCGGGGAGCCGACGAAGGTCTGCCGGTTGCCGGTGTTGATCACGAGGTCGCGGATGGACCACTTGTTGGCCTCGGCGAGCTCACGCCACTCGCGGGCGATGGCGAGCGGGTCGCGGTACATCCGGACCTGCGCGCGGCCCCGGGAGATGTGCTCCTCGCTCACCAGCGGGTCCACGTCGGGCAGCGGTCCCTCGGGGTCGTACGACGACAGGTCCCGGTTCCAGACGAACTCCAGGTGCTTGAGGGCCGTCGCGCCGCTGACCTGCTGGCGGCGCACCTGGTGGGCGATCTCCTCGGCCTCCTCGTCGGTGTCGCCGAGGACGAAGCTGGCGGCGGGCAGGATCAGCAGTTCCTCGGGGCGGCGGCCGTACTTGGCGAGGCGGGACTTCACGTCGGTGTAGAAGGCCTGGCCGGCGTCGAGGGTGGCGTACCGGCTGAAGATCGCGTCGGCACCGGACGCGGCGAACTCGCGGCCCTCGTCGGACTCGCCGGCCTGGAAGATCACCGGGCGGCCCTGCGGGGAGCGCGGCACGTTGAACTGCCCGTGGATGTCGAACTGGGGGCCCTTGTGCACGAAGGAGCCGGCCCTGGCGTCGCTCAGGAAGGTGCCGGTGGCCTGGTCGGCGAGGATCTCGTCGCCGTGCCAGGAGTCGAAGAGCTCGTTCGCGGTGGCGAGGAACTCCTTGGCGCGGGAGTAGCGCTCGTCCTGCGGCAGGAAGCCGCCGCGCCGGAAGTTCTCGCCGGTGAACGCGTCCCAGGAGGTGACCACGTTCCAGGCGGCCCGGCCGCCGGAGAGGTGGTCGAGACTGGCGAACTGGCGGGCCACCTCGTAGGGCTCGTTGAAGGTGGAGTTGATGGTGCCGGTCAGCCCGAGGTGCTCGGTGACGGCGGCCAGCGCGGCCAGCACGGTGAAGGTGTCGGGGCGGCCGACGACGTCCAGGTCGTATATCTTCCCGCCCTGTTCGCGCAGCCTCAGGCCCTCGGCGAGGAACAGGAAGTCGAACCTGGCGCGTTCGGCGGTCTGCGCGAAGTGCGTGAAGGAACTGAACTCGATGTGGCTGCCCGCGGCGGGGTCGCTCCACACGGTGGTGTTGTTGACGCCGGGGAAGTGCGCGGCCAGGTGGATCTGCTTCAGTGGCTTGCTCATGGGAGTGCGGTCCTTCCGGCTCAGGCGGTCGCGGCGTAGCGGTTGGCGGGGCGGGCGAGCCCGAGCAGGCCGCGCAGGGTGTCGGCCTCGTAGGCGGTGCGGAAGCGGCCGCGGCGCTGGAGTTCGGGGACCAGGTCCGCGGTGATGCGCGGCAGGTCGTGGCCGAGGACGGCGGGCCGCAGCCGGAAGCCGGTGAGGCCTTCGGCGGCGAACTCCTCCAGAAGGTCGGCGAGTTCGGCCGCCGTTCCGGTGAAGATCCGGGCGTCGCTGGTGAAGGGGGAGCCGTCGAGGGCGTCGAGGCGTTCCTTGCGGGCGGCGGCCGCGGCCTGGTCGTCGTCCAGGAAGACCACGAGGTCACCGAAGACGTGCACGATGTCGTCGGCCCGGCCGGCGGTCTCCTGCTCGGCGCGGATCTCGGCGACGATGGCGCGGGCGTCGGCGCCGTCCCGCGGGGTGACGTAGCCGACGTCGGCCTGCCGGGCGATCAGCCGGTAGGGGACGGTCTGGTGGCCGAGGGCGGTGACGAGCGGCTGGCCCTGCGGCGGCCGCGGGGTGATGGAGGGGCCCTTGACGCTGAAGTGCCGGCCTTCGAAGTCGATGTAGTGCAGCTTGTCGCGGTCGATGAAGCGGCCGGTGGCCGCGTCCCGGATCTCGGCGTCGTCCTCCCAGCTGTCCCAGAGCCGGCGTACGGCCTCGACGTGGTCGGCGGCCTCGTCGAAGTGCTCGGCGAGCCGCTGCTGTCCGGCCGGCGACCGCAGCTGTGCGAGGTCGATCGGCGGGAAGGTACGGCGGCCGAAGTGGTCGGCCTCGTGCGGGCGGGCGGAGATCTGCACCCGAAGGCCGGCGCGGCCGGTGCTGACGTAGTCGAGGGTGGCGATCGCCTTGGAGATGTGGAACGGCTCGGTGTGGGTGGCGATCACCGTCGGCACCAGGCCGATGTGGCGGGACAACGGCGCGATCCGGGACGCGATCAGGACGGCGTCCAGCCGGCCGCGGACCTGGTCGGTGCGGCCGTCCAGTTCGCCGTAGTGCGAGGACTGCAGGCCGAGGCCGTCCTCGATGGTGACGAAGTCGAGGAGACCGCGCTCGGCCTCGGCGACCAGACCGGCCCAGTATCCGGCGGTGAACAGGTCGCGGGGGCGGGCGACCGGCTCGCGCCAGGACGCGGGGTGCCAGCCGGTACCGTCCAGGGCGACGGCGAGGTGCAGAGGGGAAGCGGGAGATGAGGACACAGGGGTGCCTTCCTGAAGGTCCGTACGAGGGCGCGCCGGAGAGGGGGCGCTGCGGGGACGACTGGTCAGGAACAACAGAGCGCGCCGGCCACGCGCTGGAGGTCGATGTGCGGCCGGGAGTGCAGGACGGTACGGCGGCTGGGGCTGAGGACACGTGTCACGTCCCGCACCTCCCCGCCTGCTCCGCGTACATCTCGTCGTGAGTCACAACAGACCGGGTTCGGTGGTTGTTCCCGGGCCGCGCGGCAGCAGGGTGCGGCCGCGCAGCCGCTCGGTGAAGCCGATCGACTCGTAGAGCCGGATCGCGTTCGCGTTGCCCGGGGCCGCGTGCGGGAACGGGGTGTCGCCGCGCTCCCGGATCCCGGCGGCGACCGCGCGGACGAGGCGGGTGGCAAGACCCCGGCCCCGGCGCTCCGGGTCGGTGCGGACGGTGCTGATCCCCGTCCAGCCGGGCGGTGCCTGCTCGACCGGCCTGATCTTCACGGTCGTTCCCGGGCCGACGAGCGTGCGCAGGTCGACCCGGGCGTCCGGGTCGGTGGCGTCGGCGAGGGCGGCATAGGCGTAGACGTCGTCGGGGTGACGGGCCGCCCGGGCGACCCTCCCCCGGCCTTCGGCCCGCACGCCCATCTCGCTTCGCTTCGCGAGGTGGGCGTGCGGGCCGGTGAGGGCCGACCGGACGGCGTTGTCGAGCGGGGACGTATCGGGTGCGAGCGGGGCCCCGCTTCCGTGGCGGTCGGTCTGGAGGGTCACGGAGGCGGGGTCCTTTCTCGCCTTGCGGGTGCTGCAGGGGTGCATATTGACGGTTGGTCAGGAGTTGTCGAGCGGCAGTCCGGGCGGGTTGACCTCGGACTTGGCGACGGCCTCGTTGGAGAGGTTGTAGGCCTTGAGCCACTCGGCGTACTGGCCGTTCTCGATCAGGTAGTTGATGGCGTCGGCGAGCGGCTTGGCGAGGCCGCTGTCCTTCTTCGCGGTGGCCGCGATCAGGCCCTGGAGGCTGCCGCCCGCGCCGGAGTAGGTGCCCGCGGTGCGGGTGGCGTTGGGCGTGTTCGCGGTCTGCCTGTTGTGGTACGCGATGCCGGGGTTGGGGCCGAGGTAGGCGTCGATCTTGCCGCTGTTGAGGGCCAGGTAGACGCTGTTGCTGTCCTGGTAGTACTTGACCGCGAGCTTCTTGCCCTCCTTGGCCAGCTTGGCCTTCCACTCCAGGAGGATCTTCTCCTGGTTGGTGCCGGCGCTGACGGAGACGGTCTTGCCGGCGAGGTTCTCGTAGTTCCCGCCGAAGTTCCAGGTGCTCTTCTTCGGAACGGTGAAGGCGAGGTTGTCCTGCCGGTAGGAGGCGAACTCGTACTTCTTCTTCCGCTCCTCGGTGTCGGTGATGTTGGAGAGGGCCACGTCGACCTTGCCGCTGTCGATGCCGACGAACATGTTCTCCCAGGTGAAGTTCTTCACCTCGGGTGTGAGGCCGAAGACCGCGGCGACCAGCCGGGCCAAATCGGGTTCGGAACCGGTGAGGGTCTTCTGGTCGCCGCCCACGTAGGCCAGCGGCGGGAACCCGGCGGGCAGGGCGCCCTCGCCGATGACGAGCTTGCCGCTCTTGCGGACGGCGGCGGGCAGTTCGGCGCTGATGGACTTGACCTCGGAGACCTTGATGGTGGTCTGCTGGGCGGCGCCGTTGGAGACCTGTCCGATGACGACCTCGCCGCTCTTGGCGCTGCCGGTCGTGGTGGCCGCGTCGCTGTCGCCCCCGCAGGCGGCGAGCCCGGTGGCGAGGGTCGCGACGGCGGTCGCCGTGGTGAGGCCGCGGATCAGGCTGCGTCGGGAGAGGAGCGTGGGCATGGCTGTCCTTCGTGTTCGAGCGAAAGGTGAGAGGTCGAGCGGGAAATGAAGGGGGGAGGCCGTTCAGAGGACCTTGCGCAGGAAGTCCCGGGTCCGTTCGTGCCGCGGATGGTCGAGGATCTCGGCGGGCGGGCCCTGTTCGACGATCTTTCCGCCGTCGATGAAGACGATCCGGTCGGCGACCTCGCGGGCGAAGCCGATCTCGTGGGTGACGATCACCAGGGTGGTGCCGCTGGACGCCAGGTCCTTGATGACCGCGAGGACCTCGCCGACCAGTTCGGGGTCGAGCGCGGAGGTCGGCTCGTCGAACAGGATGATCCCGGGGCGCAGCGCGAGGGCGCGGGCGATGGCGACGCGCTGCTGCTGACCGCCCGAGAGCTGGCGTGGATAGGCGCCGACGCGCTCGCCGAGGCCGACCCGTTCGAGGAGTTCCTTGGCCAGCCGCTGGGCCTCCGGCCTGGTCAGCTTTCCGGTGGCGACGGGGGCGGCCGCGACGTTGTCGAGGACCGTCAGGTGCGGGAACAGGTTGAAGTTCTGGAAGACGAAACCGATCCGGCTGCGCTGGGCCAGGATGGCGCGTTCGCTCAGTTCCTTGAGACCGTCGCCGTGGCGTTTGACACCGATCAGCTCGCCGCCGACGCTGACGTAGCCGGACTCGGGCTTCTCCAGGTGGTTGACGACCCGGAGCAGCGTGGACTTTCCGGAGCCGGACGGGCCGAGGACGACGGTGACCTCGCCGGGACGGACGGTCAGGTCGATGCCGTCGAGGACGCGGTGGGCGCCGTACGACTTGTGGACGTCGTGGATCTCCAGGGCGGCCGGCGCGATGTCCGGCGCCTTCTCCGGTGCGGTGGTCATACGGCGGCCTCCCGGCGTATCCGTTCCCGCAGGCCGGCCAGGCCGGTGCGGAGTCTTTGGAGGGGGGTCGGCGGCAGCGTGCGGGTGGCGCCGCGGGCGAAGTACCGCTCGACGTAGTACTGCACCACGGAGACGGCGCTGGTCAGGATCAGGTACCAGACGGTGGCGACGAGCAGCAGCGGCACGATGTCACCGGGGTAGGTGCTGCCCATGGACTGCACCGAGCCGAAGAGGTCGAGCAGCGAGACGTAGAACACCAGGGACGTGCTCTTGATCAGGCCGATGAGCTGGTTGACGTAATTCGGCACGATGGAGCGCAGGGCCTGCGGGAAGACGATCCGGGTGAACTGGTAGCCCTTGGGCAGGCCGAGCGCGGCGGCCGCCTCGTGCTGGCCCTGGTCGACGGAGAGGATGCCGCCGCGCACCACCTCGGAGGCGTAGGCCGCCTCGTTGAGGCTGAGGCCGATCACGGCGATGGCCATGTCGGTGGCGAGCTTCGACTCGTCGAAGGTGACGAAGGACGGACCGAAGGGAACACCCAGGCTGAGCGTCTTGTAGAGGGCGGAGAAGTTGTAGAGGAAGATCAGCAGGACGATCAGCGGGATCGAGCGGAACAGCCAGGTGTAGGTCCAGCTGACCGCCCGCAGCACCGGACTGCCGGAAAGCCTCGCGAGGGCGAGTACGACGCCGCCGAGCAGGCCAAGTACGGCGCTGAGCGCGGCGACTTCGAGGGTGACGACGAGCCCGTCGAGGATGGTGGGGCGCAGGAACCAGTAGCGGAAGCGGTCCCACTGGTAGAAGGGGTTGCTGGCCAGTCCGTGCACGAACTGCGCGACGAGCACCAGGACGACGGCGGTGGCGATCCACCGGCCGGGTCGGCGCAGTGGCTGAACTCGCTGGCTTTTCAGAGATTTTGACGGTGCGTCAGTGGGCGGTGGCGCCTCGGCCACGGACAGGACGCCTGGGGGTTCACTCATGGCGGGCTCCGGCGGAGTCGGACACCCCGGATCACACAGCCGGGGCCGCGGCACCGCACCGCGTCGGGACACGGCACAGGTGCGCGGGGGCGCGCGGGACACGGGATGGGGCGGACGGCTTCACACCGGGGCGGCCGGTGCTTCGACGAGGACGCTGGGACGCGAGGCTGCGGGAGCCGCGCTGCGGGCGAGGCGGAAAGGCCTGGTCAGACCCGACAGCGGGCGCGGCCCGGTGCGGTACACGCGCTACACAGGGCGCTGTTGACGCGGAGCAGGTCGACGGCGCGGTCGGCGACCAGCGGGCTCGGATACGGCTGTACGCAGCCCGGGGTGCGGCCCTCGGCCGACCTGGAAGCTGCGTACATGTCCCGTCACCTGTCACTGTTGTGGCGGCCCCTGGGGGCCTCGCGCTTACCGAACATCGTCATCCGGTCCGGTCGTCACCTGGGGCACCCCACCGCGGTGCGAGGGTTGCCGGTCAGCAAGCCAGGGCTTGATGCTGACGCTCTTGACCGTTCTGGTCCGTAAGTTAGGCAGCCGTCCGAACGAATGTCAACGCCTGTCCGACTGGCGAAACGGTTCGGAACGCTCTCACCTGCGTGAAGCGCCGGGAGCGTCCGCCGCATGGCCCGCCCAGTCCAGGATCTGGACGGCCGCGCCGGCGGCCTCCAGGCCCTGGCAACGGCCGTGGTGGCGGCGGGCGATGCCGTCGAGGTCCAGATGGGCGCCGAAGGCCGGGTGGGCGGCCAGCCGGCGGGCGTAGGCCCACAGCACCGGGTGGCCGGCGATGGCGTGCACGGCGGCGGCGTCCAGGTGGTTGCGGTGCACGGTGTCGAGTTGCACCAGGGACACCCACAACTCGACGTCCGCGGCCGTGAGTTGCCCGCCGACCAGGAACTCGGTGCCGGTCAGGCGGTGCTCCAGCTCGTCCAGGGCGGCCAGCAGCGTCTCGAGCGCCTCCGGGTCGCCGCCCTCCCGGCCGGCGTGCTGTGCCGCCTGTTCGATGTCCTCCGCGCAGAGCCGCTCGACCTCCTCGATCTCGGCCTCGGCACCGCACGGGTACAGCCGGACGCCGCCGTCGCCGAAGTGGCGGTCCAGGTCGCGCAGGATGTCCCGGCTGTGCGTGCTGACGATCCGGCCTGACCAGTCGTCACTGAGCACCGGCGCGAGGGCCGGACCCGAGTAGTGGTGGGCACTCGCCTCGTACAGCGGGCGCAGCGCCGAGTGGCTGCCGTCGGAACAGTCCGGGACGGCGGCCAGGAAGGTGACCGGACAACAGTCGTCGAGGGCCAGCAGGCTGTGGCCGACGGCGATGCGGAGGCCGTCGGGACAGGCGGTGGCGAGGTGGAGCCGGTAGCGGCGCGGCACGGCGTAGTGCCCGCTGCGGGCGTCCCGGCCGATGCGCCCGCGGAAGGCGGGGCCGGTGCGGACGGACGGAACGGCGGCGAGCGGAGTGATGGACATGCGTCTCCCCGGGGGTAGAGGCGCGCGGACGTACGCGCGGCGGAAGCGTTCGTCGGTGGGTGGGCGCTCGGTGGGCGGGCGCCCGAGGGCCGGACGCTCGGTGGGTGGGCGTTCGGCGGGTGCGGCCGGCTACGGGCGCCCGGCCGGTCATGGCCGGGCGGCGGGTACGGCCGGCGGCGGGTACGGCCGGCGGAGGGTGCTCAGCCGGTGCGGCTGATGGCGCTGCACACGCGCTGCAGGTCGATGTGCAGGCGGGAGGTGAGCAGCGGAACGGGGCAGGGCGTGCGGTTCCCTCGGCGCTGTCTGCCGGTGACCGTGCGCAGCCGACCCATCTTTCCCTACCTTTTCACTAGGATTCCCACCTGGAGTGTCGATCGGCCTCCGCGTGCCGTCAAGGGGGCGTCCACGCCTGGGACGGCCGGCCCGGCTTGCCGCGGGGCGCCAGGGGATGTCCGCTGGAGGCGCAGGCCGAGTGACAGGAGCCGGATGCGATGAGCGAGCCCCCGGGTCCCGGGCCCGTGCCCGGCGCCGTGCCCGAGACCTTCGTGTTCGCCTGCGGGCGGTGCGGCGAGGTCTGGGAGGCCACCTTCCAGGCGGTGTTCTTCACCGACCCGATCGCCGACCCGGACCTGCGGAGCACCCAGGAGTACGTCGACGAGGCCGGCCGGGCCGTGCGGTCGCCGCTCACCGACGCGGTGTGCCCGCGCTGCGGCAGCCGGAAGGTGCGGATCACGGTTCCCGGATCATGACGCTCACCCGGATGGCACGCGCGGGTGGTCGGCGCCCGTGCCGGATGGTGGCGTGGAGGGACGTACCGCCGTTGCCCGCGCAGTGACGCAGCACCGCTGCCCCCGCGGAGCGACGTACCGCGTTCCCGAGGAGGCAGTCGCGATGATCCGTCCGTCCCGACCCGTGCGTGTTCTCGTCTCGGCCCTGGCGACGGGGATCCTGCTCGCCACGGCGGCCTGCACGGACGAGAGCGGGGGCCCCGAGGCCGTGTCCGTCTCGCCCGCCGGCGAGCACTCGCCCGCGTCCCCGTCGGCGACCCCCGCCCTCACCAGGGCGGGTGCGCAGGCCGCGCTGATCACGCCGGCCGACATCGAGGACAACTGGCAGCTGGCCAAAGACGCGGCGACCTGGCGCAACTCGATGCTGGTCGGGAAGGTCGACGTGGCCGCCTTCCTCACCGCCAAGTCGGATGCCGCCGACTGCCAGCGCCTCCTCGACGCCCTGTACTCCGACAGCCTCCTCGGCCGCGCTTCGGGCGCCTCCGGGCTGCGCGGGTTCACCTCGGAGGACTCCCGGATGCTGTACCAGGTCGGCGACTACGGCTCGGCGAACCTGGACGCCACGCTGGCCTGGCTGAAGACCCTGCCGGACAAGTGCAACCAGTTCACGGCCACCGGCAAGGACGGCGGCCGGCGGACCGTGCAGGTCGTGTCGGCGAAGGTGCCGAAGTCGGGCGACGCGCGCGAGGCCCTGACGGTGACCGTCCAGGGGAACGCCAACGGCCAGTCCGCCACCTACACCACGGACGTGGCGGTGCTGCGGATCGGCGCCTCCGGGGCGGCGGTCACCAACGGCGGCCTGTCCGGCGTCGACCACGACAGCACCGCACTGGCCGTGCAGACCGGCGCCCAGCGCCTCAAGGACGTGCTGTCCGGCAAGACCCCGGCGCCGATGCCGAGCCAGTTCGACTAGTGCCGCGGCAGGCGACGTCTGCCCGTCAAGGAGCGGCGTCCGGTGCGTGCTCCCCGTGTGCCGGGCGGAAGTCCTCGTACTGGATGTACTTGGGCTTTCGGCCGGTGCGGCGAGAGTGCGTGCCGGGCGTCGGGACGGGGCGAACGTTGCCTGCCGCAGCACTAGGGGGCCGGGAGCGGTCGTACGCGTGCGCCGGGACCGTCACCACCGCACGTGCAGGCTGGGCGGCTTGCGGAACACCAGGCCGTACGGCGCGGCGGGCCGTTCCGGGTCGAGGCGCAGTCCGGGAAGGCGTTCGAGCAGACACCGGAGGGCGATACGGGTCTCCAGGCGGGCGAGATGGGCGGCGAGGCAGTGGTGCGGGCCGTGGGCGAAGGCCAGTTGGAGACGGGCGTTGCCCCGGCGGACGTCGAAGCGGTCCGGGTCGGGGAAGACGGCCGGGTCACGGTTGGCGCCGGTCAGGGAGACGGTGACCAGGTCGCCGCGGCGGACGGCGGCCGGACCGAGGACGACGTCCCGGGTGGCGTAGCGGTCCACCACCGCGGCTCCGGGCTCCAGGCGCAGCGACTCCTCGATCGCGCCGTCCAGCAGGGTCGGTTCGGCCCGGACGAGGGCGAGCTGGCCGGGGTTCCCGAGCAGGTGGAGCAGCGCGTTGGTGATCATCGCCTCGGTGGTCTCGATACCGCCGAACATCAGGACGGCCGCGTTGGAGGCGACTTCGGACGGTGTCAGCCGGCCGGCCGCTGAGACGAGGAGCGAGGACGCGTGCCGGTCGGCGACCGTCGCCTCGACGGCGGCCCGCAGTTCCGCGTAGGCGGCGGCGCCCGCGGGGCCCGCCTGCAGTCCTTCGGTGATGTCCGAGACGGACCGTACGATCGTGTCGTACCAGGCGAGGACGGTTTCCGTGGTGGCCCCGACCAGTCCGAGCGCCTCGGTGACCACGGCGACGGCCAGCGGTCCGGCGAAGGTCCGGCGCAGTTCGGCGGCGCCGGACGGTTCCAGTGCGGTGATGAGGCGGTCGGTCTCCCGCTCGATGAACGCGGCGAAGCCGTCGTGCACCTCGCGGGGCCGGAAGGGGGCGGCGAAGGGCTCGCGGTGGCGGGTGTGCGCGGCGCCGTCCAGGGAGAGCATGCTGGGGCCGACGACCTGGGCGGTGGAGAAGCGCGGGTCGTCGACGGTGAAGGTGACGGCGTCCCGCATCACGTCGACCGCGAGGTCGCGCCGGGTGACCAGCCAGCCGTTCAACTCGGGCAGCCAGGAGACGGGTTCGTCGGCGCGCAGCCGTGCCAGGCGCGGGTGCGGATCGCGGGCGAGTTCGGCGAGCGTGGTCGAGGCGCCGAGCGGGAACGCGTCGACGGTGCTCATCGCGCGGTCCGGCCGGGCAGAGGGGATCCGTTCACCTCGCCACCTAAGCATGCCCGCCGGACGCCCGGTTCGCCGCCCCGGCCCTGACCGACCGCCGGCACACCCCGCCCACGGGGATCATTCGTCCACGACCGAGACGGCGATGGGCGTCCCGGCCTCGATCGTGCGGCTGACCGTGCACAGCCGGTCGTGCGAGACGGCGACCGCCCGGGGCAGGATGGCGCGGGCCCGGTCGCCCGACGGGCCGTCCGGGAAGGTGACCGAGAAGGCGACCGCGAGGTCCGTCATCCGGTTGCCGTCACCGTCGTCGGCCTTGTGGCCGCTGACGGTGACGGTGAAGGCGGCCGGCTCCACATGGCGGCTGGTGGCGACGTCGACGTCGGCCGCGGTGCAGCCGCCGATCGCGGCGAGCAGGAGCTCCACCGGGGTGAACTCGGTGCCGTCGGCGGTACCGAAGTCGATCGTGCCGCCGCGTGCGTTCGTCGCGGTGAAGCTGCCGGTGGCGGTGCGCTCGACCGTCACCAGGCGCAGGGAGTCTTCGCTCATACCGCCGAACCTATGGCAGCCCGGCCGTCAGCGCAGGATGTTCACGGCCCGCGCCACCACCAGCACCACCGTCACCAGGGAGACGGAGGACTGCAGCATCATCAGCATCTTGGCCCACCGCGACAAGGGCATCACGTCGGTCGGGCTGAAGGCGGTGGAGTTGGTGAAGGACAGGTACAGGTAGTCGAGGAAGGTCGGCTCCCAGTCGCTCGGGGCGGTCTCGGGGCTCTGCATCTGCACGAAGAGGAAGTCCGGGTACTGGTGGTGGCCCTGGACCCGCGCCATCGGTCCGCCGCGGTCCCACTCCCAGTACCAGAGGGCGAACACGATGACGTTCGTCAGCCAGATGCCGCCGCCGGTCAGCAGCAGCGGTCCGGCGTCCTCACCCTCGGTGCCGTTCACCAGACCCACCACCAGCCGCACCGCCGCCCAGCCGTTGGCGAGGCTGATCGCGCCCATCAGGACCAGGCCCAGGACGCGCAGCCACCGGGTGCGGGGCTCCACCCGCCGGGGGTTGCCGATGATCAGGCCGGCCAGCAGCACCAGTTCCAGGGCCGGCAGGGCCCAGTACGGCTGGAGGGCGAGCCGGTGGGGCAGCGTCAGCTGGAGCGCCACGGCCACCAGGATGACGGCGGTCACGGCCCACCGTGGCTCGCCCCGCGTGGCCCTGCGCCACGCGGGCACCACCTCGCGCTCGCCGTCCGCCAGCAGCCGCTCGATCCTGGCCAGCCGGTTCTCGGCATCGCCCATGCGGTCGTTCATGGCGACGATTGTCCCCGAGACCACTCGCCGTCCGGTCGGCCGGTACAGGAGGTCTCCGCCCGCCCAGGACTCGCCGGACTCGCCGGGAGCAGGGGCTGGGCCCGGGCGATGAGCAGGGCGACGTCGTCCTCGCCGCCGGGCGGCCGCAGCGTCTCCAGGATGCGTTCGCAGGTCTCCTCCAGATCGCGGCCGCGGGTCGCGGTGACGGCGTCGAGCAGGGTGTCCAGGCGGGCGTCGATGGGTTCGCTGCGGGTCTCGACCAGGCCGTCGGTGTAGAGGACCAGTTCGTCGCCGGGGCGGAAGTCGACGGTGGCGGCCTCGAAGAGCACCCCGCCGACGCCCAGCGGTACGCCGGCCGGCAGATCGAGCAGCCGCGCCGGGTGGCCGGCCCGCAGCAGGGCCGGGGGCAGGTGGCCGGCGAGACACATCCGGCACTCGCCCCGGTGCGGGTCGCAGACGCAGTAGAGGCAGGTGGTGATGGCCTGCTCGCCGCCCTCGGTGAGGTGGTCGAGGTGGTACAGGGCCTCGTCCGGGGCAAGGTCGAGTTCGGCGAAGGCGCGGGCGGCGCTGCGGAGTTGCCCCATGGTGGCGGCGGCGTTGATGCCGCTGCCCATGACGTCCCCGACGACCAGGGCGGTCTTGTGGCCCCGCAGGGGTATGGCGTCGTACCAGTCGCCGCCGATCTCGCTCGTGGCGCCGGCGGGCTGGTAGCGGCAGGCCACCTCCAGGCCCGGCAGGTGCGTCGCGAGGTGCGGGAGCAGACTGCGCTGGAGGGTGAGGGCCGCATGGCGCTGGGCCTGGTAGCCGCGGGCGTTGTCGATGCAGACCGCGGCCCGGGCGGCCAGCTCGCAGGCGAGGAACACGTCGTCGTCGTCGAAGGGCGCGGGGTTCCGGGTGCGGGCGAGGGTCAGGGCGCCGAGGACCTCGCCCCGGGCCGGCAGCGGTACGGCCAGGTAGGAGTGGACGCCCGCGTCCGTGAGGTGGGAGGCGGACGCGTCGTGGCGGGCGATGAGCTCCAGGTCCCGGGGCGTGGTGCGGGGCAGCAGGACCGGTTGACCGGTGCGCACGCACCGGGCGATCAGACGGTCGCTGTCGTAGACGGCGAGTCCGCCGGGCGGGTGGGCCGCGCGCATCGCCTCACCGGCGTGGACCGCGCTGACGGCGAGGGTGCGAAAGCACAGCGGGCCCTCCCGCGCAACGGTCCGGCCGTCGAGCGCCCGGTCGAGCACGTCCACCGCGGCCACGTCGGCCAGGTCCGGTACGACGACGTCGGCCAGCTCGCATGCCGTCGTCTCCAGATCCAGGGTGGTGCCCACGGAGGCGGAGGCCTGGGCGATCAGTGCCAGCCGTCGCCGGGCGTCGGCCGCCTCGGCGGCCGCCCGATGGCGTTCGGTGACGTCGATGACGGAGTAGGCCAGGCCCAGCACCCGCCCGCCGGAGTCCTCCAGCCGGTAGTACGAGACGGACCAGGCGTGGTCGTGGTCCGGGTCGCCGGGCGGACGGCAGACGATGTCCCGGTCCACGACCGACTCGCCCGTCTCCAGGACCCTGCGCAGCCGCGCCTCGGGCCCCGTGTCCAGGTAGGTCAGGATCTCGCTGACCGAACGCCCCAGCCGTTCGGCGGCGGGCTGGCCGGTGATGCGTTCCAGAGCGGGATTGACGGCCCGGTACCGCAGGTCCGTGTCCAGGATGGCCAGACCGACCGGGGACTGGGACACCAGGCGCATGGCCAGGGCGGCGTCCCGTTCGACCCGCTCCACGGCGGCCTGGTCGGCGGCGAGACCCAGCGCGTAGAAGCCGCCGAGATCGTCCATCAGCCTCATGTTGCGGAACTCCACGAGGCGGGTGCTGCCGTCCTTGTGCCGGACCGGAAAGACCCCGGCCCAGTCCTGGCCGGACTCCATGACCTGCGCGAACAGCTTGGCGACGTCGTCCCGGTGCTCCTCGTGGACCATCAGCTGAGCCGCGTACTGCCCCAGCGCCTCGCCGGCGCTGTGGCCGAACAGTTCCTCGGCCTTGGGGCTCCAGAGGACCACCTGGCCCTTCGAGTTCAGCACCACCGCGGCGACGCTGAGCAGATCCAGCAGGCCGCTGGGCGGCGCGGCGGGACCGGTCGCCGGCCGGCCGGCGACTGCTCGGGAGGAGTCCGTCGTGCCCATCCCTCATCTTCCCTCCCGTCCGGTGCCCTGGCTCGTGGCACGTCGGCGGGTGTGCTGTCTTCATCCATGGTCACCCCAGACCGAGGCGGCCCACATCTGGGCCTGCCCGCGCAGGCCGCTGTGCGAAGCTGGAGTTGATCACAGGCGCCACGCTCCCGTGCGTCCCGCCCGGGAAACGGAGAACGGGGAGTACCGATGACCTCGAAGTCCGCCGATGCCCTCGATCCCCCCGATCCCTCTGGTCCCGGCTCCGCCGTCACGGGCAACGGGCCCGCCGTCTCCCGGCGGGAGTTCGACGCGCTCTTCGAGGCGGTCCGCACCTGGGGGCGCTGGGACCCGGCCGACCGCGGTGCCTGGAACCGGGTGACCGCGGACCGGGTACGGCGGGCCACGGCCGGAGTGCGGTCCGGGGCGGTCGTCCCGCTGGCGCTGCCGTGGAACACCCGGCCCGGCCCCGACAACCGCAGGCCCGCGCTGCACCACATGACCGACCTCGGTGACGTGGAGCGCCCGGAGCCCACCGCCCACAAGGACTTCATCGCCGCCGACTACCACGGCAAGGGCATCACGCATCTCGACGCCCTGTGCCACGTCGCCTACCGGGGGCAGCTCTACGACGGCCGGACGGCCGCCGACGTGGTGGGCACCGCGGGCGCCCGCTTCGGGGCGGTGTCGTCGCTCGGGCCCCTGGTCACCAGGGGTGTGCTCCTGGACCTCCCCGCCGTCCTCGGGGTCCGCTGGCTGGAGCCGGGACGAGCGGTGCACGCGCGGGACGTCACCGACGCGGAGCGGAGGCTGGGGGTGACGATCGGCGAGGGTGACGCGCTGCTGCTGCGGTCCGGGCACGTCCGGCGCCGCACGGAGCTGGGCGCCTGGGACCCGGACACCGCGAGCGCGGGCTTCCACGTGGACGCCGTACCGCTGCTGGCGGAGCGCGGCATCGCGCTGCTCGGCGGTGACGGCGACAGCGATGTCCGGCCCTCGCCCGTCGAGGGTGTGCACTCGCCGGTCCATGCCCTGGCCCTGGCCGCGATGGGCGTCCCGCTGCTGGACAACCTCGATCTGGAAGCCCTCTCGGCCGCCACCGCGAAGGCCGGACGGTACGAGTTCCTGCTGGTGGTGGCACCACTGAACGTCCCGGGCGGAACGGGTTCGCCCGTCAGCCCGGTGGCGGTCCTGTGACGAAGAGCCGGGCGATATGCGCATGACAGCAATGCCCACCCCGTGACTCACGTCCCTAATGTCCGTATTCTCTTTTATATCGGATTGATTACGGAAATTGTTAACGGAAAGTGGACTATCGCGAGCGAGGCGAAGCGTGGTGCGGTTCGGCGGGGCACCGACGCCCACGGGGCGTGCGACAGGCGGCGCAGGGCCCGCGCGTTCGCGTGAGCGGTTCCTGGAGGGCGGACCCGTCGACGCGGGTGTGCGTACCTCGATCCTGAACTCGTGGCAGCGCTGCCGGTCCCTGGGGCTCTCGGCGGACCAGGCCGACCTCCCCTTCCGGGACGATTTCGAACGGGACGCCCGGATCGTGCGCGCGGCCGTGCCGGTGCTCGACCGGCTCCAGTACAGGTTCGCCGGCACTCGGCTGAACATATCCGTCGCCGATCCGAACGGCACCGTCCTGCTGCGCCGCTTCGGAGCGGCGTCCCTGGCCAGAAGCCTCCCGGCGATCCAGTGCGTGCCGGGCTTCGTCTTCGCCGAGCAGGTCGCCGGCACGAACGGCATCGGTCTGGCGCTGGCGGAGCGGCAGCTCATCCGGGTCTACGGCGCCGAGCACTTCGCCGAGCGGGCCCAGACGAGCGCCTGCCGCGCGCTCCCGGTCCGCGACCCGCTCAGCGGCCGTATCGAGGGCGTGCTGTGCTTCGGCTATCCACACTCCTTCGACGACCCCCGGCTGGCCACCGTGATCCGCAAGGCGGCGCGCGCCGTCGAACGTCGGCTGCTGAAACAGAGCTCCGCACGCGAGCGGGCGCTGCTGCGGGCGTACATGGAGACCGAGGCGGAGGCCGCCGTCGGCTGTCGCCACATCGTCGGACTGGCCGAACTGGCCCTCGGACAGCACCCGCGGGACCGCGCGATCCTCATGGAGAAGGCCACCGAACTGCTCTCCCGCGCACAGCGGGCGGCCGTCCACGTCTGCCTGTCCGACGGCCGCCGTGTCACGCTGCTGAGCCGCCCCATGACCAGCACCACCGGAGTCGAGGGCGTGGCCATCGAGGCCGTTCTGCCGGGCCCCGCGCCGCGAGATCCCCTCAACGCCCCGTGGCCGTTCGACGAGTTGCCGGACTTCCCCCCCGCGCCCGCCGCCCCGGGTTTCGTCCTGCCGTCCGGGGCCGTCACCGTCACCGCGCCCGGCCAGGTCGGCTCGGGCGGCAGGGACGTCACGGTCGCGGGAGCACGGGCGGGCCGTCCCGCCGTCACGCCCCCCTCGAGAGGGCTGCTGCTCGTGGGGGAACCGGAGGTGGGGCGGTACGCCCTCGCCGCCCGACGCCGGCTGGAGCTGCTGTCCGAGGCCAGTACGCGCATAGGCACCACCCTGGACGTACGCCGCACCGCCCAGGAACTGGCCCGGACGGCGGTGCCGCGACTCGCCGACTACGTCACGATCGACCTGCCCGAGGCGGTACTGCGCGGCGAGGAGTCCGCCGAACCGCACGGCGACCTGCGCCGTACGGTGGTGCACGGCATCCGCGACGACTGCCCCTTCCACCCGGTCGGCAAGCAGGTCGACTACGGCCCGGCCACTCCGCAGCTGCGCTGCCTGACCGGCGGGGAGCCGGTGCTGGAGCCGGATCTTGAGGTCGCCGCGGGTTGGCTGGCGCACGACCCCGAGCACACCGTGGAACTGCTCACCCACGTCCACTCCCTGATCGCGGTCCCGCTGGTGGCCCGCGGTGTCGTCCTGGGCGTAGCCGCCTTCTACCGCGGCCAGGATCCCGCGCCCTTCGGCGACGACGACCGTTCGCTGGCCCAGGAACTCGCCGCCCGTGCCGCCCTGTCCATCGACAACGCCCGGCGCTACACCCGCGAGCGCACCATGGTCCTGGCCCTCCAGCGCAGCCTGCTCCCGCAGGGCCTGCCCGACCAGGACGCCGTCGAGGTGGCCCACCGCTACCTGCCGGCCGAGTCCGACGTGGGCGGGGACTGGTACGACGTCATCCCGCTCTCCGGCACCCGGGTCGGGCTCATGGTCGGGGACGTCGTCGGCCACGGCATGCTCTCCGCCGCCACCATGGGCCGGCTGCGCACCGCCGCCCGCAGCTTCGCCGAACTCGACTTCCCCCCGGACGAGGTCCTCACCCATCTCGACAACCTGGTGGGACGCCTGGACCGGGAGGACCCCGCCGCCGCCGAAGCGGGCATCCTCGGCGCGACCTGCCTGTACGCCGTCTACGACCCGACCACGCGGCAGTGCACCATGGCCCGCGCCGGGCACCCGCCGCCCGCGCTGGTCCGCCCCGACGGCACGGTGTCCTTCCCCCAGCTGCCCGCCGGTCCGCCGCTCGGCCTCGGCGGCCTGCCCTTCGAAGCCGTCGACGTCGGCCTCCCCGAGGGCAGTCTGCTGGTCCTCTACACCGACGGGCTCATCGAGGACCGGTACCGGGACGTCGACGTCGCCCTCGACCGGCTGCGTACGGTCCTGGCGCAACCGGGGCGCACGCCCGACGAGACCTGCCAGGCCATCCTGAACGGCGTGGCACCCGTCCACCCGGGTGACGACATCGCGCTGCTCGTCGCCCGCACCTGCACCCTGCCCCCCGACCGGATCGCCGGCTGGGAGCTGGAGGCCGACCCGGCCCTCGTCGGCGAGGTCCGGGCCGCCGCCATGCGGCAACTGGCCGACTGGGGAGTCGGCGAGGCCGCGTTCGCGGCGGAACTGATGCTCAGCGAGCTGGTCACCAACGCCATCCGCCACGGCTCCGGCCCGATCCGGGTGCGGCTGCTGCTCGACCGCACCCTGATCTGCGAGGTCTCCGACACCAGCAACACCGCCCCCCATCTGCGCCGGGCGGCCAGCACCGACGAGGGCGGCAGGGGCCTGTTCCTCATCGCCCAGCTGGCACAGAGCTGGGGGACGCGCTATCTGCCGCAGGGCAAGGTCATCTGGGCCGAGTGCGGCCTGGGGGGCGGCTGAGACCGGCACCGCCACTGACCCGTTGGTGTCACACCGAGCGACAGATACCCGAATTGGTATGGATAGTCCTATTAGTATCGCTGGCGACAGTCGGGAAGAACTCGCCAGGCCGACCCTCGGAGATGTCCGTGCACGACCCTCCCGACACCTCTGCGCACCCCCTGGTCCGCGTCCGCGGCCTCACCAAGCGGTTCGGCGGGACCCTCGCGCTCGACGGGGTCGACCTCGACGTCCGCGCGGGCAGCGTGCTCGCCCTCCTCGGCCCCAACGGCGCCGGGAAGTCGACCCTCATCAAGGTGCTCGCCGGCATCCACCGCGCCGAGGCGGGACGGGTCACGGTGGACGGGCACCCGCTGGGCAGCCGTGCCGCCTGCGCCGCCCTGTCCTTCATCCACCAGGACCTCGGTCTGGTGGAGTGGATGACCGTCGCCGAGAACATCGCCCTGAGCACCGGATACCGGCGCCGCGCCGGGCTGATCTCCTGGCGGCGCACCCGGGAGCGGTGCGCCGACACCCTGGCGGCCGTCGCCGGGAACCTCGACCCCGCCACGCCGGTCGCCCGGCTCTCCCCCGCCGAGCGGTCGCTGGTCGCCATCGCCCGCGCCCTGGCCACCCGGGCGGGAGTCGTCGTCCTGGACGAGCCGACCGCCCGGCTGCCCGCCGCGGACTGCGCCCGGCTGTTCCGCGTCCTGCGCACCCTGCGCGACCGGGGGCACGGCCTGCTCTACGTCACCCACCGGCTGGACGAGGTGTACGAGGTCGCCGACGCCTTCGCCGTCCTGCGCGACGGCCGGCTCGTCAGCCACGGCGACCTGGCGGGCCACAGTCCCGCCCGACTGGTCCGCGACATCGTCGGCGAGGAACCCACCCGGTACCGGCCCGCCACCGTCCCCGCCGACGGCCCGGCCGTCCTCACCCTCGACGGCGTACGGACCGCCGGTGCCGGACCGGTCGGCCTGGACCTCGGGGCGGGCGAGGTGCTGGGGCTGGTCGGCCTCTCCGGCGCCGGACACCGGGAACTGGGCCGGGCCCTGGCAGGTGCCCGCCCCCTCCTCGGCGGCCGGGTCCTGCTCGACGGCCGACCGTACCGCCCCCGCACGGTCGCCGACGCCGTCCGCCTCGGGGTCGGCCTGGTGCCCGGGGACAGACAGCGGGAGGGCTGCGCCGCCGAACTGACCGTGCGGGAGAACCTCCTGGCCAATCCGGGCGCCGCGGGCGTGCCGGCGCTGCACCGGATCGTCCCCCGCCGTGAACGCGCCATGGCCGCCGGCCTGATCGAACGGTTCTCGGTGCGTCCCCCGGACAGCGAGGCCCCGATCGGCACGCTGTCCGGCGGAAACCAGCAGAAGGTCATGCTCGGCCGCTGGCACCCGGTGGGCCTGCGCCTGCTGGTCCTGGAGGACCCGACGGCGAGTGTGGACGTCGGGGCCAAGGCCGCCGTCTACCGACTGCTCGACGAGGCGCTGGCCGGCGGGCTCGCGGTGCTGCTCGTCTCCACGGACTTCGAGGAGGTCGCCGGCGTGTGCCGGCGCGCCCTGGTGTTCGTCCGCGGCTCCGTGACGGCCGAACTGAGCGGTCCCGCGCTCACGGTCACCGGGCTCACCCGGGCGGCCTCGGCCATGCCCCCCGCCGGAACCGCGACGGCCTCATGACCGCCTCGCCCAGGTCCCCGGCCCGGCCGCGCCGGGGCCCCGCCGGACGTCACGTCGGCGCCTACGGCCTGCCGGCCCTCACCGCTCTGCTCTTCCTGGTCTTCTCGCTCGCGCTGCCCCGCACCTTTCCGACCCGGGACACGGTCGACTCGATCCTGTTCAACCAGTCCATCCCGGCCGTCCTCGCGCTCGCCGCCACGGTCCCCATCGTGACCGGCGCGTTCGACCTCTCCCTCGGCTACGGCCTCGGCCTGGCGCACGTGATGGTGATGCACCTCGTGGTCACCGAGCAGTGGCCCTGGCCCTGGGCCTGCCTGGTGGTGGTCGCCGGCGGGGCGGTGGTGGGCGTCCTCAACGGCGCGGTCGTCGAGTTCGGCCGGATCGACTCCTTCATCGCCACCCTCGGGACCGGCAGCATGATGTACGCCGTGACCGGCTGGATCACCGACGGCGGCCGGATCGTCCCCGGTCCGCAGGGACTCCCCGCCGCGTTCACCGCTCTCTACAACTCCACTTTCCTCGGGCTTCCGTTGCCCGCCTGGTACGTGCTCGCCCTCGCCGTCGCCCTCTGGCTGGTGCTGGAGCGGCTGCCGCTCGGCCGCTACCTCTACGTCGTCGGCTCGAACCCGCGCGCGGCCGAGCTCGTCGGCATCCCGGGCCGCCGGTACACCGTCTACGCGTTCGCCGCGTCGGGGCTGCTGGTCGGTTTCGCCGGTGTGCTGCTCGCGGCCCAGCAGCAGATCGGCAATCCCAGTGTCGGCCTGGACTATCTGCTGCCCGCCTTCGCCGGGGCGCTCCTCGGCTCCACCGCGATCAGACCCGGCCGCCCCAACGCCCTGGGCACGCTGGTCGCCGTCGCCGTGCTCGCGGTCGGCCTGACCGGCATCGGCCAGCTGGGCGCGGACTTCTGGACGGTCCCGCTGTTCTACGGCGGCACGCTCCTGCTCGCCGTCGGACTGGCCGGCTACTCCGCCCGCCGTCTGCGCACCGGGGCCGACGCGTCCGCCGCCCCCTCCGAGCCGTCCCCCTCGGGCCGGGACGGTGACCCGGCGGGCCCCACGCCATGAGTCCCCCGCGTCCTTCTCCCGCGCGAGGAGCCCCCGTGCGCCGCAACCGCAGGGTCTCCCCGACCCGATCCGTCACCGTCGCCCTGCTGGTGGCGGCGACCGCGCTCGCGGGCTGCGAACGCGGGTCACCGGACGCCCCCACGGCCTCCGCCACCGGCCCGAGCGGCTGCCCGGCGGCCCAGGCACGGGCCCGGGCAGCAGTCACCCGGGCGGAGCGGACCGACGTCCCCTGGAACGGGCCGACCAGCGGCCCCGCCGCGGTGTCCGGCAAGACGATCGTCTACGTCGCGCAGACCATGACCAACCCCGGCGTCGCGGGCGTCGCGAAGGGCCTGCGGGAGGCCGCGCAGGTCATCGGCTGGAACGTCCGGGTGATCGACGGCGAGGGCACCCCCGCCGGTATCCAGGCGGCGCTGAGCGAGGCCGTGGCTCTGAGGCCCTCGGGCATCGTCATCGGCGGCTTCGACCCCGACTCGACCTCGCAGCAGACCGCCCGGGCCACCGCGGCGGGCATCCCGCTCGTCGGCTGGCACGCGGTCACCTCCCCCGGTCCCAGCGTGCGGCCGAAGCTCTTCACCAACATCACCACCGACGTCGGTGACGTCGCCGCGATCAGCGCGCAGTGGGTCGTCGCGGACTCCCGGGGCAACGCCGGGGTCGTCCTCTTCACCGACGCCTCGATCCCGTTCGCCCACCACAAGTCCGAGCTGATCAGAAAGGGGCTGGCCACCTGTGCGGGGGTGCGGGTGCTGGCGTACGAGAACATCCCGATCCCGGACGCCAGCGCCCGTACCGCCAGGGAGGTCTCCACCCTCCTGGCCCGGTTCGGGAGCCGGTGGACCTACTCCGTGGCGATCAACGACCTGTACTTCGCCGATGCCGCCCCCGCCTTCCGCGCGGCCGGGGACAGCGGAACCGGGCCGCCCTTCAACATCGGCGCCGGCGACGGCGACCCGTCCGCCTTCCAGCGCATCAACGGCGGTCAGTACCAGGCGGCCACCGTCCCCGAGCCGCTGTCGCTGCAGGGCTGGCAGATCGCCGACGAGTTCAACCGCGCCTTCTCCGGCCGTCCCGCCAGCGGTTACGTCGCGCCTGTGCACGTCTCCACGGCGGCCAACAGCGAAGGGACCTCGGCCTGGGACCCGTCGGGCTACCAGGAGGCCTACCGGAAGATCTGGGGCAGGTGACGGAGGCACGACGGGGGACGCGCACCGGGACCGGCTTGCGGGGGGATTCAGCTCGGGGATTCCAGAAGAACGAGACGTGTGCCCGGTCGAAGCGTCGCCCGGCCAGGTCCTGTCGCGCCATCACCCAGTGCAGGGTGGATCCCTAGGCGTCCCTGGGCGCCGTGGTCAAGTCCGGGACCAGCCCGCTGAACGACGTCGTCGGGTACGGCTAGCCGGTCACCGCGCCGGGCCTCACCTTCAGGACACGCCCGGCTGCGACCCCGTGTCGGCCACCGGCATGGTCGCCGGCGGCGCCATCCTGCTCGCCTTCACGACCGGACGCGGCTCGCTGTTCGGCTCCCGTCCGGTCCCCTGCCTGAAGATCAGCACCACCAGCGGGCTGTACGAGCGGATGCGCGGCGACATCGACTTCGACGCCGGCCCGGCCATGAGCCACGCCGACCAGGTCTCGTACGGCACCGCCTTGTTCGAGGCCCTCGTGGACATGGCGTCGGGCGCGGAGAGCAGGTCCGAGGCACGCGGCTTCGGGACGGAGGAGATCGTCCCCTGGCGCATGGGGGCGGTCCTGTGATCCGAACGCGGTCACGCCGACGATCGACGGCGGCCTGACGGCCCAGCCGCCAAGTGCTGGGCCCCGCCCACGACTTGCCCCGGAAATGATCAAGGGTGTGTGTCAGAATCCTCTGACACACACCCTGATCTGCGACTTCGTAAAGTCGGGACGACAGGATTTGAACCTGCGACCCCTTGACCCCCAGTCAAGTGCGCTACCAAGCTGCGCCACGTCCCGCTGCGGAGTCACGCGGAGGATGCCGCGTGATCACGCAGGTCAACACTACCGCACGCGTGCCGGTGCCGCTGCCGCCGGCTCCGTGACCGGTACGGTGACGCGCTGTCCGCGGCGGACCGGCACCAGGAGCGCGGCCCCGGCGGCGGCCAGGCAGAACAGGGCGAGCAGCGCCCAGGCGTGGGTGTAGCCGGAGGCGTAGGGCAGTCCGGAGGGCTGGAGCCGGCCGGTGACAAGGACGCTGGTGAGCGCGGCGCCGATGGAGCCGCCGATGGTGCGGATGTTGGCGTTCATGCCGGTCGCGGCGCCGGTCTGTTCGGGCGGCACGCTGCCGACGACGAGGTTGGCCATCGAGGCGAAGGCCAGGCCGATGCCGAGGCCGAAGAGGCCGGAGACGACGGCGATCTGCCACTGGGCGGTGTGCCACATGGCGAGCAGGCCGAGCGCGAGGGCACCGAAGGCGGCACCGGCGGTGAGGAGCGCCTTCGCGCCCACCCTGGGCTCGAGCCGGCCGCTGAGGATGCCGGAGAGGAACATCGCGAGCAGCATCGGGAGCATCAGCAGCCCGGAGGCGGTGACGCTGGCACCGAAGCCGTATCCGGCGGAGGACGGCGTCTGCACGAAGCCGGGCAGGAAGGACCAGAGGGCGTACATGCCCGCGCCGAACAGCAGGGCCGCCGCGTTGGTGGTCCAGACGACGGGCAGCCGCATGACGCGCAGGTCGATCAGCGGGGTGCGGGAGCGGGCCTCGACGAGCAGCCACACCGCGAACAGCACGACGGCCGCGCCGAAGAGGCCGAGCACCTTGGCCGAGCCCCAGCCCCACTGCCCGGCCTGGCTCAGCGGCAGCAGCAGCGCCACCAGCCACGCGGAGAGCAGCCCCGCGCCGAGCCAACTCACGCTGCCCTGGGCCCTCTTGGGCGACTCGGGGACATAGCGGGCGGCGATGAGGACGGTCACGGCGACCACACCGACCGGGATCCAGAACAGCCAGCGGTAGTCCAGCGCGGAGACGATGGGTCCGGCGGCCACGATGCCGACGCCGCCGCCGGCCGCGATCACCGCGGACAGGTTGCTGATGCTGCCGCTGACCTGGGCCGGGGCGAACTCGTCCCGGATGATGCCGAAAGAGAGCGGGAACAGGGCGCCACCGACGCCCTGGACGACCCGGGCGATGATCAGGACGCCGATGCTGGGCGCGAGGGCGGCGAGCAGACAGCCGGCCAGGACGGCCAGCAGGACGGCGACGAGGGTGCGCTTCTTGCCGGCCAGGTCGCCGACCCGGCCGAGTATCGGGGTGAAGACCGAGGCGGACAGCAGGTAGGCCGTCATCACCCAGGTCGCGTTGGACTGCGAGGTGTGCAGGGCGTGCTGGACGGTCGGCAGGGCCGGCGCGACCAGCGACTGGAGCATGGAGAACACGCCGGCACCGGTCGCGAGGACCGCGAAGGTGAGGCGGGTGGACTTCCGGGGCATGAAGGAGCCTCTCCGAACATCGGACACGGAGGGAACGAGATGTCTGGGTAGGTGCAGAGGGCGTGGGCGCAGGCCGCGTCCGGCCATGGCGGGCCCTTCTCGCACTGCTAAAGTGGAGGTACCCCTCCACTGTACTGGAGGCAACCCTCCGCTTCAACCGAAGTCGAGGAATCCCTCCGGTTCACCCTCGTCCCCCGGGAGGCAGCAGTGACCGTCGGCCCCTTCCCCGTCAGTGAGATCGTCGCGGCCCGCAGACCGCACCGCAAAGACGCGGCACGCAACTACGACGCGCTGGTCGCGGCCGCCCGCGAGGCGTTCGCCGAGAAGGGCGCGGAGGCCTCCCTGGAGGACGTCGCCCGCCGCGCCGGGGTCGGGATCGGCACGCTGTACCGCAACTTCCCCACCCGCCGCGACCTCTTCGAGAGCGTCTACGCCGACGAGGTCAACACCCTGTGCCGGGCGGCCGTCGAGCTGGCCGAGCTGGAACCGTGGCAGGCCCTGACCTCCTGGCTGGACCGCTTCACCGGCTACATGGTCACCAAGCGGGCGGTGCGCGAGGCGCTCAACGACGAGTCGGAGATCTTCTCGGCCTGCCGGGACTCGATGTACTCGGCCGGCGGCCCGCTGCTGGAGAGGGCCCAGAAGGCGGGCGTGGTACGGACGGACATGGAGATCGGCGACCTGCTGCGGATGGTCTCGGGCATCACGGCGACGGCCTTCGAGGACGAGGCCCAGCGCGACCGCGTCATGTCCATCGCCCTGGACGGGGTACGAGCGGTGCGGTAGACGCGCCTCCAGAGGCGCGGGGCGGTATTCGATCCTTCACAGGCGCGGGGCGGTATCGATCCCTCAGAGGCGCGGGGCGGTATCGATCTCGGGCTCCCGCCGCGCGGGCGCGACAAGCCACACCGACCCGCAGATCACCACTCGCCGCTCAGCCCCGAACGCTTCCGCAGGCGTACGCCGCCCGCAACACACCCAGCGCGTCGCCCGCGGCGACCGGCCTCGGGTTGGCATACCCCTGCCCCGCCACCTGCCCGGCGGCCACCGCCAAGTCGCCTTCTTTCAGGCCGAGTTCGGCGACGGCCTCCGTGGTGACCGCGTCCTCGATCGTCATGACGGCTCCTTGCCCGGCGCACCAGTGACCATGAGCGGGCCTAGACCCGTTCACCGTTCAATGAACGGATCTACTTGATCAGCGCGTTGGCCACCACCACGATCACCCCGAGCAACGCGTCGAGGATGCCGATGAGCACGGCCGCGGGCCAACTCCGCGCCGACCAGCGGGCCGTGACGAGGCCCAGACCGAACAGGATCACGATGTTCAGGATGAACGCCGGGTACTCGACGCCCTTGGGCGGCCACCAGCCCCAGCCGGCGCCCGCGAGCAGGAAGACCGTGGGCAGCACGGCCGTGACCAGCGGCCACTCGTCAGCCAGGGAGCGCAGCCCGTCCCAGCGCCGGTGCGGGGCGCGCTCGGCGATGTAGTGGGCGTAGCCATGGGCCAGGGCGGAGGCACAGGCGGTCACCAGCAGCCAGAGGGCGTCGTAACGGCGGCTCGCGGCGGAGGTGTGGCCGTACTGGGTGAGCGCCGCGACCATCGAGGAAGCCAGTACGGCACCGTAGACCCCGCCGAACAGGACGGCCTCGCGGGTGCCGTGCGTGTGCGGCTCCGCCACCGCCGCCGTGGAGTCGGCCATGTTCTCCACGATCACCCCGGCGTGCCGCCCCCGCCAGTCCGGACGGCCCGACGAAGTGTCCTCCCACCAGGCCCGATGCCCCACATCCTGTCCACGCCCAGGGCGCCGGGGGCTCGGTAGGGTCACCGTATGACGACACCCAGCTTCGCCCTGCACATCCCCGACGCCGACCTCGAACCCGAGCCGCTGGACCCGGCGCAGATCCTCTCCGGCACGCCCGAGGTCACCGGCAAGGTGGTCTGGGAGTCGGCCGACGGCAAGCAGATCCGCGGGATCTGGCAGATCACGCCGGGTGTGGTCACCGACACCGAGGCCGACGAGCTGTTCGTGGTGGTCAGCGGCTCGGCGACGATCGAGGTCGAGGACGGCCCGACGCTCACGGTGGGTCCCGGGGACATGGCCGTCCTGCGCGCGGGCGACCGTACGACGTGGACGGTGCACGAGACGCTGCGCAAGGCGTACGCGATCAGTCTGTGAGCGGGGTGCGGCCGGTCCGTGGGACGGGTACGGCCGACCTCTGGGAGCGACCGGCTCAGCGTCCCGCCGGGGCGGGCATGTTGTACGGCGTGACCACCTGGATCGGCGACGGCAGGGCCGGGCCCGCCGGGGGCAGCGCGCCCTGGGCGCGCATCACCAGGTGGCAGGCCTCCCGCATGTCCTGCCGCAGGTCGTGGTGGAGGACGGCGGACAGGCGGTGCTCGCGCAGCAGGCGGGTGTTGTCGTGGTCGAGGTCGTGGGCGACGAACACCGCGCACTCCCGGCCCAGCTCGGCGAAGGCGCGCAGGGTGGCGTTGTTGCCGCCGCCGATCGAGTAGACCGCGCGGATCTCCGGATCGCGTTCGAGGGCGGCGCGGACCAGGTCGTACTGGGTGGCGTCCAGCCCCTGCCCCTCGGCGATCTCCACCACGGTGCGCTCGGGATGGGTGGCCCGCATGACGCTGCGGAAGCCCATCTCGCGCTCCTCCTCGTTGCGGAAGAAGCCGCTGCTGAGGCTGGTGAGGACATTGCCGGGCCGGCCGCCGAGCCACTGGCCCATCAGATACGCGGCGGTGGCGCCGGCCGCCCGGTTGTCGCTGCCGACGTAGGCGAGCCGACCGCTGGCGGGCAGGTCGGTGACCAGGGTGACCACCGGGATCTCCGCCGACCTGAGGCGCCCCACGGCGGCGGTGACCTCGGGGACGTCCGGTGCCTTGAGGATCACGCCCTGCGAGCCCCGGCGGGCTATCCGGTCGAGCGTCCCCACCAGCTCCGCCACCGGCCCGGTCTCCCGGAAGTGGAACCGGGAGCGCACCACCGCCGGGTGCAGCGCGGGCAACTCCGCCTCGAGCGCCCCGCGCACCGCCGTGGTGAACCGCTCGGGCGCCTGCATCACGATGTCGACCATGAAGGTGCGGCCCACCAGCCGGACCTGGGTGCGCTGCCGGTCCAGGTCGGCGATCGCCTGCCGCACCTCCCGCTCGGTGCTCTCCCGTACGCCTCCCCTGCCGTTCAGCACCCGGTCCACGGTGGCCTCGCTGAGCCCTGCCTGACGTGCGATTTCACGGATCGGGAAGGGGTGACCCACAGCCTGGCTCCTTGAGGGGTTTTTGATGGCTCACTGCTGGTTGTTCGAGGGGTTTGTACTGACAACAATGACAGAGCCCCGCCGCTCCCATGGCCCTGCCCCGGGCCGTGACCGTGGCCGTGACCGAAAGAAGGACACCGATGTCCCTCGCCGCCGAACAGGGCCGCGCCTGGCTCTCCCAGCAGGACTGCGACCTCGACACCTTCCGCGCGCTGGTCGAGCGGACCACCGATCCGGCGGCCTACCCGCATGCCTCGTCCGTCGAGCGCAACGTCCTCGTCTACGACAGCGAGCGGCTGCGCGGCGCCGACGCGCCCCATGCGCTGCGGACCGAACTCGTGCGCGCCCTCGCCGACGGTCCCGGTGTCGTCGTCTTCAAGGGCGCCTTCCCCGACCCGGAGGTCGTCGACCGGGCCACGGGGGTGTTCGAGGCGCTGCTCTCGGAGCAGAAGGAGTCGGGGGTGTTGGCCGGCGACCACTTCGCGAAGCCGGGGGCCAACGAACGGGTGTGGAACGCGCTGGAGAAGGCGGCGCTGTACGACCCGGAGGTGTTCGCCGACTACTACGCCAACGACATCCTGGCCCTGGTCTCCAGGGCCTGGCTGGGCCCCGGCTACCAGGTCACCTCGCAGATCAACGTGGTCAACCCGGGCGGCATGGCGCAGACCGCGCACCGCGACTACCACCTCGGCTTCCTCTCCGACGAGCAGGCCGAGGCCTACCCGGCCCATGTGCACCGCCTCTCCCCCGTGCTCACCCTCCAGGGCGCGGTCGCCCACTGCGACATGCCGGTCGAGTCCGGGCCGACGCTCTACCTCCCCTACTCGGGGACCTACGAGCCGGGCTATCTGGCCTGGCGGCGACCGGAGTTCCAGGACTACTTCAAGGCCCACCACGTACAGCTGCCCCTGGCCAAGGGCGACGCGGTGTTCTTCAACCCGGCGGTGTTCCACGCGGCCGGCACCAACCGGAGCGTGGACGTGCGCCGGATGGCCAACCTGCTCCAGGTCTCCTCGGCCTTCGGACGGGCCATGGAGACGGTGGACCGGGAGGCGGTGACCAACGCGGTCTATCCGGTACTGCGCCGGCGCCGGACGGAGGGGGTCTCCGAGGCCTGGCTGGAGCACGTCATCGCCGCGAGCGCCGAGGGCTACCCCTTCCCGACCAACCTGGACAGCGATCCGCCGGTCGACGGCATGGCCCCGCCCTCGCAGGCGGACCTGGTGCGGCGGGCGCTGCGCGAGGGCTGGGCGACGCGGGTGCTGCGGGACGGACTTCGGGCCGCCACGGCCCGGCGCGAGAGCTGAAAGGCCAAGGATTCCATGGGACTTCTCGACGACAAGGTCGTCCTCGTCAACGGCGGCAGCCAGGGCGTCGGCGCGGCCATCGCGCGGGCCGCGGGCCGCGCGGGCGCCACGGTGGCCGTCACGGGCCGCAGGCCCGAGCCCGGCGAGGCCCTGGTGGCCGAACTCACCGCCGCCGGCGGCAAGGCGCTGTACGTGCGGGCCGACCTCTCGGACGCCGAACAGGCCAGGACCTCGGTGGCCGAGGTGATCGACGCGTACGGCCGGATCGACTGCCTGGTCAACTCGGCGGGGCTCACCACCCGGGGCACCCTGCTGGACACCACGCCCGAACTGTTCGACCAGCACATCGCGATCAACCTCAGGGGGCCGTTCTTCGCGATGCAGGCGGCGGTCGCCGACATGGTCGCGCGCAAGGCGCCCGGCACGGTGGTCAACATCATCACGTCGTCCGCGCACGGCGGGCAGCCGTTCCTGGCGCCGTACGTCGCCGCGAAGGCCGGTCTGATCGGCCTGACCCGCAACGCGGCGCACGCGCACCGCTGGGACCGGGTGCGGATCAACGGCCTGAACATCGGCTGGACGGCGACGGAGGGCGAGGACGCGACGCAGCGGGCCTTCCACGGGGCGGGGGACGGCTGGCGGGAGGAGGCGGCGTCCAGGTTGCCGATGGGAAAGCTCGGCCAACCGGACGAGATCGCGGACTTCGTGGTGTTCCTGCTCTCCGAGCGGTCGGGGGTGGTGACCGGGTCGGTGATCGACTGGGACCAGAACGTGCTGGGTGGTCTCGACTAAGGGGTCGCCAGGTCATGCCGTTGGTCGTCCGCGGCCACGTGGTGGCTGGTCGCGCCCACGCGGCGGAGCCGCATATCGACAGAGCCCCGCGCCCCTGATGGGGCGCCTCAACCTCAAGGAAGCAGCAAAGCACATGCGTATCGGAATCCTCGGCCTCGGCCGCATCGGCGCGTTCCACGCCGAGACCCTCTCCGGGCTCGACGCGGTCGACTCGCTCGTCCTGACCGACCCGTTCGCGGACGCGGCCAAGGCCGCCGCCGAGAAGTTCGGCGGTGAGGTCGTGGACTCGCCCGAGGCGCTGCTGGCCGCCGGCGTGGACGGCATCGTGGTGGCCGCCGCCACCGACGCCCACCCGGCCCTGATCCTGGCCGGCGTCGAGGCCGGCATCCCCGTCTTCTGCGAGAAGCCCGTCGCCAAGCACATGAGCGACGGTGTCGAGGTCCTCAAGGCCGTACAGGGCAAGGGTGTGCCGATCCAGATCGGCTACAACCGGCGCTTCGACGCCGGGTTCGTCGCCGCGCGTGCCGCCGTCCAGGCCGGCGAACTGGGCAAGCTGCACACCGTCCGCTCGACCACCCTGGACCCGGCCCCGCCGCCCGCCGCCTATGTCGCCGTGTCCGGCGGCATCTTCCGGGACTGTTCCGTGCACGACTTCGACATCATCCGCTGGGTGACCGGCCGGGAGGTCACCGAGGTGTACGCGGTCGGCGGCAACCGGGGCGCCGACTACATCAGGGAGGCAGGCGACGCCGACACCACCGGGGCGATCCTCACCCTGGACGACGGCACCATCGCGGTGGTCTCCAACTCCCGCCACAACGCGCGGGGTTACGACGTCCGCATGGAGCTGCACGGCTTCCAGGACTCGATCGCCGTCGGCCTGGAGGACAAGCTCCCGCTGCGTTCGGTCGAGCCCGGGGTGACCTTCCCGGCGGGCACCCCGCACGACTTCTTCATGGACCGCTTCACCGCGGCCTACCGCGCCGAACTCGCCGCGTTCACGGAGGTCGTGGCCGGCTCCCGCCCCTCCCCCTGCACGGTCGAGGACGCCCTGGAGGCCGGCTGGATCGCGGAGGCCTGCACGCTGTCCCTGCACGAGCACCGTCCGGTGACGATCGCGGAGGTACGCGGCGCCTGACACCGGGCACGACGGCGGGGCGGGCAGCGGACCTGAGCACGGTCCCGGCCCGCCCCTTCGTCATTCCCCGCCGGACTCCCCGACGGACCCCTCCTGGTCCCGCGGCCCGTCCACGATCAGCCGCAGGATCCGCGCCGCCCGCGCCTCGGCGTCGCCGCGCGCCGGGTCGATCCGCCACAGGACGCCGAGCGCCGCCCGAAGGCGTCCGTGGGAGTACATGCGGGGGCACGACGGGCCGACCGAGCCGGCCACGGTGCTGCCCGGCGCCGTGTTCGGGCCGGTGCTGACGGCGAACGTCGCCGGTTCCGTCGGGATCGTCGCCCGGATGCTCTCCGGGGCGTTGCCCGGCGTGCCGCGCGTCGGGCTGGGGGTGGTGGGCGTCCGGGACCTGGTCGACCACCTCAGGGCGATGACCTCCCCGGCCGCCCCGGCGAACGGTTCCCGGCCACCGGTGAGTTCGTGTGGATGGCGGACGTCGCGCGGTTCCTGCGGGATGGCCTCGGGGAGCGCGGACAGCAGGTGCCGACGCGTCGGCTGCCGGACTTCGCCGTGCGGCTCCGCTTCCGGGACCCCGCGCTGCGCGAGATCACCCCGGCCCTGGGCCGGCGCCATCGGCACAGCACCGAGAAGGCGGCGCGGCTGCTGGACTGGCGGCCGCGCCCGGCCCGGGAGACCGTGCTGGACTGCGCCGAGAGTCTGCTCGCCCACGGCGCGGTCCCGGTCCCGGCGGCTCAGAGGCCGTAACGCATCGCGAACTCGTCCGGGTCGTAGGCCTCCCGGTCCGGGTCGTGCCGGATCGCCGGCGTGGTCTCGACCATGTCCTCCGGGCGGATCCGCTCCGGCAGCGCCCCGAACCGCTGGTGCCGCAACACCTCGGCAGCCGCGTCGACGTCCGGCTCCGCGTGCTGTTCGTCTGTCATCCTCGACCCCATGTCCCGTGTCGCCCGCCGCGGCGGCATGGTGACCGCCGCGGCGGAGTCCGGTTTCGTGCCGTCGTCCCGAAGAACGTCCGGGTCGCGACGCCTGTTCCCGGGCTCAGGCGCCGCAGGACCGCAGGAACTGCCGGGTGCGCACCGCGATGGGCAGCGGCTTGTCCGGCTCGCAGGGGTACATGTCCTGCTCGACGATGGCGAACAGGTCGACACCGAGCCGCTGCGCCGCCTCCATCACCGGGCCCAGCTCCGGTACCCCGGTGGGAGGTTCGCACATCACGCCCTGGGCCACGGCCGGCCCGAACGGGGTGCCCTTGGACTGGACGTCGGCGAGGATCGCCGGGTCCACCTGCTTGAGGTGGAGGTAGCCGATCCGCTCGCCGTAGGTCTCGATCAGCTTGACGCTGTCGCCGCCGCAGTAGGCGTAGTGGCCGGTGTCCAGGCAGAGGTTGACCAGGTCCGTGTCGGTCGAGTCGAGGAAGCGCTCCACGTGGTCCTCGGTGTCGATGTGGGTGTCGGCGTGCGGATGGACGACGATGTCCAGGCCGTACGTCTCCTTGACCTCGTGGCCGAGCCGTTCCATGCCCTTGGTGAGGTGGGCCCACTGCTCCCCGGTCAGCTCGTGCGGCTCCAGGATCTCGGCGGTCTTGTCGTCCCGCCAGAAGGACGGGATGACCACCAGGTGCTTCGCGTCCATCGCCTGGGTGAGCGCGGCGACCTGGCTGACGTGCTCCCAGGTGGACTCCCAGACGGCCGGCCCGCGGTGCAGTCCGGTGAAGACCGTGCCGGCCGAGACCTTCAGGTTCCGCCGGGCGATCTCGTCGGTGAGGCGGGCCGCGTCGGTGGGGAGATACCCGTAGGGGCCGAGCTCGATCCAGGAGTACCCGGCCTCGGAGACCTCGTCGAGGAAGCGTTCCCAGGGGACCTGCTGGGGGTCGTCCGGGAACCAGACGCCCCAGGAGTCGGGGGCCGAGCCGACGCGGATGCGGTCGAGGGCGTTCACCATGGGTCAGGACTTTCCTTCCGGACCGGTCACCGCGGGGGCGGTGAGGTCCTCCTCTTCCGGGAGTTCCTCGGTGTCGACTCCGCGGACCTGGGACAGTTCGTGCTTGAGGGCGGCGAGTTCGGCACCGCCCGCCATGTGGTTGGTGAGCTCTTCGAGGGTGATCTCGCTGCGCTCGGCGGAGAGTTCGAGGGTGCCCAGGCGCAGCACGCTGAAGTGGTCGCCGACCATGTAGGCGTGGTGCGGGTTGTGGGTGATGAAGATGACGCCGAGGCCGCGTTCGCGGGCGGCGGCGACGTACTTCAGGACCACGCCGGACTGCTTGACGCCGAGGGCGGCGGTGGGCTCGTCCAGGATCAGCACCCGGGCGCCGAAGTAGACGGCGCGGGCGATGGCCACGCACTGGCGCTGGCCGCCGGAGAGGGTGCCGATGGGCTGGTCCAGGTCGTCCAGGATGATGCCCATGTTGCGCAGTTCGCGGTCCGCGGTCTCCTTCATCCTGGTGATGTCCAGACGCCGGACCGGCCAGGGGCCCCTGGTCATCTCGGAGCCGAGGAAGAAGTTGCGCCACACCGGCATCAGCGGGACCGTCGCCAGGTCCTGGTAGACGGTGGCGATGCCCTTGTCGAGGGCCTGGCGGGGGGTGGTGAAGCGCACCGGCTCGCCGTCGACGAGGAAGTCGCCCTCGGTGTGCTGGTGCAGCCCCGAAATGATCTTGATGAGGGTGGACTTGCCGGCGCCGTTGTCACCGAGCACACAGGTGACCTTGCCGGGGAAGACCTTCAGGTCGACGCCGTGCAGGGCGCGGATGTTGCCGTAGGACTTGCCCGCGTCGCGCAGTTCGACGATCGGGGCGCCCTCGGCGGGTGCCGTGTCCTGGAGGACGGCGCCGTGGGTTCCGGTTCCGTTGTCTGTCATCGGGTCACCTCCTGGTCGCGGTGCGCTGGACCCACAGGTTGATCAGGACGGCGCCGAGCAGCATGACGCCGAGGAAGGCCTTGAACCAGTCCGGGTTCCAGCCGGCGTACACGATGCCCTGCTGCACCATGCCGAACATGAACGCACCGAAGACCGGGCCGATCGCCGAACCCGCACCACCGGTCAGCAGGCAGCCGCCGATGACGGCCGCGGAGATGTAGATCAGCTCCTGGCCCACGCCCTCGCCGGACTGCACCGTGTTGAAGGAGAACAGCTGGTGCATCCCGACGAACCAGGCACCGAAGCCGACCAGCATGAACAGCGAGATCTTGGTGAAGGTCACCGGCACGCCGACGGCCCGCGCCGACTCCTTGTTGCCGCCGACCGCGAAGATCCAGTTGCCGTACTTGGTGCGCAGCAGCACCCAGGTGGCGATCGCCGCGAAGACCAGCCACCACACGATGGTGATCTTCACTTCCACGCCGCCGATGTGGAAGGAGGAGGCGAAAACGCTCCTGACCTGGTCGAAGCCGTCCATGTTGCTGATGTCGTCGGTGGCGACGTTGCCCGTGACCAGCTTGGTGACGGCCAGGTTGACGCCCTGGAGGATCAGGAAGGTGCCCAGGGTGACCAGGAAGCTGGGCAGCCCGGTCCTGACCACCATCCAGCCGTTGAAGGCACCGATGGCGAGCGACACGATCAGGGCGACGATCACGCCCACCCACACGTTCAGGGTCAGCTGGTAGCTGAGCATGCTCGCGGTCAGCGCCGAACTGACCACCGCGACACCGGCCGAGAGGTCGAACTCGCCGCCGATCATCAGCAGGGCCACCGGCAGCGCCATGATCCCGATGGTGGACGACTGGTACAGGATGTTCGCCATCGAGCTGGCTTCGCGCACCGGCGGGGCCGCGATCAGGAAGAAGACGTACACCGCGACGGCGCCGAGGAAGACGCCCACGTCCGGACGGGCCAGCACCCGCAGCACCAGGGGGCGTTGTGCGGTACGGCCGTCCTTCTCCTTGGGGCCGGGGGCCGGCGGTGTGGCCACCGCCGGCTGTGCCTGCTGGCTCATACCGATCACCGTGTGCCCTTCGCGGCGAACTCGGCGACCTTGTCGACGTTGGACTTGTCGACGAAGGCCGGCCCGGTCAGCACCGGCTGCTCACCGCCGCCCATGTAGTTGCCGTTGTTCTTGTAGAGCCACAGCGAGTCGACCGCCAGGTAGCCCTGCAGATACGGCTGCTGGTCCACGGCGAACTCGATGGTCCCCTTGCTGATGGCGCCGGTCAGGTCCTTGTTCAGGTCGAAGGTCGCGATCTTCGCCTTGCTGCCCGCGTCCGACACCGACTGCACGGCGATCAGCGCGATGGGGGCGCCGAGCGTGATCACGTGGTCGATGGAGCCGTCCGTCTTGAGCTTGGCGGTGATCGTGGACTTGACCGAGGTCGGGGACGTGCCGTCGACGTACAGGGTCTCCGTCGTTCCCGAGAACGTCTTCTTCACACCGTCGCACCGCTGGGTGAGGCCGACGTTGCCCTGCTCCTGGATGACACAGACGACCTTCTTGGCGCCTTCCGTGTTCAGCCGGTTGCCGAGCGCCTCGCCCGCGACCGTCTCGTCCTGGCCGAAGAACTCCAGCAGGCCGAGCTTCTTCCAGTCGCTCACACCGGAGTTGAGCCCGACGACGGGGATGTTCGCCGCGGTCGCCTTGCCGATGACGGCCTTCAGGGCGTCCGGCTTCGCAAGGGTGACGGCGATCCCGTCGACCTTCTGGTCGATCGCGTTCTGCACCAGGTTGGCCTGGTTGCCGGCGTTCGGGTCGGCGGAGTAGACGAGCTTGACGTTGTCCTTGGCGGCGGCCGCCTCGGCACCCTTGCGGACGATGTCCCAGAAGGTGTCGCCGGGCGCCTGATGGGTGACCAGCGCAACCGTCATGCGGGGGGTGCTCGCCTTGCCGGCGGCGGCGGACGCACCGCCCTCCTCCGACTTCTTTCCGCCGGAGCTGCTGGAGCAGCCGGCGAGGGTCAGGGTGGCCGCCACGGCCACGGCCACGAAGGGGGCCAGTCTCCGCGGACGGATACGGGATGAGCGGTCCATCTTGCCTGCACCTCACTGTGCGACGGGAAAGAAAGGGAATCCATGAGGATCCTGGACCCGGTCCGGAAAGCGCCGGTCCGGGTCGGTGCTGTGCGTTGGGACGGGATACAAGTCCCTGCGCGGCCCGCTGTCAATACTTTGTTAAGACATCATTTCACACTCAGGTCCGAATGTAAGTACAAACCATTGACAGTTCGACCTGCCCCGATCTACACCTGAGAGGCATCCCGCCCCACCCGGGGAGCCTCGCGATCCCTACCCGCTCCCGCCCGGCGTACCCCTGCACACCACACCGCCCGAATGAGGTCCCCATGAGCCAGCCGACCACCCGCCTGACCGTCGCCCAGGCACTGGTGCGGTTCCTGTCCGCCCAGTACACCGCGCGCGACGGCGTCCGGCACCGGCTGATCGCCGGCACCTGGGGCATCTTCGGCCACGGGAACGTGGCCGGGATCGGCCAGGCGCTCCTGGAGTACGCCGACGTCATGCCGTACCACCAGGGCCGCAACGAGCAGGCGATGGTGCACGCGGCCGTCGGCCACGCCCGCCAGCTGGACCGGCTCTCCGCACAGGCGGTGACCACGTCCATCGGCCCGGGCGCCACCAACCTGGTGACCGGCGCCGCGCTCGCCACCGTCAACCGGCTGCCGGTGCTGCTGCTCCCCGGCGACTACTTCGCGAGCCACGCGCCCGACCCGCTGCTGCAACAGCTGGAGCACCCGGTCGAGTTCGACGTCTCCGTCAACGACACGCTGCGCCCGGTCTCCCGCTACTTCGACCGGATCACCCGCCCCGAGGCGCTGATCCCCTCCGCGCTGAACGCCATGCGGGTGCTCGCCGACCCGGCCGAGACCGGCGCGGTCACCCTGGCCCTTCCGCAGGACGTTCAGGCGGAGGCGTACGACTGGCCCGAGGAGTTCTTCGCCGAGCGGATCTGGCGGGTCCGGCGGCCCGCCCCCGACCCGGTCGAGCTGGCGGCCGCCGTGAGCGCCGTACGGGCCGCTGAGCGGCCGCTGATCGTGGCGGGCGGCGGAGTCCACCACAGCCGCGCCGAGGACGCCCTGAGGGCCCTTGTGGAGGCCACCGGCATCCCCGTGGCCTCGACCCAGGCGGGCAAGGGCTCGCTGCGCCACGACCACCCGGCCGACCTGGGCGGTGTCGGCCACACCGGGACCGCCGTCGCCGACGACCTCGCCCGCACCGCCGATCTGGTCATCGGCGTCGGTACCCGGTACACGGACTTCACCACGGCCTCCGGCACCCTCTTCCAGAACCCGGACGTCCGCTTCCTCAACCTGAACATCACCGGCTTCGACGCGCACAAGCTGTCCGCCCGCACCCTCGTCTGCGACGCGCTGGCGGGGCTGGACGCCCTCACGGAGGCGCTCGCCGGGCACCGGGTGGCCGCGGACTACGAGGCCGAGTACCGGGCCGGCAAGGAGCGTTGGGAGGCCGTCGTGGCGGCGGCCTACCGCGCGGACGACGAGGACGCGGTGCCGACCCAGACCCAGGTGCTGGGCGCCCTGGACGCGGTGGTGGGCGATGGCGACGTTGTCATCAACGCGGCCGGCTCGCTCCCGGGCGACCTCCACAAGCTCTGGCGGGCCCGCTCGCCGCGCCAGTACCACCTGGAGTACGGCTACTCCTGCATGGGCTACGAGATCCCGGCCGGCATCGGCGTCCAGCAGGCCGCCCCGGACACCGTGGTCTGGTCGCTGGTCGGCGACGGCACCTACCTGATGAATCCGACCGAGATCGTCACCGCGGTCCAGGAGGGCCTGCCCGTCAACCTGGTGCTGATCCAGAACCACGGGTACGCCTCCATCGGCGGCCTCTCCGAGTCGGTGGGCGGCGAGCGGTTCGGCACCGCCTACCGCCACCGCTCCGCCGACGGCACCTTCGGCGGCGCCCCGCTGCCGGTCGACCTCGCCGCCAACGCGGCCAGCCTCGGCATGGAGGTGCTGCGCGCCAAGACCGTGCGGGAGCTGCGCGAGGCGCTCGCGGCGGCCCGGGCGAGCGACCGGCCGACCTGCGTGTACGTCGAGACGGACCCGGCGCCCACCGCTCCCGGGGCTGAGGCCTGGTGGGACGTGCCGGTCGCCGAGACCGCCACCCGCGAGGCCGCCGTACGGGCCCGCGAGGACTACGACCGACAGGTCGCCGGCCGCCGCCGGCACCTGTGAACCCACGATCCCCGGAAGGAGGTGTCCCGGTGGCCCGAACCGGTGGTTCCGCCCGCACCGCGACCGTCTCGGCGCTCGACTCCCTGGACTTCGCCCTGGACCGCGGCAGTCCCGTACCGCTCTACTACCAGCTCGCCCAGCAGTTGGAGGAGGCCATAGAGCACGGCGTGCTGGCTCCGGGAAACCTCCTGGGCAACGAGATCGACCTGTCGGTGCGGCTCGGCCTGTCCCGGCCCACGGTCCGCCAGGCCATCCAGTCGCTTGTCGACAAGGGCCTCCTTGTGCGCCGCAGGGGCGTGGGCACCCAGGTGGTGCACAGCCAGGTCAAGCGGCCGCTGGAGCTGAGCAGCCTCTACGACGACCTGGAGTCGGCCGGGCAGGGCCCGACCACCCGGGTGCTGCGCAACGAGCGGATCCCGGCGACCGCCGAGGTGGCCGCCGCGCTCGGCATCGCGGAGGGCGCGGAGGTGATCGTGCTGGAGCGGCTGCGCTGCACGCACGGCCAGCCGGTGGCGTTCCTCTGCAACTACCTGCCCGCCGACCTGCTCGAGCTCGACACCGAACGCCTGGAGTCGACGGGTCTGTACCGGATGATGCGCACGGCCGGCATCACCCTGCACAGCGCCCGGCAGACCGTGGGCGCCCGCAGCGCCACCGCCGAGGAGGCCGGCCGCCTCGACGAGAAGGAGGGCGCCGCCCTGCTCACCATGCGGCGCACGGCCTACGACGACACCGGGCGGCCGGTGGAGTACGGCAGCCATGTCTACCGGGCGTCCCGGTACGCCTTCGACTTCCAGCTACTCGTACGGCCCTAGGGCGAGCCGAGCGCGGAACGGCGCGTGGAACGGCGCGTGGCGGTGCGGCCGCCGCGGGCTTAACCGCTGGTCCCGCCACGGGAAACCAACACGCCCGCACACGGGCGCCCACGGAGTTCGCCCCCTGGGGGCTCGGTCGCACCCCCCTGTTCAACAAACCGGCAGGCAACCATGTCGATTACGTTTCGGGCAAGAGACGGGTGAGAGGGACGCAGGCTATTGACGCATGAGCGGACAAGCGGCTGTTATTGCGCCCACGATGTTCGGCCGAGTTGGTTTCTGATCGGTTTCGGGACCTTTCGAAGACCAACTCTTCCCCTTGCCGAACCCTGTTACTCAGGAGCCGCCATGCGCATCTCCCCGTCCGGTCTTCACCTGCCGGGTCCGAGCCGCCGTAACGTTCTGCGTGGGGCCGGTTCGGCCGCCCTCCTCGCCGGTGCCGGCATACCCCTGCTGTCCGCGTGCGGCGGCAGCGGGTCCTCCTCCGACCCGAAGACGGTCACTCTTGGCTCCAACGGCTCGGACGCCGTGCCGAAGAAGGCCTACGCGGAGATGTACGCGACCTTCAAGAAGCAGTCGGGCATCACGGTCGACGTCAACACGAAGGACCACAACACCTTCCAGGAGCAGATCAACTCCTACCTGCAGGGCACGCCTGACGACGTGTTCAACTGGTTCGCCGGGTACCGGATGCAGTTCTTCGCGAAGAAGGGCCTCGCCACCCCGATCGACGAGGTCTGGGACAAGATCGGCGACGGCTTCCCCGACGCGATGAAGAAGCTCAGCAAGGGCGAGGACGGCAAGTACTACTTCGTGCCGCTGGACACCTACCCCTGGGCGATCTTCTACCGCAAGAGCGTCTTCCAGCAGCACGGCTACAAGGTCCCCACCACCTGGGACGACTTCGTGGCCCTGTGCAAGCAGATGAAGAAGGACGGCCTGGTCCCGATCGCGTTCGGCGACAAGGACGCGTGGCCGGCGATGGGCACCTTCGACCAGCTCAACTTCCGCATCAACGGGTACGACTTCCACGTCGACCTGATGGGCGGCAAGGCCGAGTGGACCGACCCGAAGGTCAAGGCCGTCTTCGACCACTGGGCCGAGATCCTCCCCTACCACCAGGACGGCTTCATGGGCCGCACCTGGCAGGACGCCGCGCAGAGCCTGGTCTCCAAGAAGGCCGGCATGTACCTCCTCGGCTCCTTCGTGGCCCAGCAGTTCACCAACAAGGCCGACCTGGACGACCTCGACTTCTTCGCCTTCCCGGAGATCAACTCCGCGTACGGCCAGGACACCGTCGAGGCGCCCACCGACGGCTACATGGTCAGCAAGGCCCCGAAGAACAAGAGCGGCGCCTTCAAGCTGATGGAGTACCTCGGCACCCCCGCGGCCGAGCAGATCTACCTCAAGGCCGACTCCAGCGTGGTCGCCGCCTCCTCCAAGGCGGACACTTCGTCGTACTCCGCCCTGCAGAAGAAGGCGTACGACATGATCAGCAACGCCAAGAGCCTCACCCAGTTCATGGACCGCGACTCCCGCCCGGACTTCACCTCGACGGTGATGCAGCCCGGCCTGCAGAAGTTCCTGCAGAACCCGAAGGGCGTCGACAGCCTGCTCTCGTCGATCGAGCGCCAGAAGAAGACCATCTTCGCGTCCGAGTGAGCCTGCTGAATGACGACTGAAACCACCACGAAGTCCCAGGAGGCGGCCGCCGTGCCGCCTCCTGGGCGCGCGTCCGAGAACAAGCGGGTCCGGCAGGGGCACAAGCGCCTGCTGACCCGCCGCGACCGCATCACGCTGGCCTTCATGGCCGGCGTGCCGACGGTTCTCCATGTCCTGCTCGTCTGGGTGACCGCACTCGCCTCGATCCTGCTGGCCTTCACCACCTGGGACGGCATCGGCTTCGACTCCATCAAGTGGGTCGGGTTCGACAACTTCCAGCAACTCTTCAGCGACAACCCGCAGTTCTGGCCCGCGGTCCAGCACAACGTCATCTGGTTCGTCGTCCTCATCCTGATCCCGACGCCGTTCGGCCTCTTCCTGGCCGTGCAGTTGGACAAGAGGATCCGGTTCACGCGGGTCTACCAGACGGCGTTCTTCCTGCCGGTCGTCATCTCCATGGCGTGCATCGGGTTCGTCTGGCAGCTGATCTACAACCCGGACACGGGCCTGATCAACAGCATCATCGGCGCCAACAAGCCGGGCCACTACATCGACTGGATCGGTGACCCGAAGCTCAACCTGTGGGCGGTCCTGATCGCCGCGTCCTGGCGGCACGCCGGCTACATGATGATCCTGTACCTGGCCGGTCTGAAGAGCGTCGACCCGTCGCTGCGCGAGGCCTCGGCCCTCGACGGCGCCAACGAGTGGCAGACGTTCAAGAACGTCATCTTCCCGACCCTGCGGCCCACCAACACGGTCGTCCTGGTCGTCACCATCATCGAGGCGCTGCGCGCCTTCGACCTGGTCTTCGTCTTCAACAAGGGCGCCCAGGGCACCGAGTTGCTCTCCATCCTGGTGACCAACAACATCATCGGCGAGTCCAGCCGCATCGGTTACGGCTCGGCGATCGCGGTGGTGCTGCTGTTCATCTCCCTGATCGTGATCATCCCGTATCTGATCGCGACCTTCCGGAAGGAGCGGCGCGCATGAGCACCGTGAGCGCGCTGGCCAAACAGCGCACCCCGATCCGTCCGGCCCGCGTCCTGCTGCACGTCTTCCTCGCCGTCACGGCGCTGGCGTGGCTCGCCCCGCTGCTGTGGGCGATCTTCTCGGCGCTGCGCCCGTACAGCGAGACCAGCGACCGCGGTTACGTGTCCTGGCCGCACACGCTGAACTTCGACAACTTCAAGAACGCGTTCACGCAGTCGGACATGACCCACTACTTCATGAACACGCTGATCATCGCGGTCCCGGCCGTGCTGCTCACGCTGTTCCTGTCGTCGATGGTCGCGTTCTACGTCAGCCGCTTCGACTTCCGGCTCAACCTGGCGCTGCTGCTGGTGTTCACCGCGGGCAACCTGCTGCCGCAGCAGGTCATCATCACCCCGCTGTACCGGCTGTACCTGCTGACGAACCTGCCGGGCATCACGCAGAGCGGCAAGCTGTACGACTCGGCGCTCGGCCTGGTGCTGATCCACGTGGCGTTCCAGTCCGGGTTCTGCGCGTTCGTGCTCAGCAACTACATGCGGTCGCTGCCGCACGAGCTGACCGAGGCCGCGCTGGTGGACGGCGCGTCGGTGTGGCGGCTGTACTGGCAGATCACGCTGCCGCTGTGCCGGCCGGCGATGGCGGCCCTGGCGACCCTGTTGTCGATCTGGATCTACAACGACTTCTTCTGGGCCCTGGTGCTGATCTCGACCGGGGAGAACATGCCGATCACCTCGGCGCTGAACAACCTCTCGGGCCAGTACTTCACCGACCCGAACCTGGTCGCCGCCGGTTCGCTGCTCACCGCGATCCCGACGCTGGTCGTGTACTTCGCGCTCCAGAAGCAGTTCGTCAGCGGTCTGACCCTGGGCTCCGCCAAGGGCTGACCCGGCCTCCTCCGAAAGAGAAACCCCGTGCACAACCCGTTCACCCCGGTCGCCTCCTTGCCCGTGGACACGCGCACCGCCCGTGTTCACGAGGAGGGCTGGCAGTCCTGGTCGCCGAGCGGCTCCTACGCCCTCGGCGCCGCCCCGTACCGCCCGACGAACGACAACTGGGCGACCGTGTGCTACCGCCCCGGCCGCGGTGTGCCCGCCGGGGCCCTCCAGGGCGAGGGCCTGCTGGCGCTCGACCCGGGCGACGGCTCCCCGGTCCGGCTCTGGGCGGCGACGGACCCGTTGCACGAGGTGCCGTCGGTCCGGCTGACCGTCGCCGGCGGTGTCGCGGAGGTCGAGGCCGACGGCCCGGTCAAGGAGTGGACCGGCGCGGGCATCCAGTCCGTACTGGCCGACTGGGCCGACTCCCTGGCGCTGCCGGCGCCCCGCCCGGCGCCCACCGTCTGGTGCTCCTGGTACGAGTACTTCACGGCCGTCACCGAGGACGACATCCACGAGAACCTGCGCGCGATGGACACCCTCGACCTGCCGATCGACGTGGTGCAGATCGACGACGGCTACCAGAGCGCCCTGGGCGACTGGCTGAACCTCTCCGGACGCTTCCGCTCGCGGCGGGGCATCGCGGACGCCATCCGCGCCCGCGGCCGCCGGGCGGGCATCTGGACGGCGCCCTTCCTGGTCGATCCGGCGAGCGCGCTCGCCGAGACGTACCCGGACTGGCTGGTCCGCGACCCCGAAGGCAACCCGCTGCACGCGGGCCGCAACTGGGGCCACGACCTGTACGTCCTGGACACCACCCACCCGGCCGCCGCGGCCTACCTCACCGACGTCTTCGCCACGCTGCGCGCCGAGGGCTACGACTACTTCAAGGTCGACTTCCTGTACGCGGGCGCGATGGACGGCGTACGGCACTCGGGCGCCGACCCGCTCACCGCGTACCGGCTCGGCATCGCCCTGATCCGGGAGGCCATCGGCGCCGACGCCTACCTGCTGGGCTGCGGTGCGCCGGTCCTGCCCTCCATCGGCCTGTTCGACGCGATGCGGGTCAGCCCCGACACGGCCCCGCACCGCCGCCCCGAGGCCGGCGACTACAGCCAACCGGGCCAGGACCCGGCCGAGTTCACCGGGGTCGGCCGCCAGTGGCAGCACGGCCGGCTCTGGATCAACGACCCCGACTGCCTGATGGCCCGGCCCGCCGTGGAGACCCGCGCCCGCTGGGCGGCCCATGTGGAGGCCGTCGGCGGCCTGGTCGCCTCCAGCGACCGGCTGCTCTCCCTCGACCCGTGGGGCGTGGACACGACCCGCCGCCTTCTCACCGGAGTTACCGGAGTCAACCGATGAGCGACCGCACCCTCTCCGTCCCGGGCATCGTCTACGGCGGCGACTACAACCCCGAGCAGTGGCCCGAGGAGGTCTGGGCCGAGGACGTCCGCCTGATGCGCGAGGCGGGCGTCAACATGGTGAGCGTCGGCATCTTCTCGTGGGCGCTGATGGAGCCGTCCGAGGGTGTCCACGACTTCTCGCGGATGGACCGGATCCTCGGTCTCCTCCACGAGAACGGCATCGCCGCCGACCTCGCCACCCCGACGGCCGCCCCGCCGGCCTGGTTCTTCCGCGCGCACCCCGAGGCGCTCCCGGTGGACCACGACGGCCGCACCCTGTCCTACGGCAGCCGCCAGACGTTCTGCCCGAGCAGCCCCGCCTACCGCGAGGCCGCGCTCAGGATCGCCGGCGCCATCGCCGAGCGGTACGCGAGCCACCCGGCCGTGAGGATGTGGCACGTCCACAACGAGTACGGCTGCCACAACGCGGCCTGCTACTGCGACACCAGCGCGGAGTCCTTCCGCCGCTGGCTGCGTGCCCGGTACGGCGACGACCTGGCCGCCCTCAACCACGCCTGGGGCACCACCTTCTGGAGCCAGTGGTACTACGACTGGGACGAGATCCTGCCGCCCCGTGCGACCGGTGCCGTACCCAACCCGACACACCAGCTGGACTGGCGGCGGTTCTGCTCGGACGAGCTGCTGTCGCTGTACACGGCGGAGCGTGACGTGCTCCGGGAGGCGGCCCCCTCGATCCCCGCCACCACCAACTTCATGGTGATGCACAACTTCGACGCCCTCGACTACTGGCGCTGGGCACCCGAGCTGGACGTGGTGGCCAACGACCACTACCTGATGTCCGCCGACCCCGAGTCGCAGATCGACGTCGCGCTCAGCGGGGATGTGATGCGCTCGCTGGCGGGCGGGCCGTGGCTGCTGATGGAGCACTCGACGGGCGCGGTGAACTGGCAGCCCGTCAACCGGGCCAAGAAACCGGGCGAGTTGCGGCGCAACGCGCTCGCCCATGTGGCGCACGGCGCGGACGGCATCTGCTACTTCCAGTGGCGGGCGGCGAAGGCCGGTGCCGAGCAGTGGCACTCCGCGATGCTGCCGCACGCGGGGACGGACAGCCAGATCTGGCGGGACGTCGTCCGACTCGGCGCGGATCTGCGGGCGTTGGCGGAGGTGCGCGGCAGCACGGGCACCGCCGAGGTGGCGGTGGTCTGGGACTGGGACGCCCGCTGGGCGGTGGAGCTCCCCTCCCAGCCGAGCGGCGAGCTGCGCTATCTGGACCTGGTCCGCTCCTGGTACGAGCCGCTGTGGCGGGCGGGCGTGGCCGTGGACTTCGTCCGGCCGGAGGCGGACCTGTCGGCGTACAAGGTGGTCCTGGCCCCCAGCCTGTACCTGGTGGACGACGCGGGCGCGGCGAACCTGACCACCTTCGCGGAGGCCGGCGGCACGCTCGCCATCGGTTTCCACAGCGGCATGGTGGACGAGCACAGCCACGTGCGGCTGGGCGGTTACCCGGGGGCGTTCCGGGAGGTGCTGGGCGTCCGCACGGACGAGCTGTTCCCGCTGCTGCCGGGTGAGCGGGTGGCGCTGAGCGAGGGCGGCACCGGCTCGCTCTGGTCGGAGCGGGTACGGGTGGAGGGCGCCGAGGTGGTCACGTCGTACGCCGCCGGCGAGCTGGCCGGCGTCCCGGCGGTGACCCGGCACGCGTACGGCACGGGCAGCGCCTGGTACCTGGCGACCCTGCCGGACGCGGAGACCCTGGCGGGGCTGCTCGACCGGATCCGCGCGGAGGCGGGCGTGGCCGCGGGCCGTACCGCGCCGGACGGTGTGGAGGTCGTCGTGCGGCGCGGAGCTGACGCGGACTACGTGTTCGTGATCGACCATGCCGGCCGGGGGGCCGAGGTCGCGGTGGCGGCCGGGGCGGTGGAGCTGCTGTCCGGGAAGCCGGCCGACGGGGCGGTTGTGGTGGCCCCGGGCGAGATCGCCGTGGTCCGGGAGCCGCGCCGGAGCGCGTAGCGCCGGGGGCGGGAAGGCGGTCGGGCTGCTGCGGGTTCGTCGTGGCCGGTGGCGCAGTTCCCCGCGCCCCTGGAGGGGAACGACAGCCCCCGCGTCCTGGAAGGTGCGCGGGGGCTGGTCTCACTTGGATGCGAACGGGCCCTCCAGGGCCGCCCATTGCAGCAGCATGATCGTCTTGGCGTCGGCGATCTCCCCGGTGCGGATCATCTGCAGCGCCCGTTGGAAGGGGAGTTCGAGGATTTCGATGTCCTCGCCCTCCTCGTCCAGGCCGCCGCCCTCGTGGGTGCGGGTGGCGGGGGTGTAGGCGGCCGCGTAGAAGGAGATCCGTTCGGTGACCGAGCCGGGGCTCATGTAGACGTCGAAGACGTGCTGGACGGCGCCGACGGTGTGGCCGGTCTCCTCGACCACCTCCCGGCGGACCGCCTGTTCCGGGTGCTCGTCCTCGGCGTCCAGGAGGCCCGCCGGGGTCTCGATCAGCATGCCGTCGGGGTGGCCGTTGACGTACACGGGGAAGCGGAACTGGCGGGTGAGCAGGACGGTTTCGTGCTCGGCGTCGTAGAGGAGGAGGGTGGCGCCGTTGCCGCGGTCGTGGGTCTCGCGTTCCTCGGTGTGCCAGGTGCCGTCGGCGTGCCGGTAGTCGAAGGTGGTGGCCCGCTCGACGTACCAGTGGCTGGAGAGCAGTCTCACCTCCCGGACCCGCACGCGCGGGTTGCCGGTCAGGTCAAGGCCGGTGCGGTCGAGTCCGGTGCGGCCGCGGCGGTCGGGGGTGTCGGTCCCGGCGGTCATCGCGGGCCCGCCGGGCGGGCGGGGGCGTTCACATGGCTCATGATCACCTGTGTACCACCCGCCCGCGTCCGGCAGGCGTCTTCCGAGCCGGCCGGGCGAAGTCCGCCGCGGTTCGGCAGCGCGCCCCCGAAGGGGCGCGGGGCCGTATCACCGGGCGGCTCCCCGGCGTGAGCGCGACCAGCCACGACGAAGCCGCCGACAACCGACAACACCCTCCGCTCCTCCAGCGGAGCGCCTAGTGCACTTCGGCCGGTGCCGGGCCCTCGTCGAGGAAGCCGCCCGACTGGTGCTGCCAGAGCTTGGCGTAGGCGCCCTCGGCGGTGAGCAGTTCGTGGTGCGTGCCCTGCTCGACGATCCGGCCGCGGTCCAGGACCACGAGCCGGTCCATGGAGGCGACCGTGCTCAGCCGGTGCGCCACCACGAGTGCCGTACGCCCCTCCATGAGCCGCCACAGCGCCTCCTGGACGAGCATCTCGCTCTCGGAGTCCAGCGCGCTGGTCGCCTCGTCCAGGAGCAGGATCGGGGCGTTGCGCAGGATCGCCCGGGCCAGGGCGACCCGCTGGCGCTGGCCGCCGGAGAGCTTGACGCCACGCTCGCCGACCATCGTCTCGAAGCCGTCCGGCAGCGCGTCGGCGAACTCCGTGACGTGGGCCGCTTCGGCGGCGAGCCGGATCTCGGCGTCGCCGGCGTCGGGCCGGGCGAAGGCGATGTTGTCCCGCAGGGTGCGGTGGAACATCGCCGGGTCCTGCGGGACGTAGGCGATCTGGCTGCGCAGGTCGCCCTGGCGCAGCCGGCTGATGTCCTGGCCGCCGATGGTGATCCGTCCGGCGTCGATGTCAGTCATCCGCAGCAGCAGCCGGGTGAGCGTGGTCTTGCCACCGCCGGACCGGCCGACGAACCCGAACTTCGAGCCGCTGGGCACGTCCAGCTCCAGTCCTTCGAACAGCGGTTTGGCACCCGCGTGGGTGAAGGAGACCTTTTCGAAGCGGACGTCGGCGGCCCGCGGCGCGAGCGGCTCCGGGGTCACCGGGTCCAGCACGGTCGGCGGCTCCAGAAGCAGCTCGGTGAACTGGGCCGCCTCCGTCATGGAGCTCTCCATGCGCCGGTAGATCTGGTTGAACTCGAACATGATCCGGGTCGCGTTGGTGTAGTAGGTGAAGGCGACCACGACCGCCTCCACACCGTGGCCGCCGCCGGCCAGCCCCACCGCGAGCAGCAGGCCCAGCGCGTTGGTCGCGACGGACATCGGCGCGACGAACGTGTCGATGCGCAGGTTGCCGTAGTCCCAGGAGCGCAGGGTGCGCCGCCTCGACTCGGCCACCCGGGACCGGTGTTCGGCGGCCTCCCGCCCCTCGGCGGCGAACGCCCGGACCGTGTCCATGTTCATCAGACTGTCGGCGACGTGGCCGGACACCCGCGCGATGGCCTCCTCCCGCTGGGCGACCAGCCGCTGCCGCCGTCGGATCAGCGGCACGACGCACACCGCGGTGACCGCGATCATCGACAACAGCGCGACGACCAGGAGCGGTTCATAGCGCCAGAGCACCACCGACCCGAACAACAGGGGCACGAAACTGCCCACGATGTTGAAGGTGAGCGTGTCGGCGAACTCCTCGAAGCGGGTGGCGAAGCTCAGCACCCGCTTGGTGAGCGACCCCGCGAAGTTGTCGTGGAAGAACGCGGAGTCCTTGGCGAACAGTTCGTCCATGCCGATGACGTACAGCTGCTCGATGCCGAACGCGTCCAGGCGGTTCAGGCAGTGCAGACCGATTCGCCAGAACACCTCCGCCAGCAGCAGGACACCGCCGAAGCCGAGGACGTACGGCAGTGCGGCACCGAAGCCCAGTCCGTGTCCGTCGGCGATCCGGCCGACCAGCTTGGCCACGACCAGCGGGGCCCCGTAGTTGATTCCGATGTTGCCGAGCGCCGGCAGCAGCATTCCGGGCAGGGTGAACCGCTTGAGCCGCGCCAGTTCCCGTCCGTAGTAACGAAGCGCGAGCATGACGGCACCTTTTTGCGGTCCGCTCGCAGGTAAATCGACTGAGGATGTCATGTCAACCCTGTGTAGTCGTCGTACGGCATGCCGAGCCGGCCGGCGCATGGTCTGCGGCGGCCTCGAATCGGCAGGTCAGGAAAGGGAAGTGTGCCGTGACGACGGTCACGGAGTCCACGTGTTTTCCGGACGGCGGCTACTGTGCGAACACGCGGTCGATCCCGTCCTCGTACCGCTCCCACTCCGCGTCCGCGAGGCCGAGGAGCCGCTCGACCGCCGCCGGGTCGGGCAACGGACCGTGGTCCCCGGTCACCTTGAGGGCGGAGACCGCGGTGATGTGGCCGAGCCGCAGGGCACGCGCGGTCGTCCCGCCGTGCAGCAGTCCGGCCAGGAAGCCCGCCGCGAACGCGTCGCCCGCCCCCACGGGTTCCACCACCGTCGTACGCAGCGCGGGCACCGTGCACCCGCCGTCCGCGGTGACGGCCGTGGCGGCCCGGCCGCCGTCCTTGACGACGAGGATCCGCGGACCGGGCAGCAGGTTCCGCACGCCGGTGACGGTCAGGTCGTCGCCCCACAGCCGCTGGGCCTCGTCCAGGCCCACGAGAACGATGTCGGCCCGGTCGGCGAGAGCGCGCAGGGCCCCGGGTGCCGTGCCCTCCGGCCACAGGGCGGGGCGGTGGTTGACGTCGAAGCTGATGGCGTACGGCCGTTCACCGGCCGGCGCCGCGAGGGCGCGGGTCACCAGGTCGCGACAGGACGGCGAGAGGGCGGGGGTGATGCCGGTGAGGTGCAGAAGGGCCGCGGAGCGCAGCGGTTCGGCGTCCAGCAGGTCCGGGCCCAGGGCCGAGGCCGCCGAGCCGGTGCGGTAGTAGTGGACGCGGGTTCCGGTGGGGCCGGGGTTCTTGACGAGGAGTCCCGTGGGCCGGTGCGGGTCGGTGCGCACCTGGCTGACGTCGACCCCGGCGGCGGCGACCGCCGCACGCACCCGGTGGCCCAGCGGATCGTCGCCGACGGCCGAGAGCCAGAGCGCCGGGATGCCGTGGTCCGCGAGGTACATGGCCACGTTGGACTCCGCGCCCGCCGTGGACAGCCGCAGTTGCTCCGCCTCGGCCAGCGGGCGGGGCGGGTCGGGGGCCAGGGCCGCCATGGTCTCGCCGACGCAGACGACCCGACCAGGTCGCGGCCGCCAGGGTGCCGTCATGCCGTTCCGTCCTCCGCCACGGCGGCGCGGAACGCCCGGGCCCGGTCGCGGAGCCCGGCGATGCCGCCGCCGTCGGCCGCGTCGCCGACCAGGGGTGAGCCGACGCCGACGGCGGTCGCCCCGGCCGCCAGGTAGGCCCGCGCGGCGGGCACGTCGACGCCGCCCACCGGGACCAGCACGGCGTCGGGGAACGGGCCGCGCAACGCCTTCAGATAGGCCGCTCCCCCGGCCTCGGCGGCGGGGAAGAGCTTCAGCGCGGCCGCGCCCCGGGCCTGCGCGGCGATGACGTCGGTGGGGGTCAGCACGCCCGCCAGGACCGGCATGCCGAGGTCCAGCGCGGTGTCGACGCCGGCGCCGAGGCCGGGGGTGACCGCGAAGGTGGCGCCCGCGTGGTGGGCGGCCCGCGCGTCAGCGGCGGTCAGCACGGTGCCGGCGCCCAGCGGCCGGTCGGGCCCCAGCTCCTTGCGGGCCCGGGCCAGGACGGTGAGCGCGTCCGTGCCGCTGAGGGACACCTCGATCAGTTCGATGCCCTCCTCGGCCAGGGTCAGCACGGTGCGCAGGGCGGCGTCCGGGTCGGTGCCGCGCACGATGGCGAGCAGTCGGCGGGAGGTGAGAGCGGCGCGCAGATCCACGGCCAGGGCTCCTTCTACGGTTCGGGACTCTCGGAGAGGGCGTCGGTCGCCTCTTGAGGTTCGGGGCTCTCAAGGGGCGCCGGTCGCCTTCCGCGGTTCGGGATTCTCGGGGAGGGCGTCGGTCGCCTCTTGAGGTTCGGGGCTCTCAAGGGGCGCCGGTCGCCTTCCGCGGTTCGGGACTCTCGGAGGGCGCTCACAGGCAGCGGCAGGCCGCGCTCACGGTGAGGCGCCAGCGGACCTCGCCCGAGGCGCCGACGCGGGCCGCGTCGTCCGGGCCGGCGTCGGCGAGGTCGAAGACCCGGCCGAGCATGGGCTCGACGCCCGTACTGCGGTAGGGCCGGTCGGCCGGGAAGCCGCCGAGGTTGCGCCACAGGGCGACGGAGAGGGGCTGTCCGTCCGCCTCGACGGTGAAGGAGAGCCGGTCCCCCGCGTCGTGCACACAGCACCGGCCGCCCGCCACCACGGCCCCGGCCGCCGTACCGTCGTCCGGCCCGAACCGGTCGAGGCGCAGCCCCAGCGGTGCGGGCCAGGCGCCCTCCAGCCAGCGGGCGCCGTCCGGCCATGGACGGTTCACCAGGGGCGCCGCCTCCGGGAACAGCCGGGTCGGTGCCCCGTCCCGGGCCTTCACCACGGCCTCCTCGGAGAGGTCCAGCAGCGCGTGCGCGGCCCAGAGGAAGCGGAAGCCAGGCTCGGCCGTCAGGACGTAGTCCACCCGGACCCCGTCGGCCATGCTGCTCGGCGTGCGGGTCAGGGTGAAGCGTTCGCAGTCCACGCGCTCGCCGTCGCCCTCCCGGGTCCAGGGCCGGGACCAGACGTCCCCGTGGTCGGGGGTGCCACGCACGGTGGGGACACACTCCTCCAGTCCCCCCGCGTCCACGAACGCGTCGCCAGGTGCCACCCCGTCGCGTTCGGCGGCCTCGCGCCGCCACAGCCATTCGCGGCCGCCGTGGCGCAGCGAGGTCCAGCGGCCGCCGTGGGCGAGGTCGGTCAGGACGTCCATCACCACTCCGCGAACGAGCCGTCGGGGTGCCGCCACACCGGGTTGCGCCAGTGGTGGCCGGCCCGGTCGGCCGCGCGTACGGCCGCCTCGTCGACGGTGATGCCCAGCCCCGGGGCGTCACCGCGCCGGGCGTGCCCGTCGACGAACCGGAAGGGTTCGGGGTCGACCAGGTAGGAGAGGAGGTCGGCTTCCTTGTTGTAGTGGATGCCCCGGCTCTGCTCCTGGATCAGGAAGTTGGGTGTGGCGAACGCGACCTGGAGGCTCGCCGCCAGCGCGATGGGCCCGAGCGGGCAGTGCGGGGCGAGCTGTGCGCCGTAGGTCTCCGCGAGCGAGGCGATGCGGTGCACCTCGGAGATGCCGCCCGCGTGGGACAGGTCCGGCTGGGCGACCGCGATGCCGGCGGCGAGGACGGGCAGGAACTCGGCGCGCGAGTACAGGCGTTCGCCGGTGGCCAGCGGTACCGGGCTCGCGGTGACCAGGCCGGGCAGCAGGTGGCCCTGCTCGGGGACGACGGGTTCCTCCACGAACAGCGGGTGCAGGGGCGCGAGTTCGGTCAGGACGCGGCGGGCGCTGGCGGCGGTGAAGCGGCCGTGGAAGTCGACGGCGACGTCGCGGTCGGGGCCGAGCGCGTCCCGGGCGGCCGCCACCCGGGCGACCACGGCCGCGGTCTCCGACGCCGTGGTGATCGGCGAGGTGGCCCCGGCGGCGTTCATCTTCACCGCGGTGAAGCCCGCCTCCACCTGGGCCGCGACCTGCTCGGTGAGCTCGGCCGGTTCGTCGCCGCCGACCCAGGCGTAGACCCGGACCCGGTCCCGTACCGGACCGCCGAGCAGGGCGTGCACGGGCGCGCCGTAGGTCTTGCCGGCGATGTCCCACAGCGCCTGGTCGAGTCCGGCGACGGCGCTGGACAGGACGGGGCCGCCCCGGTAGAAGCCGCCCTTGGTGAGCACCTGCCAGTGGTCCTGGACGCGCAGCGGGTCCTGCCCCACCAGGTACTCGGCGAGCACCTCGATGGCCGCGCGCACCACCTCGGCGCGGCCCTCGACGACGGGTTCGCCCCAGCCCACCACGCCTTCGTCGGTCTCGACGCGGCAGAACAGCCAGCGTGGCGGGACGAGGAAGGTCTCTATTCGTTCGATCTTCACTGGCCGCCGCTGCCTTTCGGGTCGTCGTCGGTGCCGTCGAGCCGGGCCAGGTCGCGGCCCGCCTGGTCGAGCAGGGCACGCATGGCGCGCTCGGCCGCCGCGGGGTCGCCGTCGCGGACGGCGTCCAGGACGGCACGGTGGGCGGGGACGGGGGGCTCGCTGTGCGGGGAGCTGTGCACCAGGCGGTCGCGGTGGGCGAGCCCCGACTCGATCACCATCTCCATGCGTTCGAGCAGTTCGTTGTGGGTGGCGGCGAGCAGGGCGCGGTGGAAGGCGAGGTCGGCGTCGACGGCGTGGCCCGGGTCGGCGGCGTCGTGCCGTCCCATGGCGTCCAGGGCGTCCTCCAGGGCCACCAGGTCGGCCTCGGTGCGGCGCTGGGCGGCGAGCCGGACGGCGGCCGGTTCGATGATCGCCCGGACCTCCGCGAGGTTGTGCAGCAGCGACCGGTCGGCGTCGGCCGTACCGGCGCCCTCGAACTGCCAGCGCAGCACGTCGGCGTCGAGCAGGTTCCAGTCCGCTCGGGCCCGCACGAAGGTGCCGCGTTTCTGGCGGGCGTCGACCATGCCCTTGGCGGCGAGCACCTTGAGGGACTCGCGCAGGGCGGTGAGGCTGACGTCGAGTTCGCTCTGCAGGGCCACCAGGTCGAGCGTGGCCCCTTCCGGGATCGCACCGCCCAGGATGCGGCGCGCCAGGGCCTCCACGGTCTGGCCGTGCACACCGCGGCGGGCGTAGGGCGTCATGTCGTACAGCCTTTCTGTTCACGACGTGGTTCGGCGGCGCTCACACGGAGTCCTTCACGACACTCCAGCCGCCGTCCACGACCAGCCTGGACCCGGTGATGAAGGAGGCCTCGTCGGCGCAGAGGAAAGCGATCGCCGCGGCCACCTCCTCGGGTGTGCCGAACCGGCGGGCGGCGGTCTGCGCGACGCTGCGCTCCCGCTCCTCGGGTGTCACCCCGTCCCAGGCGCCGGTCAGGATCGGCCCGGGCAGCACCGCGTTGACGCGTACCTCGGGCCCGTACTCGACGGCGAGCTGCCCGCACAAGGAGAGCAGGGCGCCCTTGGCCGCCGCGTAGGCGGGGTGGCCCGGGATGCCGGCGTGGGCGTGCACCGAGGAGGTGAGCACCACGGCCCCGCGGCCGGCCCGCAGGTCGGGCAGGACCGCCTTGAAGCCGAGGAAGCTCGCGGTGAGGTTGACGGCGAGCTGCCGCTGCCAGGACTCGGCCGACATCTGGTGCGCCGGCACGACGTCGACGGTGTAGGCGTTGCTGACGAGCACGTCGACCGGGCCGTAGGCGTGGGCGGCGGTGACGATCCGGGCCCAGTCGTCCTCGGCGGCGACGTCGGCGTGCACGTAACAGGCCCGTCCGCCGTCTTTGGTGATCCCGTCCACCACGGCCTGCCCGCGTTCGTCCGCGATGTCGACGAGGACGACGGCGGCCTCCTCGCGGGCGAGGCGTTCGGCGGTGGCGGCTCCGATGCCGGAGGCGGCTCCGGTCACCACGGCGGTACGGCCGGTGAAGCGGGCACCGTACCGTCGTACGGACTGGTCCATCGGGCTCCTTAGAGGGTGAGCTGCTGGAAACATATGCGTCCTACCGGCGGGTCAGCACCACCAGGTCCGCATCGTGATCGGCGCTCCAGGCGAACGGCAGGCCGTAGTGGAGCAGATGGGCTCCGCTGTACGTCGTTCCCGTCGCCGGGTCCCGGTAGCGCGCCGCCGGGTCCAGTCCCCGCAGCCGGAGCCGGTCGGGGCGGCCGGGCAGCAGCGGTGCGCCGTCGAGGCGGCCGGTGGAGAGCGCGGCGACGACGGTTCGGTCACCGTGGTCGTACTGGACTCCGCAGCTGGTGTCGTCCGGGGTGCCGAGCAGCCGGGCCTCGCCGAGGTGGACGACGTCCCGGATCTCCTTGTAGCGGGCGATCCACCGGGCTGCCTCGGCCTGCTGACCGGGGGTCCAGGCGCGCAGGTCGGCGCCGATCCCCAGGACCCCGCACATCGCGTTGACGAAGCGGAAGGCGAGGCTGCGCGGTCGCGGGTCGAAGATGCCGGGGGCGTCGGTGACCCAGGAGCTCATGACGTGTGGCGCGTGGGCGTGCAGGAAGCCGTGCTGGATGCGCAGCCGGTCCAGGGGCGCGGTGTTGTCGCTGGGCCAGACGACGTCGGTGCGGGCGACCGTGGCGTGCTCGATCCGGCCGCCGCCCCCTGCGCAGCCTTCGACGGTGACGTCGGGGTGGGCGGTGCGCAGGTGGTCGAGGACGCGCAGGTATCCGGCGACGTGCTCGGCGTCCAGGTCGACGGGGCCGGCACCGGGACGGCCGCGCTCGGTGGGCGGCCGGTTCATGTCCCACTTGAGGTAGCCGATGTCGTAGTCGCCGAGCAGCCGGTCCAGGGTGCCGATGACGAACTCCTGGACGTCGGTACGGCCCAGGTCGAGGAGCAGCTGGTTGCGGACCAGCCGGGACGGGCGGCCGTCGACGCGGTAGATCCACTCGGGGTGTTCGGCGTACAGCCGGCTGCCGGGGCTGACCGCCTCCGGTTCGACCCACAGCCCGAAGTCCAGGCCGAGGGCGCGGACGTCCCGCACGAACCGGTCGAAGCCCTCCGGGAACGCCTCCGGGTCCGGATACCAGTCGCCCAGTCCCCCGGTGTCGTCGGCGCGGCCGGTGAACCAGCCGTCGTCCACGACGAACAGCTCGGCGCCGATGTCCGCGGCCGCCTTCGCCAGCTCCAGCTGTCCGGCCGCGTCGACGTCGAAGCCGGTGGCCTCCCAGGAGTTGTAGAGCACCTTGCGGGGGCGGTGCAGCCGGTCGCCGGTGAGCCGGCGCTCGTAGCGGTGCCAGACCCGGGCCAGGCCGTCGAGGCCGTCCGGGCTGAACGCGCAGGCGAGACGGGGGGTGGTGAGGGTCTCCCCCGGGGCCATGAGGACGGCGCCCTCGTGCGGGACCCGTCCGGCGCGGACGCGTACGGCACCGCCGGGCTCGGCCTCCGCCGTGATGTGCCAGTTGCCGGACCATTCGAGGGCGACGCCGTAGGTCGCGTCCTCGCTCTGCACGGCCAGCCAGGGCGCGTACGCGTGCCCCGGAGCGCCCTGGAGGCTGCCGATGGTGAACGTGCCCCGGGTCAGGTCGAGTCGGGTGAGCTGGAACTCCTGCGACCACTGCCCGCAGAGGTACGTCAGCCGGGCCTCGCCGGCCACCGGGATGTTCACGGCGGCCGAGTCGAGCCGTTCCAGGCGGAGTTCCCCGGTTGCGGTGAACTCGGCCCAGCGCAGGATCACATCGGTGCCCGGCACGGTCTCGTAGCACAGGACCGTACGCAGCCCGATCGACCGGTCGGTGAAGGCGAGCCGCAGCGCGCCCTCCGTCTCCTGTGCGCCGTCGAACTCCCACCAGACGCCCCGCTCCGCCCCGGCGACCAGCTCGGAGCCGGTGAACGGCCGCAGCCCGTACGGCAGATACTCGGCCGGGGCGGCGTCGGAGGGGGTGATGAAGTGGGTGCGGTGGGACCAGTCGAGGGCGGACGGCCCGTCCTCGACGCCGAGCGGACCCCAGGCGTCGAGCTCGGCCCACGGGCCGTCCGGGGAGAGGCGGACGGTGTAGGAGGTGTGCTCCGTGCGCAAGGTCCAGCGTGTGTACGTCACTTGACGGCCCCCAGGTTGAGTCCGGCCACGAAGTGCCGCTGGAAGCGCAGGAACACGGCGACGGTGGGTGCGGCGGCGATGACCGATCCGGCGGCGATCACGTTCCACATCGACACGTACTGGCCCTGGAGTCCGATGAGGGCGGCGGTGATCGGCATCTTGGAGTCGCTGCGCAGGACGGTGATCGCCCAGAGCAGGTCGTTGAAGATCCAGGTGAAGGACAGGGCGCTGAGCGCGGCCAGGGCGGGCCGGGTCAGCGGGAGGATGATCCGCCAGAAGATCTGCCATGGCCCGGCGCCGTCCACGACCGCCGCCTGCTGGATCTCGACCGGGATCGACCGCATGAACCCGTGCAGGACGAAGACGTAGAAGCCGACGCCGAAGCCGATCTGCACACCGATGAGCGCGGGCAGGGTGTCGTAGACGCCCATCAGCTCGCTCAGCTTGGAGACCGGGATGAGCAGGATCTGCGGCGGGAGCAGGTTGCCGCCGAGCATCAGGAGCAACAGGGAGCGCCGGAGGGGAAGCTCGTAGCGGCTGAGGGCGAACGCGGCCATCGCGGCGAGGGCGAGGGTCACCAGGACGCTGGGGACCGTCACCAGCAGGCTGTTGATCAGCGCGCGCTGCTGGCCGCCGTCGGTCCAGGCCTGCCCGAAGTTGCCGAGGGTGAAGGAGTGCGGCCAGCTGCCCAGTCCGTGCGCGGCGATGTCGTCGAAGGTGCGCAGGCTGGTGACCAGGACCAGGGCGATGGGCAGCAGCCACAGCACGGCCAGCGCACCGGCGCCCAGGTGGAATCCGGCGGTGGCGGCCCGCCTGCGGCGCAGTGCCGTCGAGTCGGCGGACATCAGTCGGCCTCCCGGAAGGCGCGGACCAGATAGGAGGCGATGACCCCGAAGGCGAGGACGAAGATGACGACGGCCAGGGCGGAGCCGTAGCCGAGTCGCAACGACTGGAAGGCGGTCGAGTACATGTAGGTGCTCAGCAGTTCGGACGAGTGGTAGGGGCCGCCGCGGGTGAGCGACCAGACGACGTCGAAGGAGCGCAGCGAGTCGATGACGATGACCGACAGCACGACCGCGTTGACACTGCGCAGCTGGGGCAGGGTCACGTGCCGGAAGCGCTGCAGGGCGCTCGCTCCGTCGACCTTGGCGGCCTCGTAGAGCGCCGGGTCGATGCCCTTGAGGCCGGCGAGGTACAGCACCATGACGTAGCCGATCTGCCGCCACAGGGCGGGCACGATCACCGCGTACAGGGCGGTGTCCTGGTCGGCGAGCCAGGCGTGCCGGAGGCTGCCGAGGCCCACGCCCTGCAGCAGCCGGTTCAGGACGCCGTCGGGCTGGTAGATCGCCTGCCAGACCAGGGCGGTGGCGACCAGGGAGAAGACCACCGGCAGGAACAGCGCGGCCCGGTAGAAGCCGACCCCGCGCCGCTCCTGCTGGAGCAGCAGCGCGGCGGCCAGGCCCAGTACGGCGGACAGGCCGCCGAACAGGACCAGCCACAGCACGGTGTGGCCGGCCGCGCTGCGGAAGACGTCGTCGTGGGCCATCTCCCGGAAGTTGTCCAGGCCGACGAACTGCGGCGCGGAGACGCCGTCCCACTTGGTGAGGGCGAGGTAGAAACCCTGCAGGGCGGGCCAGAACACCCACACGGCCTCGGCCAGGAGCGGGACCAGGACGAAGGCGAGGACCAGGGGCGGGGTGCGCCGGGGCCCCCGGCCCGCCCGCCACGTACGGGCGGGCGGGCGGGCCGGGGACTTCCGGTCGGGCGCGGTCAGGACGGCCATCTCAGGCGTTCCAGATCTTCTCGGCGTCCCGCTGCCAGTCGGTCAGGATGCTCCCGACCGACTTGGGCTTGGCGAAGAACTTGGTGAGCGCGGTGTCCGCGGTGGGCTGCAGGGCGTCACTGGAGTCCCGGTTGAAGAACTGGGTGATCTCGGCGGCCGCGTCGACGTGCGCACGGCCCTTCTTCACGAGCGCGGTGCCGGCGTCCTTGGCGTCCGGGTTGCAGGGCAGGACGGTGCCGGAGGAGCCCTTGATGTAGATCTCCTGGGCCTCGGCCGTGGCGAGATAGCTCATCAGGTCGCGGACCTGGTCGCCGCGGCCGGTCCGGGCGCTGGCGAAGTAGCCGTCGACGGGCGCCTCCTCGGCGAGCGGGACCTTGGAGTCGATGACGGGGAAGCGGAAGAAGTCGATGTCGTCCAGGGCGCTCTTGGGCGCCGAGTCGGCGAAGAAGGTGCCGATCAGCATCATGCCGGTTTTGCCGTTGAGCAGGGCGGTCGTCGCGTCCTGGAAGGCGAGTGCGGTGCCGTTCGGGTCGAAGTACGGCAGCACCTCCTGCCAGCGGTCGAAGACCTTGCGCACCTCGGGGTCGTCGAACCGGTGCTTCCCGGCGAGGAGTTCACGGTGGTACTGGGCGCCGTTGATCCGGATGTCCAGGTAGTCGAACCAGGCCGACGCCACCCAGGGGGTGTTGCCGCCCGCGCCGAGCCCGATCGGCGCGACGCCCCTGCTCTTGAGCTTGTCGCACAGGTCGAGGAAGCCGTCCCAGCTGGTGGGCTCGCTCACGCCCCACTTGGCGAAGTGGGACTTCCGGTAGAACATGCCCCACCAGTAGTAGGTGTTGGGCACGAAGACCTTCTTGCCAGAGCTCGCGGTGCAGAGCGTGTTCAGTGCCTTTGAGTAGCGCTTGAGGTCGGGCGAGGAGGCCCACACCTCGTCGAGGTCGAGCAGCAGGTTCTTCTTCGCGTAGGCGTCCGCCACCGAGCCGGGGTACCAGGTGTACACGTCCGGCGGGTTGGCCGAGGTGAGGTAGGTCGGCAGCTGGGTGCGGAAGGTCTCGGCGGCGACGGTGTTGAGACTCGCCCTGCCGGATCCCTTCTTCGCGTATGCCGCGACCAAGTCCTCCATCGCGGCCTTGGCCTGCGGGGCGGACAGGTTGGACTGGAGGGTCACCGCGCCCTTCGAGGAGCCCTTGGCGGAGGAGGTGTCGGTGACGCAGCCGCTGAGCAGGGCCGCTGTCCCGGCGGCCCCGAGTCCGGCGAGGAACCGGCGTCGGCTGGGCTGATGGTTGGCCATGGTTGTTTCCTCAGTCACTTGAGTCGGGTGCGGTACACGTGGCCGTCGACGCCGCGGAACACCGCGTCGACGGCTCCGTCCGGGCCGGCGGCCGCGCCGAGGGCGCCGTCGAAGGCCGCGCTCGGGAACTCCTGCCGTTTACTCCAGCCCTGCCAGGCGCCGTCGCTGTACCGCTGCTGCCAGAGGGTGTAGTCGGCGGCCCGCACGTACAGCAGCACCGCGTCCCCGGCGGCGACCAGGGTCGGGCTGCCGCTGACGGTCCCGCCGAGGGCGGCCCAGTCCGACCACTGCCCCGAGGTGTCCCGCGTCCGCGTCCACACGTCGTCGGCGGCGGTGCGTACGGCGACGTGGACGCTCCCCTGCGCGTCGACGACAGCGGACGGGTGTCCGTACACCTGCCGGTCGCCGGGCGCGCCGAGCGAGGACCAGCCGGACGCCGGCCCGCGCTGGACGACCGTGCCGTCGGTGCCGCGCGCGAACAGCGTCCAGTGCCCGGGGTCGGTGAAGGCGACGGAGGGGGCGTCGGTCAACTGCCCGCCCAGGGACTGCCAGTGCCCCCAGCGGCCGTCGGTGTAGACCCTCCGGTAGGCCCGGGAGTCGGCACCGCGTACGAAGACGTCGATCCGGCCGCCGACGGAGGCGTACACGGCGGGCTGGCCGAGGATCCCGCCCCGGACCGGCCCGCCGAGGTCCCGCGTCCCGCCGTCCGCCTTCTCGACGAGCGAGCCGTGCGGCCCGCGGAAGAACGTGGCACCGCCGCTCGTCACGGCCGGGCTCGCCGTGGCCGTCACGCCCAGGTCGGTCCCCGGCAGGGCGTCGGCGCCGGTGAGCTTCAGGAACGCGGTGCCGTGCGCGGGGACCTCGACGGTGTACGACCCGGTGTGCGTGCCCCGGTCGGCACGTGCCCGCAGGTCACGGACGCGCACCGGACCGCCGAGGCCGGTGTCCGAGAACCGCACGGTGCGCTGGGCGGCCTGGTCGGACCGGTTGAGCAGGACGACCGCGCGCTGTCCGCGGTCCCGCAGCACCTTGCTGTAGACGTCACCGACCGAGTCGGTGGCGACCCGCACGCCCTGGACGGCGAGGGGGTCCTGGTCCACGGCGATGATCTCCGGGTTGCGCAGGGTCGCGAGCATGGAGTCGGAGAGCGTCCGCGGGTCGGAGCCGAGCACCAGCGGCGAGCCCATCTCGGCCCACATCACGAACTGGCTGGTGGACTCCTCCTGCGTCAGCTCGTACGACCCGTCGGTCATCTTCCGCATGGGGATGAGGTAGTCCGGGTCGTTGTAGTGGCCGGGGCCCTGCGCCTCGGGGTGCCAGGCGTTGGCGTCCATGTTGCGCAGGATGTTGGGCCACTCGCCGGGGCTCGGGGTGCCCCAGGCGATGTCGGTGCCGGTGCGCCAGGAGTCGGCGATCGCCGGGGCGTAGACGTAGGTGTTGTGGGCGTCCTGCTCGGGGGTGTGCGGCAGGCCCCAGTCGTCGGTGAGCGGGTTGCAGAGGTTCAGCAGCATCTTGCGGCCGGACTTGGCGACCGCGTCGCTGAACTCCTTGTAGGCGGGTCCCGGATCGAGCTTCGCGCCGATCCCGCAGAGGAAGTCGACCTTGATCGCGTCGATCTTCCAGCCGGCGAACTGCCGTGCGTCCTGGTCGTAGTGGCCACGGCTGCCGAGGCCGCAGCTCTTGCCGCCGTCGTAGGTGCCGCCGTCGGTGTAGATACCGGCCCGCAGTCCGCGCTTGTGCAGGTAGGAGACGAGGGCCGGGATGCCGGACGGGAAGCGGTCCGGACTGGCGACCAGCCGCCCCTGCGCGTCACGGGGGTTGTCGGCCTGCCAGCCGCCGTCCAGCCATACGATGTCGTATCCGCTGTCGCGCAGACCGCTGCTCACCAGCCGGTCGGCGACGGAGCGCACCTCCTTCTCGGTGGGCGCGCCCAGTCCGTAGTAGGTGTTCCATCCCATGTAGGGGGTCGGCGCGAGGCCGCTGTCGTAAAAGTCGGGTGCGCCCTGGTCGACGGCCGTCCCGGCGACGGCGTCGGGGGTCACGGTGGCGGCCAGGACCGCCGCGATCGCGGCGGCGAGTGCGGGCCGGGTGAACCGGTGGTGCGTGGGCCTGTGTACGGGCGGGTGCAAAGTCACGTACCTCTCCCGGGGAGTGGGAAGCAGGAGAACGTGACGCGGGCCGCTCCGCGGCAGAGGCCTACGACGTCACGGCGATGACTGTGGCCTGTGGCCGAAACAGTGTCAAGATTAATTACTAATTTACTAGAAGCCAGACGGAAGCGATCGCAGGACCTTGACAGGGTCACTGCGGCGGTGCAGTGTTCGGCAACGTTGTCATAGGCCATGGCAACGTTGTCATCGCCTGGTGTCCCCGGCCGTGCCGTTCTTCGAACTCCCCCGATCGGAGCGCTCGTCCATGTCGGATCAGTCAACCTCGCCCTCCCGTCGTGCCGTTCTGTCCGCCGGCACCACTCTGCTGGCCGGCTTCGGGCTCGGTGCCGGCCCGCTCGCCACCGCCGCCACGGCGGGATCCGGACAGCCGCACCCGGCTGCCTCACGGGGTGAACTCGCCGCCTATCGGCCGGTGTCGGTGTCCTCCACCGACTACGCGCCCACGCCCGCGGAGTTCGCCGTGGACGGTCTCGACACCGTCGGCGTCCGGGGCACCGGATGGCGGGCCGCGGCGGGCGATCCGCAGTGGATCTCCGTCGACCTCCAGGCGCAGTGCCGGGTGGAGTCGCTCCGGCTCGTCTTCGAGGCGAGTGCGGACGACCCGCCGTTCACCGAGTCACCGAGCGGCAGCCCCCGGGACAACACCACCGGGCAGGAGATCCTGTCGAGTTGCGCGGTCGGCTTCGTGGTCGAGACATCCACCGACCACCGGTCCTGGACCACGGTGTACCGCACCGAGTCCGGCACCGGCGGGATCATGGAGATCGCCCTGTCCGAGCCCACCACCGCGCGCTGGGTACGCATGACGGTCCACAAGCGCTCCAACAGCAACCCGCTGGGCCTCAACGGCTTCCAGGTGTACGGCAGCTGCCGCACCGCGCGCCCCGAGGTGACCGGCTGGACGGACTGGGAGACCCGGCACCGCACGCCCGAACCGCTGCGGGTCGGCACGGACGGCACGGTTGCGGTGGACTCCGGCTGGGACCTGACGACGGACGACCGGGCGGGCGGGGACGGTGCCTCGCTGTCCAGGCCGTCGGTCGACACCAGCCGCTGGCTGCCGGCCACGGTCCCCGGCACCGTGCTGGGCTCGCTGGTGGAGCAGGGCAGGCTGCCCGACCCGGTGGCCGGCTTCGGCAACCTCCACGTTCCGGAGGCGCTGTCCCGGCACTCCTGGTGGTACCGCCGCGAGTTCCGTCTCCCCAAGGGTCTGCGCACCGGCTCGGGACGTCATGTCTGGCTGGAGTTCGACGGGATCAACCACAGGGCCGAGGTCTGGCTCAACGGCGCCCAGGTCGGCGACCTCACCTCCCCCTTCGCCCGTGCCACCTACGACGTCACCCGGCTGCTCGGCGACGGCGAGCAGGCCCTCGCCGTCCGGATCACCCCGATGCCGTTCCCCGGCAGCCCCGGGGACAAGGGCCCGGCAGGGCTGGCGTTCGTGGACGCGGGCGCGAACATGATGAACCGCAACTCGCCGACGTACCTGGCCTCTTCGGGCTGGGACTGGATGCCCGCGGTACGCGACCGGGCGGCCGGCATCTGGAACCACGTACGGCTGCGCTCCACCGGCGCGGCGGTCCTCGGCGACCCGCGGGTGGACACCGTGCTGCCCGACCTGCCCGACACCGGCACGGCGGAACTGACCGTGGTGGTCCCGGTGCGCAACGCCGGCACCGGGACCACGCGGATCACCGTCGCGGCGGCCTTCGGGAAGGTGCGGGTGGAGCAGACGGTCACCGTGCCCGCCGGCGAGAGCACCGACGTCGTGTTCACCCCGGCCGGACATGCGCAACTCCGGTTGCGGAATCCGGAGTTGTGGTGGCCCAACGGCTACGGCGAGCCGGCCCTGCACCGGCTGACGCTCACCGCGTCCCTGGACGGCGTGGAGAGCGACCGGCGCACCACCCGCTTCGGGATACGTCAGTTCGGCTACGCGTACGAGGTGCCGCTGACCTTCCAGACGGGCAGCGACGCGTACGCGCAGACCGTGGACTTCACCCGGCGGACGGCACGGTACGTGCGCATCCTGTGCCGCACCCGCGCGACGGACTGGGGCTCGTCCATGTGGAGCCTGGCCGTGCTGGACAGCTCCGTGCCGACGAACGACCTGGCCCTGCACAAGGAGGCCACCGCCTCCTCCGTCGACGATCCCGGGAACGCGCCGGGCAACGCCACCGACGGTGACGCGGGCACCCGCTGGTCCTCGGCCTTCGAGGACGACCAGTGGATCCAGGTCGACCTGGGGTCCCAGGTCGCCTTCGACCGCGTCGTCGTCACGTGGGAACGGGCGTACGCCGGGACGTACACCGTCCAGGCCTCCACCGACGGCACCGACTGGACCGATGTGCGCGGTGTCGACAACACGGCGGTTCCGCTCCCGTTCCGGACGTCCGGTGCCGCGAGCCTGCAGACCGTCGAGCTGACCGCGGCGACGGCCCGCTACGTGCGGGTGTTCTGCCGTACCCGGGCGACCAGTTGGGGCTCGTCGCTGTGGAGCCTGTCGGTCGTGGACAGCGGTGCGCCGGGCACCGACCTCGCCCTGCGCAAGGAGGCCACCGCCTCCTCCGAGAGCGACGGGACCCGGGCGGCCCAGGCGGTGGACGGGAATCCCGACACCCGCTGGTCCTCGGCCTACGAGGACGACCAGTGGATCCAGGTCGACCTGGGCTCGTCGGTGCGGTTCGACCGGGTGCTGCTGCTGTGGGAGCAGGCCTATGCGAAGACGTTCACGGTCCAGGTCTCCGACAACGGCTCCGACTGGAAGGACGTCGAGTCCGTCGACAACTCCACCGTGCCGCTGAAGATCAGCGTCAACGGCGTCCGGGTGTTCTGCCGCGGCGGCAACTGGGGCTGGGACGAGTTGCTGCGGCGGATGCCCGCCACACGCATGGACGCGGCCGTGCGCATGCACCGCGACATGAACTTCACCATGATCCGCAACTGGGTGGGCTGCTCCGACCGCGAGGAGTTCTACGCCAGTTGCGACGAACACGGTCTGCTCGTGTGGAACGACTTCCCCAACGCCTGGGGCATGGATCCGCCGGACCACAAGCTCTTCCTCGACATGGCCCAGGACACCGTACGGCGCTACCGCATCCACCCGAGCGTGGCCGTGTGGTGCGGCGCCAACGAGGGCAACCCGCCCGGCCCGGTGGACGACGGCATGCGGGCCGCGGTCCGGGCGGAGGCGCCGGCCGTCCTCTACCAGAACAACTCGGCGGCCGGGATCGTCTCCGGCGGCGGCCCCTACGGCTGGGTCGAGCCGGAGCGCTACTACTCCGCCGCGACCTACGGCGGCGGGACCTTCGGGTTCCACACGGAGATCGGCATGCCGGTCGTGCCCACCGCGGAGACGATGCGCCACCTCGTCGGCGACGAGCCGGAGTGGCCCGTCGGCGGCGCCTGGTACTACCACGACTGGAGCACCAAGGGGAACCAAGCCCCGCAGAACTACCGGGCCGCCATCGAGTCACGGCTGGGCGCGGCGACGGACCTGGACGACTTCTGCGGCAAGGCTCAGTTCGTCAACTACGAGAACTTCCGCGCCATGTTCGAGGCCTGGAACGACCGGCTCTGGGACGACGCTAGCGGACTGATGCTGTGGATGTCGCATCCCGCCTGGTACAGCACGGTGTGGCAGACCTACGACTACGACTTCGACGTCAACGGCGCCTACTACGGTGCCCGCAAGGCCGCCGAACCCGTCCATGTGCAGGCAGGTCCCGTCGACGGCAGAGTGCTCGCCGTCAACCACACCGCGCGGCCGATCAGCGGCGCGACGGTCGTGGCGCGCCGGTACGACCTGTCCGGCCACCAGGTCGCCCCCGAGCAGCGCGCGATCGTCGACATCGCGCCGTCCGCCGCGACGACCGCGTTCACCGCCGGCGACGACGGGCTGCCGGACCTCCACCTGCTGCGTCTGCGTCTCACGGACGCGCGGGACACGCTCCTCTCGGAGAACACCTACTGGCGCTACCGCGCTCCGGAGGCCATGCAGGCCATGAACCGGCTGCAGCGGACACGGGTCTCGGTCGACGTCACCGGCACGGACCGGGATGCGAGGAAGCAGCGGCACACGGTCACCGCCCGATTGACCAACCGCGATTCGTCCGTCGCGGCCATGCTCCGCGTCTCGCTCCGCGACGCCCGCTCCGGACACCGGGTCCTGCCCACGCTCTACAGCGACAACTACCTCTGGCTGCTGCCCGGTGAATCGCGGACGGTCACGGCCTCCTGGCCGGCCGACGTGCCGGTCTCACAGCCGAGCGTGCGCGTCGAGGGTCACAACGTGCCACGGTCCACGGCACCGTAGCCGCCGAGGGCTCTCGCCTCAGCCGGTGCGGGCCACGACGGCGTCGGTGGTCTCGGGCCAGGGCCGGGGCGGGCGGTCGTGGTCCATGTCGGGCACACGGAAGGCCGCCCTCCCCAAGCGGGAGAACGGCCTCCGACCTGCCACAAGGCTGGTCGGGACGACAGGATTTGAACCTGCGACCCCTTGACCCCCAGTCAAGTGCGCTACCAAGCTGCGCCACGTCCCGGTGCGCTCACTCGCGGTGAAACCGCGTGATCACGCGGACAGCACTTTACCCCACGTCCCCGGGCGGACCGAAAGAGGGCGCCAGGACGGGGGACAATCGGTCGTATGGGCCGTATGGGAAACGCCGGAGCAGGAGCACGTGACCGGGACGCCGAGGGGCGGGCACGCAGTGCTCGGCCGCGGGACGGGCTGGGGCGGCCGCTGCCGTACGGCGCGCCGGGCGTCGAGCGGCAGGCCGAGGGGGTCGTACGGACCCCGGCCGAGACGGTCGCCGAGGCGCAGGCGCTGCTCGACGCCGGGAAGCCCTTCCACGCGCACGAGGTGTTCGAGGACGCCTGGAAGTCGGGGCCGGAGGAGGAGCGGACGCTGTGGCGGGGGCTGGCCCAGCTGGCCGTGGGGCTCACGCACGCGGCCCGGGGGAACGTGACCGGCGGGGCGCGGCTGCTGCGGCGCGGCGCGGGCGCGGTCGAGGAGTGGGCGGCCGGCAGCGGGGTCCGGCGGCCGCACGGGATGGAGCTCGACGGGCTCGCCGCGTGGGCGCGGGAGCTGGCGGGGCGGGTGGAGAGCGGCGCCGGGAGAGTCGAGGCCGGGGTCGAGGCGCCGCGGCTGCGCGGCACCCGGTAGCACCGGGGTGACCCGCTGTCAGTGGGATGCGGCAGACTCGGGGCGTGCGAAAGATTCATGTCATCGGTATCGGCGCGGGCGACCCCAACCAACTCACCCTCCAGGCGGTCCGGGCGCTGCAGAGCACGGAGGTGTTCTTCCTCCTCGACAAGGGCGAGGTCAAGAGCGACCTCACCCAGCTGCGCCGGGACATGCTCGACACGCACATACCGGACGGCGGTTACCGGCTGGTCGAGGCGCGGGACCCGGACCGGGACCGGGGTGCGAGCGGCGGGGCGTACTCGCCGGCCGTCGGGGACTGGCGCAGCGCCCGCGCGGACATCTACGAGCGGCTGATCCGCGAGGAGCTCGGCGCCGAGCAGACCGGCGCCTTCCTGGTGTGGGGCGATCCCTCGTTGTACGACAGCACGCTGGCGATCCTCGAAGAGGTGCTGGCCCGCGGCGCGGTGGCGTTCGAGTACGACGTGGTGCCGGGGATCAGCAGTGTCTCGGCGCTGGTGGCCCGGCACCGCACCGGGCTGAACCGGGTGGCCCGGCCGGTGCAGATCACCACCGGCCGGCGGCTCGCCGAGGGGCTCCCGGACGGCGTGGACGACGTGGTCGTGATGCTGGACGCGCACCAGGCCTTCCGGCAGTACGCGGACCAGGACATCGACATCTACTGGGGCGCCTACATCGGCACCCCCGACGAGATCCTGGTCTCCGGTCCCATCGCCGAGGCCGGTCCACGTATCGAACGGCTGCGGTCCGAGGCGCGAGAGCGCAAGGGATGGATCATGGACACCTATCTGCTGCGCCGCCACCCGGGGGTTCCTAAGGAGGGCTGAGCGGTACGCCTTCGGCCGACAGCGGCCCACACGGCCACGGTCACCTCCGAGGCCCCGGTCGGGCTCGGTGGGTTTCCCCCCGGCCGGACCCGGGCCCCGGCCGGACTCGGGCCCTGGCCGTCACGCCGGGCCGAGCCCCAGCCGGTCCAGCGCGGCCGCGACGTCGGGCACCGCCGTCACCCCCGCCGGCAGCGGTGGCCGCCGTACGACGACCACCGGCAGGGCCAGCTCGCGTGCCGCCGTGAGCTTGGCCGCCGTCGCCGCTCCCCCGCTGTCCTTCGTGACCAGTACGTCGATCAGGTTCTCGCGCAGCAGCGCGGTCTCGTCGGCCACCGTGAACGGCCCGCGGGCCAGCAGCACTTCGGTGTGCGGGGGCATCGGGGGCTCGGGGGGCTCCACCGAGCGCACGACGAAGTGCCGGTCGGTCAGGTGGGCGAAGGCGGACAGGCCCAGCCGTCCGGTGGTCAGGAGGACCCGGGGGCCGAAGCGCGGCAGCAGGTCCGCGGCGGCCGGCAGGGACGCGACCGAGTGCCAGCGGTCCCCCGGGCCGGGGCGCCAGCCCGGGCGGCGCAGTACGAGGGCCGCGACGCCGGTCCGGGCCGCGGCCACGGCCGCGTTCGCGGTGATCGTCTCGGCGAAGGGGTGGGTGGCGTCCACGAGGGCGGCCACGCGTTGTTCGCGCAGCCAGTCGGCGAGGCCTTCCGCCCCGCCGAAGCCTCCGACGCGCACCTCCCCGGCAAGCGCGCCCGGCCGGGTGACGCGCCCGGCCAAGGAGGTCGTGACGCGGACACCGGGGTGCGCGGCGAGCGCGGCGGCCAGTTCGCGGGCCTCGGTGGTGCCGCCGAGGATGAGGACGTGCGCGGACATGGGGGGAGCGTACGGGGCCCGTCGGCGGGGCCGGGACGCGGGACGGCCGCCCGGCGCGGGGCCGGGCGGCCGTCGTGGGAAGCGACTCCCGTCAGCCCTGGCGGGCCTTGAAGCGGGGGTCCTTCTTGTTGATCACGTAGACCACGCCGCGTCGGCGGACCACCTGGGCGCCGGGCTTGGCCTTCAGTGAGCGCAGGGAATTGCGTACCTTCATGGTTCTGCTCTCCTCGTGTGGGTCGCCGGCCGGTTCAGCCGCGGGCGGCGGCGGTACGCCCGTAGCGGCGCTCGAAGCGTTCCACCCGGCCGGCGCTGTCCAGGACCCGGGTCCTGCCGGTGTAGAAGGGGTGCGACGCGGACGAGACCTCGACGTCGATCACCGGGTACGTGTTGCCGTCCTCCCACTCGACCGTCCGGGACGAGTCGGCGGTGGAACGGGTCAGGAACGCGACGTCCGCGGCCCGGTCACGGAAGACGACGAACCGGGAGTCGGGATGGATGCGGGGCTTCATGGGGTTTCCTTCCTGGGGCCTCGCTCCGGTGGTGGTTCCGGAGGGTTCGGGCCCGGTCGTTCTCGGCGGTTCAGCGCTCTTCGCGGAAGTCCACGTGCGCGCCGGCCACCGGGTCGTACTTGCGCAGGACCAGCCGGTCGGGGTCGTTCCGGCGGTTCTTGCGGGTCACATAGGTGACTCCGGTCCCGGCCGTCGACTTCAGCCTGACGACGGGACGCGCGGTACTGCGTGCCATGAGGTTCTCCCTTCGCCCACGCCCGGGATCACTGATCCGAGCATGTCAATCACGATGGCTGTAACAACGACTCCCCCGGTCGCATTCCCGGGTGCCGGACCGGCTAGCGCAGGAGCAGCTGGAGGCCGCCGACGATCGTCGCCGCGATGACCAGCTGCTCGAACAGCCGCTGGTTGATCCGGTCCACCGCCCACTTGCCGAACAGCGCGCCGGGCACGACGAAGACCACGAGGGCGGCGTCGAGCAGCAGTGAACGGCCGTCGATCAGCCCGAGACCGGCGCTGAAGGGGACCTTGGAGACGTTCACGATCAGGAAGAAGAACGCCGAGGTGCCCAGGAAGCCGAGCTTGCGGAAGCCCGCCGACAGCAGGTACATCGACATCACCGGGCCGCCCGCGTTGGCGACCATCGTGGTGAAGCCGCCGAGGACGCCGTACGAACCGGCCTTCACCCGGCCCGCACGGGTGGTGACCGCGTCCGGGTCGTCGGGGCGGTCGGCCCTGCGGCGCCGCCACAGGGTGACACCGGCCATCAGCAGCAGGATCGCGCCGATCGAGGTCCGTACGACCTGGTCGTCGACCCACACCAGGAACAGCGTGCCGATCACCACGCCGGCCGCGACCGCGGGGAACAGCCGCCACAGCGTGGGCCAGTGAGCGTGCCTGCGGTAGGTGGCGACGGCCAGTACGTCGCCCGCGATCAGGATCGGGAGCAGGACGCCGGTGGAGGCGCGGGCCGGGAGGATCGCGGCGAAGACGGCGAGGCTGACGGTGTTGGCCCCGCTGACGGCGGTCTTGGAGAAGCCGACGAGCAGCGCGGCGAGGGCCAGGGCGGCGAACTCCCAGCCGGATATGTGCCAGAGGGTCATGGTGTTCATGCGGGGACCGATGTTATGTCCGGACAAGCCGATCCGGTAGGTGCCGTCCCACCGACCGACCTGCGGACCCGCGGCCCTCCGAGCGGTGCGGACCGCTGCGGCAGAGAGGCCCCTCCCGTTTGCGGCTGCCCGGCACGGGCACCCGATCGGCGACCACAGCACGACGAAGGGAATCGCACGCATGACCGTGGTGAAGAGCACGCTGGCCGAAGGAGCGCTCCGGGTCACCGGGACCGCCCTCCAGGAGACCCTGGTGGATCTGCTCGGGCTGTCGCTGATCGGGAAGCAGGCGCACTGGAACATCGTGGGGCCCCGGTTCCGTTCGATCCATCTGCAGCTCGACGAGGTGGTCGCCACCGCACGCACCTACTCCGACACCGTCGCGGAGCGTGCCGCCGCACTGGGCGTATCCCCGGACGGCCGCCCGGAGACGATCGCCGCGGCCTTCTCGCTGCCCGGCACGAAGGACGGCTGGCTCCGGGACGACGAGGTCGTCGACCTGATGGTGCGCACGCTGGAGGCGGCTATCGGGCGGCTGCGCGAGCGGATCGCCGCGACCGACGAGGCCGACCCGGTCACCCAGGACCTGCTGATCTCCGTCACCGCCGACCTGGAGAAGCAGCGCTGGATGTTCGCGGCCGAGAACAACTGAGATCCGGGAGGGCTCACCCGGGCCCTTCCGGCACGTCCGTTTCGAGCGCCGCCGCCCGCAGGGCCGCCGCCACGCGGGTGACCGCCTCCGTGGGCGGGTGAGGCAGCCGGGCCAGCAGCTGGCGCCGCTGTTCCTGAGGCCCGCCGCGCACCGGCAGGATCCGTACGCCCGGCGGCGCGGCGGCGGCGAGGGCGGCCGGTACGGTGGTCAACCCGCAGCCGGCCGCGACGAGATGGAGTTTGGCGAGCCAGTCACGGGCGGTGTGGACGATCTCGGGCCGCTCGTCCAGACCGGGCCATACCCCCATCAGCCGGTCCTCGCCGGCCGCGGGGCCGGCGATCCAGCGCTGTCCGTGCAGGTCGGCCACATCGACGAAGTCCCCGCGGGCCAGCGGATGGGCGGACGGCAGCGCGAGGCACAGGGCGCGTTCCGTGAGGGTCTGGAGCGCCAGCGGCGGTGACTCCGCGTCCGGCGCCCGGAACGGCGGCGCCGACGCGATCAGCGCGAGGTCCAGGCTCCCGGCGCGCAGTGCCCGGACGAGCGCCGGGGTGGTGCCCTCGCGGCCGGTGACCAGCAGTCCGGGGTCGGTCCGGCGGAGCGTGGTCAGGGCCCGGGGCACCAGTACGGCACCCGCGGTGGGGTACCAGCCCAGCCGGACCGTCCCGGCCCCTTCGGGCAGGCCGGAGAGTTCCCGCGCGGTCGCCTCGATCTCGTCGAGGACGACGGTCGCGCGCCGCATGACGACCCGTCCGGCCGGGGTGAGCCGCACTCCGTCGCGCCGTCGCTCCAGCAGTTCCGCGCCCGCCGCCCGCTCGATCGCGGCGATCTGCCGGGAGACCGCGGACTGGGTGTAGCCGAGCGTGGCGGCGGCCGCGGTGAAGGTGCCCTGTTCGGCGACGGCACGGAAGACCCGCAGCGCGGTGAGTGACACGTCGTTGAAGTCCATGACGTTTACGCATACTAGCCGTGCCGAACTTTCGTTGGACTCATGGAGTCGGCGTTCCTAGCGTGGTGGGCATGAAGACTTCCCGTATCGCCCTGGTGACCGGCGCCAACCAAGGCCTCGGCCGCGCCCTCGTCGAAGGCCTCGCCGGCGGGCTGGCCCCGGACGACCTGGTCCTGCTCACCGGCCGCGACCGGCGGCGCGTGACGGAGGCGGCCGTCGAGGTCGCCCGGCTGCCCGATACCCGCGCCCGGGTCGAGGGCCGCGTCCTGGACGTCACCGACACCGACGCCATCGCCCGCCTCGCCGGCGAACTCCGCGCCCGCCACGGCGGGGTGGACATCGTCGTCTCCAACGCGGTCGCCCGCGTGTTGCCCGACGAGTCGCAGTCGGAGCGGGCCGACGAGTTCATCGACGTCTCCAACACCGCCACCCACGCGCTCCTGCGCTCCTTCGGTCCCGTCCTGCGCCCGGGCGGCCGGCTGCTGGTCGTCGCCAGCTCGCTCGGCACGCTCGGTCATCTCGACCCCCGGCTGCACCACCTCTTCGACGGCGCGAGCCTGGACCAGGTCGAGTACGCCGTGGAGTCCTGGCGCAGCGCCGTCCACCACCGCACCGCCGCCGAGGCGGGCTGGCCCGTGTGGCTGAACGTGCCCTCGAAGGTGGCCCAGGTCGCCGCCGTCCGCGCCCTCGCCGCCGAACGCCGGGAGCAGGACCTGGCCTCCGGCACCCTGATCGCCTCGGTCTGCCCCGGCATGGTCGACACCGCCACCTCCCGGCCCTGGTTCAGCGACTACAGCCAGGCCCAGTCCCCCGCCGACGCCGCCCGCGCCGTCCTCGACCTGGTCTTCGCCGACCGCGTCGACCCCGCCCTGTACGGCGAGCTGGTCCGCTTCGGCAAGCCCCTGCCCTGGCACGACGGCACACCCCCGGTGGAGCAGGACCGCCTGGTCAAGCCATGAGCGTCGAACCGTGAACATCGAGCACAGCGCCGTCCGGCAGCACACGGCAAGAGTTCCCCCATGACCGCCGTCAGCACCCCCTTCGGCTTCTCCAGCTTCGACGAGAGCGAGGTCGTCGACCGCCGTACCGGCAAGCTCGACGGCGTCGCCCGCTACGCCGTCGACCCGGACAACGGCCGCCGGCTGTGGGACCTGCCGGAGGAACTCCTCGCCGGCTGACCCCGGCCCGGGGCGAGATCACCGTCCGGGTCCGGCGCGACGGCCGCGCCTCGGCCTGCTCAGAGGCCCAGGACCCGGGCGACGGTGCGCAGCACGCCGTTGTCGTTGTTGGACGGGGCGAGGTGGCGGGCCCGGCCGATGACGTCCGGGTGGGCGTTGGCCATGGCGAAGGACCACTCGGCGGCGTCGAGCATCTCCAGGTCGTTGAGGTAGTCGCCGAAGACCATGGTCTGGGCCGGGGTGATGCCCAGCTCGCGCTGGAGGCCGCGCAGGGCGGTGCCCTTGTTGGCGGTGCGGTTCATCACATCGACCCAGTGTTCCCCGGAGACCACGACCTGGTGGGTGCCGGCGAAGCCGGCCAGCGCCGGGGCGGTGGTGCGCTCGGCCGGCCCGAAGTCGAAGAGCGCGACCTTGATCACGTCGTCGTCGACGGCCGTGAGGTCGTCGACGACCCGGTGCTCGACGTAGTAGCGGCGGACCTCGGCGAGAAACGCCTCGTCCGTGCGCTCCACGTACGCGGACCGCTTGCCGCAGACCACGGCGCCCACGTCGACGCCGTCCGCAACCAGCCGCCGTACGGTCCGGGCGAGGCCGGCCGCGACGGCCGGGTCCAGGACGTCCGAGCTGAGCTCGACGCCGTCGCGCACCACGTAGGTGCCGTTCTCCGCGATGAAGACCATGCCGTCGGCGACGTCGGCGAACTGGCGGGCCAGGGTGGCGTACTGGCGTCCGCTCGCCGGGCTGAACAGCACACCGCGGCGGCGCAGTTCGGCCAGCATCGGCCAGAGTCCCCCGGGGATGCGCTTCTCGTCGTCGAGGAGGGTGCCGTCCATGTCGGTGACGACGAGGCGGATGTCGGCGGGGCCGGCCGGGAGGCCGGGCGTGGTGAGGAGGGACGCGGGCGTGACGGGCATGTCCTGCTTCCGGTGGGAGACGGCATTCGCACACCAGTGTCCCTCACGCGGCCGACGGGACCGGAAACGGCCGTGGGGATTGCTGTGACAGCGCGATCACCGAACGGCACGTCACCGGCGGGCTCGAGGTGCCGGCGCCGGGTCCGGTGCCCTGCTCGCGGTGGCGCGCCGGGGCCGACTCCCCGGCGCCGGTGCCGCAGTTCGGCGCGGTCGCCGTGAAACCCTGACCGGGACGTGTGCATCCGAGCCCGTCGAGGAGGAGGACGTCGTATGCCACCCCTTGTCGACCCCGTGCCCGGCGGGCGCCCCGGTGATCTCGCCCGGGCGCATGCCCTCGCCCATGAGCTGTCCGCGCAGGGGGTGCGGGCGATCGTGCTGTCCTATGTGGACACCGCCGGGATCTGCCGGGTGAAGACGGTCCCCTGGCAGCGGCTCCAGCAGGCGGTGGCGTGGGGCGTCGGCATGTCCCCGGTGTTCGACACCTTCCTGGCGAACGACGCGATCGTGCGCACCGACGTCCTCGGCTCGCCCGACGGCGATCTGCGCCTCTACCCGGACCTGGACCGTCTGGTGGTGCTGGCCGCGCAGCCCGGCTGGGCCTGGGCCCCCGTCGACCGGATCACCCAGGAGGGCCACCGGCACCCGGGGTGCAGCCGCACCTTCCTGCGCCGGACCGTCGCCGACGCCGAGGACCGGCTCGGCCTCACCTTCAAGGCGGGCGTCGAGATCGAGTGGGCGCTCGGCCGGGCCGCCGCCCCGGCCGACGAGTTCGCCCCGGCGGCCCAGGGCCCGGCGTACGGCGCCGCCCGGCAGATCGAGCTGAGCGACTACGCGTCCGACCTGCTCGCGGCTCTGGACGCGCAGCAGGTGCCGGTCGCCCAGTTCCACCCCGAGTACGCCCCCGGCCAGTTCGAGCTCTCCACCGGGGCGCTGGATCCGGTGGCCGCGGCCGACCAGAGCGTGCTGGTACGGCAGACCATCCGCGCGGTCTCGCAGCGGCACGGCCTGCGGGCCTCCTTCTCCCCGGCCGTCACCGAGCGCGGCGTCGGCAACGGCGGCCACCTCCACCTCTCCGTCTGGCGTCACGGGGTCAATCTGCACGCCGGGGGCGAGGGCCGGTACGGCATGACGGGCGAGGCCGAGTCCTTCGTGGCCGGTCTGCTGACCCATCTGCCCGCGCTGACGGCGGTGATCGCGCCGAGCCCGGCCAGCTATCTGCGGCTCAAACCCTCCCAGTGGGCGGGGGCGTTCACGGCCTGGGGCCGGGAGACCCGGGAGAGCGGCGTCCGAGTCATCACCGGCACGACCGGCCGCCAGAGCCAGGACGCCAATCTGGAGGTCAAGCCGGCCGACCTGGCCGCCAACCCGTATCTCGCCCTCGGCTGCGTCATCGCGGCGGGACTCGACGGGTTCGTCTCGGGCGCGGCCCTCCCCGAGGAGGTCGTCGACGACCCGGCCCGGCTGATCCCCGACGAGGCGGTGGCCCGGGGTGTACGACGGCTGCCGGCCTCGCTGACGCAGGCCGTGGACGCGTTCCGCGAGGACAAGGTGGTGCGCATGGCCCTCGGCCCGGTCCTCGCGGACGCGGTGGTCGCCGTACGCGAAGGCGAGACGGCGGCCGTCGCCGGGCTCGACGACGCCGGGGTGGCGGCGGCCTACCGCTGGAAGTACTGATGGCGGGAGCGGTCCGGGAGGCTCTCGACGCACTCCCCCTCGTCGACCACCACTGCCACGGCGCGGTCATCGCCGACCTCGGCCCGGCGGAGTTCGAGTCGCTGCTCACCGAGGGCACGGTCCGGCCGGGCGTGTCCCCGTTCGACAGTCCGGTCGGGGTGGCCGTACGACGGCACTGCGCGCCCCTGCTCGACCTGGAGCGGCACGCGCCCGCCGCCGACTACCTGGCGCGTCGGGCGGAACTGGGCTGGCGGGAGGTCAACCGCCGGTTCCTCACGGCCGCGCACGCGGACACGTTCTGCGTGGACACCGGGTACGCCCCGCACCCGGTCACCTCGCCGGCCGACCTGGCGGACGCGTCCGGCGCCGCCGCCTACGAGGTGGTCCGGCTGGAGAGCATCGCCGAGGCGGTGGCCGGGCGTGGCATCGACGCCGGCGAGTACGCGGCCGCGTTCCGGGCGGCGGCCGAGGAGGCGGTACGGCGGCCGGGGGTGGTCGCGGTCAAGTCGGTCGCCGCCTACCGCACCGGCTTCGACCTGGATCCGGCACGGCCGACGTACGCCGAGGTGACCCGGGCGGCCGCGCTGTGGTTCGCGCGCGGCGGCAGGCTCACGGACCCGGTGCTGATGCGGCATCTGCTGTGGACCGCCGTCGGCCTCGGGCTGCCGCTCCAACTCCACGCCGGTTTCGGGGACTCGGACCTGCGGCTGCACCTCGCGGACCCGGCCCTGCTCACCGACTGGCTGCGGCTGACCGCGGGGACCGTCCCGGTGCTGCTGCTGCACTGCTGGCCGTTCCAGCGCCAAGCCGCCTATCTGGCGGCCGTGTTCGAGCATGTGCACCTCGACGTCGGGCTCGCGCTGCACTATGTGGGGCCCGCCCGGGCGGGCGCGGTGCTGGCGGAGGCGATGGAGATCACTCCGTTCCGCAAACTGCTGTACAGCTCGGACGCTTATGGTGTGGCTGAGTTCCACCATCTCGGTGCGCTGTCCTTCCGGCAGGGACTGGCCGGAGTGCTCCAGGAGCGGGTGGACGCCGACGAACTGAGCGCCGCCGACGCAGTGAGGATCGCCGCCTGGACAGGACGCGACAACGCCCGTCGCCTCTACGGACTTCCCGTATCGGACCCCGGCCGCGACTGAGCGCGTGCCCCACCCGGAAAGTATGATCAAGCAATGTCTGACATGACCGAAACCACGCCTGGTTGGCTGTCCTCCGACGAGCTGGAGATGGCTCGCGCCCGTATGCCGATCCTGTACGTGGAGGCCGTGCCCGTACGTGTGGACGACAGCGGCGAAGTCACCAGCATCGGGCTGCTGCTCCGCATCGGCCCGGACGGAACGGTCAGCCGGACCCTCGTCTCCGGCCGTGTCCTGCACCACGAGCGGGTCCGCGACGCCCTGTTGCGCCACCTGGAGAAGGATCTCGGCCCGGTCGCGCTGCCCCGGGTGCCGGCCTCCCTGCAGCCGTTCACGGTGGCCGAGTACTTCCCGACGCTGGGCGTCACGCCGTACCACGACCCGCGTCAGCACGCGGTGTCGCTGGCCTACATCGTGCCGGTGACCGGGGACTGCCGGCCCCGTCAGGACGCCCTGGACCTGGTGTGGTTCAGCCCGCGGGAGGCGGTCTCCGAGGCCGTGCAGAGCGAGATGCCCGGCGGCCACGGCGTGCTGCTGAAGCAGGCCCTGGCACACGTGGGGTGCGTGGGCTGAGTAGGCCGGGGTGCCGCCGACGCCGCTCAGCCGAGCTGTTCGGCGGCCCAGCGGGCCCACTCGCGCTCCGTCTCGGCCGGCGCAGGGCGTATTCGAGGGCGATCCGGCCGTTGCCGGTCAGCGGGCCGTACCCGTCGGGCGGACCGGATCCCAGCGCTGTGAGCCACCGGTGGCCGGCCGTGGCCCGCTCCGCCCGCTCGGCGAGGACCGCGCGGGCCTGTTCGTCCGTGGCCAATTCCAGGAAGAACACCTTGAGCAGCGGTTCGCTGCGGCGCGGCTGCCGTCGTGCCGGCGTGCCCAGCCGGTCGCGCGGTTCCTGGAGCCCCCGCTCGGTGACCGTGTATTCCTTGCCCCGCCGCGGCCCCTCCGCCGAGACGCCGACCAGCCCGGCCGCCGCCAGTCGGTTCAGCTCCCCGTAGAGCCGGCTCCGGGTGGTCGGCCAGACAGGGGCCGGCGTGGTGTCGAAGAGCTTCAGCAGGTCGTAGCCGCCGGCGGCCCGGTCGGCCAGGAGACCGAGGAGTGCGTGGCGAATACTCCTGCGGCCACCGGGGAGCCGGGCCGGTCGGCTAGCTCTTTCGCAGGGCCGCGCGAAGGGCGTCGTCGATGCCGGGCTGCCGGAAGGTGAAGCCCGCCTTCAGCAGGCCCGCGGGCACCGCGCGGCAGCTGCCGGTGACCCCCACGGAGAACTCGCCGAGAACGGCCTTGAGCGCGAAGGAGGGGACGGCGGCGAGGGTGGGCCGGCGCAGGATCCGGCCCGTCGCACGGGTGATCTCACGGTTCGTCAGCGGTTCGGGGGCCGTGAAGTTGAGCGGTCCGGCGATGTCCTCGTGGTCGATCACGTGGCGGAGCGCGGCGATGTGGTCGGGCAGGGAGATGAAGGGCCAGAACTGGTCGCCGGAGCCGAGCCGGCCGCCGAGGCCGAACCGGAAGAGCGGGAACAGCTTGCGCCAGGCGCCGCCGTCGGCGGAGACCACGAGACCGGTACGCGGGTGGACGACCCGGACGCCGGCCCGCTCGGCCGGCCCGGCGGCGGCCTCCCAGCCCACGCAGACGGAGGCCAGGAAGTCGCTCCCGGCCGGGTCGGCCTCCGTGACGACGCGGTCGCCGGTGTCGCCGTAGTAGCCGGTGGCCGAGGCCGAGACCAGGACCCGGGGCGGCTCGGCGGCCTCGGCGCAGGCCTCGGCGACGGTGCGCGTCCCCTGGAGACGGCTGAGCCGGATCTGCTGCTTGTACGTCTCGGTCCAGCGCCGGTCGCCGATCCCGGCTCCGGCCAGGTGCACCACGGCGTCGACGCCATCCAGCACGGCCGGGTCCAGCCGGGTACCGGGCTCCCAGGACGCCGATTCGCTGCCGTCGGCGGGTCGTGGCGCGCTCCGGCCGCGGGTCAGCCGCAGCACGCGGTGGCCGTCGGCGAGGAGGGAACGGGTGAGGGCGGAACCGATGAGTCCGGTGGACCCGGTGATCGCGACGCGCATGACGTTCTCCGATGAGCGAATGTTTGAGATTTCAAACTCTCACTCTCCAGACTACTCCGGCCGGACGCCGGAAGAGCGCGGGATGCCGGCCGGGCCGATCCTGGAAGGGCGACCACCGAGGAGGGCCGAGATGGAGTACCTGGTCACGATGACCACCCGGGTGCCGGACGGCACGACGGAGCGCGAGGTGGCCGAGGTCCGGACGCGGGAGGCCGCGCACAGCCGCGAACTCGCCGCGCAGGGGCGGCTGCTGCGCCTGTGGCGGCCGCCGCTGGGGCCGGGTGAATGGCGCTCGATCGGCCTGTTCGACGACGCGGACCCGGACGCGCTGGAGCGCACGCTCGCCGCGATGCCGTTGCGCGTCTGGCGGACCGACGAGCCCACCGAGCTCGGCCCGCACCCCGCCGATCCGGGCCGGGGCGCGGTCCCGGTCGCGGCGGACAGCGAGGAGTACCTGGTCACGTTCGCCGCGGAGGGACCGTCCGGAACGGGCTCCGACAGCCCGGCGGGGTCGAAGCAGGCAGGTGACGTGGCCGCCGAGGGTGGGCTGATCCGCCTGTGGACGCTGCCGGGACGGGGCCGCGCCATCGGTCTGTGGCAGGCGCCCGGGGCCGACCGGCCGCGGGAGATCCCGCACTCCCTCACGGTGGCCGGCTGGCGCGGGGTCGAGGCGGTGCCGCTGACCCGCCACCCCAGCGACCCGGCGCAGGTGACGTGAGCGGCTCCCGCCTCCGACGCCGTCGCGGCCCCCGTCCGAAACGGGGGCCGCGACGGTCTCAGCGCTCGAGGTGGACCGGGGTCAGGACTTGCCCCTGGTGACGAGCCACTTGCCGCCGACCCAGTTGCCGACCGTCTCGTAGCCGGAGCGGAAGGAACCGAGCCAGTCGAGCTTCAGGCCGGCCTCGGCGGTGGATTTGACGGGGGTGTAGCTGCTCGCGTCGGCGGCCGAGCCGCCCGTGGTGTTCTTGGCGTAGTACGGGAAGGGGTAGACCGGACGGGACGCGGTGGTGTTGCCGCCGCTGTCGACCGAGCGGGTCGTCAGGCTGTCCGGGGCGTCGCCCTGGGTGACCCAGTCGGTGATCGCGGTCAGCGCGTCGAAGGTGTCCGGGCCCTGGCCGCCGCCGCAGTGCGCGACACCGGGGAGCAGGAACAGCCGCGCGAAGCTCTTGGTGGCCGCTTCGCCGCCCATGACCTTCTCGACCGCCTGGTAGTAGGCCATGGTTCCGACCGAGGGGATGTGCTGGTCGCCCAGTCCGTGCCAGAGGATGAGCTTGCCTCCGGCCTTCTTGAACGCCCTGAGGTCGGGGTCGGTGGCGTCGTACATGCCCTCGTTGGGCTGCATGACCTTCTTGTAGTAGGCGGCCGTGAACTTGATGTCCTTGTACGTCAGGGCCGGCTGCGGGCTGTCGAAGACCTGGTAGCGCAGGGTCTCGCGGACGAAGCCGATGTCACCGGAGGCGCCGGTGGCGGTGGCCGGGGTGATGATCCCGGCCCAGTTCAGCTCGGAGCCGCGCAGTTGGTAGCCCGGGTAGAGCAGCTTGCCGTGCTCGTCGGTCGGTCCGGCGTAGATCCGGCGCAGGGTGGTCACCTGGTCGGCGGTCAGGCAGTAGGCGTCGGACGTCGAGGTCCGGCCGGCCTCGCACTGGATGGTGCCCGGGTCCCAGGTGCAGCTCAGCGGGTCCGCGATGATCCCGTCGGCGGGGGCGCCGCAGCCCTTCAGCACGGCCTTGTGCAGGTCCGCGAGGTCGGCGTTGGTGATGGTCGCCGGGCCGCCGTCGAGGTAGACGGACTGGGCGGTCCAGGCGTGCGAGAAGGTGTTCAGCGCGGTGAAGTTGTTGGCCGGGGCGCCGGCGATGATGCCGTCGAAGTCGGTCGGGTAGCGCTGGGCCTCGGTGAGAGCCTGGTGGCCGCCCTGGGAGCAGCCGTCGAAGTAGGAGTGGGTGGCCGCCTGCCCGTAGTACTTCTCGATGACGACCTTGGACGCCTGCGCCAGCTCGTGGTCGGACTTGTAGCCGAAGTCGGCGCGCAGCGTCGGGTCGCTGGAGAAGAGCCCGCCGCCCTGGTAGTGGCCCTCGTCGCTGGAGGCGACGGCGAAGGCGCCGGTGGTCAGGGGGACGCAGCCGGTCGAGGCGGGCGCGTTGGTCACGTTGGTGTTGCCGCACAGGCCACCGCAGCCCACCTGGAGGTAGTCGCCCTGCCAGCCGGTCTCGGGCAGCTTGATCTCGAAGTGGATCTGCGGGGCGATCACGCCCTTCACGTCACAGGCGGCCCAGTTGCCGAGCGTGTTGCCGCTCGCGGCCAGTTCGGTGGCCGAGGTGATCTCGAAGGGGACGCCGGGGACGGCGCTCGCCAGGTCCAGCTGGGCTGTCCCGGAGCAGGACATGGCCGGCGCGATACCGGAGGAGGTGCTGCTGGTCGTCGTGGCATTCGCCGACACCGAGTCGGCGGCGTGCGCGTTGCCGGTCGCACCGTAGGCGAGTGCGAGGCTCGCGCCGGTCACGAGCGCCACGGTGGCGGCGAGGGTGGCCAGGAAGGCCGCCGACTTCGCCCTGCACCATCTCAACAGCCGGGGCATGCTCGAATCTCCGTTCGATCGACGGATCGGGAAGCGTGCGGGGCACCACGACACCGGTGAGGGGCCGGCAGCCCCGCTCCACCTCGGCCATGGCCGTACGGCGCAGGAACGTAGCCTTCCGGCAAACTCGGCGCAATACCTGTCGACCAGATTGTTGACGATTTCGTTCAGACTTTTCCGGTGGATATGCGGTCACCCGCGGATGCGGGGCGCCTCGCGGATCTCGCCGGTGAGACGCGGCGACGGCTACGCCACGGGCCTGAGGGCCGTCCAGGGGCGGGCCGAGTCGCCGGCCGGGCAGAAGATCCGGGCCGTGGCATGGGAGGGTGACGCCGAGATGCCCCGGCTGGTTTCGTGGCGCCGATGAAGGGGGCGGCGGACAGGAGCCGGTCACGCCACGGCGGTCGCACGCCGGGTGCGGTCCACGCGAAAAAGGGCCCCCACAGGCTTCCGCCTGCGACGACCCTTCGCACCGTCGGGACGACAGGATTTGAACCTGCGACCCCTTGACCCCCAGTCAAGTGCGCTACCAAGCTGCGCCACGTCCCGGTGCCGTCTGACCTGGGATTTCCCCGGTCGAAACGCGCAAGGAAACAATACCGCACTCGGGCAGGTGGTCGCGCACGGCTTTTGCCCGGGCGGGGTGACGACCCGACCTGGAGACCACAGCCGTACGCGCCGGGGCGGTGGGTCTCAGTCCGGGCCCGGCAGCCCCACCTCCGGGTAGGCGTCCAGGAGTCGGGGCGGGGCCGCCTGTCTCCAGGAGTCGGCGAGAATGTCGCGCAGCTCGGCCTCGCCCTCCAGGGCGGCGAGCCGCACCCGGACCCAGGCGAACTGGGCCTCGTGACCGGCGATCCAGAACTTGTCCGGTTCGGCGAGCACCAGTTCGTCGCGCTCCTCCTTGGGGCAGCGCACGGCGATGGAGGTCTCGTCCTCGGGCAGCGTGGCGAACATCTTCCCGGCGACCCGGAACGTGGGCATGCTCCAGGCGGTCTTCTCGCTGGTGTCCGGCAGGGACAGCGCGACACGGCGTACGTCTTCGGCTTCCGGCATGCCCAGCACCGTAGCCCCTGCCACTGACAGTCAGCTGGTCAGAGCTCCGACGTGCTTGTAGTAGAGGGTCGTGGGCCGCAGCACCCCGCCGGGGTCGGCCGCGTAGTCCGGGATGACTCCGGCCCGGGTCCAGCCGGCCGTGCGGTAGAGGTGCTCCGCGGGGCTGTCGGTCTCGGTGTCCAGATGGAGCAGGATGACGCCGGCGGCGGTCGCCGCCTCTTCGGCGACGGTCAGCAGCCGCCGCCCGATGCCCTGGCCGCGGGCCTCGCGGTGGACCATCAGCTTCACCAGCTCGGCACGGTGCCGGCTGTTCGGCTTGTCCGGGAAGGGAAAGGCCAGGCCGACCGTGCCGACGACGCGGTCGGCGTCGTCCAGCGCCACCCAGACAGCGAGGCTGCCGGCGGCCACGGCCTGCGACCGCCCCCGCCACCAGGCGGCGGCCTGCTCCCGCCCCAAGGGCGCGAGGAAGCCGATGGACGCCCCGCCGTTCACGGTGTCGGCAAGCAGCTCGGCCAACTCCCCCATTCGCTCGGCCAGTTGGTCCGCCCCGAGGCGCAGTGCCGTCATGGCCGCACCACCGCCAGGACGTACCGCGTCTCCCCCGGGCCGGCGCTCCGGAACCGGGTCGGCCCCCACACCCGCAGCCGCAGACAGTCGCCGGTGTCCAGGAGGTGCTCGACGTCCTGCGCGGTCACCGCGAGGCTCCCGTCGAGCACCCAGAGGTGCTGCTCCAGGCCGGGCACCGGTGGGCGGTCGTAGGCGATGTCCGCGCCCGCCGCGAGCCGGCCCTCCACGAGTTCACCGCGCAGCCCGCCGTGCGGTGGTGACACGGACCGCCGGACGAAACCGGCGGCGCGGTCCTCCCAGACCTGCTGTTCGGCGGCGCGCAGCACCGGCGCGGGTGCCGCCTCGACCTCACTGAGCAGCTGGGACATGGTCCGCCCGTAGACGTTGCAGAGCCGGTTGAGGAGGGCTGCGGTGGGGCTGGTCTCGGCCCGTTCGGCCCGGGACAGGGTGGACTTGCTCACTCCGCTGCGCTCCGCCAACTCCCCCAGGGACCAGCCGTGTTCGGACCGCAGTTCGGCGAGGCGGCTGCCGAGGCGGGCGTCGACGGGATCGGGGGCGGGGCCGAGGACGAGCGTGAGGGCGGCACCGAGGGCGGGAGTGAGGGCCGCGTCCGGGGTGGGGGTGGGTGCGGCCGTCTCGCCTCGTTCCGCCGCCGGTTCGCCTCGTTCCGCCGCCGTCTCGCCTCGTTCCGCCGCCGTCTCGCCTCGTTCCGCCGCCGGTTCGCCTCGTTCCGCCGCCGGTTCGCCTCGTTCCGCGGCCGTCTCGTCTCGTTCCGCCGGTTCGTCATGTCTCATATCCGGGACGGTATCCCTGATATGAGACGCCGGCGTTTAAGGAAGGCTCACAGCCGGGCCGCCTCGCCCAGTGCCTCCAGCACCGGGCGGATCAGCGGATGACCCTCCGCTCCGCGTCGTACGGCGGCGAAGACGCGGCGGGTCGGGGCGATGCCGTCGACGGGACGTACGACCACACCGGTCAGGTCCATGCCGCGCAGCGCGGAGCGGGGCACCAGGGCCACCCCCGCGTCGGCCGAGGCCAGCGCCACCACGGCCCGGAAGTCGTCGGAGGAGTGTTCGAGGCGGGGCTGGAAGCCGGCGCTCTCGCAGGCCAGGACGACCACGTCATGGCAGGGGTTGCCGGGGTACGGGCCGATCCAGGCGTCCTTGGCCAGCTCGGCGAGGGGGACCTCGTCGGCCCCGGCCAGGCGGTGGTGGAGCGGGACGACCGCGTCGAAGGGTTCGGCGTACAGCGAGACATGGGTGAGGCGGGGGTCGTCGGCGGACGGCGCCCCTCGGTACTCGACGGCGACGGCGACGTCGACCTGCCGGTCCAGGACCATCGGCAGGCTGGCGTCGCCCTCGGCGTCCTGGACGCGGATGCGTATGCCGGGGGCGGTGCGGGCGAGGTGGGCCACGGCCGGGGCGACCACCTGGGCGATGCCGGTGGCGAAGGCCGCGACGGTGACCGTGCCGGCGTCGCCCGAGCCGTAGGCGGCCAGTTCGGCCTCGGCCCGCTCCAGCTGGGCGAGGACCGCGTTGGTGTGGCCGAGCAGGATCTCACCGGCCGGGGTGAGCCGTACGCCCTTGGCGCTGCGCTCGACCAGGCGGTGACCGGTCTCCTGCTCGAGCGCCGCCAGCTGCTGCGAGACGGCCGACGGGGTCAGATACAGCGCGGCGGCAGCCGCCGTCACGGTGCGGTGGTCGGCCACCGCACGGAGGATGTGGAGCCGCCGCGCCTCGATCATGGCTCGATTATTGCAATATGTCCGGGGTGCTCAGGCCGCCAGCTCCGCCCGGGCCGCGACGAAGGCGTCCACCGCGCGGTTGACGTCCTCCGTCGAGTGGGCCGCGGACAGCTGCACCCGGATCCGGGCCTGCCCCTGCGGCACCACCGGATACGAGAAGCCGATCACGTACACGCCCCGTTCCAGGAGCAGCTCGGCCATCCGGGCGGCGCGCGCCGCGTCGCCGATCATCACCGGGGCGATGGCGTGGTCGCCGGGGAGGATGTCGAAGCCCTCCTCGGTCATCCGGCGGCGGAACAGCGCGGTGTTCTCCGCGAGCCGGACCCGCAGGTCGTCCGCGGACTCCAGCAGGTCGAGGACCTTCAGCGAGGCCGCCGCGATCACCGGGGCGAGGGTGTTGGAGAACAGGTAGGGGCGGGAGCGCTGGCGGAGCAGGGCGACGATCTCGGCGCGGGCCGCGACGTAGCCGCCGGAGGCGCCGCCGAGGGCCTTGCCGAGGGTGCCGGTGATGATGTCGACGCGGTCCATCACACCGTGCAGCTCGGGGGTGCCGCGGCCGGACGGGCCCACGAAGCCGACGGCGTGCGAGTCGTCGACCATGACCATCGCGTCGTAGCGGTCGGCGAGGTCGCAGATCTCGCGCAGCGGCGCCACATAGCCGTCCATGGAGAAGACGCCGTCGGTGACGACCAGCCGGCGCCGGGCGCCCTGCGCCTCCTTCAGCTGGCGTTCCAGGTCGGCCAGATCGCGGTTGGCGTAGCGGAGGCGGCGGGCCTTGGAGAGGCGGATGCCGTCGATGATCGAGGCGTGGTTGAGGGCGTCGGAGATCACCGCGTCCTCCTCGCCGAGGAGGGTCTCGAAGACACCGCCGTTGGCGTCGAAGCAGGAGGAGTAGAGGATCGTGTCCTCCTGGCCGAGGAAGCCGGCGAGGCGTGCCTCCAGCTCCTTGTGGACCTCCTGGGTGCCGCAGATGAAGCGGACGGAGGCCATGCCGTAGCCCCAGCGGTCCAGGGCCTCGTGGGCGGCGGCGATCACCTCGGGATGGTCGGCGAGACCGAGGTAGTTGTTGGCGCAGAAGTTGAGGACCTCGCCGGGGCGGCCGCCCGCGGTCACGTTGACGGTCGCGGACTGCGGGCTGCCGATGACCCGCTCGGGCTTGTGCAGGCCGGCCGCGCGGATCTCGTCGAGGGTGGCGCGCAGGTCGTCGCGCACGGAGTCGAACATCATCAGTCCTTGGTTGTCGTCAGAGGGTCCAGTCGAGGATGACCTTGCCGCCACGCCCGCTGGCGGCGTCGGCGAAGGCCGCCTCGAAGTCGCGGTACCCGTAGCGGCCGGTGATCACGGGGGCGAGGTCGAGTCCACCCTCCAGGAGCACGGACATCGCGTACCAGGTCTCGAACATCTCGCGGCCGTAGATGCCCTTGATGGTGATCATCGAGGTGACGATCCGGGCCCAGTCGACGGGGAAGTCCTGGGCGGGCAGGCCGAGCATGGCGATACGGCCGCCGTGCGTCATGTTGGCGATCATGTCCTGGAGCGCCTCGGCGCGGCCGGACATCTCCAGGCCGATGTCGAAGCCCTCGCGCAGCCCCAGCTCCCGCTGTCCGTCGGCGATCCGGGCCTGCGACACGTTCAGGGCGAGACTCACCCCGATCTTGCGGGCGAGGTCGAGGCGCTCCTCGCTGACGTCGGTGATCACGACGTTGCGGGCGCCCGCGTGCTGGGCCACGGCGGCGGCCATGAGACCGATCGGCCCTGCCCCGGTGATCAGGACGTCCTCGCCGACGAGCGGGAAGGAGAGCGCGGTGTGCACGGCGTTGCCGAACGGGTCGAAGATCGCGGCCACGTCGAGGTCGACGGGGACGCGGTGCACCCAGACGTTGCCGGCGGGCAGCGCGACGTACTCGGCGAACGCGCCGTCGCGGCCGACGCCCAGACCGACCGTGGCCCGGCACAGGTGGCGCCGCCCGGCCAGGCAGTTGCGGCACTTGCCGCAGACGAGATGGCCCTCGCCGCTGACCCGGTCGCCGGTCTTGATGTCCACGACGTCGCGGCCGGTCCCGACGACCTCGCCGACGAACTCGTGCCCGACGACCAGCGGTGTGGTGATCGCCTGCTGGGCCCAGCCGTCCCAGGCCCGGATGTGCAGGTCGGTTCCGCAGATACCGGTCCGCAGCACCTTGATCAGTACGTCACCCGGTCCGACCGTGGGTTCCGGCACGTCCGCGAGCCACAGGCCGGGCTCCGCCTTCTGCTTGACCAGTGCCTTCAACGCTACGGCTCCTGTGCGTGAGGTCCCGGCCGCGGGCACGCCTAAGCGTCCCGCGGCCGGGGAGGGGGGTGGAATCGCACAGCAATCTGCCGTATCCGGGCGCCTCGGGTCCATCGAGGATTTCTTAACCGCCGCCACAGCTCCACTTCACGCCCGCAGGACGCCGCGCGCCGGGCCTAGTCGAGGCGGGAGACCTGGTAGTGGCCGATGTACCAGTCGTCCCCCGCGCGGGTCACGAGGACCGAGAGCTTCACGTCCAGCGGGGGCCGGTCCGTGAAGGAGAACTCGACGGCGAGGTAGCCGAGGACGACGCCGTCCGCGGGCCGCCGGGTCTCCAGGACGCGGTACGCGGCCTTCATCCCGAGGGGCTGGGAGTCGTAGTAGTCGGCGACGCCCTGCCGTCCGACGCTGTAGGGGTGCAGTCCCTGGAAGACGGCGTCCTCGGTGAACTGGGCGGCGACGCGCTCGGGTTGGTGTGCGTTGACGGCCGCCTGCCACCGGTCGAGCACCCCGCTCAGGATCGCCGAGTCGCCCGTGTTCGTGGTCATGTCCGCTCCTTGGCTGATGATGTGACGAACTGTCAGTGTCCGGCGCTCATACCGCCGTCGACGTGCAGGATCTCGCCGGTGACGAACGGCGCGTTCTCCAGGAAGAGCACGGCGTCGACGATGTCGCTCACTTCACCCATCCGGCCGACCGGGTGCAGGGCGGCGAGGTATTCGTGGGTCTCCGCGGGGTGCATGGGCGTCTTGATGGTGCCGGGCGACACCGCGTTGACGCGGATGCCGCGGGTGGCGTACTCGATCGCCAGGGACTTGGTCGCGGACTGCAGACCGCCCTTGGTGAGGGAGGCCAGGACGGAGGGGACCCGGGCGTCCGCGCTGTCGACCAGGCTGGTGGTGACGCTGACGATGTGTCCGCCGCCCTGGGCGAGCAGCTGCGGCAGGGCCCGCTGGGTGAGGTGGAAGAAACCGTCCATGTTGATGCCGGTCACGGCGGCGTAGTCGGCGGCCGTGTAGTCGGTGAAGGGCTTCGCGACGAAGATGCCGGCGTTGTTGACCACGGTGTCGATACGGCCGAACCGCTCGACGGCGGCGGCGACGACCCGCTCGGCGATCGCCGGGTCGGCGATGTCGCCCTGCACGGTCAGTACGTCGGCGTCGTCGGCGGGGGCGATGGTGCGCGAGGTGGCGACGACGGCGTGACCGAGCTTGCGGTAGCCCTCGACGAGGGCGGCGCCGATGCCCTGCGAGGAGCCGGTGACGATCGCGACCTTCTGGTTCTGCGTGCTCATGGTGACCTTCTTCGTAGTGGCTGACCGGTTACTAGCCGACCGGTCGACTATTTGGAAGGTAGTTCGGGCCCGTGGGGGGCGCCAGGATCGGTTTCCTCCCGTGTGGGAGGCGCAGCCTCCCAGCGCGGCTCAGCCGGGGAGCGCGTACGGATCGTCGGCGGGCAGCCAGGCGTCCGCGGCGTGGACACCGAGGTCACCGACGCCGTCGCACAGGGCGTCGACGGCCGCCAGCACCCCGCCGCGGTCCTCGCTCTCCCGCCAGACCAGCGACCAGGTCCAGTACACCTTCGGCGCGACGATCTCCCGGCGGACCAGGTCGGGCGGGAGCGGGACGGTCTGGCCCTTGGGCGAGTTGAGGACCGGGCGGGTGCAGCGGCGGACGTGGTCGAAGAAGGCGGGGCCGGTGACGGCACCGTCCGAGATGCGCACGGCACGGGCACCGACGGCCCGGGTCAGCTCCTCGGCGTACACGTTCCAGGAGGCCCACGAGGTGACGTCGTCGTCGATGAGGACGTCGGTGTCCCGGGCCGGCAGATCACCCGTGTCGGTACCCTTCGCGACCGCGTACAGCCGGTCGGCGCCGAGCAGCCGGGCCCGCAGCCCGAGCCGTTCGAGGTCCTCGGCGCGCACCCAGCACACGGCGAGGTCCAGACTGCCGTCGGCGACCCGGGCGGCCTGGGTGTGCGAGGGGGCGACCCAGGCGTCCACATGGACCCGGGCCACCGAGGCCGTCCGTGACATCAGGTCCGGGGGAAGCCAGTTGACGTAACCGAGCCGTACCGACTGCGAACCCGAAAGGCGGCCGGCCCGGCGCTGGAGGTCGTCGGCCCGCTCCAGCAGGGCCCGGGTGTGCGGCAGCAGGTCGGCGCCGGCCGCGGTGAGCGAGACCGAACGGCGGTCCCGGTCGAACAGCCGGACGCCCAGGTCCCGTTCGAGCGCCTTGATCTGCTGCGAGAGCGAGGGGCCCGCGATGAGCAGTCGTTCGGCGGCCCGGCCGAAGTTCAGCTCCTCGGCGACCGCGACGAAGTACCGCAGCTGACGCAGTTCCACGCGCGCCATGCTACGCGCGCTGGTAGGCCCCGCCTCCCAGCAGCGAGGCAGCCGGTCGTGGCACCGGCGCCGATGACGGGAGCACGATGAACCTCACCGAGAGCCGAAGGAGCACGTCGTGCGAGAGTTCCTGGTCGAGATCACCACCACCGTCCCCGAGGGCACGGGTCAGGAGGAGGTCGACCGGCGACGGGCCGCGGAGGCCGTCCGGGCGGCGGAACTGGCCGCGACCGGCCATCTGGCCCGGCTGTGGCGCCCCGTGGGCGAGTTGCGCAGCATCGGCGTCTGGCGCGCCGGCGACGAGGAGGAACTCCACGAGAAGGTGCTCGGCACGCTGCCGCTGCGCCCGTGGATGACGCTCACCGTCACCCCGCTGGAGTCCCACCCCAACGATCCGGGCCGGGTCGACGGCACCCGATGACCACCGCGTCCGCCTGGACCCACGTCGCCAGGGCCGGCGCCGCGCTCGCCGCGGGCATGGGCGTCGGCCGCTTCGTCTACACCCCGATCCTGCCCCTGATGCACGCACAGGCGGGCCTGTCCGCCGGTGCCGGGGCGAACCTGGCCACCGCCAACTACGTCGGCTATCTCGTGGGCGCCCTCGCCGGCACCCTGGTACCCGCGCTGGTCCGGTCGCGCGCCGTGCTGCGCGGCTCCCTCCTCCTGCTGACCGCCACGCTCGCCGCGATGCCCCTCACCCGCAGCACGGCGGTGTGGGAGGTGCTGCGGCTGCCGGCCGGGGCAGCGAGCGCCCTGGTCTTCGTCATCGCCACCGCTTCCCTGCTGCACCATCTGCGGGACCACCCGGCGCACCTGCCCGGCTGGGCCTTCGGCGGCGTGGGGGCCGGCATCGCGCTCTCCGGCCTGCTGGTGCTGGCCCTGCGGTCGGTCGCCGACTGGCGGGCCGCCTGGTGGGCCGCCGCCGCGCTCGCCGGGGTGCTGGCCGCGGCCTCGTGGAATCTGCGGCCCGAGGACGCGCCGCCCGTCCCGGTGTCCGGCAGCCGGACGACGGCCCGGACCCACCGCTGGTTCGGCGCCCTGTTCGTCAGCTACTTCCTGGAGGGCGTCGGCTACATCGTCGCCGGTACCTTCCTGGTCGCGGCGATCGGCCAGGGCTCCCCCGGCTGGGTCGGCAGCGGTGCGTGGGTGTTGGTGGGGCTGGCCGCCGTACCGTCCTCGGCGCTCTGGGCCCGGCTGGGACGCCGGTGGTCCCGACCCGGTCTGCTGCTCACCGCGCTCACCGTCCAGGCGGCCGGCATCGCCCTGCCCGCCGTCACGGGGAGCACGGCCGCCGCCCTCGGATCGGCGGTGCTGTTCGGCGCCACGTTCCTGGGCGTCAGCACCCTGGCGCTGGCCACCGGGGCACATCTGCGTTTCCCGCGCTCCGTCGCGCTGCTGACCGCCGGATACTCCGTCGGCCAGATCCTGGGCCCCCTGGTCGTCGCCCCGCTGCTGCACCACGGCTACCACCAGGCTCTGCTGCTGGCCGCCCTGGTGGTCCTCACCGCGGCCGCGGCCGCCGCCGCGCTGCGGATCGGCTTCCCGCACCACATGGGCGCGGACCACACAGCGCCGGTACGAGGGCGACGGCCGGCCGAGGCCACACACACCTGAGCCGCCGCCATGCCCCCACTGCCGCGCCGCTGCGGGGCCGCTGCGCCGCTGCGGGGCCCCTACCAGGCCTCCGTCCGGCTCCGGCGAGGCCACTGCAACCTCCGACCGCAACGCCTCCGTCGGGCTCCTGCGAGGCCTCAGCCAGGGACCGTGGCTCCTGCGAGCCCTTGCGAGGCCACTCCCGGAACTCCGTCAGGCCTCTGTCACGCCGAGCAGGGCCCGGCAGTTCTGCCACAGGGGGCTCAGCCGGTGGGTGTTGTTGTACAGCTTGGCGAACATCACCTGGCCCTCCAGCTGGGCCACCACCGCCCGCGCCGCCTCCCGGGTGTCGGCCACACCGACCTCGCCTCGCTCGCGGGCCTCGGCGATGACGGACTCCACCATGCCGACCTGCGCGTCGAAGATCTCCTGGAGACGCCCCCGGACCACCTCGGTCTGGTTGCTCAGCTCCAGGGTGAGGTTCCCGAACAGGCAGCCCGCCACCGTGCCACAGCCCTGCTGGACGGCGCGCTGACCGGCCTCCGTCTCCTCGAAAAGCCGCCGCAACCGCCGGAGCGGCTCCGCCTCACCGGTCAGGGCACGCGTCCACTCGCGTTTCTGGGCCGCCCAGTGCTCGTCGACGACGGCGAGCGCGAGGGCCTCCTTGGACTCGAAGAAGTAGTAGAAACTGCCCTTCGGCACCTCGGCCGCCTTGCAGATCTCGGCCACCCCGAGCGCCGAGTAGCCGCGCCCCTCGATCAGCGAGCGGGCGGCGTCGAGGATCTTTCGCTTGGCGTCACTCGTGCGTCCCATACCACCAGCGTACGAAAGTACTAGACCGGTCGGCTAGTGCGTGGACCGTTCCCGTCGTCACAGCAGCGGGAGCCCGTCCGCCTCGCGTCGCTCGATGCGGGCCACCAGCTCCGCCGCCGACGACTTGATGGTCTCCAGACCGGGCCGGCCCCAGGGCCGTGGCTCCACGTCGACCACGCACACCGTGCCGAGCACCGTCCCCGTGCCGTCGATGAGCGGGGCGCCCAGATAGGAGCGGATGCCGAACTCGTCCACGACCGGGTTGCCCGCGAACCGCGGGTAGTCGCAGACGTCCTCCAGGACCAGCGCCTTGCGCCGGACCACCACGTGCGGGCAGAACCCATGGTCGCGTGCCAGCTCACGGCCCAGCACCGGCGTCGTGCCGTCGGGCTTCACCACCGGCGGGGGCACGGCCGGCAGGTGCAGCCCCGCGAAGAACTGCCGGTTCTCGCCGATGAAGTTGACCATGGCGTACGGCGTCCCGGTGACCTCGGCGAGCCGGTCCGCGTAGGCGTCCAGCTCCGGGTCGGGGTGCTCGCCGAGGCCCAGTTGGCCGAGGCGCAGGGTACGTACCGGCGCCTCCTTGTCCTCCGGCGTGAGCAGCAGCCGACCGGCCGGGCGCGGCGGGTCATACCTCATGGACGGGCTCCGTCGCTGTGGACGAGGGTCATATATGGGCTCCGTGAGGGGTGTAGGGGAATCACATGTGGGCGCCATGGCTCGGCGCGGAGACCGGAGCGTGGGCGATGAGATGGCGGACGAGGGTGAGCAGGGTCTGGACGCCGGAGCTGGAGATACGGGCGTCGCAGCGGACGACCGGGACCTCCGGGTCGAGGTCGATGGCGGCACGCACTTCCTCGGGGTCGTAGCGGTAGGAGCCGTCGAACTCGTTGATGGCGACGATGAAGCCGAGACCGCGCTCCTCGAAGAAGTCGACGGCCGCGAAGCAGTCCTCGAGGCGGCGGGTGTCGGCGAGGATGACCGCGCCGAGCGCGCCCTCGGACAGCTCGTCCCACATGAACCAGAACCGCTCCTGCCCGGGCGTGCCGAACAGGTACAGCACATGTTCGGGGTCCAGGGTGATGCGGCCGAAGTCCATGGCCACGGTCGTCTCGACCTTGTTCTCGATGCCGTCGAGATTGTCGGTCGCGGCACTCACCGTGGTGAGGAGTTCCTCCGTGGACAGCGGCGCGATCTCGCTGACCGCGCCCACGAAGGTGGTCTTGCCGGCCCCGAACCCACCGGCCACCAGGATCTTCAGCGCGGTGGGGAAGGGGTCACAGCTGTCGTCGTAGTCCATCGAGCACTGCCTCCAGAAGAGACCGGTCAGTGGGGTTGTGGTGGAAGACGGGGGGCTTGGCGGTCAGCGCCCCGCAGTCGACGAGGTCGGAGAGCAGCACCTTGGTGACCACGGCGGGCAGTTTGAGGTGCGCGGCGATCTCGGCGACCGAGACGGGTGCGCGGCACAGGTCGAGGGCCTGTGCGTGCTCGGGGCCGAGGTAGCCGAGGGGGGTGGCCCCGGTGGCCATCACCTGCGACATCAGGTCGAAGGCGATGCTGGGCTCGGTGCGGCCGTTGCTGACCGTGAACGGGCGCACCAGGCGTCCGGCCGCGTCGTCCAGCCAAGGCCCGTCGCCGGCTGCCGCCACCCTCAAGGCCTCATCGCCGTGGGTTCGACAGCGTGCTGCCGGGGCGCGGTGACGAGGTACGGGCGGACGCTCTTGACCAGCATCGCCATCTCGTAGCCGAGGACGGCGGCATCGGCCTCGCGGCCGGCCAGTACGGCGAGGCAGGTGCCCGAGCCGGCGGTGGTGACGAACAGCAGCGTCGAGTCGAGTTCGACGACGACCTGTCGGACGTCCCCGCCGTCGCCGAAGCGGACGCCCGCGCTGCGGCCGAGCGAGTACAGGCCGGAGGCGAGCGCGGCCATGTGGTCGGCGCTGTCGGGGTCGAGTCCGTGGACGGACTTCACCAGCCCGTCGCAGGACAGCAGCACCGCGCTGGTGGTGTGGGGTACGCGCTGGACGAGGCCGCTCATCAGCCAGTCGAGGTCGGATACCTGGGCGGTCGGCGCATCGCTCGCCATGGTGGATCGACTCCTTGGGGTACGAAGGTCTACGGGAGCGGTGGGGGTAGGGGTGGGGGTGGAGACGGTGCTGGTCATCCGGCCGGTGCGCTCCCGTCGGGCCGGGCATGGAATTCGGAGGTGCGCACCGGGCGCAGGGCCGGGGAGTGCGACTGGGCTCGGGACACGGACGGAGGGTCGGTGGGGTCCCCTTGTGCCCGACTCGTGTGGGCCGCGGACGTGTAGTCCGGGGCCATGTGGTCTGGGGATGTGTGGGCCGGGCCCAGGTGGTTCGAGGCCGTATGCGCCGGGCCCAGGTGGTTCGAGGTCACGTGGGCTGGACCCGTGTGGTCGGAGCCCTGGTGGTCCGAGACCATTCGGTCCGGGCCCAAGTGGTCCACCGCCATGGGGTTCGACGCCACGGGATCCGACGCCCTGCGGTCCACGGCCGACCGGTCCGGGGCTGTGTAGTCGGGAGCCATGTACCCGGCCTCCCCGTGTGCCGACTCCCGGTGTGCCGACTCGGTATGGGCGGCCCCCATAGGTGTGGCCTCCATGTGCGTGACATCCATGTGCGTGCCGTCCGCATGTGTGGCGTGGGAGGCGCTGCTCGCCACGCCTCCGGCACCGTCGCCGGACGTCGTCACACCGGATCCGTTGTCGACGCCCCTGTCGGCGACGCCCATGTCAGTGACGCCCATACCGTTCAGCCCCGTATAGAAGGTCTCTCCCTGGGGCCCGCCCAGGGGCTCGGCGGTGGCCGGCGGTTCCGTCTGGGTGGCCTCCAGATGCTGCTGGGCCTCCGCGAGGCCGATGCCTCGTTGGAAGGCGGCCATCAGACCGGGGTCGTGTCCGGCCGGCGCCTCGTTGTCCTGGCGGGGTGCGGGGCCGCCGCGGAGCTGGGGGACGATGTGCTCCTGGGCGCGGCGGCGCGGCAGTTGGGGCTTGCCCATGGTGCCGCGCACGGCGCCGACGCGCGGGACGGGCGGCGCGCCGGCGTGCTCGGCGACCGCGGGCCGGTCCTCGGGGCGGATGCCCGGCAGCGCCTCGGCGGGGTTGGGCCGGGTCTCCTGGGTGCCGCGTACCGGCAGCGGTGCGGGTGGGCCCTCGGGCTGCGCGTGCCGACGCCGCCCGCCGGCCGTGGCCGGCCCCTGCTGCGGCGCGGGCCGTCGGTCCGGCGGCGCGCCGCCCGGGGCGGCCGGCCGGCCCCCGGGTCCGGCATTCGGTCCGGCGGTGCCGCCATGGACGCCCTCCGGTGTCCCGGTGACGTCGGACGGCCGCGTACCCCTGGCTCCCGGCGCACCTCCCCCGGCCCCCGCGTCGCGCGGCTGCGGTACCGCCCCGGGGGCGCCCGGTGCCGTACCCAGCAGGCCCTGCGGGACGACGAGGACGGCCTGGACACCGCCGTAGATGTTGGTCTGGAGGCGGACGTTGATGCCGTGGCGGCGGGCCAGCTGGGAGACGACGAAGAGGCCGATGCGGCCGTCGGCCAGCAGGCTGGCGACGTTGACCTGGTCGGGGTCGGCGAGCAGGGCGTTCATCTTGGACTGTTCGCCGACCGGCATGCCGAGTCCGCGGTCCTCGACCTCGACCGCGAGGCCGGAGGTGACGAGGTTGGCGCGGAGCAGCACCTGGGTGTGCGGGGCGGAGAACACCGTGGCGTTCTCGACGAGTTCGGCGAGGAGGTGGATGACGTCGGCGACGGCGTGCCCGCGCAGTTCGCCGTCGATCGGCGGGACGAGTTTGACCCGGGAATACTGCTCGACCTCGGCGATGGCGGAGCGCAGCACCTCGGTCATGGAGACGGGGTTGCTCCACTGCCGTCGGGAGACGGCGCCGCCGAGCACGGCGAGGTTCTCGGCGTGCCGTCGGATCCGGGTGGCCAGGTGGTCGACGTGGAAGAGGCCCTTGAGGAGGTCCGGGTCCTCGATCTCGTTCTCGAGTTCGTCGAGGATCGAGATCTCCCGGTGCACGAGGGACTGAAGCCGCCGCGCCAGGTTGACGAAGACCTCCAGTTTCTGTTCGCTGCCGGCCTGGCTGGAGAGCTGGGCCGCCTGTACGACGGCGGTGACGGCGCCGTCGTGCGCGCGGGACAGGTCGGCGGCGAGCAGCTCGAAGTCGTCGGCGTCCTCGGGTGGTCCACCGCGCGACTTGCGCGGGGGCGGGGTCTCGCCGCGGCGCAGCGCGTCGACGAGGGCCAGCAGGTCGGCCTCGCCGCGGGCGGCGTTGCGGCGCAGCATGCCGACGCGGTCGCCGACCGAGCGGGCGGCGCGGCCCGCGGCCACGACGGCGATCACGATGCCCGCGGCCGTCACCGAGACCGCTCCGGTCAGCACGGCCAGCAGGGTGAGGCTGGGCCGGGCCCCGGTGGAGCGGATGGTGAACAGGACGGCCGCGCAGCCGCTGAGCGCCACCGCGACCGGTGGCAGCACGGCAAGACGCATCAGCTGAGGCCGTATGTGGGTCTCGGGCAGCGCGGGAACGGGTCGGGCGACCGGACGTCCGTGCCGACCGCCCTCACGGCGGTCGGCGCGGGCGGCCGGTGCACGGAGGTGAGACATCTGCGTCCTCGTACTGGTCCGTCGGGCCTGAATTGCTCGCGCGGGCCGCGCGAGTTGGGCATGCGCCATCGCGGTGCCGGCCGAGGGGACCGCAAAAGAATTCGGCCCCGTGTCGCCCGACGGACACTCACAGTAGTCGCCAACGCATCATGTGCGGCGGGCAGTTGACAAAGTCCCCCGGAGATGGTCCTGCTCTGGTATGAGCCGTCGCACGAAAGACCGATAACCCCTCTCGGCGCCCCGTCCCGCAACCGCCAACGACCGATCCGACCTGCTCAAAAACGGTCAGACACAGAAGGCGAGGAGCGGAGCGACCGGCACACCACGCCCCTCGCCGGCCGTCGGTCCGCACCCCCTCGGCAGGCCCGGTGGAGCGACCGGCAGGGCGCCGCACCCTCGCCATCACCCCCCAGAACATCACCCACGGTGACCTCTCTCCCCTCGTCCGTCGTGCGCCCGCTCCCGCGGAGGGCCGTCGTGCCGGTCGGCATCCGTCACCGCGTCGGCCACGGCCCGCGTCCGGTCCGGGCGGCTCAGGACGTCCGCGCTGTCGACGAACTGGTCCACCGCGCCGACCGTCGGCAGCTCCCGTATGCCAGGGGACTTGATACGGGCGACGAGGGCCCGGGTGAAGCGGTCGGCGCGCAGCACCCGGAAGGGCCGGGAGTGGTACGGGCGGGTGGCCGGGTCGACCCGGTCGGTGAGCTCCAGCTCGTTGTGCAGATGGGCGACGATCTCGTACGCGTGCACCAGGTGCCGCTCCCGGGCGTGCCAGTCCGTGGCGGCGACGGCGGCGGTCAGCACGGGGGTGAGCCGAGGGGCCGCGGGGGTCCGGGCGAAGGCGCTGCCGAGCCACTTGCCGTAGGGCGGGTAGCGCCGGTCCATCAGCAGGCAGAGCCGCATGAGGTCGCGGACCAGACGGGCGGCCTCGACGGCGGAGCCGAGTTCGTCGCCGACCTCGCCGCAGCGTCCGACGAAGGCCTCCTCCTGGGCGATGCGCTGCCACTGGCAGGCGAGGACATGGAGCCAGAGGTCATGGGGATACCAGCCCAGGGCGGCCCGGGCCGGGGAGAGAGTGTGGAGTCCGTCGTGGAACACGGCGCCGGCGGTGGCCTCGGCGAGGAGCTGGGTGGGAGTGGCGAGCCAGTCCGCCGGGGTGACACCGGAGGCCGGGTCGAAGCCGAGGGCGGCACGGAACCAGGAGGAGACACCGGTCACTTCGACCCGGTGGTGCACCCGGCCGTCGGTGGCCCGCATGACCCGGATGTCGCGGTCCCCCGTGGCGGCGAAGTGGGTGGGCCAGCCGTGAAAGGTCTTGGGAAGGTGTTCGGCGAGCACATGTCTGATCCGCCCGCCATGGCGGGACACATCGTGGGGGTGCAGGAAGAGCTGGAGGCGCGGGCCCCACTCGTGGTCGGCGGAGCGTTCGGTGTCGTACCCGAGCACTTCGGAGCCCGGGCCGACCCGTGCCGCCGAGTGCGGAACGCCGGGGGCGGCCTCTTCCAGCAGCGAGCGCACGGCCTCCGTGTAGAAGCGCCGGGACAGCTCAAGTCCCGGTAAAAAAGCGGGGGTTGGCATATGTGCATGACTCATGCCCATGCCCCTGCCCAAGTTGTGCAGGGGCATGCACGCCGCTTTCACGTCACCGCCACACCGGCGGCGCCCTCACTTCACAAGATCGTCCGCGTCCGGCGCCACCGCTTCGCCGGCCAGGTCGAGGTCTCGCCGCCCGGCCTCGCTCCGCGGCGGGACGGCGCTGCGCCACGGCCCGGTGACCGGCGCCGACACCGAGCGCCACCACGGTTCGGCGGGGACCCTCACGGACGGCTCGAAGGGCTCGCCCGGACGCGGCAGCGCCACCGCCTGGGCCGCCACGTCGCCGGCGTCCTTCGTCCACTCCCCCGGCTCGGCCCAGGCGTGCGGGGCGAGGTTGAAGGTGCCCCAGTGGATCGGCAGCAGCACCCCGTGCGGGCCGCCGCCCTGCAGGTCGAGGTGGGCCCGCATGCCCTCCTCGGGCGTCATGTGTATGTCGGGCCAGAACTCGCTGTACGCACCGATCTGGATCATCGTCACGTCGAAGGGCCCGTGGTCGGCGCCGATGTCCTTGAAGCCGTCGAAGTAGCCGGTGTCACCACTGTGGTAGATCCGGTGCCGCTCGCCCGCGACGACCCAGGACGCCCAGAGGGTGTGCTGGGTGTTGCGCAGCCCACGGCCGCAGAAGTGGCGGGCCGGGGTGGCCGTCAGGGTGAGCCCGCCGACCTTGGTCTCCTCGTGCCAGTCCAGCTCGCGCAGCCGGTCGGGGGCGACGCCCCAGTGTTCGAGGTGGGCGCCGACCCCGAGCGGCACCGCGAAGAGGGTGTCCGTGCCGGCCAGCGCCTTGATGGTGGGCAGGTCGAGGTGGTCGTAGTGGTCGTGCGAGATGACCACCACGTCGACCGGGCCGAGTGCGGCCAGCGGCAGCGGCGCCGGGTGCAGCCGCTTGGGCCCGGCGAACGGGAACGGGGAGCAGCGCTCGCCCCAGACGGGGTCGAACAGGACGCGGTGCCCGTCGATCTCCGCGAGCACGCTGGAGTGCCCCATCCACGTCACCCGCAGCCCGCTCGCGGCGGGCTGGGCGAGGTCGGCGACGGTGGTGGCGTGCACCGGTACGGTGCCCCGGGGAGCGCGGCGGGCGCGCTGCTCCTTCTCGAAGTAGGTCTTCGCGAAGTCCAGCATCGAGCCCGAGGGGCGCATCCGGGTGGTACCGCCGGGGTTCTGGAAGACACCGTCCTTGAAGTGCGGTGAGCCCTGGATGCGGGCCATGCGCTCGCCGCTGGGGTCCACGCCGAAGGCAGCGGGCCGCAGCTCGCGGAGCCCGGAGCTCAGGGAACGCAAACGGGTCACGGTACCTCCAGTGGTGTGGCCGGGGTCCTCCATTATGGTCGGCCCCTCGGGTGGTCCGCGTTGACACCCTGCGGCCCAGCTCCGGATACTGACCCACTGTTCAGTAGCACCCTCTTTCACGAACCTCTCGGGAGCCACTATGGCCGCTCCACTGATGTCTCTCGTCTGGACCGACCACGTCACCGGCCGGCAGGGCTTCCTGGTCGTCGACCGGCTGGTGCGCGGCGTGGCCAGCGGCGGTCTGCGGATGCGGCCGGGCTGCACCCTGGAGGAGGTCACCGGGCTGGCGCGCGGCATGACGATGAAGGAGGCCCTGCACTACAACCCCGAGGGCCGCTACATTCCCCTGGGCGGCGCCAAGGGCGGCATCGACTGCGATCCGCAGGACCCGGGGGCGTACCCCCTGCTGGTCCGCTACCTGAGCGCCATGCGGCCGTACGTCGAGAGCTTCTGGACCACCGGCGAGGACCTCGGGCTGACCCAGGACCTGGTGGACCGGGCGGCCGCCGAGGCGGGGCTGGTCTCCTCGATCCAGGCCGTGTTTCCGCTGCTGGACGACGAGGCGGCGGCCCGGCGGCGGCTGGCGGACGCCTTTGCCATCGAGGTGGACGGGATCGGCCTCGACGAACTGGTCGGTGGCTGCGGGGTCGCCGAGTCGGCGCTGACGGCCCTGGACCGGGCCGGGGTGCCGTACCCCGGGACCCGGGTCGCGGTGCAGGGGCTGGGCACGATGGGCGGGGCCACGGCGCGTTTCCTGGCCCGCGCGGGGCTCACGGTGGTGGCCGTCGCCGACGTCAAGGGCACGATCGCCAACCCGGCGGGGTTGGACGTCGAGGCGCTGCTGCGCGCGCGGGACGCGTACGGCACCGTCGACCGCGTGGTGCTGCGCCCGGGCGATCTCGAACTGCCGGGCGACGCCTGGCTGTCCGCCGACGCGGAGGTGCTGGTGCCGGCGGCGGTGTCGTACGCCGTCGACGCTGCCAACGAGCACCTGGTCACCGCCCGCTGGATCGTGGAGGCGGCCAACATGCCCGTGCTGCCCGAGGCGGAGGAGCGGCTCGCGGCGCGCGGGGTGACCGTGCTGCCGGACGTGGTGGTCAACTCGGGTACCAACGCCTGGTGGTGGTGGACCCTGTTCGGCGACATCGGCCCGGACACGGACGAGGCGTTCGCCCACACCCGCCGCTCGATGCGGGCCCTGGTGGAGCTGATGCTGGATCGCGCGGAGTCCGACGGCACGACCCCGCGTGCCGCGGCTCACGCCCTGGTGAGCGACCGGCTGCCGGTGATCGCGGAACGGTTCGGCTGGTACCGGTGAGGGGGCGGGTGCTCAACGGCGCCCGAGCGGCAGAGCGAGGAGCAGCGCGAAGAGCGCGGTGAGGGTGGTGCCCTGCCAGCCGAAGGCGTCGAGCAGCGGGGCGGCGACGGCCGTGCCGAGGGCTCCGACGGTGAAGTACACCACCAGGTACACACTGCTGAGGCTGCCGGAACGGGCGGGGTCGAGGGCGATGACGCGGCTCTGGTTGGCGGCCTGGGCGGCGAAGCAGCCGGCGTCGAAGAGGGCGAGTCCGAGTGCGGTGACGAACGGGCTGTTCAGACCGGTGGCCAGTATGGCGGTTCCGGCCGCGGCGGCCGGCAGGGCGGCGCTGATCATGGCGCGTGGGCCGTACCGGTCGGTGAGGCGCCCGGTGAGCGGGAGCGCCGCGAAGCCGAGGAGTCCGGCCAGGCTGTACAGGCCGATGGCGGTGGGGCCGAGGGAGTGCGGCGGCTGGGCCAGGGCCAGGGTGAGGGCGATCCAGACGAGGTTGAAGGCGAAGTACCAGAGCGCTCCGGCGGCCACCGCGCGACGCAGCCGCGGGTGGTGCGGGAGCAGGGCCGGCAGTGCCGCGAGGGTGGCGCGGTAACCGGTGGGGGCGTGCGGCCGTCGCCGGGGCAGGCGGGTGGCGGCGGCGAGCGCGCCGAACAGGGCGAGGGCCGCGAAGACCAGGAGCATCCGCCGCCAGCCGAGCAGATCGGTGAGGGCGCCTCCCGCCAGCCGGCTGACCAGGATGCCGGCCGACATGCCCGCGGCCACGAGGGCGACGCCGGATCCGGCGCGGCCGGGCCGGGCGTGCCGGCCGGCGATGGTTCCGGCCTGGGCCGCCACGCTCGCGGCGGCGCCGACGAACAGGTACGCGGTCAGGAGCACGGCGGGACCGGGTGCGGCGGCGGCCAGGGCGAGGGCGGCGGCCAGGGCGGTGAGCTGTGCGGTGACCAGGCGGTTGGGGGCCAGGCGATCGGTGAGCGGGAGCAGCAGGGCGAAGCCGGTCATGCAGCCGGTGAGCGCGGCGGTCGGCACCAGGCCGATCGTGGCGAGCGGCACGTCCAGGTCGGCGGCGACCGCGGTGAGCGCGGGCTGGACGGCGTAGTTGTTCGCGATCGCCGTGCCGGCTATGGCGGCCAGCAGGAAGGTGCCCCCTCGGGAGAGGGGCGGGTTCACGGCTGTGTGTCGCGGGTGAGGACGACGGCGTAGCGGCACTCGGCGTCGCCGGTGTTGGCGAAGACGCGCTCGGCCGGCGGGCCGAGTTCGACGGTGTCGCCGGCGTCGAGTTCATGGACCGTGTCGCCGTCGTGGAAGGTCAGTCGGCCGTCGAGGACCCAGACGAGTTGTCGTACGAAGGCGAAGGCGGCCGCCGGATAGGGCACCCGGGCCCCGGCGGGCAGGCGGATCTCGGCGATCTCCGCCGGGAACCGCGGTCCGGTGATCTGGCGGCGCCGGTAGCCGGTGCCGGGGTCGCGCCACTCGGCCGCGGCGGCGCCGCGCCGCACTCCCGCGGTGTCGGCCGTGGTGTCCTGCGCGCCTTCGGCGAGGGCCAGCAGGGAGGCGACGCTCAGCTGGAACGCCGCGGACAGCTTGCCGAGGACGACGGCGGTGGGGCTGCTCTCGCCGCGTTCGATCCGGCTGATCATCGCCGGGGAGACACCGGAGGCGTCCGCGAGCTGCGCCAGGGTCCAGCGGCGGCGCTCCCGCTCGGTGCGGACACGGGCGGCGATCCCCGCCACCAGGGAGTCCGTCGGCGGATCTACTATGTTGGACATGAATCCAATATACGAGAGAGATGGGGAGGTGCGGATCCGCCCGGCCCGCCCCGCTGACGCGGAGGCCGTCCGCGCGATCCGCAACCACGCGGTCGAGCATTCGACGGCGCTGTGGACCGAGACCACGCAGGCCCCCGCCGAGGGTGCGGCCTGGCTGGCCGCCCATCTGGCGCGCGGCTCGGCGTTCGTGGCCGAAGTGGCGGGCGAGGTGGCCGGCTTCGCGGTGTACGGCCCGTGGCGCGAGCTGGACGGCTACCGGCACACGGTGGAGGACTCCGTCTACGTACGGGAGGACCGGCACGGGCTCGGCATCGGCTCGGCACTGCTGGGCGCGCTCATCGCCGCGGCGCGGGAGGCCGGCCACCACGTCATGATCGCCGGCATCGAGGCGGAGAACACCGCGTCGGTCCGGCTGCACCGGCGGTTCGGCTTCGAGCATGCCGGCACGGTCCGGGAGGTGGGCGTCAAGTTCGGCCGCCGGCTGGACCTCACGCTCATGCGGCTGCCGCTGGACCGGGACGGCAACACGCGCGGGGGTGCGACCGATTAGGGTGACCGCGTGGCGAGAGTGCGGTTGAGCGTGGCCGAGCGGCGGGAGGAACTGCTGCGGGCCGCCATCGAGCAGATCGAGGCGCGGGGTGTGGCGGCGGTACGGATCGCCGATGTCGCCTCGTCCCTCGGCGTGAGCAACGCGCTGGTGCTGTACCACTTCTCGACGAAGGAGAAGCTGGTCGCCGCTGCCTTCGCCTACGCCGCCGAGGACGACCTGGCGCATCTGCGCAAGCTGCTGGGCCGCCGCACGTCGGCGTCGCGCCGGCTGCGGACGGCGGTGCGCTGGTACGCCCCGACCGGGCAGGCCAAGGGCTGGCGGCTGTGGATCGAGGGCTGGGCGGTGGCGTTGCGCGAACCCGCCCTGCGAGAGGTCACCAAGGAGCTGGACCAGCAGTGGAAGGCGGCGCTCGCCGAGGTCATCGCCGAAGGGGTGGCCGCCGGTGAGTTCCGGTGCCCCGACCCCACGGCCTCGGCACTGCGGCTGACCGCCCTCCTCGACGGGCTCGCCGTCCAGCTCACCTCGTACCCGGGCGCCCTGTCGCGCTCCCGGGCGCAGGAGTGGGTCGACGAGGCGCTGGCGCGCGAACTGGGGCTGCCCGAGGAACAGTGAGGGGCGGCCCGCAAGGATGCCGCCCCTCACCCGCCCCCATGGCCTCAGGCCACGGAAGCGATCCGCATCCTGATGTCGTCCGGGGAGAGCGTCCCCTTGGCCGTCACGTGGTCGCCCGACGACTCGCCGCGCAGCCGCCGTCCGATCCACGGCACCAGGTACTCACGGGCCCAGTGCACGTCGTCGCGGCGGACCTCCAGGGTGCCGCGGGGCGGCAACGGCGGCCACGGCTGGTCCGGGTCGGCCGGCACCTCGACGCCGAGCGCCTGACCGGCCCGCAGCGCCACCCGCGTGTGCCCTTCGGGAGACAGGTGCAACCGGTCGCCGTCCCAGGCCCGCCGGTCCTGCACGGTCTTCAGGGACCACAGGTCGAGAACCGGGCAGCCGTACCGGTCGGCGACGGCCCGGACATGGCCGTTGTAGGTGGCGATCTTGCCGCGCAGATGCTTGAGGACGGGCACGCCCCGGGTGTCGAACCCGGTGGTCACCAGAACCGTGCCGACGGCCTCGGTCAGTTGGGCCACGGCCCGCTCGAACCGCTCGGCCACCTCGTCGGGGTCGGTGCCGGGGCGGATGATGTCGTTGCCGCCGGCGGAGAAGGAGACCAGGTCCGGGGCGAGTTCCAGGGCCTGCGGCACCTGGTCCGCCACGATCTGGTCGAGCAGTTTCCCGCGCACCGCGAGGTTGGTGTACTCGAAGTCGCCCTCGGGCCGCCGGTCCGACAGCAGTACCGCGAACCGGTCCGCCCAGCCGACGAACGCCCCGTCGGGGCCTGGGTCGCCCACGCCCTCGGTGAAGCTGTCCCCCACCGCCACGTACGACCCGATCACTGATGCATTGTCACTCTTCGAATCGTCTGCCACGTCGGACCATGATTCACCTTCGACTGTGACCTACGCGACCGTAATAAGGGGTTGACGAACGGTGACATAAGACACGCCTAAATACTCGACCAAGCCAGGAATAAGCCTCCGAACAGCGGCGTTGAAGCGTCGATCGCCCGAAGGCCGGACCCGGGGATCGGGGGTCCGGCCTTCGCAGTGCGTGTCAGATCGGTGGGGGTTCCGGGTCAGCCGACGGCGAGGCCCTTGGAGCGGAGGTAGCCGACCGGGTCGATGTCGGAGCCGTAGTCGGGGGTGGTCCGGATCTCGAAGTGGAGGTGCGGGCCGGTGACGTTGCCGGTGGCACCGGAGAGGCCGACCTGCTGGCCCGCGGTCACGGTCTGGCCGACCGAGACGGAGAGCGCGGACAGGTGGCCGTACTGCGCGTAGTAGCCGTCGGCGAGCCTGATGACGACCTGGTTGCCGTAGGCGCCGCCCCAGCCGGCCGTGACGACCGTGCCCGCGCCGACCGCCTTGACCGGGGTACCGGTCGGGACGACGAAGTCGACGCCGGTGTGGTAGCCGCTGGACCACATGCTGCCGGCCACGTGGTAGCCGGTGCCGACGGTGCCACCGGTCACCGGGAGGGCGAAACCGGAGGCGGTCGTCGTCGACGCGTCCGCGGACGAGGCCGCGTTCGAGGCCGCGTTCGAGGACGCGTTCGAGGACGACGACGAGGAGGGGGCGGAGGACTGCGCGTGGGACCGCGTCTGCGACGGGGAGGAGTCCGGGCTCGGGGTGTGCGTCGTCGCGGCGTGGCGGCCGCCGAGCGTGAGCCGGAGACCGGGGTGGATCAGCGAGGGGTTGTCGCCGACCGCCTGCCGGTTGTCGGCGTAGAGCCGGTGCCAGCCGCCGTCGAGGTGGTGATCCCGGGCGATCTTCGAAAGGTAGTCGCCGGGCACCACCGTGTAGACGCGGCGCGTGGAATTCGCGGTGCCGGAATCCTGGACGACGGTCTTCTCGACGGTCGGAAGCGACTGCGTGGTCTTTTCGGAAACGGGCTGCGAGGTGGCCGCGTGGGCGCCGGTGGCCCCCATGAGCGGCAGGGCCAGCGCGGCGCCACCGGTTCCGGCGACTGCCATCGAGCGGGTGAAACGCTGGGACTTGGGGCGGCGGTGCTTACCCTTCGCGGGCATGACGCATTCCTCTCCGGCGCCTGCGAGGTGAGCTGTCGGGTTCGGGCTGGAGCTGCCCGGCCACGCGGGAAGACGTGGCTACACCCCTAGCCGTCCCGGGAACCGGAACAGGCGGTATACCTGGTGGGTCCCCCGCTCCTGCCGGGCACGGGTGAGTGTGTGTGGGGACTCCGGGCGGCGGCAGGATTAGGCGTTCCGTCCGGATGCGTGGCGAACGTAAGCGAGTAGGACGCACGTAAACAAGCACCAAGTTCCGTCTGTCCGAGTTTCGCTTGATCCGTTACGGGAATTCCCGGTCACCCTCCGTGAATTCCGACCTTACGCGCTTTTCCAATTCTCCTGAAAGGCAGGGGAATTACGTGAACATGACGCGCGACGGACGGTCACGAATATGACGCTCCTCACGCACGTCACGCCACGTCCCCTTATTCCAGACCGAGTTGTAATGAAGGCACCAATTCGGACAGAAGGCTCAGATGCGACGCAGCCGGATAACCGTCGCATCCAGGTCACCGCGCAACTCCGTACGCAGCCCGTGGTGCAGCAGGACGGCACCGCGATGCACTTCGCCCGTTTCGCGGCATTCGTACGACGCGGCCGGGTCGAGCCCCCGCAGCCGCAGCGCCGGGATCGGCTCGCCGTAGCTCTGCGCCTGGAGCCAGGCGAGGACCACGGTCTCGTCGCCGAGCGTGTACTGCACCGCGCTGAGTCCGCCGGTCGGCGGCCGCAGCCGGAACTGGTCGCCGCGCTGCACCAGGGGCCGGATGTCCTTGTAGAGCTCCACCCAGCGGCCGGCCTCGGCCAGCTCGTCCTCGGTCCACCGCGAGAGGTCGCCGCCGACGCCGAGCGCCCCGGCCATGGAGCTGACGAAGCGGAACCGCAGGCTGCTGACCCGACCGTTGAGCTGGTGGTTCGGGCTGTCGGTGACCCAGGCGGACATCACCCGGGCCGGGTGGATCTGGCTGAAGCCGTGCTGGATGGCGAGCCGGTCCAGCGGGTCGGTGTTGTCGGAGGTCCACACCTCGTCGGTGCGGCTCATGATGCCGAGGTCGATCCGGCCGCCACCGCCGGAGCAGGACTCGATGGCGACGTTCGGGTGGGCCGCCCGGATCCGGTCGAGCAGGGCGTACAGCCCGCGCACGTGGTCGACCCACAGACGCTGCGGGTAGGGCTCACCGGGCCAGCCCGCGTCGGTGAAGCAGCGGTTGAAGTCCCACTTGACGTAGTCGATCGGGGCGCTGGACAGCAGGGTGTCGAGCTGCCGCCAGAGGTACTCCTGGACGTCCGCGCGGGCGAGGTTGAGGACGAGCTGATTGCGCAGTTCCGTCCGCTTTCTTCCCTGCTGGTACTGCACCCAGTCGGGGTGCGCGCGGTACAGGTCGCTGTCCGCGTTGACCATCTCGGGCTCGACCCAGATGCCGAACTGCATGCCCAGGGCGTGTACGTAGTCGGCGAGGGGCCCCAGGCCCTTGGGGAAGCGGTCCGGGTTGGGCGTCCAGTCGCCGAGGCCCGCGCGGTCGCTGGTGCGCTTGCCGAACCAGCCGTCGTCGACCACGAACAGCTCGACACCGATCGCGGCGGCCCGGCGGGCGAGGGTGGCCTGCTGCTCCTCGGAGATGTCGAAGGTGGTGGCCTCCCAGGAGTTGAACAGCACCGGCCGGTCCCGGTCGGCGTCCGGGATGACGTACGCCCGCTGGTAGGCGTGCCAGGCCCGGCTGGCCCCGCCGAAGCCGCCGTCGGTCCACAGGCCCGCGAAGACCGGGCTGGTGTACGACTCGCCCTCGGCCAGCATCAGCAGGCCCGAGTCGTCGTAGCCGGCGCCGCCGGTGATCTGCACGCGCGCGTCCGGGAGTTGGGCGACGGCGATCCGCCAGGAGCCGGACCAGCCGAGGGCGCAGCCCCAGACCTCGCCGCGCTCCTCGGTGGCGTCGGTGTCGAGGGCGACCCAGGGCAGGTGCTGGTGGCTGGTGTGGCCGCGGCGGCTGCCGATGACCTTCTCGCCGTAGGTGAGGGGCGCGCGGGTCAGGCGGGACTCGGCGGCCCAGCGGCCGTGCAGCTGGGAGAGGCGCCAGCCCTCGCGGTCGGGGAGCGTCCAGGCGGCCGGGTCGGCGCGCAGCAGCTCCAAAGACACGTCCCCCTGGTTGTCGACGGTCACCCAGCGCTCGACGACGTCGCCGCGCATCCGGTAGTGCAGGGTGATGAGGATCCCGTCGTCCCGGAAGCGCAGACGCAGCTCCTCGTCGGCCGCGTCGCCCTCCGTCTCGTACGCCTCGAAGGTCCACTCGGTGCCGCGGCGCTCCTCGGTGCGCACGGAGAGCGCGGGGCGGACGAAACGGGGACCGCCCTCGACGGGGTACTCCTCACGGCCGTCCAGCGGGGACTCGAACGGCCAGTAGCCGGGTAGCGCCCGGGTGCTGAGCTCCTCGGCGTCGGCGAGCCCGATCTTCGGGCCCCAGTGCAGGTGGAGCAGTTCGTCGCCCTCCGTGAGGTGCAGCGCGTAGCTGCTGCCTGGGCCCGACAGGAGCCAGGTACGACCGTTTTCGGCGATGTCCACCACGAGAAACCTCACACAGGTGCCAACAGATCCGCTCAAGCACCAACATCATCAAGGGCACGGGCCGTCGGAGGCAACGCCTGTGGACAACTCATTGCCCGTGGAAACCGATGTCGTATGGTCGATCCAGTGCCCGTCGACGAGCAGCGCCGACGGGTCCGACCGGGAGGAGCCCCCGTGACGCAGCAGGTCCCGTCGACCGAGCCCGAGCTGGCCGGTGTGCGCAACTTCCGTGACGTGGGCGGCCTGCCGACCGTGGACGGGCGCCGGGTCCGGCACGGTGTGCTGTTCCGCAGCGGGCATCTGGCGCACGCGACGGAGCAGGACGCGGAGTTCCTCACCTCCCTCGGCCTGCACACGATCTTCGACTTCCGCAACGCGGCCGACCAGAAGCTGGAGGGCCCGGACGTCGAGCTGCCCGGCGTTCGGAACGTGAACCTGCCGCTGACCGACCCGGCACACGGCGCCGAGTTCTGGACGATGGTCCGCGAGGGCGACATCGAGCAGCTCCGCGGCCTCCTGGGCGACGGCAAGGCGGCGAACCGGATGGTCAGCTCGTACCGCACGATCGTCAGGGACCGCACCGAGGAGCACTCGCGCGTCCTGCACGGGCTCGCCGAGGACAGCGTCCCGGCGCTGATGCACTGCGCGGCCGGCAAGGACCGGGCGGGCGTCTCCATAGCCGTGACGCTCCTGGCGGTGGGCGTGGAGCGGGACGCGATCCTCGCCGACTACCTGGAGTCCAACGCCAAGCACCGCCGCTACAGGGTGCGGCGCAGCGGCGGCGGGGACAGCGCGTACAGCCCCGAGGTGATGGAACTGCTGAGCCCGCTCTTCGAGGCCCGCGCGGAATATCTGACGGCTGCCTTCGAGAGCATCGAGAAGACGTGGGGTGACGTCGACACGTACCTGGAGCAGGGCCTGAAGCTCACCCCGGAGACCCGCGAGCGGCTGCGCGGGCGCCTGCTCGACTGAAGCCGGCCCAGGACGGGAGTGCTCAGCCCTTGCCGCCGACGGCGAACAGCAGGTAGAGGAACGCGGCGAAGACGTGCCCGACAGCGATGTAGATGATCAGCCGGACCCACAGGGCCCGGGGGAACTTCTCCTCCATGTTGCTCATGGCAGCTCTCCGGTGATCGGCCCCAGGCACAACGCGGCCAGGGGACTCTGCAGCAGGGTGTGGACGAACAGCAGCTCGACGCCGTCGTGGTCCTCGGCGGCGAGCCGGTGCGGGGTGAGCGAGTCGAAGTGGGCACTGTCACCGGGCGCGAGGACATGGGTGGTGTCACCGAGGCGCAGCCGGAGCCGCCCGTGCAGGACGTACAGCCACTCCTCGCCGGGATGCACCCGCACGATGTCGCCCTGGGAGCCGTACGGCACCCGGACGCGCAGCGCCTGCATGCCGCGGCCGGACGCCCCGGCCTGCCAGTACGTCCAGCCGCCCGCCCGCGTCGGCTCCATGTCCGCGGTCCGTACGATCGCGTCCTTGTCGGCGACCGTCTCGCCGAGCAGCTCGGAAACCGTCGTATCGTAGACACGAGCGAGGGTGAGCAGCATCGGCAGCGAGGGCTGCCGCTGCCCGGTCTCCAGCCGGGAGAGGTGGGCCGGCGACAGCCCGGCATCCCGGGCCGCGGCCTCCAGGGTGAGGCCGGCGCGGCGGCGCAGGGAGCGCAGTTGCGGGGCGACGGCGGGCAGGTCGTCGCCGGGACCGGCGGGAGGCGCCGGGTCTGAGGCGTTCATGTCTCCATTGAGCCCGGCTATTGCCTCAGCGGCAAATTTCTTGCCTCAGAGACAAAAAGGCGGAGGCCCCCCGCAGGAGGCCCCCGCCGGATGTCAGCGGTTGGCCACAGCCTGCTTGATGAGGGTCTTGCTGAAGTCCCACATCAGGCCGCCGCCGCTGTGCGCGTCGTCCATCACGTCCGTGAAGGCGGCCACGAAGCGGTCCACGTCCGTCTCGTCGACGATCAGCGGCGGGATGAGCTTGATGACCTCCAGATGGTCGCCGGAGACCTGGGTGAGGATCCGGTGCCGCTGCAGCAGCGGTACGACGACCATCTGCGCGAACAGGCCCTTGCGGGCGGCCTGGAGCATGGTCCAGCGGCTGCGGAGCTTGAGCGAGCTGGGCCTGCCGAACTCGATGCCGATCATCAGACCCCGGCCACGTACGTCGGCGAGCAGCTCGTACTTGTCGATCAGCTCGGTGAGCCGTGACCTGAGCTGCTCCCCCACGACCCGCGCGCCCGCGACGACCTGGTCGTTCTCCATGACGGAGAGGACGGCGAGTCCGGCCGCCATCGCCTGGGCGTTGGCGCCGAAGCTCGCCGAGTGGACCAGGACCCGGTCCATGGACGAGTAGACCTTCTTGAAGATCCAGTCCTTGCCGAGGGTCGCCCCCACCGGGACATAACCGCCGGACAGCGCCTTGGCCACGCACACCAGGTCCGGCTCGACACCGTCCTCGTGCTGGTAGGCATAGAAGTCGCCGGTACGGCCGAGGCCGGTCTGCACCTCGTCGGCGATCAGCAGCGCCTTGTGCTTGTGCAGCAGCTCCTGGGCGCCGCGCAGGTAGCCGGGCGGCGCCTCGTGCACGCCCTTGCCCTGGATCGGCTCGACGATCAGGGCGGCGACGTCGCCCTTCTTCAGCTCGCGTGCCAGGGCGTCGAGATCGCCGAGAGGTACGGCGGTGTCGGGCAGCAGCGGCGCGAAGCCGTCCCGGAAGCCGTCCTCGCCGTTGACCGACAGCGAGCCGGTGGTCAGGCCGTGGAAGGCGTGGTCGCAGTAGAGGACGCGGGGTCTGCCGGTGGCGAAGCGGGCGAACTTCAGCGCCGTCTCTACCGCCTCGGTGCCGCTGTTGCCGAAGAACACCCGGTCCAGGTGCGGGCTGTGGGCAAGGAGCCGCTCGGCGAGCAGCCCGGGCAGCGGCTGGCAGTCGAAGCGGGTGAGGTCGGCCAGCTGCGCGTCCAGGACGTCGTGCAGGGCCTTGCGGACGACGGGGTGGTGGCGGCCCAGGCCCATCACCCCGAACCCGGCGAGCATGTCCAGGTAGTCGTTGCCGTCCTCGTCCCAGAAATGGGCGCCCTCGGCCCGCTCGTAGACCTTGTCGAAGCCGATGGTGTGCAGCATGCGCGGCAACTGATGGTTCAGGTACCTGCTGTGCAGCTCGTACCGCTCACCGCCACGCTCGGCGAGCAGCGCACCGAGGTCGAACTCCTTGCTCATTCTTTCTCCTCGTAAGCGCCATCCATGACAGCGCCCTCGGCTGAGGCGCCCCGTAGGGGCGCGGGGAACTGCGCGACCAGCCCGGACGGCGCCGCACCCGCCACACGACCCCCTGCGGCACCCCCGTAGGAGCTCTCGGCCCCCCGCCCCGCAAGGCTCGCTCCGATCCGCCCCGCGATCTCCACCGGCGTCAGCCCGATGTCGGCCAGCACCTCCCCCCGCTTCGCATGCGCCAGGAACTGCTCCGGGATCCCGAACCGCCGTACCGGCACGTCCACTTCCGCGTCACCGAGCGCGAGCGCGACCGCCGCGCCGACGCCGGCCGCCCGGCTGTTGTCCTCGACGACGGCCACCAGCTCGTGCTGGGCCGCCAGGACCGGCAGCGCGGGGTCCACGGGCTTGACCCAACGGGGGTCCACGACCGTGCAGCCGATACCCCGGGCGGCCAGCAGCTCCGCGGCCTGGAGGCAGACCGGCGCCATCACACCGACCGCGACCAGCAGCACCTGGGCGTCCGTACCACGGTGCAGCACGTCCAGTCCGCCGATCCGGTCGACCGCGGGGATCTCCGGACCCACCGACTCCTTCGGGAACCGCACCAGCGTGGGCGCGTCGTCCACGGCGACCGCCTCCCGCAGCTGGAGGCGCAGCTGCTCGGCGTCGCGCGGGGCGGCGATCCGCAGGCCCGGGACCACCTGGAGCACGGACATGTCCCACATCCCGTTGTGGGAGGCACCGTCGACCCCTGTGACACCTGCCCGGTCCAGGACGAACGTCACCCCGCAGCGGTGCAGCGCCACGTCCATCAGCAACTGGTCGAAGGCACGGTTCAGGAACGTGGCGTAGACGGCGACGACAGGGTGCAGCCCGCCGGTCGCGAGACCCGCCGCCGAGACCGCCGCGTGCTGCTCGGCGATGCCCACGTCCCAGACCCGGTCGGGGAAACGCGCCGCGAACTTGCCGAGGCCGACCGGGTGCAGCATGGCCGCGGTGATCGCCACGACGTCGTCGCGCTCCTCGCCGATGCGCACGATCTCGTCGCCGAACACCGACGTCCAGGACGGCCCGTTGGACGGCGCGAGCGGCTCGCAGGTGAGCGGGTCCATCACGCCGACGGTGTGGAAGTGGTCCTCCTCGTGGGCGAGGGCGGGTTCGTACCCGCGCCCCTTCTCCGTGAGGCAGTGCACCAGCACCGGCCCGTGGAAGCGCTTCGCGCGTCTGAGCGCAGACTCGACCGCCCTGATGTCGTGGCCGTCGATCGGGCCGACATACTTGAGGCCCAGGTCCTCGAACATGCCCTGCGGGGCGAAGGCGTCCTTGAAGCCCTTCTTGGCACCGTGCAGGGACTCGTAGACGGTGTGGCCGACGACCGGGGTGCGCAGGAGTACGTCCTTGCCCCAGGCCAGCATCTTCTCGTAGCCGTCGGTCGTGCGCAGGGCGGCGAGATGGTTGGCGAGGCCGCCGATGGTGGGCGCGTACGACCGCTCGTTGTCGTTGACGACGATGATCAGCGGCCGGTCCTTGGCGGCCGCGATGTTGTTGAGCGCCTCCCAGGCCATCCCGCCGGTCAGCGCGCCGTCGCCGATCACCGCGACGACATGGCCCTTCTCCCCCTGCACCTGGCGGGCCTTGGCCAGGCCGTCGGCCCAGCCGAGCGCGGTGGAGGCGTGGCTGTTCTCGATGATGTCGTGCTCGGACTCCTCGCGCGAAGGGTACCCGGACAGGCCGCCCTTGCCGCGCAGCTTGGAGAAGTCCTGACGGCCGGTCAGCAGCTTGTGCACATAACTCTGGTGACCGGTGTCCCAGAGGATGCGGTCGGCCGGGGACTCGAAGACCCGGTGCAGTGCGACGGTCAGTTCCACGACGCCCAGGTTGGGGCCGAGGTGACCGCCGGTCCTGGCGACCGCGTGCACCAGGAACTCACGTATTTCTTCGGACAGTTCACCAAGCTCCGCCTCGGACAGCGCCTTCAGGTCGCGTGGTCCCCGGATGGTCTCCAGAATCGTCACGCTCGGCCCCCTCTCGGTCCGTGCTGTTCAGCTCACGGTGACGGCGGGTGTTCCGGACCCGGCGCCGTCCTGCTCCATCTGTTCGGCGATCTTCATCGCTTCCTCGATGAGGGTCTCCACGATCTTCGACTCGGGCACGGTCTTGATGACCTCGCCCTTGACGAAGATCTGGCCCTTGCCGTTGCCGGAGGCGACGCCCAGGTCGGCCTCCCGTGCCTCGCCCGGGCCGTTGACCACGCATCCCATGACGGCGACGCGCAAGGGAACTTCCATCCCCTCCAGCCCCGCCGTCACCTCGTCCGCCAGCTTGTAGACGTCGACCTGGGCGCGCCCGCAGGACGGGCAGGAGACGATCTCCAGGCGCCGCTGCTTGAGGTTCAGGGACTCCAGGATCTGGATGCCGACCTTGACCTCCTCGGCCGGCGGGGCGGACAGCGACACCCGGATGGTGTCGCCGATGCCCTGGGAGAGCAGCGCGCCGAAGGCGACCGCCGACTTGATCGTGCCCTGGAAGGCCGGCCCGGCCTCCGTGACGCCGAGGTGCAGCGGGTAGTCGCACTGGGCGGCCAGCTGCCGGTAGGCCTCGATCATCACGACCGGGTCGTTGTGCTTGACGGAGATCTTGATGTCCCGGAAGTCGTGCTCCTCGAAGAGCGAGGCCTCCCAGAGAGCGCTCTCGACAAGCGCTTCCGGGGTCGCCTTGCCGTACTTCTCGAGGAGCCGGCGGTCCAGCGAGCCGGCGTTGACCCCGATCCGGATCGGCGTGCCGTGATCCTTCGCGGCCCGCGCGATCTCCCGCACCTGGTCGTCGAACTTCTTGATGTTGCCGGGATTGACGCGGACGGCCGCGCAGCCGGCCTCGATCGCCGCGAACACGTACTTGGGCTGGAAGTGGATGTCCGCGATCACCGGGATCTGGGACTTCCTCGCGATGGTCGCCAGGGCGTCCGCGTCGTCCTGCGTGGGGCAGGCGACGCGGACGATCTGGCAGCCGGACGCGGTCAGCTCGGCGATCTGCTGGAGGGTGGCGCCGATGTCCGACGTACGGGTCGTGGTCATCGACTGCACCGACACCGGGGCACCGCCCCCGACGGCCACCGGTCCGACGTTGATCTGCCGCGACACACGCCGCTCGGCGACCGGCCGGGCCGGGACCTCGGGGAGGCCCAGGGAGATGGCGGTCATGCGGTCACTCCCGGTTTCCGGTGACCGTCTCGCGCATGGCGCGCAGCGACTCCTTCAGGGACCCCATGGTGGCGAGGACGGCGGTGGGCTCGTAGCCGCAGTGCGCCATGCAGTTGGCGCAGCGCGGGTCCTTGCCGCGGCCGTACTTGTCCCAGTCGGTCTCCTCGATGAGCTCGCGGTACGTCGGCACGTACCCGTCGCTCATCAGGTAGCAGGGGCGCTGCCAGCCGAAGAGCGAGTAGTTCGGGATCGCCCAGGCCGTGCACGGGAAGTCGACCTTGCCCTCCAGGAAGTCCAGGAAGAGCGGGGAGTGGTTGAGTCGCCACTTGCGCCGGTTGCCGCCCGCGAAGGCCTTCTTGAACAGCTCGCGGGTCTGTGCCACGCCGAGGAAGTGCTCCTGGTCGGGGGCCTTCTCGTAGGCGTAGGCGGGCGAGATCATCATCTCGTCGACCTTGAGGTCGTCGTTGAGGAAGTTGAGCACCTCGATGATGGTCTGCGGGGTGTCGGTGTTGAAGAAGGTCGAGTTGGTGGTCACCCGGAAGCCGCGCCGCTTGGCCTCCTTCATGGCCGCCACCGCCTCGTCGAACACGCCCTCCTTCGCCACGGATTCGTCGTGCCGCTCGCGCAGCCCGTCGATGTGCACCGCGAAGGCGAAGTAGGGAGAGGGGGTGAACTTGTCCATCTTCTTGCGCAGCAGCATGGCGTTGGTGCAGAGGAAGACGTACTTCTTCTTCGCCACCAACTGCCGCACGATCTCGTCGATCTGCGGGTGCATCAGGGGCTCGCCGCCTGCGATGGACACCATCGGCGCACCGGACTCCAACACCGCCCCGACGGCCTGGGCGACCGGCATGCGCTGCTTGAGCACGCCTGCCGGGTGCTGGATCTTGCCGCAGCCCTCGCACTTCAGGTTGCATGCGAAGAGGGGTTCCAGCTCCACGATCAGTGGGAACTTGTCCCGCTTGCGGAGCTTCTGTTCAGCCAAGTAAGTCGCGACCTTGATGGACTGGCGCAGCGGCATGGCCATCTGGCTCACCTCCGGGGGAGCAACAAAGAACGGTGCCATTCGAAGAAAGCAGGAAGAACGGATCGAAGAACGCGGAAAGCCGATATTCCACCGCGCACCGTGCCGATCCGGACGAGTTCATGTTCAGGAGCGTCCACGACCACCCTGACGGCCGCAACCGGGCGTTCGCCCGCGCGCACGGCGCTCAGGAGCGTGGCCGCCGACTCCATGTCGACCGCGATCGCGCCGGTCGCGAGCAGATCGGACCGTTCGTGACCGCGGACGACGTGATCGGAGCCGGTGACGGGGCCGGTGTGGACAGTGCGGCCGGGTACGGTCCGCACGAGTTCTTTCACGAGGAGTTCGGTGCCGACGCAGGGGACACTGCCGCGCGGGTCCCGGGTCTCCTCGGCGACGACCAGGTCCCCGGGGTGCATCCCGGGGGCCAGTCCCGCGCAGAAGCCGGTGGCCAGCACGGCGGCACCGGCGAGCGCCGGGTCGGTCAGGACCCGGGTGACGGACCGTTCCGCCGCCCTGGGGCCCATGCCGGTGCGCAGCACGGTGACCGGCCCGCCCGCGCCGCCACGTTCGCCGGCGCGCAGGGCCAAGTGCTCGATGCCGAGCGCGCAGGCGATCAGCAGCGGAGCCGGAGCGGGCGTGGTACTCATTCAGCTCCTCTCGGCCTCGGGCATGGGCTCGCCGTGGAGGTACCGGCCGAGCGCGGTGAGCGGGAAGACCTGCCGGTAGAGGTGGTAGTTGATGGAGAAGTCCCAGGGGAACCCGGTGCCGGTGAAGTAGGGCTCGTCCCAGGAGCCGTCCTCCTGCTGGGTCTCGGCGAGCCACCGCACGCCCCGCTCGACGGCCTTGGAGTCCTTCTCCCCGGCGGCGAGCAGCGCCATCAGCGCCCACGCCGTCTGGGAGGCGGTGGAGGCGCCGCGCCCGCTCCATTCGCCGGCGTACTTGTAGGAGCGCAGGTCCTCGCCCCAGCCGCCGTCCTCGTTCTGGACCTGCTCCAGCCAGGTCACCGCGCGTCTGATCGCCGGATGCGAGGCGGGCAGCCCGGCCGCGGTCAGCGCGGGCACCACGGAGCCGGTGCCGTACACGTAGTTGACACCCCAGCGCCCGAACCACGAGCCGTCCGGCTCCTGTTCGGCCAGCAGCCACTCGATGCCGCGCCGGGTGCGCGGGTCGTGGGCCATGCCCTCGAAGGCGAGCATCTCCACGACGTGCGCGGTGACGTCGGCCGAGGGCGGGTCGATGACCTCGCCGAAGTCGCAGAACGGCAGCCGGTTGGGGAACGGGCTGGTGTTGTCGACGTCGAAGGCGCCCCAGGCGCCGTTCTTCGACTGCATACCGAGGTTCCAGCGCACCCCGCGGCCGATGGCCTTCTCCATCCGCTCCGGGTCGTGGTGCTTGACCCGGCGCAGCGCGAGGACGACCTCGGCGGTGTCGTCGATGTCGGGGTAGTTGTCGTTGTGGAACTCGAACGCCCAGCCGCCCGGCGGGAGCTGGGGGCGCTTCACGGCCCAGTCGCCGGGCCGCACGATCTGCTCGCCGAGCATCCAGTCGGCGGCCTTGACCAGTTGCGGATGGTCGGCGGGCAGGCCCGCGTCGGCGAGGGCGATGGCGGCCAGACAGGTGTCCCAGACCGGGGACTGGCAGGCCTCGATCATCCGGGCGCCGTCCTCGCGCCACACGGCGTAACGATCCAGCGACTCCAGGCCGGCGCGCATCACGGGGTGTTCGAGGTCGTAGCCGAGCAGGTGCAGGGCGATCACCGAGTACACGGCCGGCGGCTGGATGCCGCCCCAGGCGCCGTCGTTCTCCTGGCGTTCGACGATCCAGCGGCCGGCCGAGTTCAGGGCGGAGCCGCGCAGCCGGCGCAGCGCGACCTTGCGGTAGCCGCGGACAACCTTGTCGAGCCGCTGGAAGACGCCCTCCCAACTGGCCACCGGGGCAAGGGGCTGCGGCGGGTTGGGGGTGGCCGGGTCGGTGTGGAGCTCGTCCAGCGGGAAGGGTGCGGGGCGTACCGGGCGTTTGGCGGAGACGACGGTGAGCGGCACGATGGTCTGCCGGGCCCACTGGCCGAAGTTGTAGATGCTGAGCGGGAACCACTTGGGGAAGTACAGGAGCTCCGGCGGGAGTTCGGGCAGGTCCTCCCACTTCCACCAGCCGAACAGGGCCAGCCAGATCCGGGTGAAGACCCGGGCGGCGGCGATCCCGCCGCGCTCGCGGATCCAGGCCGACGCCTTCGCCATGTGGGGCGCGTCGGGAGCGTCCCCGGCCAGCCGCAGGGCGACGTACGCCTCGATGGTGGTGGAGAGTTCGCCCGGGCCGCCGTAGAAGGTGGCCCAGGTGCCGTCCTCGCGCTGCTCGCCGCGGATGAAGAGCGCGGCGCCGGCCGTCGTGGACTCGTCCCGGATACCGAGGAACTGACGGAGCAGCAGGTCCTCGGCGTCCATGGTGACGTTGGTCTCCAGGTCACCTTTCCACCAGCCCTGCGCGTCCTGCCGGGCGAGCAGATGGTCGGTGGCACGCCTCGCGGCGCGTTCGGCGGCTTCTTGTACCCCGGCCGCCGCGGGGGTGGTGAGGTCGGTGCTGGCCGAGGCAGCGCGGGGCGGCAGGGTGGCCCCGGTGCTTCCGTCGGTCGTCGCTGTCATGGCTTCCCCTTCGTGCAGTCGTGCGAAATCGTTCTGCTGTGGGTCCGCCGTCGGCCGGTGCTGGTTGCGCGCTCGCACCGGCCGGCGACTACGCGAGGGCTATTCGACCGATAATGATCATCTCTTTCGTACGACGACGAAGTCCGCGAGCGCCGTGAACTGCGCCCGGACCAGGTCGGGCATGTCGACGGCGTGCAGGGCCTCGATGGCGATGGTGTGCTGACGACGCGCCTCTTCGGCGGTCCACTCACGGCCGCCGGCTTCCTCGATGAGGGCGGCGCGGGCGGCGAACTCCTCCTCGGAGAAGTTCTCGAAGTCACTGCTCTTGGCGTCGGCGGCGAGGATCTCGCCGAGCCGCTCGGAGGCGGGGCCGCCCGCCGCGAGCGCGGCGACCACCGGCAGGGACTTCTTGCGCTGGCGCAGGTCGCTCCAGGTCTGCTTACCGGTGGAGTCCGGGTCGCCCCAGATGCCGAGGAGGTCGTCGACGGCCTGGAAGGCGAGGCCGAGGTGGTAGCCGTACTTCTCCAGGGTGTCGGCGGTGCGGTCGTCGGCGCCGCCGAGCACCGCGCCGATGGAGCTGGAGGCGGCGAGCAGCGCGCCGGTCTTGTTGCCCTCCATCTCCAGGCACTCCTCGACGCTGACCCGGTCGCGGTGCTCGTAGGAGATGTCCTGTGCCTGGCCGTCGATCAGGGCGCGGGTGGCGGTGGTGAGCCGGCGGGTGGCGCGGCCGGCCTCGACGGTGCCGAGTTCCAGCAGCACCTCGTTGGCGAGGGCGAACAGGGCGTCGCCGACCAGGATGGCCTGGGCGGGGCCGTGCACCTTCCAGACGGTGTCACGGTGGCGGCGCTGTTCGTCGCCGTCCATCAGGTCGTCGTGCAGCAGCGAGAAGTTGTGGACGAGTTCGACGGCGACGGCACCGGGGATGCCGATCTCGGGGGCGGCGCCGGTGACCTCGGCGGAGAGCACGGCGAGCGCGGGCCGTACGGCCTTGCCGCCGTCGCCGTCGGCGGGGTTGCCCTCGGCGTCGATCCAGCCGAAGTGGTAGGCGGCCACGGTGTCCATGGGAGGTGCCAGGCGGTCGACGGCCGCCTTCAGTACCGGGTTGGCAAGGGTCCGGCCGCGCTCCAGGAGCGCGGTCACGTCCACCGCGTCGGCAGCCGTCTCGGCCGGGGGCACAGTGGGCACAGTTTCTCCTCTTGTTGCGGTACCGGGGGTGCGGGGGCCTGCCGCCTGCTGATCGAGCATCACGCTGCCTCCTCGAACTCGAAGAGGCGACGGGGGCGGGGCCGGCCCAGGGTGCGCAGCACGGCGTCGGCCGCGTTCACACCGCTGCGGACCGCACTCTCCATGGTCGCGGGCCACCCTGTGGCGGTCCACGCTCCGGCCAGATAGAGGCCGGGTGCCTTGGTGCGGGCGCCGGGCCGCAGCCGCCCGACGCCGGGGGTGGGGGCGAAGGTCGCGGTGCGCTCCCGGGTCACGAAGAAGTCCTTGACCGCGGCGCCGCGCGCGCCGGGCAACAGCCGTTCCAGCTCGGGCAGATAGCGCTCGCGCAGGACGGCCACCGGTGTGTCGATCTCGTCCTGGGCGGCCGACTGGGACAGTGCGAGGTACTGGCCCTCGCGCAGTCCGGAGGCGTGGGTGCGGTCGAACACCCACTGGACCGGGGTGCCCAGGGCCGCGAAGAACGGCTTGGTGAGGACCGTGCGGTCGTAGACCACATGGACGTTGAGGATCGGCGCGGTGCCGATCTCCAGCAGGTTCTCCGGGGCGTCGAGGGCACCCTCGGGCAGCAGGTCGTACGCCTCGCGCTGGGCCACGGCGAGCACCACGGTGTCGGCGGTGAGCGTCTCGCCGGGAACCTGAACGCTCCACGTCCCGTTCTCGTTAGTGGAGACGGAGGTGACGCGTGTACGGACCTCGGTGCGCACGCCCGCGGAGTCGAGCGCCTTGCGGGCCAGTCGGTCGTGCAGTTCGCCCAGCGGCACATGGGCCCAGCCGATGTCGGCCGCGCCCGGGTCGGACAGCAGACCGGTCTTGAACACCATCGCGGCGAGCGCCAGGGAGGCGTCCTGGGCCACCGCGTTGAGGGTGGCGACCCCCACCAGGTCCCACAGTGCCTCGATGGCCCGCGCAGACTGGCCTCGGGCAGCCAGCCAGCTGCCGAAGTCCTGTGCGTCGAGCGAGGGATCGCCGAGATCGAGTGCTCGGAGGGCGAGAGCGGCCTGGCCCACTCTGGCGCGCTCGGCGAGCGAGAGATGCGGGTAGGCGGCGAGGCTGCGTCCCAGATGCAGGGGTACCGGCAAGGGATCCCGGCGGAGTCTGCCGAGCCGGCGCCCCTCGGGTTTGGCGAGGTCGAGCACGGGCACGTCGAGCCGGTCCTGGAGCGGTGCCAGCGCCGCGCCCTCGATGCGGTCGAGGAACCAGCGGTAGGCGGTGCAGCAACGCAGGTACACATGCTGGCCGTTGTCGACGGTCAGGTCGCCGCGCTGGAAGGAGAAGGCGAGCCCGCCGAGGCGCGGCCTGCCCTCGAGCAGCGTCACGTGCACCCCGGCGTCGGCGAGTGCCAGCGCGGTCGTGACGCCGGCCAGCCCGCCGCCGATCACGACGGCGGTGCGCCCGGACGGGATGTCGTCGTGCGTCCGTTCGGATCGCGTGCCGTCGGTCATCGTGCAGCCTCCCCTGCCCGCCCGCCGTGCCGGTGGAACGGGGCAGGGCGGGCCGTCGCAGTCAGGGACGCCACGCCGCACCGGAGGGTTGCCTGCCGTTTTTCTCCGGTGGCGTCAGCCTGGCCCACGTTGTCCATCAGGCGCGCCTCCTGACGGTCCGGCGGGAGGTGTGGCGCCGGGTGTCGAGTCCGGACAGGCCGCGCACGGCGACGTACGCCTTCTCGCGTCCGGGCAGCGAGACCCGGCCGCGCAGCACCGCCTCCGGTTCCCGTTCGATGCGGTCGAGCAGCCGGCGGTAGATGCCGGCCATGGCGGCGACACAGGCGCCGCTGCGCCGGTCGAGCATGGGCAGCAGCCGGTAGCCCTCGGCGAACAGGGCACGGGCGCGCCGCACTTCGAAGTGCACCAGCCCCGCGAAGTCCGAGCCCTCCGGCGGGGTCGGCCCGTGGAACCCGGCGGCACAGCCGAACTTGGCGAGGTCGTCGACGGGCAGATAGGTACGGCCGTTCCCGGCGTCCTCGCGGATGTCCCGGAGGATGTTGGTGAGCTGGAGCGCGAGCCCGAGCGTGTCGGCATACTCCGGCGCGCGCTCGGCCCCGCGCGCCCCCGGGTCGGTGCCGAACACACCGAGCGAGAGCCGACCGATCGCGCCGGCCACACAGCGGCAGTAGACCTTGAGGTCGTCCCAGGTCTCGTAGGCCTCGCCGCGAACGTCCATCAGCACGCCGTCGATCAGCTCGTCCAGGCCGCCCAGCGGGATCGGGAAGGCCTGGGCGGCGTGTGCGAGGGCGACCGCGACCGGGTCAGTGTCGTCCTCGTCGACCGCGCCGTCCTGGACCCGGGCGAGCAGCGCCCGGGTGTCCTCCAGACGGGCCGCCTTCACGTCGTCGGCCAGCACGCCGTCGCCGATGTCGTCGACGCGCCGGGAGAAGGCGTAGAGCGCCGACATGGCGCGCCGCTTGGGCGCAGGCAGCAGCCTGATGCCGTAGGCGAAGTTCCGTGCCTGCTGTCCGGTGACGGTCTCGCAGTAGCTGTAGGCGGCGAGTACCGGTGCGGACACACGTGTGGGAGAGTCCACGGTCCGGATCACCCCTCTCCTCGCAGAGTCACGCCCACCTCACGCAGCAACCGGCCCTTGCCGGGCTTGGGCGGGCCGGGAAGTACGTCGTATTCGGCGGCGGCGATCGCTGCGATCGCCGCCCTTCCCCCCGCCACGAACCCCGCGAGCAGCAGCTTCAACCTGCCGTGGACGCTACCCACCAGGGGGGCGCCTTCATTCAGGAGATCGCGGGCGCGTTGTGCTTCGTATGCAACCAGTGCACGCACCGATGCGCCCGCGGTTTTCCTCGCGAGATCCGCCTCCTGGACATGAAAGCGCTTCATGTCCGCGGCGGGCAGATAAATCCGGTCGCGGCCGAGGTCCTCGGCCACGTCCTGGAGGTGTTCGACGATCTGGAGTGCGGTACAGATCGCGTCCGAGAGGCGGATCCGCTCGGGGGTCGAGGTACCGGTGACGGCGAGGACCAGGCGGCCGACGGGGTTGGCGGACAGCTCGCAGTAGGCGAGCAGGTCGTCGTAGGTCTCGTACCGCTTGACGAGCTGGTCCTGGCGGTTGGCGGCGATCAGCCCGAGGAACGGCTCGGGGGCAAGGTCGCGGCGGCCCACCGTGAGCTGGAGGCGGCGCAGCAGAGGGTGGTGCGGGGTGCCGTCGAAGACACGGCCCAGGTCGGCCTCGAAGGCGTCCAGGAGGACCAGGCGGTTTTCGGCCTCCTCCGGGGAGACTCCGAGCAGCCGGGCGTCGGCGCCGCCGGGGGCCAGGTCGCCGTCCCCGATGTCGTCGACGAGGCGGGCGAAGCCGTACACCGCCATCAGGTCGTCACGCCAGACCCTCGGCAGGAAGAACGGGGCCACCGGGAAGTTCTCGTCCGCGGCCTTGTCCAGAGTGCCGCGCTCGGCGTCTCCGGTGCGCGCCGGGGTGGTCGCCGTCACCGTTCGCTGCCCGGGGCCGGGACGGCGTGGCCTGCGTTGAGCTGGGGAGTTTCCGTAGCCATTGCCGTCACATCTCCCGTTCTACACTGCCGACCCAATACACACTATTTCGGACACGCCGCCCAGCAATCCGCAGGGCGGCCCGGCCGAGGGTGTCGCGCATTATCGCCCCACTTGCCGCTTTCCGGGACCGGTACAGCTTACGTTGTACAACGCATCGAGGTTCGTCGGGGTGTCCCGCAGATCACAACAACACACCGATTGGCGTCAAGATTCCTAAGGCGGCGCGGAGTTGACGTTTCCTTTGCAGACGCCGGGCCCCGCCGGAAAGGTTCCGGCGGGGCCCGGGGACTGCTGGGCTACTTGCCCGTGAACTTCTCGTACTCCTTGAGCACCTCTTCGGTCGGGCCGTCCATCCGCAGCTCACCGCGCTCCAGCCACAGAACCCGGTCGCAGGTGTCCCGGATCGACTTGTTGTTGTGACTGACGAGAAACACGGTGCCCGCGTGCTCGCGAAGTTCGCGGATCCGGTCCTCGGAGCGCTTGCGGAAGGCCGCGTCACCGGTGGCCAGCGCCTCGTCGATCATGAGGACGTCGTGGTCCTTGGCGGCGGCGATGGAGAACCGCAGCCGGGCCGCCATGCCGGAGGAGTAGGTCCGCATCGGCAGGGTGATGAAGTCGCCCTTCTCGTTGATGCCGGAGAAGTCGACGATCTCCTGGTAGCGCTCCCTGATCTGCTCACGGGACATGCCCATGGCGAGCCCGCCGAGGATGACGTTCCGCTCGCCGGTGAGGTCGTTCATCAGGGCCGCGTTGACGCCGAGCAGCGAGGGCTGCCCGTTGGTGTAGACCCGGCCCTTCTCGGCGGGCAGCAGACCGGCGATGGCGCGCAGCAGGGTGGACTTGCCGGAGCCGTTGGAGCCGATCAGGCCGATCGCCTCGCCCCGGTAGGCGACGAAGGACACCCCGCGCACCGCGTGCACCTTGCGGACGCCGCGGGCCGTGTCGTCGGAGCCGCGCTTGACGATGCGGCTCAGGGCGGCCGTCGCGCTGCCCTTGCCGGACTTGGCGCCGTTGACGCGGTAGACGATGTGTACGTCCTCCGCGATGACGGTGGGGATCCGCTCCCCCTGGTTCTGATCCGTGTCGTTCAGCTCAGCCACGGCCGTACCGCTCCTCCGCCTTCCAGAAGTACACGAACCCGCCGGCGAAGACGACCAGTGCCCAGGACAGGGCGACGGCCCAGACGTGCGGCGGGAGGTTCGAGGCGCCATAGCCGTCGATGAGGGCGAAGCGCATCAGGTCCATGTAGACGGTGGCGGGGTTCACCTGGAGGAGCGTGCGCGCCCACTCCGGCCGGCCCTCCATCATCTTGGTGATCGAGAACATCACACCGGACATGTACATCCAGGTACGCAGGACGAACGGCAGCAGCTGGGCCAGGTCCGGCGTCTTGGCGCCCAGCCGGGCCACGATCATGGCCAGGCCGGTGTTGAAGAGGAACAGCAGGGCCAGGATCGGGACGACCAGCACCCAGGACAGGCCCGGGCGGCTGCCGAACCCGACCACCACGGCGACCATGACGATCATCGAGAACAGCAGCTGCTGGAGCTGCTGGAGCGCGAAGGAGATCGGCAGCGAGGCGCGCGGGAAGTGCAGCGCTCGCACCAGGCCGAGGTTGCCGGAGATCGCCCGGACGCCCGTCATGATCGAACTCTGCGTGAACGTGAACGTGAAGACGCCGGTGACCAGGAACGGGATGTAGATGTCCTGGGACATCCCGCGGCTGGCGTGCAGGATGACGCCGAAGATGAAGTAGTACACGGCCGCGTTCAGCAGCGGCGTGGCCACCTGCCAGAGCTGGCCGAGCTTGGCCTGGCTGTACTGGGCGGTGAGCTTCGCCTGCGAGAAGGCGAGGACGAAGTGCCGGCGTCCCCAGAGCTGGCGTACGTACTCGACGAGCGAGGGACGTGCGCCGCTCACCGTGAGCCCGTACTTGGCGGCCAGCTGCGCCGCCGTGAGGCCCTCGTCGGGCGACGGCACCGCGCTCACCGCGATTCCGACGTCATGCGTTGTCTCACTCAAGGGTGGAAGCCTTCGTCCTCAGATTCGTCTTACGTTCGTCTTACGGAATTGTGCTACTGGAGGTGACACGTATCCGCCATGGGACACGTTGCCGGGATGTCCGCGCGCCGGGCACGCGGACACGCACCTTCGAGCTTCTCAGATCACCGGGGGTCGGCCCAGTCGCGTGAGCTTCCACACGGTCCGCCACCGCATGGGCCGACGGGGTCCGCACGGGGTGGTCCAGCCCTCCCGGAAGCCCGCGAACCAGGCGTGCAGGGCCGGGCGCGAGGGGCGGCGCACCAGGGTCAGCAGCATCCACACCCCGAGGTAGACGGGGACCAGGGGGGCGGGCAGGTTGCGGCGCGCCAGCCACACCCGGTTGCGGGCGACCATCCGGTGGTAGACCGCGTGCCGGGAGGGGGCGGTCGTGGGGTGGTACAGCACCATGTCGGAGCGGTAGTCGATCATCCAGCCGGCGTCCAGGGCCCGCCAGGCCAGGTCGGTCTCCTCATGGGCGTAGAAGAACTCGTCCGGCAGGCCGCCGACCTCGGCGAGGACCTGGGTGCGGACGGCGTTGGCGCCGCCGAGGAAGGTGGTGACGCGGGAGGAGCGCATCGGGTCGGAGGCGCGGAGCCTCGGCACGTGCCGGCGCTGGGTCTGCCCGGTGTCCGGGTCGGCGATCCGGAAGCTGACGATGCCGAGCCTCGGGTCGGCGGCGAAGGCCTGGCGGCACAGCTCGGCGGTGTCGTGTTCCGGGAGCAGTCCGTCGTCGTCCAGGAAAAGCAGTATGTCGACATCGCGACCGCTGGGGCCGAAGGCTTCTATGCCGACGTTGCGGCCGCCGGGGATCCCGAGGTTCTCGGGCAGCTCCATGGTGCGGACGCCGTCCGGGACCTCCGGGACGGGCGAGCCGTTGCCGACGACGACCACCTCGACCCGCTCGCCGTCCTGCTTGGCGACCGAGTCGAGCAGGGCGCGCAGTTCGTCGGGGCGGTTGCCCATGGTGATGACGACCGCGCCGACCTTCAGCCCGGCGCTCACCGCAGCCTGCTCGACGCGAGGACCGAGACCAGGTGCAGCAGGGTCTGCAGCAGCGCGATACCGGCGAGCACGGCGGTGCCCAGGCGGGTGAAGAAGAGGTCGCCGCGGACGTGGTCCACGATCGCGAGGACCAGGATCAGCAGCGAGGCCTCGATGCCGAGGATCAGCCGGTGGAACCGGAGCAGGGCGGCGGCCCGGCGGGCCAGCGCCATACCGGAGGACCGCATCTCGGCGGCGGTCTCCTTGACCACGGGCAGCCCGGCCTGGTGGCGGGCGACGCCGACCAGGTCGGTCTCGGCCTTGATCAGGATGGCGCCGAGCGCGGCCAGCGTGCCGAGGAAGGCCCACAGCCAGTCGATGCGGCCGCTGCCGAACAGGTCGGCGGCGCGCAGCCCGAGGCCGACCAGGACGGCGGCGTCGGTGAGGTAGGCACCGACCCGGTCCAGGTAGACCCCGCCCAGCGAGTACTGCTGCTTCCAGCGCGCGACCTCGCCGTCGACGCAGTCCAGCAGCAGGTACATCTGGACGCAGACGACGCCGAGCACGGCGCCCGTGATCCCCGGCACCAGCAGGGCCGGGGCCGCGAGCACACCGAAGACGGTCATCAGGTACGTGAGCTGGTTGGGCGTGACCCTGGTGTTCACCAGGTAGCGGTCCACCCGCAGGGACACCTCACGCATGTAGAGGCGCCCCATCCAGTGCTCACCGCTGCGCCGGTCCTTGACCCCAGCGGGGTGCACGACCGGACGGAGTTCAGCTACCGATGGCCTTGACATAGTCGACGTAGAAGTCCTTGATCTGGTGGGTCTTGAGGTCGAGGTGTTCGAGGATGGTGTAGCGGCCGGGCCGGGTCTCCGGGGCGAACTCGACGACCCGGACGAACTCGTCCACGGTGAAGCCGATCTCCTCCGGCAGCACCGGCAGTCCGTGCCGGCGCAGCACACCGGCCATGTACACGGACTCCTCGTGGGCTCCGCGCAGGTACATCGCGAAGGCCGCACCGAGCCCGCACTGCTCGCCATGGCTGGCGGCACGCCTCGGGAACAGCAGGTCGAAGGCGTGGTTGATCTCGTGGCAGGCGCCGGAGGACGGGCGGGAGTCGCCCGACACCGACATGGCGATGCCGCTGAGCACCAGCGCCTCGGCGAGGACCTGGAGGAAGTCGTTCTCGCCGATGCCGCCGGGGTGGCGCAGCACCGCCTGGCCGGACTGGCGGGCCATGGCGGCCGCCAGACCGTCGATCTTCTCGCCGTTGACGCGGTGGGACAGCTCCCAGTCCGCGATCGCCGAGATGTTGGAGACGGCGTCCCCGATGCCGGAGCGCACGAAGCGTGCCGGGGCCTCGCGGATGACATCGAGGTCGATGACGACCGCGATCGGGTTCGGCACGCCGTAGGAGCCGCGGCCCGCGTCGTTGTCGAGGGTCGCGACCGGTGAGCAGAGACCGTCGTGCGCGAGGTTCGTCGGCACGGCGACCAGCGGCAGGCCCACCCGGGCCGCCGCGAACTTCGCACAGTCGATGATCTTCCCGCCGCCTAGTCCGACGACCGCGTCGTAGCGGCCGGCCTTGATCTCGCCGGCCAGCCGGATCGCGTCGTCGAGGGTGCCGCCGCCGACCTCGTACCAGGTGGCTCCGGGCAGGCTCGGCGAGACGCGCTCGCGCAGCTTGGTGCCGGAGCCGCCGCTGACGGCGATGGCGAGCCGGCCGGAGTGCGAGATGCGCTCGTCGGCGAGCACGCCGGCCAGGTCGTCGAGGGCACCCGGGCGGATGTCGACGACGACCGGTGAGGGAATCAGCCTGGTCAGTACTGGCACGCGATCTCCCGTCCCTTGGCGAGATCGTCGTGGTTGTCGATCTCGACCCACCGGACGTCGCCGATGGGCGCCACGTCGATACGGAAGCCGCGGTTGACCAGCTCCTGGTAGCCGTGCTCGTAGAACTGCTGCGGGTCGCTCTCCCAGACCGTCTTCAGCGCGTCGGCGAGCTCGGGGGCCGCGTCGCCCTCGATGAGGGTGACGCCGATGTACTCGCCGCTGGCCTCGGCGGGGTCCATCAGCTTGGTGATCTTCGTCATGCCGTGGCCGGCGTCGACGACGACCTTCATCTCCTCGTCCGCGAGGGACTTCACGGTGTCCAGGGCGAGGATGATCCGCTTGCCGTCGCCGCGGGCGGCGAGCAGCGTCTTCTCGACGGAGACCGGGTGCACGGTGTCGCCGTTGGCGAGGATCACGCCGTCCTTGAGGGCGTCACGGCCGCACCACAGGGAGTAGGCGTTGTTCCACTCCTCGGCCTTGTCGTTGTCGATGAGGGTGAGCTTGAGGCCGTACTTCGCCTCCAGGGCCGCCTGGCGCTCGTACACGGCCTCCTTGCGGTAGCCGACGATGATCGCGACCTCGGTCAGGCCGATCTCGGCGAAGTTGCCGAGGGTCAGGTCGAGCACCGTGATCGAGTCCTCTATCCCGGCAGGCCCCACCGGCACCAGCGCCTTGGGCAGGCTGTCGGTGTAGGGGCGAAGACGCCGTCCGGCGCCGGCCGCCAGCACGAGGCCGATCATGCGGGTTCTCCTTCATCGTGTACGGCGGGCGCCCCTGCGGACGCCCAGAAGCGGATGCTCTCGACGAGCACCAGCCCGGCCACGGCCACGGCCAGGACCGTGAGCGCGACCTTGAACTGCGTGGCGGTGAGCACCGCGGCCACGACGGTGACCAGCAGTGTGCGCCCCTCCTGTCCCCCGATGGCGCGGACCAGCCAGGCCGGCGGCGCCCCGGCGTTGCCGCGGATGCGGTACACCGTGTCGTAGTGATGGTAGGCGACGGCGGCCACCAGGCCGAAAGCCGCGGGAAGGGTTCCGTTCACCCCGGATTTGCCTGCGAGGACGAGAACGGTGCCGTACTCGGCGGCCCGGAACAGGGGCGGGACCAGCCAGTCGAGGGCGCCCTTGAGCGGGCGGGCGAGGGCCTGGCCGGAGGCCAGCGCGTAGACGACGGCGCCGGCGACCGGCGCCCAGGTCACGCCTGAGAAGAGGGACACGGTGAGAACCGCCACTCCGGCGAGTGCCACCAGGAGCGGGGAGCCGAGCGGGGCGGGCAGCGCGCGGGACACGAATCCGGCGAGCGGGCCGTTGTCGGCCAGGTCGGCCAGCGCCTTCGCCGCCCGGTCGGTCCTCGTGGCCTTGCGGGTCAGCGAGCGCAGCACCCGCCCAGCCGTGGTGTACGTCGCCGCGAGGGCGCAGCCGACCAGCAGCACGTAGAAGGTGATCCGCGGGGTCGTCGCCGCGGTCAGGACGGCTATCAGGGCCCATCGTTCGCCGATGGGCAGGACTATCATCCGGCGCACCCAGACCGTCCAGCCGACGCTGTCGAGCCGGTCGGAGAGGGCCGCGGTGGGGCTGGTGTTGGCGGTGGCGTCGTGGTTCGCCTCGTTGAAGGAGAAGTCGACCACGTGCCGGCAGGTCTGCAGGATCATCGCGCCGAGGGCGAGGGCCCATACGTCGTCGCCGCCCCGGGCCGCGCCGAGCGCGAGGCCGGCGTAGTAGGCGTACTCCTTGGCCCGGTCGAAGGTGGCGTCCAGCCAGGCGCCGAGTGTGGAGTACTGCAGGGAGTAGCGGGCGAGCTGGCCGTCGGTGCAGTCCAGGACGAAGGAAGCGATCAGCAGCACACCCGCCGCGACGAACCCGGCGCGGGTGCCGGTGGCCGCGCAGCCCGCCGCGATCAGGGCGGTGAGCAGCGAGGCGGTGGTGACCTGGTTGGGGGTCAGTCCGCGCCGGGCGCACCAGCGGGCGAGGTAACGGGAGTACGGGCTGATGAAGAAGGTGGTGAAGAAGCCGTCACGGGACTTCACGGCCGACTTCAGGCGTACGGCCTCGTCGTCGACGGCGGCCACGGCCTGCCGTGCCTCGTTGCGGGCCTGCGGGTCGGCGGGGACGGCGGCGACCAGGCTGCCCAGCTCGGGGCGGTGCACGTCGGCGTCCAGGGCGGTCACGAGGCCGTCGACGGCCAGGTCGGTGCCGCCGGCGGCGGCCTCCCGGGCCAGCGCCCCGCTCAGCGCCTGACGGCCGGCCGGCTGGGCGGTGACGGCGCCGGGGATCGCGGCGAGCGGGAAGCGCGGGTCGGTGAGGCCGAGGCGCAGGGCGTGCAGATGGCCGACGAAACGGGCGTCGACGACGGCGACCCGCCGGTCGGCGGGCACGGCCGCGAGGAGGGCCGCGGTGTCGGCGCTGTCCGAGGCCGTGCGCACCTCGAAGCCGAGCGCCCGCAGATCGCTTTCCAACGACGATCCGGGGACCGGCTGGCCGGTGACGATGGCGGTCGGCAACCGAACTCACTCCCTGGGTGCCGGCGCGCGGGCGCCGGTCTACTGCGTGGTGGGGCGCGATGTGCCTGGTGGCCCCCGGGCGGCATTCGGCAGAGGCTATCCGATGGTGAGGACTGCTTGTTCACCGGCCGTTCACGGCGCGGACGACCCACTCTGCCCCGGCCTTTGCCGAGATCATCATCCGTGATCCGGGCCCCGGCCCACAAACCGCGCCGACAGAACGGGCATTGAGGACATGGCCTCCTGCGGCACGGGCGGGCGCCGACCGGCCACCCGGGATGGCCGCCCGCTCACGACGGGTAACTGAGGGTGCCCTGACCTGGGATTCGTTTCCGCAGGTCAGGGCACATGACAACGGTGTTCACTGCCGCGTTGCCCGATACCTCCCGCGCGTAGTTCACTGTGATCCCGGGCGGAACAGAGGAGGCGTATCTCATGGGGGCAGGGCACGACCACGGCCACACCCACACCCACGCGCCGGCCACCGGCACGGCCGCGGCGGCCTTTCGCGGGCGGCTTCGGGTGGCGCTCGCCATCACCCTCGGGGTCATGGTGGTCGAGATCGCCGGCGGTCTGCTGGCCGACTCGCTCGCGCTGATCGCGGACGCCGCCCACATGGCGACCGACGCGCTGGGCCTCGGCATGGCGCTGCTGGCGATCCACTTCGCCAACCGTCCGGCGAGCACCAACCGCACCTTCGGCTACGCCCGCGCCGAGATCCTGGCGGCCCTGGCCAACTGTCTGCTGCTGCTCGGTGTCGGCGGCTATGTGCTGTACGAGGCGGTCCAGCGGTTCGTGACGCCCGCGGACACGCACGGCGGCCAGATGATCGTGTTCGGGCTGATCGGCCTGGTCGCCAACATGATCTCGCTCACGCTCCTGGTGCGGGGCCAGCAGGAGAGCCTGAACGTACGCGGTGCCTTCCTGGAGGTGGCGGCCGACGCGCTGGGCTCGCTGGCGGTGCTGATCTCGGCGGTGGTGATCCTCACCACCGGCTGGCAGGCCGCCGACCCGGTCGCCTCGCTGGTCATCGGCCTGATGATCGTGCCGAGGACGGTGAAGCTGCTGCGCGAGACCCTGGACGTCCTGCTGGAGGCGGCGCCCAAGGACGTGGACATGGCGGAGGTGCGGTCGCACATCCTGGCGCTGGACGGCGTACTGGACGTCCACGATCTGCACGCCTGGACGATCACCTCGGGACTGCCGGTGCTGTCGGCGCACGTGGTGGTCCGCTCGGAGGTGCTGAACGCCATCGGCCACGAGAAGATGCTGCACGAACTGCAGGGCTGTCTCGGCCACCACTTCGACGTGGAGCACTGCACCTTCCAGCTGGAGCCGGGCGGCCACGCGGAGCACGAGGCCCGGCTCTGCCACTGACCGCGCCGCGGTCCGCCAGGCCGCCCGGCCGGCCACCGGAACCCGTCGGTCCGGGCTCCCCCGCCGTCCTTGTGTTCGACACCCCCGGACGGTTCCCCTTCGCACCCGTAGGGCACGATCAACTACCGGGTCCCTCTTCCGGCGTGCCCGTGCCGGGAAGTGCCGGGAGTGTCGGATTCGTACGGCAGACTTGGTGCGAAGACCGAGGCGAAGGATGGGTATGCCGATCACACCTGCCACCGCGACGCACAGCACGTCGGACGGCACAACGGACGCGATCTTGCTTGAACTCGTCGACGAGAAGGGTGTGACCATCGGGACCGCGGAGAAGCTGGCCGCGCATCAGCCACCCGGGCAGCTGCACCGGGCGTTCTCCGTCTTCCTCTTCGACGAACAGGGCAGACTCCTGCTCCAGCAGCGTGCGCTGGGCAAGTACCACTCCCCCGGCGTGTGGTCCAACACCTGCTGCGGCCACCCCTACCCCGGCGAGGCCCCCTTCACGGCGGCGGCCCGCCGCACCTTCGAGGAGCTGGGGGTGTCCCCCTCCCTGCTCGGCGAGGCGGGCACGGTCCGCTACAACCACCCGGACCCGGCCTCGGGACTGGTCGAGCAGGAGTTCAACCACCTGTTCGTCGGCATGGTGCAGGCGCCGCTCGCGCCGGACCCGGAGGAGGTCGGGGAGACCGCCTTCGTGACGGCCGCCGAGCTGACCGAGCGGCACGCCGGGGACCCCTTCTCCTCGTGGTTCATGACCGTGCTGGACGCGGCGCGTCCGGCGATCAGGGAGCTGACGGGCCCGTCCGCGGGTTGGTGAGAGGCCTCACGGCAGCGCCGCGGGTTTGAGCGGCAGGGCGGCCCAGATCACCTTGCCGCCGCTCGACGTGTGCTCCACGTCCACGACTCCGCCCGCCTCCCTGGCCACCTCCCGCACCAGCAGCAGCCCCCGGCCACCGGTCTGGGCGTGGTCGGCCTCCAGCGCGGTCGGGCGGTAGGGGTGGTTGTCCTCCACCGACACCCGCACCCATTCGGCACCGACGGCGACCTCGACGGCGAGCACCGGCGACAGCAGTGCCGCGTGCTTGACCGCGTTGGTGACCAGTTCGGAGACGATCAGCAACAGCCCGTGGACCAGGTCCTCCGAGACCGGGACACCCTGGCGCTGGAGCAGATCCCGTACGGCGCGCCGCGCCTGCGGGACCGAGGCGTCCACGGCGGCGGCGGTGAACCGCCAGACTCCTTCGTACGGCAGCGGATCCGGTGGCGGAGGACCGCCTCCCTCTGGACGCGGGTCGTGCCCACGCCCGTGGTTCTCCATGGTCCGGTCGCCACCCTCGCGCTCGATTGTCACCACACGACGAGTGTTGGTAACGACCCCCTCCGCTCCGGATGTCTGAACACAAGTCAGCAACTATCGAACGGTTCTGACCGTCGTCGTACGACAAGGTCGGTTGAGGGACTGCTCCTGTTCCACGAAAGCCGACTTCGCGCACTATTACGGTTGTACTGCAACCCCCGGGGCGGGGCCGCGTCGACCTGCGGCTCCGTCACGCCGATACCATCCCGCACCATGGAGCCCCACCTCTCCCACCAGGTCACCGACGCCGTGGCCACGGTGGTCATCCACAATCCGGTCAAACGCAACGCGATGACCGCGGCGATGTGGCGAGCCCTGCCGCCCCTCCTGGACGAGCTGTCGGCCGACCCCGGCGTCCGGGCCCTCGTGCTGACCGGTGCGGGCGGAACCTTCTGCGCGGGCGCCGACATCTCCACCCTCCAGGGCTCCCCGGCCGCGGCGCAGTCCCTCGCCGTCGCCGCCGAGGAGGCGCTCGCCGCCTTCCCCAAGCCGACCCTCGCCGCGGTCCGCGGCCACTGCGTCGGCGGCGGCTCACAGCTCGCCGCCGCCTGCGATCTGCGGTTCGCCGAGGAGGGCGCGTCGTTCGGCGTGACCCCGGCCAGGCTCGGGATCGTCTACCCGGCCTCCTCCACCCGTCGCCTGGTGTCCCTGGTCGGCCCCGCCGCCACCAAGTACCTGCTGTACTCCGGCGAGTTGATCGACACGGACCGGGCGCTGCGCACCGGCCTGGTCGACGAGGTGCTGCCCGAGGGCGCCCTGGCCAAGCGGGTGGCCGAGTTCACCCGGATCCTGGTGACGCGCTCCCAGCTGACGCAGGCGGCTGCGAAGGAGTTCGCGAACGGCCGTACCGACCGCGACGACCACTGGACGGAGCAGGCTCGCGGCAGCGGCGACACCGCGGAGGGCGTCGCCGCGTTCCTGGAGCGCCGTCAGCCACGCTTCACGTGGGCCGTTCCCGGCCGAGGATGAACCGGTTCGACGAGCGGAGCAGTTCGACGGCCTCGGCGGGTGCCTTTTGCGGGGAGCCCGCCTCGTAGGGCGGCTGCGGGTCGTACTCGATTTCGAGCTGCACGGCCTGCACGAACCTCGCCGTCGGGCGGGCAGGGCACTGGAGTCCGTACCGACCAGTCGGTAACGTGCTCGCCATGACCACTCCCGTCCTGGAGCCGCGCGCCGGCCGCCGCTGCCACACCCTGCTGAACTCCCTGCACGCGACCCACTTCTTCAGCCCCGAGCTGGCCGAGGAACTGGCCGCGCTCGGCGTGACCCACCCGCGGGCCGTCAACTTCGCGGTGCGGGCCGCCGCTTTGGGGCCGGTCGGACCCGGCACGGTGACGGCCACGTTCTACAACTACAAGTACGAACTGGTGGCCCGGCATGTCCCGGCCGTCTGGGAGACCGCGTCGCCCGGCGACGTCCTCGCCGCACGCGCGCGTGCCGTCGACGCCTCGATGCGGCGGCTGCTCGGCGCCGACGCGGTCGCCTCCGCCGGGATGGCCGAGGCCGCGCGGCTCGCGCTGCGCGCCACCGAGGCGTGCTCCCGCTCCGGCCGCCCGCTGTATGCGGCGCACGCGGATCTGCCGGTGCCCGAGGAACCCCACCTCGCCTACTGGTACGCGGCCACGCTGCTGCGCGAACACCGGGGTGACGGTCACCTCGCGGTGCTGCTCGCGGCCGGTCTGGACGGGCTGGAGGCGGTGGTGACCCACACCGCGACCGGCAAGGGCATGCACCCGAAGTGGGTGCTCGCCACACGTGGCTGGAACCAGGACGACTGGGACGCGGCGGTACGGCGGCTGCGGGAGCGCGGGCTGCTCGACACGGCGGGCGAGCTGACCGAGGCGGGAGTGGCTCTGCGGGCGGAGATCGAGACGGAGACGGACCGGCTGGACCGGGCGCCGTACGAGCATCTGGGGGCCGACGGTGTGGCCCGGCTGACCGAGCTGGCCAAGGGGTTCGCGGGGGCTGCTCTGGCCGCGGGCGCCTTTCCGGCGGATCTCGTCGGCAAGGGATGAGCCGAACTCCCTGCGGTGGATTCACGACACACGTCGGGCACCGGAAGTGCGACTTCGTGTCGCGGAACGGTGCCCTGCGGCCCGGTTGTCGGTGTCACCTGCCACAATTGCCGCGCAACCTCAGTGGAGAAGGCGGTACGGGATCGTGACGACACCCGGGTCCCTGGTTCCAGGGTCCATCGAAGGCAGGATCGCCGAGGAGCTCGGCGTACGGGAGCGGCAGGTCAAGGCTGCCGTGGAGCTGCTCGACGGCGGTTCGACGGTGCCCTTCATCGCCCGCTACCGCAAGGAAGCGACCGAGATGCTCGACGACGCGCAGCTACGCACGCTCGAGGAGCGGCTGCGCTACCTGCGGGAGCTGGAGGAGCGCCGGACGGCGATCCTCGAGTCGGTGCGCGAGCAGGGCAAGCTCACCGAGGAGCTGGAGGCGCAGATCCGGAGCGCCGAGACCAAGGCGCGGCTGGAGGACATCTACCTGCCGTACAAGCCGAAGCGGCGGACCAAGGCGCAGATCGCGCGGGAGGCCGGGCTGGAGCCGCTGGCCGAGGGGCTGCTCGGCGACCCGACGGTGGAACCGCTGTCGGCGGCCGCCGCGTTCGTGGACGCCGACAAGGGCGTCGCCGATCCGCAGGCGGCCCTGGAGGGCGCCCGCGCGATCCTCACCGAGCGGTTCTCGGAGGACGCCGACCTCATCGGTGAGCTGCGCGAGCGCATGTGGGTGCGCGGTCGGCTGTCCGCGAAGGTGCGGGACGGCAAGGAGGAGGCGGGCGCGAAGTTCGCCGACTACTTCGACTTCGCCGAGCCCTTCACCGAGCTGCCCTCGCACCGCATCCTGGCGATGCTGCGCGGTGAGAAGGAGGAGGTCCTCGACCTCGTCCTGGAACCGGAGGAGCCGACCGAGGGGCCGTCGTCGTACGAGGGCATCGTCGCCCACCGGTTCGGGATCGCCGACCGGGGGCGGCCGGCCGACAAGTGGCTGACCGACACGGTCCGCTGGGCCTGGCGCACCCGCCTCCTCGTCCACCTCGGCATCGATCTGCGGCTGCGGCTGCGCACGGCCGCCGAGGACGAGGCGGTCGACGTCTTCGCGGCGAACCTGCGCGACCTGCTGCTCGCCGCCCCGGCCGGCACCCGGGCGACCCTGGGCCTCGACCCCGGTTTCCGTACCGGTGTGAAGGTCGCCGTCGTCGACGCGACCGGCAAGGTCGTGGCCACCGACGTCATCTACCCGCACGTCCCGGCCAACAAGTGGGACGAGGCGATCGCCAAGCTCGCCCGTCTCGCCACCGAGCACACGGTCGAGCTGATCGCCATCGGCAACGGCACGGCCTCCCGCGAGACCGACAAGCTCGCCGGTGAGCTCATCACCAAGCACCCGGAGTTGAAGCTCACCAAGGTGATGGTGTCGGAGGCGGGCGCGTCCGTGTACTCGGCGTCCGCGTTCGCCTCCCAGGAGCTGCCCGACATGGACGTGTCGCTGCGCGGCGCCGTCTCCATCGCCCGCCGGCTCCAGGACCCGCTCGCCGAGCTGGTGAAGATCGACCCGAAGTCGATCGGCGTCGGCCAGTACCAGCACGACCTGTCCGAGGTGAAGCTCTCGCGCTCGCTGGACGCGGTGGTCGAGGACTGTGTGAACGGCGTGGGCGTCGACGTGAACACGGCGTCGGCCCCGCTGCTGTCCCGGGTCTCCGGCATCACCTCCGGGCTCGCCGAGAACATCGTGGCCCACCGGGACACCAACGGCCCGTTCACCTCCCGCGGCCAGCTGAAGAACGTGGCACGGCTCGGCCCGAAGGCGTACGAGCAGTGCGCGGGCTTCCTGCGCATCCGCGGCGGCGAGGACCCGCTGGACGCGTCGAGCGTCCACCCCGAGGCGTACCCCGTGGTCCGGCGCATGGTGAAGGAGTCGCACCAGGAGGTGGCCGCGCTCATCGGCAACACGGGCGTGCTGCGCTCGCTGCGGCCGGGCGACTTCGTGGACGAGAAGTTCGGTCTGCCGACCGTCACCGACATCCTCAAGGAACTGGAGAAGCCGGGGCGCGACCCGCGTCCCGCCTTCAAGACGGCCACGTTCAAGGAGGGCGTCGAGAAGATCTCCGACCTGTCCTCCGGAATGGTCCTGGAGGGGGTCGTCACGAACGTGGCGGCGTTCGGCGCGTTCATCGACGTCGGCGTCCACCAGGACGGTCTGGCGCATGTCTCCGCGCTGTCGAAGACCTTCGTCAAGGATCCGCGGGACGTGGTGAAGCCGGGCGACATCGTCAAGGTGAAGGTCCTCGACGTGGACGTCCCGCGCAAGCGGATCTCCCTGACGCTGCGGCTGGACGACGAGGCGGCGCCGCAGGGCGGCGGCGGCCGGCAGGGCGAGGGCGGCGAACGGCGCCAGCGCGGCGGGCGTCCGCCCCAGCAGCGGCAGCAGGGCGGCGGACGCGGCGGCCAGGGCCAGGGCGGCGGGCGCGGTGGCCAGGGGCAGGGCGGCGGTGTGCGGCAGGCCCCGGCGCCCGCCAACAGTGCGATGGCTGACGCGTTGCGCCGGGCGGGTCTGCTGGACGGTGGAAAGAAGGGGAAGCGCTGACCGTCCCTTCCGGGGGTCGTGGGGAGCTGCGGGTCCGTTGTGGCTGGTCGCGCCCGCGCGGCGGTAGCCGCATGTCGAACACGGACCCGCGCCCCAGGGGCGCGGGTCCTTTTCCCGTCACACGTAGCCGCGCCGCTGGACGAAGCCGAGGGCCAGGGCGCCCAGTGGGACGTTGAGCCAGAACGTGAGCAGCCGGTAGACCAGGACCGCCGAGGTGGCCGGGCCGGCCGGCACGCCGAGCGCGGTCAGGCCGGCGATGAGGCCGGCCTCGAGCGCGCCGAGCCCGCCGGGGACCGGGGCCGCGTTGGCGAGCAGGCGGGCCGCCATGTAGGCGGCGCCGAGCTGGACGAAGGGGAGGTCACCGCCGAGCGCGTGCAGGCTGAGGGCGAGTCCGACGACCTGGACGAGGGGCAGGCCGAGCATGCCGACGACGCCGAGGGCGAGTTTCGCGGGGTCGGCGGCGATCCCGGTCAGGGTCGACCCGGCCGCACGCAGGAACGGCCACACCTTCTCACGCAGGAAGCGGCGGCCCGGCGGGGTGAGGCCGAGCAGACCTCCGGCGGCCAGCACCCCGGCGATCACGGGCAGGGCGTACGACCCGGCGGGCAGGTCCAGGTGCACCCCGCCGTGGCGCTGTCCGGCGGCGGCGAAGAACACGGTGGCCACCACGACGTTGGAGACCGCGCCGGCCAGACTCTGCAACCCGACGGAGGCCGTCGCCGCGCCGGTCTCGATCCCCGTCTTCTGCAGGAAGCGCAGGTTCAGCGCCATGCCGCCGACATTGCCGGGGGTGATCCGGTTGAGGAAGGAGCTGGCGAACTGCACCTGGTACGTGGCCCGGAACGGCAGTCGCCCCGGGATGGTGCCCAGTTGCAGACAGGTCGAGAAGGCCTGGGAGACGAAGGTGACGGGAACGACCGCGAGCAGCCACCACCAGTTCGCGTCGCCCAGCGCGCGGAGCGCGGCCGGGGCGTTGGCGAGCTGCGGCAGCACGAGATGGAGCACCAGGAACGCGCCGGCCAGGCCCAGGACGTTCTGCCAGGTGAACCGGGCGAGCCGGGCCGGCTTGGCGGCCGGGGCGTCGCATGCCGTGCGCACCTCGGCGGCGAGGTCGTGCATCAGGTTCGGCCGGCCGCCGGGGCGCAGGTTCCGGCGCCGGCTGCCCGCGGCGGCCTCCCGGGCGCGCGCCTGGTCGTAGCGGGCCACCTCGCGGCGCGCGGGACCGATCAGGGCGAGTGGTTGCAGATACGGCAGCGCGCTCGCCAGCCGTTGCGGACCGAGGCCGGCCAGGGCGCACGCCGTGGCGCGGACCGGTCCGACGCGGACGGCGGTGGTGGCGAGCAGTTCCGCGAGATCGCCGCCCAGTGTCCCGGGCGACGCGTTCAGCTGCGCCCGGGCGAACGCGGTGAGCCGGGGCCTGCCGTCCGGTTCGACGAGGATGTGCTCGGGGCGCAACGCCCGGTGTGCCAGCCGGTGTTCCTGGATGCGGGCCACGGCTGCCCACACCTCGCCGAGCAGCGTGTCGGTGAGTTCCTCGGCGGGGAGCGCGGACAGCGGGCGGGCGTCCCGCCCGACCGTCACCACGACCGCCCCGCCGCCGGTCACCGGGTAGGCGATGACCGGTTCGGCGACCCGGGCGCCGGTGCGGGCGGCGAAGACCAGCATGAGCAGTTCGTGTTCGGCGGCGCCGAGCGGCGTCTGCTCGCCGGGATCGGCCGGGTGCCGCAGCAGGGTGCGTCGGGCGAGCCGGTGGAACAGGTCGCGGCCCCGGTCCTCGGCGGCGAGGGCGCGTACGGTCAGCCGCGCGCCCTCGACGGTCTCCGCGCCGTAGAGGAGGCCCTCACCGGGGAGTTGACGGTCCGCCGGAAGTTCGTGGAGGGCTGCCAGGGGGATCCCTGTACGCGGCCGCAGTCATCTGACCGATCAGGTCGCCTCGGGCGGCCCGGCGGTGCCGTTCATCCGGGCACGGTTCTCCGCGAGCAGTTCCTGGACGCGCCGTTCGACCTCCGCGGGGTCGACGCCGAGCGCGCGGCCCATGTGGATGGACCACACCTCCGAGCGGACGTTGGTCTCGAAGTCCAGGTCGGCGCGGACGTTCTCGCGGGCGGCCTGGCGGTTCTGGCTCACCATCACGAAGGTGGAGAGGAAGATCGCCTCCAGGCTGACGATCATGGTGAGCAGTCCGAAGGGGAACGGGTCCCAGATCGCGTCGTCGCCGAACACGCCCTCGTTGCACACGATCCAGACCGCGAACCAGAGCGCGTGCAGATAGACGAACGTCATGGTTCCGGCGAAGGCGGTGATGGCGTCCGCGATCCGGTCCTGGGTCCCGCGCATCCGTGCGACGACGTCCTGTTCGTGCACGATGCGGAGGGGCGGCCGTTTCGGCGATGTGGTCATGGGCTCTCCCTGCCTGGTGATCCACGTCGGATCGCAGCGTACGGGGAGGGGGCCGGGGGCGCGGTAGGGGGTGCCGGGTTCGGTCGGGCGGCGGGTGCGGGTGAGTGGGGGCTGGTCGCGCAGTTCCCCGCACCCCTTTGGAGCGCGGTCAGCTAGCGTTCCGTCACCTTGCCCGCCGAGACCTCCAGGCGGCGGGTCACGTGGACCGCGTCCAGCATGCGGCGGTCGTGGGTGACCAGGAGGAGGGTGCCCTCGTAGGTGTCGAGGGCCGACTCCAGTTGTTCGATGGCGGGCAGGTCGAGGTGGTTGGTCGGCTCGTCCAGGACGAGGAGGTTGACGCCCCGGCCCTGGAGCAGCGCCAGCGCCGCACGGGTCCGTTCCCCCGGCGACAAGGTGGCCGCGGAGCGCAGGACATGGTGCTGTTTGAGGCCGAACTTGGCCAGCAGGGTGCGGACTTCGACCGGCTCGGTGTCCGGGACGGCCGCGCAGAAGGCCTCCAGCAGGGCCTCGCTGCCGTGAAAGAGCTTGCGTGCCTGGTCGACCTCGCCGACCACGACTCCGGAGCCGAGCGCGGCGTGTCCCGCGTCCAGCGGCACCCGGCCCAGCAGGGCGCCGAGCAGCGTCGACTTGCCGGCCCCGTTCGCACCGGTCACCGCGACCCGGTCGGCCCAGTCGATCTGCAGGGACACCGGTCCGAACGTGAAGTCCCCGCGCCGTACTTCCGCGTCCCGCAGGGTGGCCACCACGGCACCGGAGCGCGGTGCGGCCGCGATCTCCATGCGCAGCTCCCACTCCTTGCGCGGCTCCTCGACCACATCCAGGCGTTCGATCATGCGCTGGGTCTGGCGGGCCTTGGCGGCCTGCTTCTCGCTGGCCTCGCTGCGGAACTTGCGGCCGATCTTGTCGTTGTCGTTGGACGCCTTGCGCCGGGCGTTCTTGACGCCCTTGTCCATCCAGGAGCGCTGCATCTGCGCACGGTCCTGGAGCGCGGCCTTCTTGTCGGCGTACTCGTCGTAGTCGTCGCGGGCGTGCCGGCGGGCCACCTCGCGTTCCTCCAGGTAGGCGTCGTAGCCGCCGCCGAAGAGGTTGATCCGCCCCTGGGCGAGATCGAGTTCGAGGACCTTGGTGACCGTGCGGGTCAGGAACTCGCGGTCGTGGCTGACGACGACCGTGCCGGCCCGCAGGCCGGTCACGAAGCGTTCGAGCCGTTCCAGGCCGTCCAGGTCGAGGTCGTTGGTCGGCTCGTCGAGCAGGAAGACGTCGTACCGGGAGAGGAGCAGGGAGGCGAGACCCGCGCGGGCCGCCTGGCCGCCGGAGAGGGAGGTCATCGGCTGATCGAGATCGACGGCCAGGCCCAGGGAGTCGGCGACCTCCTCGGCCCGCTCGTCCAGGTCCGCGCCGCCGAGGCCGAGCCAGCGCTCCAGGGAGGTGGCGTACGCGTCGTCGGCCCCCGGTGCCCCGTCGACCAGGGCCTGGGTGGCCTCGTCCATCACCCGCTGTGCCTCGGCGACGCCGGTACGGCGGGCGAGGAACGCGCGCACGGTCTCCCCCGGCCGGCGCTCCGGCTCCTGGGGCAGGTGACCGACGGCCGCGGTCGGCGGGGAGAGCCGCAGCTCGCCCTGCTCGGGGGTGATGAGCCCGGCGAGCAGCCGGAGCAGGGTGGATTTGCCCGCGCCGTTGGCACCGACCAGACCGATCACGTCCCCGGGCGCGACGACGAGGTCGAGCCTGGAGAAGAGGGAGCGGTCGCCGTGCCCGGCGGCGAGGTTCTTGGCGACGAGGGTGGCAGTCATCAGAAGGCCGATCCTAATGCGCCCGGGAGCACACCTTCAGCCCCGTTTCTCCGCCGGTCAGCGCGCCGCCGCCACCAGGACGCTCCCGGAGGTCCGGGCCACGACATAGGCCCCGTCCTTGGCCGCCTTGCCGTCGAGGGGGATGCGGTGGCTGCCGGGTTCCAGGACGCCGTCGAAGAGATCCTGGGCGCGCAGGCGGGAGAGCCGGTCCAGGCGGTACGCCGTGAGCCGGACCCGGCAGGGCGAGGTGACCTCGATGCCGGCCGTGCCGTCGGCGGCGACCAGGTGGCTCAGTCGGCGCTGTGGAAGCGGGCTGCGGTCGAGGGCGTGCTCGATCTGGGCGACGAGGAGGGGCACGATCGGGGCGAGCCCGTCGACGTAGGCGACCTCCACTCCGGCCCGGTCGAACGCCTTGCGTACGGCGGCCCGCTCGGTCTCGGCGACCGTCGGGCCGAAGGCCACGGCGCCGTAGCCGCGGAGCTCCTCGGCGGGGACGCCCTCGGCGTCGCGGGTGATGTCGGCGCCGATGCCGATGGTGCGCAGGGCGGCGGCCAGCTTGGCGAGGAGGGCCACGCGGGCGCCGATCAGCAGGACCCGGCGGCCCGGCGGGGGGCCGGAGTCCTCGAGGAGGGCGCCGAGGGCCTCCCGGTACTCGGGGCCGGGGAAGCGGAACGGGCCGATGCCGTGGTAGCCGTTGAGCTCCAGGTCGGCGTGTTCGTCGGTCTGCCAGGCGAAGTCCCGCCAGACGTAGTCGTCGCCGTCCCGCTCGATGACCGCGGTGACCGCGCCGCAGGCCAGGTCCTCGCACTCGGGGCAGCCGTAGATGACGTACCGCTCGCCGGGCAGCGGTGCGTCGGACTCCAGTAACAGGCTGCGGACCTGGGCGGTGAAGATCGCGGGCGGGACGTCGGAGGCGAGCGGGGAGACGGCGTCCAGGTCGGAGAGCTGGAACAGCAGCGGGGACCCGTCGACGACGAAGTCCACGAAGTCCCGGTGGACCTGGTAGCCGCCGTCGGCGCGGACACCGCCGGCGCGCATCGCCGGGGCCAGGCCGAAGGTCGCGTATGCGGCAGACATGCTGTGAGTATCCCCAGAGTGGGACGATCTGAGCGCGGCATGACATATTCCGCTAACGTCCGGGCATGGACCGTGAGCTGGGCGGGGAAGTGATCGTGGTCGGCGGCGGGGTCGTCGGGCTGACCACGGCGGTGGTGCTGGCCGAGAGCGGGCGCCGGGTGCGGGTCTGGGCGCGGGAGAGCGGCGAGCGTACGACCTCGGCGGTCGCGGGTGCGCTGTGGTGGCCGTACCGGATCGAGCCGGAGCGGCTGGTCGGCGACTGGGCGCTCGAATCCCTCGCCGTGTACGAGGAGTTGGCGGCGCGGCCGGAGCACACGGGCGTACGCCTGGTCGAGGGCGTACACGACGGGCTGCGGCTGGACGAGCTGGGCCCGTGGGCGGCCCGGGTGCCGGGGCTGGCCGACACGCCCGAAGGCCTCTCGGCGCTGTTGCCGTTGATCGACATGCCGGTCCATCTCGCGTGGCTGCGGGAGCGGTTGAACAAGGCGGGCGGGACGGTCGAGGAGCGGGGGGTGCGCGGGCTGGGCGAGGTGCCGGCGGCGGTCGTGGTGAACTGCTCGGGGCTCGGGGCTCGTTCGCTCGTCCCCGATCCGGCCGTGCGTCCGGTGCGTGGGCAGCTGGTCGTGGTGGAGAACCCGGGGATCAGCACCTGGTACACCTCCGTCGCCAAGACCGCAGGGGGGCCTGGAGGAAGGGCTGGAGGGGGTTCCGAGGGAGGTTCCGAGGGGGGTGTCTCCGCCTACTTCTTCCCACAGCCCGGCGGGCTGCTGCTCGGGGGCACCGCGGAGGACGACGCCTGGTCCCTGGAGCCGGATCCGGACATCGCGGCCGGGATCGTGGCGCGGTGTGCGGCGGTACGGCCGGAGATCGCCGGGGCCCGGGTGCTGGGGCACCGGGTGGGGCTGCGGCCGTACCGGGACGCGGTCCGGCTGGAACGTGAACTCCTCCCGGACGGGCGGGTGCTGGTGCACAACTACGGGCACGGCGGGGCCGGGGTCACGGTGGCCTGGGGGTGTGCCCGTGAGGCGGCCGGGCTGGTGGAGCCGGGCCCGGCCGCCTGAGCGGTCAGCCCGCGGGGACGCGCTGCACGGTGCGCGGGACGCGTACGCCGGTCAGGGCGCCCGCCTTGGGAGCGGTCCAGCGCGCGGAGGTCGCGCGGGCGAACGCGGCCGCTCCCCCCACGAGCGGGACCCTGGCCGAGGTGCGGGACAGGTCCACGGTGAGCGTCGGGGTGCTGGACGGCGGATCGATGAGGTCCTTGTCCGTGCCCGCGACGATCAGCGCCAGCCGGTGCCCCTTGGGTACGACGTGGTCGGTGGCCGCCAGGTCGAGGGTGATCGTGTACTTCCTGCCCGGGGTCAGCGGGACGCCCTTGCCGGGGTCTGCGTAGGTGCCGAGGTCGGCCCAGCCGCGGCTGAAGACCGTGTAGTCGACGGGCTTGGTCCTGGCCGCGGTCTTCAGGAAGCAGGCGCTGTCGCCGGCCGTGCTCTCGCCCCAGCAGGTGCGGTCGGTGAGGGTGGTGATGCCCTCGGCGGCGTCGGCGTAGTCCCGGATGGTGTCCGGGCCGAGGTCGACCAGGACGGCGGTCAGGTGGGCCGTCGAGGTGGTCGGGGTGGCGGTGACCGTGACCTTGGAGGACCCGGACAGCCGCAGGTCGTGCGTGAGCGGCGCGGTGAGGAAGCCGGCCTTGTCCGAGGTCGGGGTGGCGATCTGGGCCGCCCAGTCGGTCTCGGACTGCTTCGGGTCGTCGGTGAACGTCTCGGTGCCGGATTTCCGGCTCAGGCCGAGGGTGCCCACACCTGCCTGGGTGCCGGTGGCGGGGCGCAGGGTGGTGGCCGCGGTGCCGCGCGGCGGCCAGACGGCGGAGGTCACCCACTGGTCGGGGTGGCGTTCGACGTCGGCCATCGGCTCGCGATCGATGCCGTTGTCGTAGCCGAGGAGTTCATGGTCGAACCAGCGGTGCAGGGTGTCGACCCAGGCGCCGCGCCGGTAGTCGAAGGGGTCGACGTGCCCGGTCTGGGAGAGCCAGATCTTGCGCTCGACGCCGTTCTTGGCGAGCGCGTCCCACCACTGACCGAAGTTCTTGGTGCGGACGTTGAGGTCCTGCATGCCGTGCACGAGGAACACGCTGGCACGCACCTTGGCGGCATCCTTGACGTAGTTCCGCTCGGTCCACAGGCCGGTCCAGTCGCCGGTGCGCGGTGCGCCGTCGACCAGCTTCTGCTGTACGGCACCGCACCTGGCGTTGGCCGCGTCGCTCTCCACCGCGCCGGCCAGCCAGTCGGGCCCGGAGTCGTAGAGCGGGGCGCCCTGGGCGAAGTAGTAGTCGTACCAGGAGGAGATGGAGCTGATCGGGACGATCGTCTTGAGGCCCTTGACGCCGGTGGCGGCGACGCCGTTGGCGATGGTGCCGTCCCAGCTCTTGCCGATCATGCCCGTCCTGCCGTTGGTCCAGCCGGCCTTGACGGCGGTGGTGCCGGTGCGGCTGCTGTAGCCCTTGGCACGGCCGTTCAGCCAGTCGACGACGGCCTTCGCGGACTGGATGTCCGAGCGGCCGCCGACGTCGACACAGCCGTCGGAGCGGTTGGTACCGGCCAGATCGACGCCGACGACGGCGTAGCCGCGGGGCACGAAGAAGTTGTCGTAGAACAGCGGCATCTGGACGACGTCGCCGTTGGCGTCGTACGTCTTGAGCTGGCTCTCGTTGCCGCGTCCGCAGCAGGAATAGTACGGGCTGGCGTCCATGATGACCGGCACCTTGCGGCCCTGCGCGGCGGGTTCGGCGGGCCGGACGATGTCGGCGGCGACGCGGTCGGTCTTCCCGTCGCCGTCGGAGTCGAGGCCGGTGTCCACCCAGACGGCCTCGCGAATGGCGTGGGCGTAGGAGTAGACCGGTCGGCTCTCGCGCGGGGCCGCGCCGGCCGCCTGGGCCGCGACCGGGCTGAGGAAGGCGGCCGTCAGGGCTGCGACGGCCGCGATGACGAACGGTCTCCAGATCGTGAAGCGCGTGCGTTTCGGCATGCGGCGGACGCTACCCCGGTCAACTCCTGCACAGAAGAGGGCACCTGAGGGACCGGCAGGACTGATTGCGGCCGAATGGCGATCGTGTGACAGCAGGGGCCGTGGACAGGCCAGGGGTCACAGGGACTCAATAGGCTCCGAACAGTTCCGTGCTCCATCGACCTGGCGTTCCCGCCCGGGCGTGGCGGGCGCCTCGGCCCCCTACCGACCTGGAGTTCTCGTGCACCGCAGAATCATCGCGCCGGGCGCACTCGCGGCGGCCTCCCTGCTGCTGGCGATCCCGGCATCGGCCGCGAGCTACAGCCCCGGCGCGCCGGGCATCGGCGACCCCTACTACCCGTACTACGGCAACGGCGGTTACGACGTCTCCCACTACGATCTGCGTCTGCAGTACCAGCCGGCCACCGACGAGCTGGCCGGTACGGCGACGATCCTGGCACGGACCACGCAGGACCTGTCCAGCTTCGATCTGGACTTCCTCCTGGACGTGAGCGAGGTGCGGGTCAACGGCGCGAAGGCGGACTTCGCCACGTCCGGTCAGCACGAGCTGGTCGTCACCCCGAAGGCGCCGCTGGCGAAGGGCACGCAGGTCACCGTCGTCGTCCGCTACAGCGGAGTGCCGTCGACGAAGAGCGCGTACGGCTTCAGCACCTGGCACCGTACGCCCGACGGGGCGGTCGCGGCGGACGAGCCCGAGTCCGCCTGGTGGTGGTACCCGAGCAACGACCACCCGCTGGACAAGGCGACCTACGACGTCTCGGTCGCCGTCCCCGACGGCACCCAGGTCATCTCCAACGGCCTGCTCCAGTCGTCGACTTCACAGCGCGGCTGGACCCGGTACAACTGGCGGCAGAACAAGCCGCAGGCGACCTATCTGACCACGCTGGCCGTCGGGAGGTTCGACATCACGACGAGCACCTCCGAGGGCGGGGTGCCGGTCGTCAACGCCTACAGCAAGGACCTCGGCGACAACGACGGGGCGGCGCGGGCGAGCGTGGAGCGCACCGGGGAACTCGTCGACTGGCTCTCCGGCTACTTCGGGCCCTACCCCTTCAGTTCGACCGGCGGGTACGTGCCGAACACGACGACCGGGTACGCGCTGGAGACGCAGACCCGCGTGTACTACAGCCCCAAGCAGTTCGCGAACGGGTCCAACACCTCCGTGGTCGTGCACGAGCTGGCGCACCAGTGGTACGGCGACGACGTCTCGCTCAAGGGCTGGAAGGACATCTGGCTCAACGAGGGCTTCGCCCGCTACGCCCAGTGGCTGTGGTCCGAGCACGAGGGTGAGGGCACGACGCAGGAACTCGCCGACTACGTGTACGCCTCGCATCCGGCCGACGACGCTTTCTGGACGGTCAGGCCGGGGGATCCCGGCCCGGACGACCAGTTCGACATCGCCGTCTACGACCGCGGGGCACTGGCCGTGCAGGCGCTGCGGGACGCGGTCGGCGACGACGCGTTCTTCACGATCCTGAAGGGGTGGCCGAAGGAGCACGCGTACGGCAACGCCTCGGTCGCCGACTTCCGGGAGTACGCCGAGAAGGTGTCCGGGAAGTCGCTGTCGGCGTTGTTCGACGCGTGGTTGTTCGAGCCGACGAAGCCGGCGGGGCCCGCGGCGAAGGCCGTGGGGGCCGTTGCCCAGCCGAAGTCGTGGAAGAAGATCGAGGCTACGAACGACGTGCACTAGGCGGTTGACGGGTGCGATGGGGTGGGGGGCTGCGGGGTCGTCGTGGCTGGTCGCGCAGTTCCCCGCGCCCCTAAAAGGGCGCTTCCTCGCCGTAGGAGTACACGGTGACCGGGATGTGGCGGGCCACCAAGCGTTCCGCTATCAGCGGCTCGACGCGGGGCCACTTCCCGCCCGCCAGGCCGCAGCCGATGCGGGGCATGTGTACCGAGGCTCCGAGTCCGGTCGCCTCGTCGGCCAGCCTGGCCAGGGCCGTGTCGATCGCCTCGTAGCGGACCGGCACGCCCTTGCTGCCGGTTCTGGTTCCCCGCTGGCCGATCATGTTGGCCACCCAGAGGTACCGCTCGACGCGGACCAGTTGGATCGCGCCCAGGCCGAAGTCGTTCTTCGCGCGGTCGCGGTGCCAGGCGCGGTACGCCTTCTCCGGCTCCGGCCAGCGCCGTGAGAGCGCCAGGACGAAGCCCTTCCCCCAGCCCCCCAGGTCGTTGCAGACATGCGCGATCACCTTGACGCCCTTGCCCGACGGCGCGGTGGCGTCACCCCGGATGTAAGTGATCTCCGACATGACGCCACCGTAGGCGATGGCGCTGACAATGGCGCTGAGCTGCTACTTCGTGAGCTGAGACAGTTCCTTGTCGGCGGTCTGGAAGACCCTGCGGCGGACCCCGAACCAGCCCGCCACCAGCAGTGCGGCGATGACCGGGATGAGCAGGAGGGTCTTGCGGCCGACCTCCGGGTCCTTCCACATCATGCCGAGGCAGACCAGCAGGAAGGCGATCGTGGCGATCTCGGTGACGGGGCTGAAGCGCAGGCGGAACGAGGGGCGGTCGACCAGGCCGGCCTTGGCACGGCGGACGAAGATCAGGTGGCAGAGCATGATGATCACCCAGGTGCTGATGATGCCGAGGGAGGCGACGTTCAGCACGATCTCGAAGGCCTGGCTGGGCACCAGGTAGTTCAGGCCGACGCCGAGCACGCAGACCGCGCAGGTCAGCAGGATGCCGCCGTAGGGGACCTGGCTGCGGTTCATGCGGGCCGTGAACTTCGGGGCCGAGCCGGCCACCGCCATGGAGCGCAGGATGCGGCCGGTGGAGTACAGGCCGGAGTTGAGGGAGGACATCGCCGCGGTCAGGACCACCAGGTTCATGACGTCGCCGGCGCCCGAGACGCCGATCTTGGAGAGGACCGTCACGAAGGGGCTCTGGTCGGCCGAGTACACCGAGCCGGGCAGGAGCAGGGCGAGCAGGACGACCGAGCCGACGTAGAAGATGCCGACGCGCCACATGATCGAGTTCACCGCGCGCGGGACGACCTTCTCCGGCTCGGCGGTCTCGCCCGCCGCGACGCCGACCAGCTCCAGGGCCGCGTACGCGAAGATCACGCCCTGCATGACCAGCACGACCGGCATCAGGCCGTGCGGGAGGACACCGCCGTGGTCGCTGATGACGCTCAGGCCCGGGTTCCGGCCGTCGACCTTGTGCTGGGTGGCCAGCAGGAAGATGCCGATCAGCATGAAGCCGACCAGGGTCGCGACCTTGATGATCGCGAACCAGAACTCCATCTCGCCGAAGATCTTCACCGAGATGAGGTTCACCGCCAGGACCACGGCCAGGGCGATCAGCGCGAGCGTCCACTGCGGGATGCTGGTGAACATGCTCCAGTAGTGCGTGTACAGCGCGATGGCGGTGATGTCGGCGATTCCGGTCGTCGACCAGTTCAGGAAGTACATCCAGCCGGCGACGTAGGCGCCCTTCTCGCCGAGGAACTCACGCGCGTACGACACGAAGGATCCGGACGACGGCCGGTACAGGACCAGCTCGCCGAGGGCGCGGACGACGAAGAAGGCAAAGATTCCGCAGACCAGGTAGGCGAGAGCGAGCGCCGGGCCCGCGTTGTGGAGGCGTCCGCCGGCGCCGAGGAAGAGGCCGGTGCCGATCGCGCCGCCGACGGCGATCATGTTGACGTGGCGGGGCTTGAGATCCTTGCTGTAGCCGGCGTCACCCGCGTCCGCGGGCGTCTGGGGCGCGTCGGTCCGGGTGGCTACGGCCTGTGCCGTGTCCACGGCGTTCTTGCTCACAGGTGGGTCCACTCTCTGGTGCGCCCGAGCGGGTCGCGCTCGGGTGTCCGGACGTACTCGGTCCGCGCGAGCGGGTCGCGCTCGGGTGTCCGGACGTACTCGGTCCGCGCGCTCGGTGTGGGCACAGACCAAGGTGCCATCTTCCCCCGGCCACCTGGGCGTATGCGATGGCACAGATCACAGAGCGGCGCTTCTCACAAGATTGCGGTCATGATATTCAAATGAACATCCGGCGAACGGATGATCGCGTAGCCCGCGCACCTTCCGGTGTCACAGTGCCGCTGTGACAGCGATACTGCTCCGCATGACGACCGACACCGACGGCGAGTCCGAGCCGGCGCTCACGATCGACGAGCTGGCCGCCCGAGCCGGCACCACGGTCCGCACGGTCCGGTTCTACGGCACCAAGGGGCTGCTTCCGCCCCCGGTGATCGGTGCCCGCCGGGTGGGCCGGTACGGGCCCGAGCACCTGGCCCGGCTGGCGCTCATCGAGGAGCTTCAGCACCAGGGCATGACACTGGCGGCGATCGAGCGCTATCTGCACCGGTTGCCGCCCGGGCTGAGCCATCACGACCTGGCCATCCACCGGGCCGTGGTGGCCTCCTGGGCCCCGGACGCCGAGGAGACGGTGAGCGCCGGGGAGCTACGGCGGCGGGCCGGGCGCCGACTGGACGAGGGGGACGTCGAGCGGCTCGTCGCGATGGATGTCGTACGGCCCGACGGTGACGCCTACCGCATCGACCCGGGCCTGTTCCGGCTCGCCGTACAGCTCCTGGACGTACCGCTGTCCGAGAAGGCGATCCTGGCCGCGCGCACGGTGCTGGCCGAGCACTCGCGCGCGGCCGCCCACGCGCTGTCGCAGCTGTTCCGGGAGGAGGTGGCGGAGCGGACCGAGCAGGACGTGAAGTCCCTGTCCGCCGATATGCAGCCGCTGGTGGTGCAGGCGCTCCTGACGACGTTCCAGCGCTCGCTCAGGCAAGAGGTGCACCAGTGGCTCGCCGGCTCGGCGGAGGTCCCGCCCTCCTGAGGACGGGACCGGGCCGGACGCCGGGGGGCGTCCGGCCCGTGGTGTGCCGTCGAGCGGGGCGGACCGGTCAGCGGGCGTCGGTGAAGGTCTCCCCCTTGTCCGCCTTCGTCACGAGCAGTGCGGGCGGCGTGAACCGCTCGCCGTAGGTCTCGGCGAGTTCGCGCGCGCGGGCCACGAAGCCCCGCAGGCCGCCGTCGTAACCGTTGATGTACTGGAGGACACCGCCGGTCCAGCCCGGGAAGCCGATACCGAAGAGCGATCCGATGTTGGCGTCCGCGACCGAGGTCAGGACGCCCTCCTCCAGGAGGCGGACGGTGTCGAGGGCCTCGGAGAAGAGCATCCGCTCCTGCATGTCCCGGAACGGGATCTCCTGGCCCGGCCGCGTGAAGTGCTCGCGCAGGCCCGGCCAGAGCCCGGCACGCTTGCCGTCCTCGGCGTAGTCGTAGAAGCCGGCCCCGCCGCTGCGGCCGGGGCGGCCGAACTCGTCGACCATGCGGTCGATGACGGCCTCGGCGGGGTGCGCGGTCCAGGTGCCGCCGGCCTCCTCGACGGCCAGCTTCGACTCGCGGCGGATCTTCTGCGGCAGGGTGAGGGTCAGCTCGTCCATCAGGGAGAGCACCTTGGCCGGGTACCCGGCCTGGGCCGCGGCCTGCTCGACGGAGGCGGGCTCGATGCCCTCGCCGACCATGGCGACGCCCTCGTTGATGAAGTGGCCGATCACCCGGGAGGTGAAGAAGCCGCGCGAGTCGTTGACGACGATCGGCGTCTTGTTGATCTGCCGGACCAGGTCGAAGGCGCGCGCCAGGGCCTCGTCGCCGGTGCGCTCGCCCTTGATGATCTCGACGAGCGGCATCTTGTCGACGGGCGAGAAGAAGTGCAGGCCGATGAAGTCCTCCTGGCGCTCCACCCCCTCGGCGAGGGCGGTGATGGGGAGCGTGGAGGTGTTGGAGCAGAGCAGGGCGTCGGGCGCGACGACCGCCTCGATCTCCTGGAACACCTTGTGCTTGAGCGAGGTGTCCTCGAAGACGGCCTCGATGACGGCGTCGCAGCCGGCGAGGTCCTGCGGGTCCGCGGTGGGGGTGATGCGGGAAAGCAGCGCGTCCGCCTTCTCCTGGCTGGTACGGCCCTTGGCGACGGCCTTGGCGCACAGCTTCTCGGAGTAGGCCTTGCCCTTCCGCGCGGCCTCGGCGGAGACGTCCTTGAGGACGACGTCGATGCCCGCGCGGGCGCAGGAGTAGGCGATGCCGGCGCCCATCATGCCCGCGCCGAGGACGGCCACCTTCGTGACCTTGCGGGGCTCCACGCCCTTCGGCCGGTTGGCACCGGAGTTGACGGCCTGGAGGTCGAAGAAGAACGCCTGGATCATGTTCTTGGAGATCTGCCCGGCGGCCAGCTCCACGAAGTAACGGGCCTCGATGACCTGGGCGTTGTCGAAGTCGACCTGGCTGCCCTCGACGGCGGCGGCCAGGATGCGGCGCGGCGCCGGATAGGGGGCGTTGTTGGTCTGCTTGCGCAGGCTCGCCGGGAAGGCGGGCAGGTTGGCCGCGAACTTCGGGTTGGCGGGCGTGCCGCCGGGGATCCGGTAGCCCGGCGTGTCCCAGGGCTGCCGGGACTCGGGGTTGGCGTCGATGAAGGCGCGGGCCTTGGCCAGCAGTTCCTCCGGCGTCTTGGCCACCTCGTGGATCAGGCCGTTCTCCTGGGCCCGGCGGGCGTTGTACTGGGTGCCCTGGAGGAGGACCTTCAGCAGCGCGTCGGCGATGCCGAGCAGGCGCACGGTACGGACGACTCCGCCGCCGCCCGGGAGCAGGCCGAGGGTGACCTCGGGGCAGCCGATCTTGGTGCCGGGGGTGTCGAGGGCGACGCGGTGGTGGCAGGCCAGGGCGAGTTCGAAACCGCCGCCCAGGGCCGCGCCGTTGATCGCGGCGACGACGGGCTTGCCGAGGGTCTCGATACGGCGCAGGTTGCGCTTGATGGCGAGGCCGCCGTCGAAGAGGTCCTGGGCGGTCTCGGGGGTGACCCGGATGAGGTCGCGCAGGTCGCCGCCGGCGAAGAAGGTCTTCTTGGCGGAGGTGAAGACGATGCCCCGGATCGAGTCCTGCTCGGCCTCCAGGCGGTCGGCGACCGCGGCCAGGGACTCGACGAAGGCCGCGTTCATGGTGTTGGCGGACTGGTTGGGGTCGTCCAGGACCAGGGTGACGACGCCGGTGTCGTCCTTTTCCCAGCGGATGGTGGTGCTCTCGGTCATGTGAGGGTCTCCGTGAGGTCTCTTGGTTCCGCCGGGGTTTTCAGACGCGCTCGACGATCGTGGCGATGCCCATGCCGCCGCCCACACACAGGGTGGCGAGGCCGTAGCGCTTGTCCTGGCGCTCCAGTTCGTCGACGAGGGAGCCGAGGATCATCGCGCCGGTGGCGCCGAGCGGGTGGCCGAGCGCGATGGCGCCGCCGTTGACGTTGACCTTGTCCAGGGACAGGCCCATGTCCTTCACGAAGCGCAGCACGACCGCCGCGAACGCCTCGTTGATCTCCACCAGGTCGATGTCGTCGATGGTGAGGCCGGCCTTGGCGAGGGCCTTGCGGGTGGCGGGGGCCGGGCCGGTGAGCATGATGGTCGGCTCGGAGCCGGAGACGGCGGCCGCGATGATCCGGGCGCGCGGGGTGAGGCCGTAGCGCTCGCCGATCTCCTTCGAGCCGATGGCGACCAGGGAGGCGCCGTCGACGATGCCGGAGGAGTTGCCCGCGTGGTGGACGTGGTCGATCTGCTCGACCCAGTGGTACTTCTGCAGCGCGACCGCGTCGAAGCCGCCCAGTTCGCCGATGTCGGCGAAGGAGGGCTTGAGCTTGGCGAGGGAGTCGGCGGTGGTGCCGGGGCGCAGGTGCTCGTCGTGGTCGAGGACGACCAGGCCCGCGCGGTCCTTCACGGGGACCACGGAACGCTCGAAACGGCCCTCCTTCACGGCCGTCGCCGCCCGCTCCTGGGAGAGCGCCGCGTACTCGTCGACGTCCCGCCGGGAGAAGCCCTCGATGGTGGCGATCAGGTCGGCGCCGATGCCCTGCGGCACGAAGTTGGTGGCCAGGTTGGTCATCGGGTCGTTGAACCAGGCGCCGCCGTCGGAGGCCATCGGCACCCGGGACATGGACTCGACGCCGCCGGCGAGGACGAGGTCCTCGAAGCCCGAACGGACCTTGGCGGCGGCCATGTTCACGGCTTCCAGGCCCGAAGCGCAGAAGCGGTTCTCCTGCACGCCGGCCACCGTGTCGGGCAGTCCGGCGGCGATGGCGGCGATCCGCGCGATGTCGGAGCCCTGGTCGCCGACCGGGCCGACGACACCGAGGACGATGTCGTCGATCGCGGCCGGGTCCAGGCCCGGGAAGCGGTCCTGGATCTCGTGGATGAGGCCGACGACCAGGTCGATGGGCTTCGTGCCGTGCAGGGCGCCGTTCGCCTTGCCGCGACCGCGCGGGGTGCGGATCGCGTCGTACACATACGCTTCGGTGCTCACTGACAAGCCTTTCAACGAGGGTTTGGGGCGGTGGGGGTCAGAGCCAGCTCTTGACGGTCTCGACCAGGCGGGCCGGGTCCGGGCCGACAGGGGTGATGTCGAGGGTGGTCACGCCCGCCTCGCGGAAGGCGGCGACGCGGTCACGGACGTAGCCCTCCGGGCCGCACAGGGATATGAGCTCGCAGAACTCGTCCGGTACGGCGGCCGCCGCGTCCCGGTGGCGGCCGGCCAGGTACAGCTCCTGGATGAGCCGGGCCTCCTTCTCGTAGCCGTAGGCGACGGCGAGGTCGTTGTAGAAGTTCTTGCCCGGTGCGCCCATGCCGCCGACGTAGAGGGCGATCCTGGGGCGGGCCAGGTCGCGCGCGGCGGCGGCGTCCTCGCCGATGGCGAGCAGGCCGCCGGCGACGATCCCCAGCGGTCCGAGGGCCGGGTCGCGGCGGGCGGTGCCCTCCGCCAGCGGGGTTCCCCAGACGTCCTGTGCCTTCTCGGGGATGAACAGGGTGGGCAGCCAGCCGTCGGCGATCTCGGCGGTCATCCGGACGTTGGCGGGGCCCAGGGAGGCGACGTAGAGCGGGACCTCGGCGCGGACCGGCCTGGTGAGGATCTTCAGGGGCTTGCCGAGACCGCCGGGGCGGGGCATGTCGGTGATGCCGTGGTGGTCGATGGTCTCGCGGCGCAGGATCCGCCGGGTCAGTTCGATGGTCTCGCGGGTGCGCCCGAGGGGCTTGTCGTAGGCCTTGCCGTGCCAGCCCTCGACCACCTGCGGGCCGGAGGCGCCGAGCCCGATGATCGCCCGGCCGCCGGAGATCGCGTCGAGGCCGGCGGCCGTCTGGGCGATGAGGGCGGGGGTGCGGGAGTAGACGTTGAGGATCGCGGAGCCGATCTTCATCCGCTCGGTGCGGGCGGCCAGGTATCCCATGATGGTGGGCGAGTCGAAGCCGTAGGCCTCCGCGACCCAGACCGTGTCGAGGCCCGCCGACTCCAGCGCGGCCGCCTGGTCCGCCGCGGTGCGCGGGTCGCCCGCGTAGTCGAGGAAGGTCGAGAGCTCCATCAGGTGGTGTCCTTGTCGTCGTCGAGCAGGGCGGGCACGGCCCAGTCCCGGGCCACCTCGATGGTGTCCCCGCCCGGCCGGGCGGGGGCGGTGCGCACGGCCGTGGGGGTCACGGAGAAGCGGGGGGCGGGGGCCGGCTGGGTGATGCCGCCGTGGTCGGTGAAGGTGCCGCGGGCCGCCAGGTGGGGGTGGTGCGGGGCCTCGCGCAGGGAGAGCACGGGGGCCACACAGGCGTCGGAGCCTTCGAAGACGGCCGTCCACTCGTCCCGGGTACGGGCCTTGAAGCGGGCGGCGACGCGCTCGCGCAGCTCGCCCCAGCGGGTCCAGTCCTTACGGGCGTCGGCCAGGTCGTCCAGGCCGCCCAGCAGCCGGAGGAACTCGGCGTAGAACTGCGGCTCCAGGGCGCCGACCGCCATGTGTCCGCCGTCGGCGGTCTCGTAGGTGCCGTAGTAGGGGCAGCCGCCGTCCAGCAGGTTGGCGGCGCGCCGGTCCTGCCAGCCGCCGGCGGCCACCATGCCGTGGATCATCGCGGCGAGGTGCGCGGTGCCGTCCACGATGGCGGCGTCCACGACCTGGCCGGAACCGGTCGCGCGCGCGTGGTGCAGCGCGGCCAGGACGCCGACGACGAGGTAGAGGGAGCCGCCCGCGTAGTCGCCGAGCAGGTTGGCGGGGACCGCCGGGGGTTCGTCGGGGCGGCCGATCATGCCGAGGGTGCCGGTGAGGGCGATGTAGGCGATGTCGTGGCCCGCGCGGTGGGCCAGCGGCCCCTCCTGGCCCCAGCCGGTCATCCGGCCGTAGACCAGGCGGGGGTTGCGGGCGTGGCACTCTTCCGGGCCGACGCCGAGCCGCTCGGCGACTCCGGGCCGGTTGCCCTCGATCAGGACGTCGGCGCGCTCGGCGAGGTCGAGGACGCGGGCCGGTCCGTCCGGGGCCTTCAGGTCGACCAGCACCGAGCGCTTGTTGCGGTTGGTGACGTCGTACGCGGGGTCGATGGCGAGCCCGGGGCCGCCGGGCCGGTCGACGCGGACCACGTCGGCGCCCAGGTCGGCGAGGAGCATGGCGGCGAACGGGCCCGGTCCGATGCCTGCCAGCTCGACCACGCGCACGCCGGAGAGCGGGCCGTGTCCTGGCGTCCCTGCCGTGGTCATGCCGCCCCCAGTCATGTGACACAACTGATGTAACACCGATGATGCTAAGAACACGTTCCACTGGGCACAAGAGTGGACGAGCAAGCGCTTAGTCAAGATACCCGGTGGGGGTGCGTCCGCACTTCTCACGCTAGCCTCAGCCACCGACAACGGCGCGGGTTGCACGACCGAGAGGTGTCATGAGCAGGCTGAAGACAACGGACCGTCCCTACGACATCGTGCTCTTCGGGGCCACCGGCTTCGTCGGCGAGCTCACCGCCGACTACCTCGCCGCCCACGCACCCCTGGGCCTGCGGTGGGCGGTCGCGGCCCGTGACGAGCGCAAACTGGAGGCGCTGCGCGAGCGGCTGCCGGCCGACACGGAGGTCGGACTGCTGCGCGCCGACGTCGCCGAGCCCGCCACGATCCGCGCCCTCGCCGAGCACGCGCGCGTGGTGGCCACCACGGTCGGCCCGTACGGCCGTTACGGCGAGGACCTGGTGGCGGCCTGCGCGGACACCGGTGCGGACTATCTGGACCTGTGCGGGGAGCCCGAGTTCGTGGACCTGACGTACGTGCGGCACGACGCACGCGCGCAGGAGACCGGGGCCCGCCTGGTGCACGCCTGCGGCTTCGACTCGGTCCCGCACGACCTGGGCGCCTACTTCACGGTCCGTCAGCTGCCCGAGGGCGTGCCGCTGACCGTGGACGGCTTCGTGACCGCCGACGCGACCTTCTCCGGCGGCACCTTCGCCTCCGTCCTCGACCAGTTCGCGCGCCCCCGGCAGATGATCGCCGCCGCCCGGGACCGCGCCCGGTACGAGCCCCGGCTGATGAACCGCCGGGCGACCGCGCCCGCCGGCCCGCCGCGCTTCGCCAAGGAGATAGGCGCCTGGGCGCTGCCGCTGCCCACCATCGACGCCCAGATCGTGCGCCGTTCGGCGAAGGCCCTGGACCGCTACGGCCCGGACTTCCGCTACCGGCACTACGCGGCCGTCAGGCATCTTCCGGTGGCGCTCGGCGGGGTGGCGGCCGTGGGCGCGGTCGCCGCGGCCGCCCAGTTGCCGCCCGCCCGGCGCTGGCTGTCGGACCGGCTCAGGCCCGGGGAGGGGCCCAGCGCGGAGAAGCGGGCCCGCAGCTGGTTCACGGTCCGGTTCGTCGGCGAGGGCGGCGGACGGCGGGTCTTCACGGAGGTCTCGGGCGGCGATCCGGGCTACGGCGAGACGGCGAAGATGTTCGCCGAGGCCGCGCTCTCCCTCGCCTTCGACGACCTGCCGGCGACGGCCGGCCAGGTCACCACCGCGCAGGCGATGGGCGACGCGCTGACCGAACGGCTGCGCGCGGCCGGCATCGGCTTCCGGGTGGCCGCGACCCGCTAGCGGGCGCCGGCCCGGGTCAGGACTGCCAGACCAACACGGTGCAGACCATCCCCACGACCCAGGCGAACCCCGCCACCACAGCGAGGACGAGCGCCGCGTTGACGGCGCGCTCGACGGGCTGGGCGGGGTCGGCGACGGGCTTGGGAGTGCGGTGTGTCGTCATGCGGGCCAGCCTGCCCCGGGGACCGGGGCCGCCACATCCGTACGCGTACTCAGTACGGATACTCAGGCCCGGGCCTCCCGCAGTGCCCTGCGGCACAGCGCGTCCGCACGGCGGGTGGTCTCCGGCAGGCGGTACTCCGGGGTGAGCGCCAGCGTGTGGGCGCAGGCGTTGTCCAGGCTCACCCGGTGGCCGACGGAGACGAACACCGGCTTGACGCCGTCCCGGGTGCGCAGCGCGCGGCCGACCTCCTCGGCGCCGGCGAGGAGCGGTGCCCGGCTGCCGCGCGGGGCGTCCGGGTCGTCGTACGCGAAGGCGAACGGGTTCTTGGCGACGCCGACGGTGGGCAGGCCGGTGAGGACGCCGAGGTGGCTGGCGAGGCCGAAGCGGCGCGGGTGGGCGAGGCCGTAGCCGTCGCAGACGACCAGGCCCGGCGAACACGGCAGGGCGTCCAGCGCCGCCCGTAGGGTGGGGATCTCGCGGAAGGCGAGCAGGCCGGGCACGTACGGGAAGGAGACCCGGCCGACGGCGGTGGCCTCGGCCACCGGTTCCAGGGTCGCCGCGTCCAGCACGACGGCCGCCGCGGCGACCAGGTCCCGGTCGTCGTCGTAGGCCACGTCGACCCCCGTGACATGGCCCGCGCCGGGCGCCGGTCCCGGCTCGTCGAGAACCACCCGCCCCCGCAGCTCGTCCTGCACGGCCAGGGCCGCTTCCTCCGTCGCGGGCCAGCCCGCGGGTACGCGTACGGTCGTCATGGTGGCCACGAGCGTACGGCGCGCCACGCGCGCGTGCGGCGACGGGTCGGACCATGATCCGTCGGCGGTCCGCCAGGACCCGGCGCAGGACGCCGCCCACGCGCGCGTGCCGGCCGAAGCGAGACCCCGGCGTACGGCCCGGCTCACTCGCGCCGGGCGGGTCAGCTCTTCTTGGCGTCCAGAGCGCGTTGCAGTTGTGCCTTGTTCATGTCCGAGCGGCCCTCGATGCCGCGCTGTTTGGCCTCCTCGTAGAGCTGGTCGTAGGTCGGGCCCGCGGCGCCGCTGTGCGAGCGCTTGCCGCCGCGCCTGCCGGAGGACATGTCCTGGGTGGACGTACGGCTGGCGGTCTTGGACTCGCCGGAGCGGGCGCGTTCCTTGTTGACGGTCCGCGCGGCGATCTCCTCGGCGCGCTGTTCGCTCTCGCCCCGGTCGAGCGCGCTGTCCTTGATGTGCTCGTACTGACGTTCCCGCTTGGGGCTGGATCCGCGTGGCATGACCACTCCCTCCGTGTCCCTTCGTCGGTATTGCCGCCACCGGGTACCCGCGCGTCAGCGCTCCAGACGTGCCACCCGGCCCTGCTCACCGGCGGCCCAGCAGCTCAGGTCCGGGGTGCAGTCGACGGTGTCGTACGAGCCGGTGTCGACGGTCCGCCAGGTGCGGCCGCCGTCGGTGGTCAGGTCGGTGCCGGTGGGGCCGACGGCGAGGGCGGTGGTGCGGCTGTGCGGGAGCCAGGCCGCGCCGGAGCGGTACGCGGGCGGCGGGGTCGCCGCGGGCTGCCAGGTGCGGCCGCCGTCGCGGGTGACCGCGGCCGCCTGCGGGGAGGGCTGGTCGGGCCGGTAGTCGCCGCCGACCGCCAGGCCGTGGGTGCGGTCACGGAAGGCGAGGGCGAAGACGCCCTTGGCGGGATCGCCGGCCGGGACGGGCGTGTCGGTGGCGGTCCAGGTCAGTCCGCGGTCGGTGGAGTGCAGCACGCGCGCGTGCGTGCCGCCACCGGTGGCCAGCCAGGCGTCCTTCGGCCCGGAGGCGACCAGGCACTGGCCACTGGCGGCGAACCCGGCCTCGCCGTCCAGGGCGGCCGGCATCCCGGTGTCGGGCAGCACCCGCCAGGAGCGGCCGCCGTCGCCGGTGGCCAGGATGCGGAACCTCCCCTCCACCGGGTCGCTCATGGCGAGGCCGTGGCGGCGGTCGAAGAAGGTCATGCAGTCGTAGAAGGCGGCGGGGTCGGTGTTGCGGAAGGACTCGGTCCAGGTCGCCCCGCCGTCGTCGGTGCGGTAGACGCGGGACGCCTCGCCCTCGCCGATGGCCAGCACCACCGCGCGGCGCGCGTCGAACGCCTCGACGTCCCGGAACTGGAGGTCGCCCGCGCCCGGCGGAGAGACGTTCCGCCAGGTCGTCCCGCCGTCGGTGGTGCGCAGCACGGTGCCGGCCGTTCCGGCCAGCCACGCGGTGTGGCGGTCGACGGCGGCCAGACCGCGGAACCGCACGTCCGGTGTGCCGGTGTCCTTGAGCACCCAGTGCGGTGCCGGTGTCGCCGCCCGCGCGGAACCCGCGGTCAGCGCGGCCAGCGCCGCCGCGCACGCCACCCCCACCGCCACCGTTCGGCTCGTACGTCCCGTCCGTCCTGACCGCCGCGTGCTCCCCAAGCGCCTCATGGCGCGGGAAGTTAGCCCACTGTCCCGGTGCCGTCCAGAGGGCCCCGCCGTCCCATGGGCCAGGTAAGCCCCGGGTGTGAATGAAGCCGGTGACAGAGGTCACTCGCACTTCGCGTGCACGGATCGGCCACTTCCGTCGTCTCTTCCAGTGCCAGGTCTTATACGCCCGGAAATTCGTCGAGCCGTCACTAGGGAGCAAGGCCTTGTCCACTGTCATCGAGCAGCCCGTGGAGGCCCGACTGGTCGCCGCGTCGCCCCGCATGCCGAGCATTCCCGCCAGCCTCAGCTACGACAGCGAGGACCCCTTCGCCGTCCGTATGACGTTCCCGGCCCCGGCCACCCTGGAGGGCGTGGACGTCTGCTGGACGTTCTCCCGCGAACTGCTCGCGGCCGGCCTGCACGCCCCTGAGGGCGCGGGGGACGTCCGGGTGCGACCGTACGGCTACGACCGGACCGTCCTGGAGTTCCACGCCCCCGAGGGGACCGCCGTCATCCATGTGCGCACGGGCGAGATCGAGCGGTTCCTGGAGGCGACCGGTGACCTGGTGCCCACCGGCCTCGAACACCTCCGGCTGGACCTCGACCACGACCTGGCCGAACTGATGCGGGACGCCTGCTGAGCCACCCGGTGGCGTCGGCCGGCCGCCGCACGGGGTCGCGATTAATTGCGTTGACACCCCGTGTGGGGCCCTCCTAACTTGTACGACGGTTCTGTTGCCGTCGATAGGAGAAGGACGTTGCTCGTCTGAGGACTCGAGACACCGCGTCACACCCGTGAGGTGTGTCCGTGGCGTTCGACCTCGGCGTGCGAGCCGTCCCCCGGCACAGGCATCTCTCCCCTGGCCCCTCGGCTGCTGTCCCGCGGTGTCTCGACACGCGTCTGTCCCCGACACCGCAAGCAACCGCGAGGCGCCCATGTCTGCATCTGTCACCTGCACCTCCCTGTCCTTCTCCTGGCCCGACGGCTCCTGCGTCCTCGACGGCCTGGACGTCGCCGTAGGTCCCGGCCGGACCGGTCTCGTCGGCGTCAACGGATCAGGGAAATCCACCCTTCTCAAGCTCATCGCCGGTGAGCTCACCCCGTCCGACGGCACCGTGAAGGTGGCCGGCGACGTCGGTTACCTCCCGCAGAACGTCACCCTGGACACCGCGCTGCGCGTCGAGGAGGCGCTCGGCATCGCCGCCCGGCGGGCCGCGCTGCACGCCATCGAGGCGGGCGACGCGTCCGAGGCGCACTTCGAGACGCTCGGCGACGACTGGGACGTCGAGGAGCGCGCCCTGGTCACCCTCGGCGAGCTCGGACTCGGCCACATCGGACTCGACCGGACCGTCGGCGAGGTCTCCGGCGGCGAGTCGGTGCTGCTGCGACTGGCCGCGCTGCTCCTGGACCGGCCGGACGTACTGCTGCTCGACGAGCCCACCAACAACCTCGACCTGTACGCCCGCAAGCGGCTGTACGCGGCCGTCGCGTCCTGGCCGGGCCTGCTGATCGTGGTCAGCCACGACCGTGAACTCCTCGACCTGGTCGACCAGATCGCCGACCTGCACGCGGGGGAGGTCACCTGGTACGGCGGCAACTTCTCGGCGTACGAGGAGGCGCTCGCCGTCGAACAGGAGGCGGCCGAGCGCATGGTGCGGGTCGCCGAGGCCGATGTCCGCAAGCAGAAACGCGAACTGTCCGACGCCCAGGTCAAACTGGCCCGCCGCAAGCGGTACGGGCAGAAGATGTTCGAGCAGAAACGCGAGCCGAAGATCGTCATGGGGGCCCGCAAGCGGGCCGCTCAGGAGTCCGCGGGCAAGCACCGCATCATGCACGAGGAGCGGCTCAGCGAGGCGAAGGAGCGGCTGGACGAGGCGGTGGAAGCGGTACGGGACGACGACGAGATCCGCGTCGAACTGCCGTACACGGCCGTACCGCCGGGCCGGAACGTGCTGACGCTGGAGAATCTGGAGCTCGCGCACGGCTCGCGGGTGAAGGGGATCCTCGATCTGCGCGGGCCCGAGCGGATCGCGCTGATCGGGCGCAACGGCGCGGGCAAGACGACGCTGCTGCGCACGATCGCCGGGGAGCTGGAGCCGGTCGCGGGCGAGGCGCACGCGCATGTGCCGCTGCGTTTCCTGCCGCAGCGGCTGGACGTGCTCGACGGGGAGCTGACCGTGGCCGAGAACGTGGCCAGGTTCGCGCCGGGCGCCACCAACAACCGGATCCGGGCCCGGCTGGCCCGCTTCCTGTTCCGGGGCGCCCGCGCCGACCAGCGGGCGGCCACGCTCTCCGGCGGCGAACGCTTCCGGGCGGCGCTGGCCGCGCTGCTCCTGGCCGAGCCCGCCCCGCAGCTGCTGATGCTCGACGAGCCGACGAACAACCTCGACATGGCGAGCGTGCGGCAGCTCACCACGGCGCTGGAGTCGTACCAGGGGGCTCTGATCGTGGCCAGTCACGATCTTCCCTTCCTGGAGTCGATCGGGCTCACCCGCTGGCTGCTGATGGCGGACGGGGAGCTGACGGGCACCGCGCCGGAGGAGGTGGCGCGTCTCAGGAGGGGCACAGCCTGACAACGAGGGTTTTGTCGACACGGACCCGCCCTGCATGATGGCGGTCCGGCGCCCCCACAATGGGCGCCGGACCCGACCGCCGACCCCGGAGACCCGTCGTGCCCAGCAAGAAGGCCCTCATCCGCCGCCCCAGCCCGCGCCTCGCCGAAGGTCTGGTGACGCACATCGAGCGGGAGACGGTCGACGACGAGCTCGCCCTGAACCAGTGGGAGGAGTACGCGCAGACGCTGCGCGCGCACGGCTGGGAGACCGTCGAGGTCGATCCGGAGGACGACTGCCCCGACTCGGTCTTCGTCGAGGACACGGTCGTCATGTACAAGAACGTGGCACTGATCACCCGGCCCGGCGCGGAGTCCCGGCGTGCGGAGACCGCCGGGGTCGAGGAGGCGGTGGCCCGCCTCGGCTGCTCGGTGAACTGGATCTGGGAGCCGGGCACGCTGGAGGGCGGCGACGTCCTCAAGGTCGGCGACACCCTCTACGTCGGCCGGGGCGGGCGGACCAACGCGGCCGGGGTGCAGCAGTTGCGGGCGGTGTTCGAGCCGCTGGGCGCGCGGGTCGTCGCCGTACCGGTGAGCAAGGTGCTGCATCTGAAGTCGGCGGTGACCGCGCTTCCCGACGGAACGATTCTGGGGCACATCCCGAACGTGGACCGGCCCTCGCTCTTCCCGGGTTTCCTGGCGGTGCCCGAGGAGGCCGGCGCCCATGTGGTGCTGCTGGGCGGCGGCAAACTGCTGATGTCGGCGAGCGCCCCGAAGACGACGGAACTGCTGACCGACCTCGGCCACGACGTGGTCACGGTGGACATCTCCGAGTTCGAGAAACTCGAGGGATGTGTGACGTGCCTCTCGGTGCGACTGCGGGAGTTGTACGTCTGACCGGGTGATCGAGTCACCCCTCCAGCCCCGGGACCTGCGGGTCCCCGGGCGGTTTGGCATGTCCCGAATCGCCCTGGGCACGGCGCCTGATCAGGAGTCTTTACGGCGCGCTTAACCTACGGCTTCGTAACCTACGGGTTCGTAGCCTACGATCACGTAGGTTTCCCGGCACCGCTCGCCGGTTCTCTCCCGTTCACTCGCTCTTGTTCGGCGTCCCCCTGGAGTTCTCGTGACGATCACTTCTCCCCATCTCGGCAGCTCGACCGCCTGGACCGACGCGCGGCTGCTGTACGCCCTGGAGGAAGTGGTCGAGAAGGAGCTGAACCGCCATCTGAAGGTCGCCAAGGACTGGATGCCGCACGAGTACGTGCCGTGGTCGGACGCCCGTAACTTCCCCGGTTTCTTCGAGGACGGCGAGGCCTGGGGCAAGGAGCAGTCCAAGGTCACCGAGATCGGCCGGATCGCCCTGGTGGTGAACCTGCTCACCGAGGACAACCTGCCCAGCTACCACCACGAGATCGCCTCGCTGTTCGGCCGGGACGGCGCCTGGGGCACCTGGGTGCACCGCTGGACCGCCGAGGAGGGCCGGCACGGCATCGTGATGCGCGACTACCTGCTCGCCTCCCGCGCGGTCGACCCGGACAAGCTGGAGGCGTTCCGGATGTCGCACATGAGCGAGGGCTTCGAGTCGGACAACAGCCACTCGATGCTGCACTCGGTCGCCTATGTGGCCTTCCAGGAGCTCGCGACCCGCATCTCGCACCGCAACACCGGCCACCAGTCCGGCGACCCGGTCTGCGACCGCATGCTGGCCCGGATCGCGACGGACGAGAACCTGCACATGGTCTTCTACCGCAACCTGCTCAAGGCGGCCTTCGACCTCGCCCCGGACCTGACCATGCAGGCGGTGCGGGACGTCGTGGTCAACTTCCGGATGCCCGGCCACGGCATCCCCGGCTTCGAGCGGGCCGCCGCCCAGATGGCCATCGGCGAGGTCTACAACCTGCGCATCCACCACGACGACGTGATCCAGCCGGTGCTGCGCCACCTGAAGGTCCTGGAGATCGACGGCCTCGGCCCGGAGGGCCTGCGGGCGCAGGAGGAACTCGGCCTGTTCATGGGCGGGCTGGACGCGGAGGCCCTGAAGTTCGACGAGAAGCTGGCCGCGCGCAAGGCGCGGATGGCGGCGCGCGCCGGGGCGTGAACCCACGACGGAGGGGCGCGCGGATTTCCCGGCGCGCCCTGCCGGTGGCCTGAGCCGGCCCGGGCCGAACGGAGCCGAGGACGCGCCGCGCCCGCTCGTCCGCGACCACCTGGGTGACCACGAGGAGGCCTGGGCGGTCCTGGCCCAGCTGCTCAGCACCTTCCACGGCACGACCGAGGAACTGATCGTGACCGCCGGGGCCATCGCCTAGGACAGTCGCTGCGCCGCCGCCCGCTCCTTGTACCGGGCGGGATAGCGTTCGGTGAACTTCACCGCCCAGACCAGCAGGGCGATGGGGACGACCCAGTTGAAGCAGTCGCTCTGCCCGGGCAGTCGGATGGCGAGCCAGGTGGACAGGGCCATCAGCGCGAAGACCACGCCCCAGGCCGCCGTCAGCACCATGTTGACGTGGGTGAAGACGGGCGAGCCCCAGTACTCGCGCGGCACCGAGTGGCGGGCGTACTGCGCGGTGAAGGGGTCGGCCAGCAGGGAGCCGAGCGCCACGACGGCCACCACCGCGCTGGAGATGACCTGGGCGTACGTCTCCAGCCAGATCAGCTCGTGGCGGTCCAGGGCGAGGGCGAGGACGCAGAGCACCGCGAAGAACACGATGGCGACCATGTCCAGCAGGAAGAACCGGCCCCGGAGCATGTCCTTGCCGGACAGCACGACCGCGGCGACCAGTGCCGCCAGCGCCGCGTACTCCCAGGTGCTGGGGCTCGCGACGACGCCGAAGATGATCCACGGGGCGAAGGAGAGGAAGACGCTCCCGGTACCGGCGGGCTTCTCGGCCCGGGTCCGGACGGCCGGCCGCTGTTCCGTGTGTCCCATGGGAGCTCCTCCCATCGCCACCTGGCTCTCCTACCAGCGTGCCGCGCCGGCGGGCCGTCCGCATGCTCTCCGGTGTGCGCGCCGGCCCGGGGCCCCTGGCCTACGACGCGCTGCCGGGCCCCCGGCGGCCGGCGCGCTTCACGGCGGCGAAGGGCGCGCATCTGCACTGGGAGCCGCTGGGCCGCGCGGTCTTCGAACAGCGGGTCGTCGACCGGCTGGACGCCGTTCCAGGGGGCGGGGCGGCCGGTTTCGAACCGGCGTGTTCTGGTTCTGGAGGCCGGTGCGCCTGCCTCTGCGCTACGGCCCCGCTCTTGCGGCCGATCGGCGCCCTCGTCGCCGAGCGCGTCGGTGCCGAGCAGGAGATGCCGTACCGGGGTGGGGCCTTCGGCCAGGGCCTCGGCGATCAGGGCGGCGCCCGTCGCGCCGACGCCCTGCTTGCACAGGTCGAGACGGCCGTCCGGCAGCACGGTGCCGGCCGTGAAGTCCAGCCGCTCCCCGGCCGGGCGTCCGGCCCGCAACCAGTGCAGCAGCGGGGCGAGTTCGGCGGCCGGGCGCGGCACGACGTGCGGCACCCCGGCGAACGTCGGCTCCTCGCTCACCACGCGGCCTCCCGGTAGTCCTTCAGGAACACCCCGGACACCGGGTCGCCGGCCTCGCCGCGCACGATCGGGTCGTAGACGCGGGCCGCCCCGTCGACGATGTCGAGCGGGGTGCGGAAGCCCGCGTCCGCCATCCGGGCCTTCTTCGGGGCCGGGTTCTCGTCGGTGATCCAGCCGGTGTCCACCGCGCACATGTGGACGCCTCGCTCGGCGAGTTCGGCGGCGCTGGTGCGGGTGAGCATGTTGAGGGCGGCCTTGGCCATGTTGGTGTGCGGATGGCCCGCCATCTTGTTGCGGACGGCGAACCGGCCCTCGACCGCGGTCACGTTGACCACGTACCGGCGCGGGTTGGGCGAGGCCAGCAGCAGTGGCAGCAGCCGGTCGCAGAGCAGGGCCGGGGCAAGGGCGTTGACCAGCTGGGTCTCCAGGACCTCGGCCGGGTCCAGTTCGCCGAGCCGGGCCGACCAGGAGTTCTCCGGCGAGGGGTCGGGCAGCAACCCGGCCTCGTCGGCCTCCCGGAGGGCGAGGGTGGTCATGGTCGGGCATTTTCCGGGGCGGCCGTGGGTCAGCGGGAGGCGCGCCGGAGTTCCAGTCGCTCCTTCTCGGACAGGCCGCCCCAGACGCCGAAGCGTTCGTCGTTGTCCAGCGCGTACTCCAGGCAGGCCGAACGCATCTCGCACATACCGCAGATGCGCTTCGCCTCGCGCACCGAGCTGCCGGGCTCGGGGAAGAAGAAGTCCGCTCCGGTCTGCGCGCACAGCGCCTGCGCATGCCAGACCGGGACGGGCGTGCGGGGTGGGATGGTGGTGTCGAAGTGCATGGCCAGGATCGTGCCGTGCGGCGAAAAACGTTCGATCAACGCCCGCTCAACGAGGGCGCGACGGACCACAGCAGCCTCGATCATGCGCGACGGCGCCACGCCTGCGCACGGCGGCGCGCGCAACGGAATCAAAACCCCGCGAGTGCGTCAAGTGACCCACGGTAACCGGATTCCGGTGGGCGCGCTCCGGCAGCAATTGTCAGTGGGCGGTGGAAGACTCGGCTCTGCAATGCACGGGACCCTTCCGAGGAGGGCGAAGATGCTCACCACCCAGTTCGTCAACGGCGCTCCCAACTGGATCGACCTCGGCACCCCCGAGATCGACGGCGCCGTCTCCTTCTACAACGGGCTCTTCGGCTGGCAGTTCCAGTCGGCGGGTCCGGACGCCGGCGGTTACGGATTCTTCCAGCTGGACGGCAGGACCGTCGCCGGCGGTATGCAGACCAGTCCCGAACAGGGCCCGCCGAGTTGGACCGTGTACTTCCAGAGCGAGGACGCGCAGGCCACCGCCAAGGCAGCCGAGCAGGCGCACGGCCGGGTGCTCGCCCAGCCGATGGACGTGATGGGCCGGGGCCACCTGGCTATCCTCGCCGACCAGGCGGGGGTGCCCTTCGGTATCTGGCAGCCCGGGCTGACCAAGGGCGTGGAGGTGGCGGGCGATCCGGGTTCGCTGTGCTGGGTCGAGCTGTACACCCCGGACATCGCGGCGGCCGCCGCCTTCTACTACAAGGTGCTCGGTCTGGAAACCTCCGGAGTGCCCTTCCCCGGCGGCACCTACACCTGCCTCAACCCGGCGAACGGCGACGACGACTCCATGTTCGGCGGGGTGGTCCCGCTGGCCGAGGACCCTGCCGAGGCCCAGATCGGCGCGTACTGGCTGCCGTACTTCGAGGTCGAGGACCCGGACGCGGTGGTGGAGAAGGCGCAGCAGACCGGTGGCAAGGTGCGGATGCCGGCGACCACGTTGGAGGGTGTGGGCCGGATGGCCAAGCTGTCCGACCCGTACGGCGCCCGGTTCGCGGTGATCAAGGGCGAGCAGCAGGGCTGAGGCGGAGACCGCCTATGCGGTGGCACGCCGTACCAGTGTCGTGGGCAGGATGACGCTGGTCGGCGCGCCCGTCGCCGGGTTCCCCCGGGTCAGGGAGGCCAGCAGGAGCCGGGCCATCAACCGGCCCATCTCCTCGATGTCCTGACGGACCGTGGTCAGTGACGGCTCGGTCTGTTCGGTGACGGGCAGCACGTCGTCGAAGCCGATCACGGCCACGTCCTCGGGCACCCGGTGGCCGCGCTCGCGCAGGACGCGCAGGGCGCCGAGTGCGGTGAGGTCGTTGGCCGCGAACACGGCGTCGACATCCGGGCAGCGGTCGAGGAGTTCGCCCATGGCGCGCTCGCCGCCGGACGGGGTGAAGTCGCTGGGCACGACCAGCCGGGGATCGGCCTCCCCCATGGCGTCCATGACGTCCCGATAGCCCTGGAGGCGGTCGGCGGCCGACGTCTGGTCCAGGGGCCCGGTGATGTGGGCGATCCGGGTCCGGCCGAGGCCGGCGAGATGGCGTACGGCGTCCTGGGCGCCGCCCCGGTTGTCGCAGTCGACGTACACGGCGCTGTTGGTGCCGTCGCTCCAGCCGGGACGGCCGCCGAACACCGTGGGGACGCCGGCACCCTCGATCAGCCCGGGCAGCGGGTCGTCGAGGTGGAGCGAGAAGACGAGCGCGCCGTCGACATGGCCGCCGGCGAGATAGCGGGCCACCCGTGCGTGGTCGTCCCGCCCCTCGGTGAGCAGCAGCACGAGCTGGTTGTCGTGGGCGGTCAACTCCTTGCTGATGCCGCGCAGTTGGAGAGCGAAGAACGGGTCGGTGAAGATCCGGGTCTCGGGTTCGGCGATGACGACGGCGATCGCGTCGTGCCGTTTGGTGACCAGGCTGCGGGCCGCCTGGTTGGGGACGTAACCGAGTTCCTCGACCGCTTTCCGGACCCGTTCGACGAGGGGTTCGCGCACCCCGTCCCCGCCGTTGACCACCCGTGACACGGTGGCCCGGGACACCCCGGCCCGCGCGGCCACCGCCTCCAGTGTGGGGCGCGACACTGCCTCGGACACCTCGGCCCTCCTCATCGGCGGCTGACGATCAGCATAGCCCCGGACGGGCGGGCGGACGGGAGCGCCGCCGGGGCGTGACAGCCCGCCGGGGCACCGGGATCCGAACCCAAGTGCCGTCGTCAGGAGGACTGTTCGGGCCGGGCGCGGCTCGGCTGGACGCGTTTGGGCTCGCCCGGCATCTTCGGGTACTCGGGCGGATACGGCAGGTCGCCCAGACCGTGCTCGTGTTCGTCGCGGCGGGCGAGTTCGAGGAGCGCGTCCAGGGAGTAGGCGTGGTCGTCCATGTCGGCGTGCACATCGCCGACTTCGGCGAAGCGTTCCGGCATCGTGACGAGGTCGAAGTCGCCCGGCTGCACGTCGTCGACCTCCTCCCAGCGCAGGGGTGCGGAGACCGGGGCGTTCGGACGGGGCCGCAGGGAGTAGGCGGAGGCGATGGTGCGGTCCCGGGCGGTCTGGTTGTAGTCGACGAAGATGCGCTCGCCGCGCTCCTCCTTCCACCACTTGATCGTCACCTGCTCCGGCATCCGGCGCTCCAGCTCACGGCCCAGGGCGATCGCCGCGCGCCGCACCTGGGTGAAGGTCCAGCGGGGTTCGATGGGCACGAAGACATGCAGCCCTCGGCCGCCGGAGGTCTTGGGCCAGCCGCGCAGCCCGCCGAACTCGTCGAGGACGGCCCGCAGTTCGTGGGCGGCGCGGACGGCGTCGGCGAAGTCGGTGCCGGGCTGCGGATCGAGGTCGATGCGCAGTTCGTCGGGGCTGTCCACGTCGGCGCGGCGCACCGGCCAGGGGTGGAAGGTGAGGGTGCCGTACTGGGCGGCCCACACCACGGCGGCCTCCTCCGTGGGGCACATCTCGTCGGCGGTGCGGCCGCTGGGGAAGGTGATGTGGGCGGTGGGGATCCAGTCGGGCATGCCCTTGGGCGCGCGCTTCTGGTAGAACCACTCGCCCTCGACGCCGTCGGGGTAGCGCTGGAGAGTGGTGGGGCGGTCGCGCAGGGCCCGCAGGATGCCGGGGGCCACGGCCGCGTAGTAGCGGGCGACGTCCAGCTTGGTGAAACCGCGCTCCGGGAAGAACACCTTGCCGGGGCTGGACAGCCGTACGGTCCGGCCGGCCACCTCCAGTTCCACCGCATCACCCATGCGGCCACGGTAGGCGCACCACCCGCCCCGCGCATATCGGCCGGCACCGACCCGTACACACCGGCCAGCACCGACCCGCACACACCGGCCGGCACCGATCCGCGCGGATCGGCCGGAACCGGGGCACGCGCATCCGCCGGGTCAGGGCAGGCACAGCATCGGCTAGGCGCGGGGCACGGACCAGGTGACGGCGGGCCTGCGCCGGACGTCGTAGACGATCCGGTCGGGACGGCTGCCCTTGCCCATGCCGAACGTGATCTTCCCGCGCAGGCAGCTGCCCGGTCGCACGGTGCCCGCCGAGACGGGATAGGTCGGGGCCGGTACGCCGTATCCCCTGAGCCCGAGCGGCTTGACCTCGGTGCCGTCCTTGAGCCGGAGGGTCCAAGGGGACTGCGCGACGATGACGTTGGTGCTGTCGGCGTCGGCGCACGTCTTCACCTCCAGCACGGCCCACTCGGGGTCGGGGAAGTCGGCGAGGTTGGTGGGGAGGTGCACGCCCTTGACGGGCTGGGTGTAACTGACGGCGGTCGTCGTGGCGCTGATGTGACTGCCGTCGCCGTCGATGTCCTTCCAGTGCCGGCCGGAGCCGAGCGTGAGGGCCTTGGCGGCGGCCGACGCGCGGGGCGCCGCGGCGCCGGCCGGGTCGGCGCCGCTGCCGGTGCAGGCCGTCGCGGTTGCGGCCAGCAGCAGGACAGCGGTGACGGCCGTGCGGATACGCATGAATGTTCCCCCGTGGAGCGTGTGTACCGAATGAGCATCATGCTGCCTGTGCGGGCGTTGTGCGGACACCGTGTCCAGGTTGTGATCAACAAGTGCCGTTCCCAGGCGTGCACGTGACGAGCGGAGCCCGGGGTCCGCTCGTAGAGTCGTGGGCATGGATCTGCCGGTGATGCCACCCGTGAAGCCGATGCTCGCCAAGTCGGTGGCGTCGATCCCGCCGGACATGCAGTACGAGGCGAAGTGGGACGGCTTTCGCGCGATCGTGTTCCGCGACGGCGCCGAGGTGGAGCTCGGCAGCCGTACCGGGAAGCCGTTGACCAGGTACTTTCCCGAGCTGGTGGCGGCGCTGACCGAGCGGGTGCCCGAGCGGTGCGTGCTGGACGGGGAGATCGTGATCGCGCGGGAGGGCCGGCTGGACTTCGACGCGCTGTCCGAGCGGATCCATCCGGCGGACTCCCGGGTGCGCACCCTGGCGGAGCGGACGCCCGCCTCCTTCGTCGCCTTCGACCTGCTGGCGCTGGCCGACGAGTCCCTGCTGGACGTTCCGCTGACCGACCGCCGCGCCCTGCTCACCACGGCGCTGGCCGGGGTCACCCCGCCCGTGCACCTGGCGCCGGCGACGACCGATGTGGACGTGGCCCGGCAGTGGTTCGAACAGTACGAGGGCGCCGGCCTCGACGGAGTCATCGCCAAGCCGCTCGCCCTGCGCTATCTCCAGGACCAGCGCGCCATGTTCAAGGTGAAGCACGAGCGGACCGCCGACGTCGTGGTGGCGGGCTACCGCCTGCACAAGAGCGGCCCGGTGGTCGGCTCGCTGCTGCTGGGCCTGTACGACGACCGGGGCGCCCTCCAGCATGTGGGCGTCTCGGCCGCGTTCCCGATGAAGCGGCGGGCCGAGCTGATCGGGGAACTGGCGCCGCTGCGCATGGACGACGTCTCCGGGCACCCCTGGGCGGCCTGGGCGGAGGAGGCCGCCCACGAGTCGGCCCGGCTGCCCGGCGCGCCGAGCCGCTGGTCGGGCAAGAAGGACCTGTCCTGGGTGCCGCTGCGGCCCGAGCGGGTGGCCGAGGTGGCGTACGACCACATGGAGAACGGCGCCCGCTTCCGCCACACGGCCCGCTTCCGCCGCTGGCGCCCGGACCGCACACCGGACAGCTGCACCTACGCCCAGCTGGAGGAACCGGTGCGGTACGACCTCTCGGAGATCCTGGGGTCGTAGCCCGAACACCTCTTCCCCGAGCGGGTCACCCGGCGGTGCGTGATCGGTTTCGACCGGGTATGGCCACCGGTGAACCGATGAGCACACAATCAAGGGGACGAACGGGGTGGCAACGGTGGGCATGCGACACAGGGCGCCGAGGCGCCGGACCGCGCTGACGGCCGCACTGGCCGCGGCCGTGCTGACGGCCTCCCTCACGGCCGGCTGCACCCGGCACGGCACCTCGGACGACGGCCGGGCGCCGCACGGCAGCGGGGCTCCGGACGGGCAGCACACCGCCGGCACCGGCTCCGTACTGGCCGTGAAGATCGACAACGTCGCCGCGGCCCGCCCGCAGACCGGACTGGACTCGGCGGACGTGGTGTACGCGGAGCAGGTGGAGGGCGGCCTCAGCCGGCTGATGGCGGTGTACGCCACCAAGCTCCCCGAGGTCATCGGCCCGGTGCGCAGCGCTCGCGAGTCCGATCTGGAACTGCTGCGCCAGTTCGACCGGCCGACGCTCGCCTTCTCCGGTGCCCAGCGCAAGCTGCTCCCGCTGATCGACCGGGCACCGCTGCGGCCGAAGACCCCCGAAGCGGCGTCCGACGCCTACTACCGCGGCAGCGACAAGCCGGCCCCGCACAACCTGTATCTGCGCCCGTCGAAGCTGTTGGCCGGCGGCGCACCCGGCGAGGCGGCGCTCACCACCGGCTTCCGCTACGGCCCGGCCCCGGCCGGCGGCACGGCCACCGCCACCCGCGCCGTGCGTTATCCGGCGGCCCGCTTCACCTTCACCTGGTCCGCCGCCGAGAAGCGCTGGCTGGTGTCGATGGACGGCACCCCGGCCCGGACCACGGCCGGAAAACGGGTGGCGGCCGCGACGGTCGTGGTGCAACACGTGCGGGTACGCACGTCCGCGTTTCACGACGTGCTCGGCAACTACACGCCGTTCACCGAGACGGTGGGGACGGGGAAGGCCGAAGTGCTGCGGGACGGGCGTTCGTTCGAGACCACCTGGACACGGCGGGAGGCCGGCGACGGTACGACGTTCACCGGGGCGGACGGCAATCCGGTGGACTTCGCCGAGGGGCAGGTCTGGGTGGTGTTCGCGAAGTCCTAGGCCTGCGGGACGAGGGGCTCCGCGGGATTGCGCAGCCCCTCCGCCGCGTCCGAGACCCGGCGGATCAGATCGAAGAACTGGGTCTGCTCCTCGGCCGAGAGGGGGGCCAGGAACACCTGGTTCATCCGGGCTGTGCGCACGGTGAGCTTGCGGTGGGTGCGCAGCCCGTCGTCGGTGAGGCGCAGCAGAGAGCGGCGGCCGTCCTGCGGGTCGCGCACCTTGTCGACCAGGCCACGCCGCCCGAGCCGGCTGATGACCTCGGCGATGGTCGACCGGTCCAGGCCCACCCGCTCCCCCACCGTGCGCTGGTCCAGCCCCGGCTCGGCGACGAGCGTGTTCAGGACGGCGAACTGCGGCGAGGTGATCTCCTCCGAGACCATCGTGTTCCACAGCAGGTAGTGGGCCTGCTGAAGCCGCCGGGCCAGGTGCCCGGGGTGAGTGGTGAGGTCCACCGCGGCCATGTGCACCCCCAAGATCAGATTTGGTTGGTGCACTGAACGATACTCGTAGCCACCACATCCTGTCTGTACACCCGTCTGCCATTACCCGAGGCCTTGACGGGCGGCGACGCCAGTGGCAGCGTGAAAGAGGTCTCGCTGAAATACTCAGTGCCCTGACTAATTCCTTGATCAAGATGGGCTTCACGGATGGACGAGGTGGTCGCCACGGCTGGGGGATGCGGTGGCCGATGGATCGATACAGCCCCGCGCCGCTGAGGACAGGGCGCTTCACTCAAGGACTTCTCATGACTCTCACCCAAGCTGACATCGACGTCGAAATCGCCGCCGAACACTCCGCCTACGAGAAGCGGGTGGCCGAGGGCGGTCCCGTCGAGCATCACCCCCGCCGGGACTACGCCCCCTACCGGTCCTCCGTTCTCCGGCATCCGAAACAGCCCCTGGTCGCCATCGACACCAGCAGGGATCCGGAGCTGGTGGAGCTGCACTCCCCCGCGTTCGGGGAGCGGGACATCACCGGGATAGACAATGATCTGACCCGCCAGCACACCGGTGAGCCCGTCGGTGAGCGGATCACCGTCTCCGGGCGGCTGCTGGACCGGGACGGCCGGCCGATCCGGGGCCAGCTGATCGAGGTCTGGCAGGCCAACGCGGCGGGACGCTACGCCCACCAGCGCGAGCAGCACGATGCCCCACTCGACCCGAACTTCACGGGTGTCGGTCGTACGATCACCGACGCCGACGGCGGCTACCGCTTCACCACCGTCCAGCCCGGCCCCTACCCCTGGCGCAACCACCTCAACGCGTGGCGTCCGGCGCACATCCACTTCTCGATGTTCGGCACGGCGTTCACCCAGCGGCTCATCACGCAGATGTACTTTCCGAGCGACCCGCTGTTCCCGTACGACCCGATCATCCAGTCGGTGACGGACGACGCGGCCCGGCAGCGCCTGGTCGCGACCTACGACCACAGCCTGTCCGTGCCGGAGTTCTCGATGGGCTACCACTGGGACATCGTGCTGGACGGCCCGCACGCCACCTGGCTCGAAGAAGGGCGCTGAGCTGCCATGACGAAGACCGACACAAGTAGCCCGGAGCAGGTGCTGCCCACCCCGTCGCACACGGTCGGACCGTTCTACGGCTACGCGCTGCCGTTCCGCGGCGGCGAGGACATCGCCCCCCTCGGCCACCCGGACACGATCACGGTCCACGGGTACATCCTCGACGGCGAGGGCAACCCGCTGCCCGACGCGTTCGTGGAGCTGTGGGGTGCGGACCCCGAAGGGAACGTCTCCACCACCGACGGTTCGCTTCGCCGCGACCCGGCGACCGGTGACCACCTCGGCCGCAACGGCGTGGAGTTCACCGGCTGGGGGCGGATGCAGACGGATGCCGACGGGCACTGGTACGCGCGGACGCTGCGGCCGGGTGCCCGCGGCGACAGCGCGCCCTACCTCAGCGTGTGCGTCTTCGCCCGCGGGCTGCTGATGCACCTGTTCACCCGGATCTATCTGCCGGGCGACGACACCGCGCTCGGCGCCGACCCGCTGCTCACCAGGGTGGGCGAGCGACGCGACACACTGATCGCGGGCGACGAGGGCCGGGGGACCTACCGTTTCGACATCCGCCTTCAGGGCGAGGGCGAGACGGTCTTCCTGGAGTTCCGGTGACGACAGCGGGTCACGGCGGCGGTGACGTCGGGCTGCTCGGTCCCGGGTGGGCCGGGTCCGCCGCCGCGTCCGCCACCGGGGACAGCGCCTGGCTGCGGGCGCTCCTCGACGCGGAGGCGGCCCTCACCCGCGCCCAGGCCGCCCTGGGGCTGGCCCCGGCCGAGGCCGCGGCGGCCGTGACGGAGGCGGCCGGCGCCGACCGCTTCGACGTCGGCTCGCTCGCGGAGCGCGCCCGTGCCGGCGGCAACCCGGTCATCCCGCTGGTCGCCGATCTGACGAAGGCGGTCGGCACGGAGTACGGGCCCTATGTGCACCGGGGCGCCACCAGCCAGGACATCATGGACACGGCGACGATGCTGATCGCCGCCCGCACCCTGGAGCTGGTCCTCGCCGACCTCGGGCGTACCGAGCAGGCGCTGGCCCGGACGGCCGCCGAGCACCGTGACACGCCGATGCCGGGCCGTACGCTCACTCAGCACGCCGTACCGACGACCTTCGGGCTGAAGGCGGCTGGCTGGCGTTCGCTGGTCCTGGACGCCCGGGACCGCATGGTGCGGGTCCAGGAGTCACTGCCCGTGCAACTCGGCGGCGCGGCAGGCACGTTGGCGGCCTTCGGAGCATACGGCGCGGAAGCCGTCGAAGAGCTTCCCGCGGCGTACGCAAGTGAACTCCGGCTCGCCGTCCCGCTGTTGCCGTGGCACACGCTGCGTACGCCGGTCGCCGACCTCGCCGGGTGTCTCGCCGTCACGGCCGGCGCGCTGGGCAAGGTCGCCGTGGATGTGCTGACGCTGTCCCGTACCGAGATCGGTGAGCTCTCCGAGGGCAGCGGGGGCGGTTCGTCGGCGATGCCGCACAAGGCGAACCCCGTGCGGTCCACGCTCGTCGCGGCCGCCGCCCGGCGGGCCCCGCAGCTCGCGGCCGTCCTGTACGGCTCCCTGGTCGCGGAGGACGAGCGGCCGGCCGGTGCCTGGCACGCCGAGTGGGAGCCGTTGCGGGATCTGCTGCGCGCCGTCGGGGGTGCGGCCCGGGACACCGCGGAGCTGACGGAGGGGCTGCGCGTGCACCCGGAGGCGATGCGCCGGAACCTGGATCTCACCCGTGGGCTGATCGTCTCCGAGCGGCTGTCCGCCGCGCTGGCCCCCGTGCTCGGCCGGGCCCGCGCGAAGGAGCTGCTCACCGAACTCGCCCGCCGTACCCACACCGAGCAGCGCCCGCTGCGTGAACTCCTCGCCGAGGAGCCCGGGCTGAAGGACATCGACCTCGACGACCTGACCGACCCGGCCCGCTACACCGGCTCCGCCGGCGCCCTCACCGACCGTGCACTGGAGCGACGTTGACCGAGAACCTCCTCAACCACCGTGTCGAAGGCGCCACTTCCGCTCCCCCGCTGCTGCTCGGACCGTCGCTCGGCACCTCGTACGCGCTGTGGGACGCGGTGGCGCCCGAACTGTCCACCGGCCACCGGGTGGTGCGCTGGGACCTGCCGGGGCACGGCGGTTCGGCACCCGGTCTGGTCAAGGCGGGAGCGACCGTCGGTGACCTCGCCGGCCTGGTGCTGACGCTCGCCGACTCGCTCGGCGTCGAGCGGTTCGCGTATGCCGGGGTGTCGCTGGGCGGCGCGGTCGGCCTGCACCTGGCCGTCCACCACCCGGACCGGCTGGAGAGCCTCGCCGTGATCTGCTCCTCCGCCCACTTCAACGGGTCCGGGCCCTGGGAGGAACGGGCCGAGCGGGTACGCCGGGAGGGCGTGGAGTGGCTCGCGGAGAACGCGGGCAGCCGCTGGTTCACGCCCGGCTTCACCGTGCCGCGCCTCGTCGAGGACCAGCGGACGGTGGACCCGGAGGCGTACGCCGCCTGCTGCGACGCGCTGGCCGCCTTCGACCTGCGGGACCGGCTCGGCGAGATCGCCGTACGGACCCTGCTGATCGCGGGCCGTCGGGATCCGGCGACCCCGCCGCCGCATCTGCGGGAGATCGCGGACGCGGTCGCGGCGTCCACGCTGGTCGAGCTGCCGGGCGCCTCGCACCTGGCACCCGCGCAGTGTCCCGAGGCCGTCCTCACCGCGCTCCGCTCGCACCTCGACGGCGGCGCCAAGCGGGGCATGGCGGTGCGCCGGGAGGTGCTGGGCGACGCCCACGTCGACCGGGCGCAGGCCCGCCAGACGCCGTTCACGGCCCGCTTCCAGGACTTCATCTCGCGCTACGCCTGGGGCGAGATCTGGACCGACCCGACCCTCTCCCGGCGCGAACGCAGCATGATCACCCTCACCGCGCTGGTCGCGCACGGCCACTACGACGAGCTGGCCATGCATGTGCGGGCCGCCCGGCGCAACGGGCTCACCCCGGAGGAGATCGGCGCGGTACTGCTGCAGACGGCCGTGTACTGCGGGGTCCCGGCGGCGAACTCGGCGTTCGCGGCGGCCCAGCGGGTGCTGGCGGAGGAACCGGCGGAGGGGGACGAAGGGTGACCCTGGCAGTCGTAGCCCCAGCAGTATCAAGCAACCGGCGGTGGCGCCTGCCTACGCTGGAGGCATGTCCACCATTCTGATCACCGGTGCCACCTCCGGGCTCGGCCGGTACGTCGCCTTCGAGCTGGTCCGCTCCGGCCATGTCGTCCTCGCGCATGGCCGGGATCCGGGCCGTACCGATGCACTGGTCCAGGAGCTGCGCACCGAGGGCGACGCGGAGGGCTTCGTCGCGGACCTGGCCTCGCTGGCACAGGTCCGCGAGCTGGGCGCGCGGGTCGCCGAGGCGCGTCCCGACCTGGACGTGCTGATCAACAACGCGGGCGTCGGCGCCGGTACGCCCGGCGCCGGGCGCGAGCTGAGCGCCGACGGCCATGAACTGCGGCTGGCCGTCAACTACCTGGCCCCGGTGGCCCTGACCCACGTCCTGCTGCCGGTCCTGCGCGCCCGCACCCCGGCCCGGATCGTCAACGTGGGCTCGGCAGGCCAGGAGCCTTTGGACTTCGACGACCCCGAGTTCACCCGCGGCTACCAGGGCTTCGCGGCCTACTGCCGGGCCAAGTTCGCCCTGGCGGCCCACACCTTCACCCTGGCGGAGGAGCTGGCGGGCACGGGGGTCTCGGTGAACGTCCTGCACCCCGCGACTTTCATGGACACGGCGATGGTGCGGGAGGGCGGGGTGACGCCGTGGAACACGGTGGCGGACGGCGCCCCCGGAGTACTCGCGCTCGCGACCCAGGACGTGGGGACGGGCGGCTACTTCGACGGCACGAGCACGGCGCGGGCGCACGAGGCCACGTACGACCGGGAGGTGCGAAAGCGCCTCTCAGCGGTGACCGACCAACTCCTGTCCCTGTAGCGCCCCTTCTTTCAGGAGCGCGGGGCTGTGTCGAAACGCGGCTGCCGCCATGTGGGCGCGAGGGACCAGGCACTCCCCGCACCCGTCAACGCAACCCCCGCCCCGTATCCAGAACCTCCCGCGCCTGAGCGACCAACCCGTCCGCGCCGCACGACCGGGCCAACGCCAGCCCCCGGTTCAGCTCGGCCACCGACCGCGCGGCGATCCCGTACTCCACCCGCGCCGCCGCGTGCTCGTACTGACACGGTGACGCCTCCAGATAGGCCACCGCCTGCGAGGCGAGCCGCACCTGCCGCTGCCCGGTCTCCAGCGCGGCAGCGCACCTCAGGGCCTCACCGATCGCCGTGTCCGTGCCGAACCGCTCGGCCTGCCGCCGTGCGTCCGCCGTCAATTGTGCCGCCCGCGCCGGGTCCTCACCCGCGAGGGCCCGGGCGAGGTCGAGCGCCCAGGGCACCACCACCGGATTGAAGTGACCGCGTGCGGCGGCCGCCTTCTCGGCGGCCTCCAGTTCGTTGACGGCCTCCTTCGTCCGGCCGACGGCCAGCAGCAGCCGGCCGCGTACGGACCGCGGGTCCGGCATCACGATCGTGGAGGGGTACGGCGGTGCGAAACCGTACTGCTCGGCCGTCTCCCAGGCTTGCTGGACATGGCCACGGGCGAGCAGCGTGTCGACCAGGTTGCAGGTGGCGGTCCAGTACAGCGGCAGTCTGCGGCCGACCCGCTCGGCGATCCGCAAGGACTCCCGCAGGGATATCTCCGCGTCCCGCAGCCGGCCGCGCCTGCGGTGCCCGAGGCCCACGTAGGCGTGGGCGAGGGCGAGGTGGCCGCCGCTCCAGCCGGCGGACTCGTAGGCGCGCAGGGCCTCGTTGTAGAGGCTCTCCGCGCGGTCGAGGCGGTCGGTGTAGACGTAGGCGTTGGCGAGCATCAGCAGCAGCTCGATGCCCCACTCGGTGTCGGTCCAGCCGAGGCCGGGAGCGAGCCGGCCGTTGACGAGGGCGCGGTCGCACAGCTCCACGACCTCTTCGGCCCTCTCCCCCTGGATGAGAAGGTCGAAGCCGCGCAGCATCAGCAGGGCACGCTCGGAGTTGTCCCGGCCGGTGCAGGTGTCGGCGAGCTCGCCGAGGCGTTCGGAGCGGCGTGGGGAGACCGCCTCGCCGGCGATGCCCTCCCACATGAACTGGACGGCCTGGAGCCGGAGTCTGGCGGGGCCCTCCTCGTGCCGGGCGGCCTCCGCCTCGACCGTGCGGACGGCCTCCTCCAGCTGGTCGTTGTGGAGGAGGGCCTGGGAGAGGCGGAAGACGGCGTCGACGCGTTCGGCGCCGCCGAGGCCGGGCATGCCGAGCGCGCTCCGCAGATGGCCGATGGTGACCGCGGGCTTGGTGAGCAGGGTGGCGCAGCCCAGTTCGTAGAGCACACGCGCGTGGACCTCGGGTACGGGCGGTTCCAGCAGGGCGCGTTCGAGGCAGCGGCGGGCCGCGTCCGGGGCGCCGACGGCGAGGTGTTCCTTGGCCGCGTCCCGCAGCTGCTGGACGAGTTCCTCGTCGTCGTCCGGATGCACCTTCAGCAGATGGCGGGAAGCCTCGGCGATGCCCCGGCCGTCGTCGATGACGATCTGTGCGGCGATGCCGTGCATGGCGGTGCACATCGCCGGCGGGATGGAGTTGTAGACGGCGCTGGCGATCAGCGGATGGACGAACTCCAGGTCGCCGGTGTGGGAGCGGGAGCCGGCCGGGTCGGGTGCGGTGAGGATACGGGCGCTGCGCAGCAGTTCGGCGCAGCGCTCGGCGTCCTCCACGCTCATGGTGGCGAGCTGGGCGACCAGGTCGACGGAGATGCCGGTACCGAGGATGGCGGCGGCCCAGGCGAACCGGGTGGCGTCGATGCCGAGGCCTTCGAGGCGGGTGACGAGTCCGCCGCCGCGGGCCGACCGGTTGATCGCGCGCAGTTCGCCGGCCCGGGCCTCGACGGGTTCGACCTCGCTGTCCTGGACCTTGGCGAGGAGCTCGACGGTCTCGTAGGGGTTGCCGCCGGTGACGGCCCAGACCTCGCGGCAGAACGGGGCGTCGGCGTGCGCGCCGAGGGTGGCGAGGGTCAGTCCGGCGGTGGCGTCCGGGGTGAGGGCGCTGAGGTTGTGCACGGGGTTCACGGCCGCGGCGGCCACGATGTCGAGGTAGCGGGCGCTGTCGCCGCTGACCTCGCCGGGGCGGTGGGCGACCAGGACGAGCACGGGCAGGTCGTCGAGGCGCTCCACGAAGGCGGCGAGCCAGGCCAGGGTCTCCTGGTCGGCCCAGTGCGCGTCGTCGATCAGCAGCACCAGCGGCCAGTCGCGTTTGGCCAGCCGGCGGACGGCGGCGACCAGGCCGTCGCAGACGCCCTGCGGGTCGGCCTGGCGCTCGCCCGGTTCGGTTATGCCAAGGGCGGGGCCGGCGATGTCGTACCAGTCGCCGAGGTACTCCCGGGCCTCGTCGGGGTGCAGGGAGACCAGGGCCGGCTGGAGCAGCTGCCGTACCACGTTGAAGGGAACGCTGCGCAGGGTCTCGCCGCCGCGGGTGGACCAGACGGTGCAGCCGCGGCGCTGGGCGATCCGGCGGGTCTCGGCCAGCAGCGCGGTCTTGCCGAGTCCGGCCTCGCCGCGCAGGACCAGCAGGTTCCCCGAGGTGGACCCGTCGGCGCAGAGGAAGTCGAGCGCCTCGGTGATGGCGGTGATCTCCGCGTCGCGCTCCCAGAGGGGAGCAGAGGAGCCCTCGGGGGGTAGTTCCTCCGTCATCCCGTTACCTCCACAAGTCGCCCGAACGACGTACAGACCACGAGCGTAGCCGTCCTGTTGGCTGTCCGGAGGCGGGTCCGGGCAGCAGTTGCCGTGACGGGTGACAGCGGGTGCGGCGGGACGACGCGTGACGGCCCCGACCTGCCACTGTCGAGCGAACGGACCGTCAACAGGCGTGGAAATGAAGCTGAGTTTCGAAGATCGGGCAGTACGGGAACGGAATCGTCCCCTGCGGGCGCTGGCGGCGGGCTCGGTGGGCAACTTCATCGAGTGGTACGAGTTCGGTGTCTACGGCTATTTCGCGACCGTTGTCGCCGAGCGGTTCTTCACCCCGGCGGGCGGCAGCGCGGCCGAGGGGCTGGTGCGCACCTATGCCTCGTTCGGGCTGGCGTTCTTCTTCCGTCCGCTGGGCGCGGCCCTGTTCGGCCGACTGGCCGACCGGCTCGGCCGGCGGCCGGTGCTGATTCTCGTGGTCGCGCTGATGACGGGTGCCACCGCGCTCATCGGCCTGCTGCCCACGTATGCGCAGGCCGGTGCGCTCGCGCCCTGGTTGCTGACGCTCCTGAGGGCCGTTCAGGGACTTTCCGCGGGAGGGGAGTTCGGTGGCGCGGTGGCGATGCTGACGGAGTTCGCGCCGCCTGGGCGGCGGGGGCTGTACGGGGCGTGGCAGTCGTTCACCGTGGCGCTTGGGCTGCTGGGCGGGGCGGGCCTGGCGGCCGGGCTCGCCTCGGTTCTGACGGAAGATCAGCTCCATTCATGGGGCTGGCGGTTGCCGTTCCTGCTGGCGCTGCCGCTGGGCGCGCTGGCGCTGTGGCTGCGGGTGGGGCTGGACGAGACGCCGGAGTTCGGGGAGCCGGAGGTGCGGGCGGCGCGGGTGTCGGCCGGGGCGGTCGCGCTGGCCGTCGGGCGGGTGATGGGCTGGTCGGCGGCCGGGTACACCTTCCTGGTCGTGCTGCCGTCGTACCTCCAGACCGCGCTGCACACCGGCTTCCGTGCGGCGCTGCTGGCGACCGTGCTGGCGAACCTGGGTTTCGCGGCGGCGATCCTCCCGGCGGGGCTGCTCAGCGACCGGGTGGGGCGGCGGCCGGTGATGCTGACGGGCGCCGGTCTCGTGGTCGTGCTGGCCCTGCCGCTGCTCGACCTCCTCCAGGACGGCGGGGTGCCCGCCGGGGTGAAGGGCGCGGCCCTGTGCGGTGCCGGCGCGGTGGTGGGGCTGATGGCCGGGCCGGGGCCCGCGCTGCTGGCCGAGATGTTCCCGGCGCGCGCCCGCTGCACGGGGCTGGGACTCGCCTACGCCCTGTCCAATGCCGTCTTCTCGGGCTGTGCGGGCCTCATCATCACGGAGGCGGTCGAGCGCACCGGGAACCTGGCCGTTCCCGGCTACTACGCGGCGGCGACCTGCGCGGTCAGCGTGCTCGCGCTGGCGAGGTCACGGGAGACGAAGGCGGGCTGAGCGGTGCTGGTGATCGGTCTGATGTCCGGGACGTCGTACGACGCGGTCGACGCGGCGGCCGCCGAGCTGCGCCTGGCCGGTGACACGCTGCTGCTGAAGCCGCTGGGGCTGGTGAGCACGCCCTACGACGAGGAGTTGCGCGAGGCCCTCGCGGGCGCGCTGCCGCCGGCGGCCGTGCCGCTGGCGCGGGTGTGTCTGCTGGACACCCGGATCGGGCAGGCGTTCGCGGCGGCGGCCTGCCGGGCGAATCGTGAACTGTGCGGCGGACGGGCCGAGTTGGTGGCCTCGCACGGGCAGACCGTCTACCACTGGGTGGACGGCGGCCGGGTGCACGGAACACTGCAGCTCGGGCAGCCGGCCTGGATCGCGGAGGCGACGGGGCTGCCGGTGGTCGCCGACTTCCGGCCGCGGGACGTGGCCGCCGGTGGCCAGGGCGCGCCCCTGGTGAGCCTGGTCGACCTGCTGTGGCTGCGCGGCCGGCCGGGCACGCCGGTGGCGCTGAACATCGGGGGGATCGCCAACCTCACCGCGCCGGACGGCACGGCCTTCGACACCGGGCCGGGGTGCGCGCTGATGGACGCCGCGGCCCGGGAGTTCACCGGCGGGCGGCTGACGTACGACGTGGACGGGGCGCTGGCGGCGCGCGGCCGGCCGCATCGCCCCCTGCTGGACCGGCTGCTGGCGGACCCGTACTACGCGCTGCCCGCGCCCAAGACGACCGGCAAGGAGTTGTTCCACGCCGGGTACTGGCGGGCACCACAGGACCTGGCTGCCGAGGACGCGCTGGCGACGCTCACCGAGCTGACGGCCCGGACGGTGGCGGACGCGGTACGCGGCGTGGGAGCCACGGAGGTGATCGCCTCGGGCGGCGGCACCCGCAACCCGGTGCTGATGCGGCTGCTCCGCGCCCTGCTCCCGAAGACCCCCGTCCGCGCCTCGGACGAACTCGGGCTGCCCTCGGCGGCGAAGGAGGCGTACGCCTTCGCGGTCCTCGGTTTCCTCACCGCACACGGCCTGCCGGGCACCGCCCCGACCGCCACCGGCGCCCGCCACCCGAGCGTCCTGGGCTCCCTGACCCCGGGTCGGCACGGCCTGCGGCTGCCACCGCAGGCCCCGAACCCGCCGGTACGGCTGCGGATCGAGTGAGGTGCGACGGCCTGTCGCGGCGGGTCGGCCGCGGCTCACGGAATCCGAGGGCTCGGTACGGCGGCTCCGCCGCGGGACGAACGGAATCCTACGGCTCCTACGCGGCTCGGCTGCGGGTCGAGCGGAGTGCCTGGGGTCGGTTCATCCGAAAGTCGCCGGATCCTCTCATCCGACTTTCACCGACGCCTCATACGGTGGGGGCATGACGCAGGTGACTCCCCCCGGGTGGTACCCCGACCCCGGGCAGACAAGTGACGGTCCGGCCGCTGAGCGCTGGTGGGACGGCAAGGCGTGGACGGAGCAGACCCGCCCCGCCGGGTCGGGTGCCGACTGGGGTCCCCCGCCGCAATCGCCGGCCGCGGGGCCCTACCAGGCCTACCCGGCCTATCCGGGTCATCCGGGGTATCCGGCGCCGCCGGCCACCGGGAAGCGCGGGCTGCGCACCGGGGTGGCCGTCGGTGTCGCCGTGGCGGTCCTCGCCGCCATCGGGGTGGGCGCGTGGGCGCTCACCGGCAACGGCAGTGACAACGGCGGCGGCCAGGCCTCGCAGCAGGGCTCCGGCGGCCAGAGCGGCGGTTCCGGCCAGGGCGGCCCCGAGGGGCAGAACGGCGGGCAGGGCTTCCCCTTCGGCGGGTCGGGTGGTTCGGGGTCCGGCGGCGGCTCGGGCTCGGGCGGTTCCGACGGCGGCGCGTCGCCGTCGCCCGGCCAGTCCGAGGCTCCGAAGGTCCAGGGCGGCGGAACGGTGTCGGACTCCATCAACGCCATCGGCATCCCGGTGCCGAAGGGCTGGACCGGGCAGGCGATCAACGTCGGCGCCCAGATCACGTCCGACGACTCCTACAAATGCCCCGGCGACACCTCCCAGACCTGCACCGCCGGCGGCGCCTACTCGGCGCCCGCGCTGGTGCTGGGCACCAAGGGCGACACCGCCGAGGAGGTCGCCAAGGCGGACATCTCGGCCAACGCCACGGAGTCCTACGGCGGCAAGACCTACGGCTCGATCACCTCTCACGAGGTGCTGGCCTCCAAGGCCGTCACCGTGGCCGGGCAGAAGGGTTATCTGGTCCGCTGGAAGGCGGTGACCAGCAAGGGCGCCGATGGTTATGTCGAGTCGCTGGCCTTCCCGTCACCCTCCAACGCCCAGCAGATCGTGGTGGTCCGGTTCGGTGTCGACGTCGGTCAGAGCCAGTCCGTGATCGACACCATCACCAAGGGCATCAAGGTGTCCTCCGGCGGCGGCGACGGCCAGACCGTCTGACCCGCCCCGCCCCACAACGCCGATCGGCCGGGTGGAGCGCCCCTCCGCTCAAAGGGGAGCCCCACCCGGCCGGGGGGTGCGCGCCGCCCCCGTCCCCACGGTGCGGCGCGAGCAGGTCACCGTCCAGTCATCCCGTGGACGGCGGCCTGGGTCTAGGTCAGTCCGAGTGCGGGCAGCGCCACGGCCTCCACGAAACGGACGAGATAGTCGGCGTCGGCGTACTCGCCGGTGAGCACGGGCCGTACCCGCAGAACGCCGAACATCATGGCGGGCACGTAGTCCAGCGCGGGGTGGCCCTCGGGCACCTCGCCGCGCTCGACACCGCGGAGCAGGATCTCCTGGAGCGCGGCGATCTCGGGTTCGACGAGCGCCTCGCGCAGCGCCTGCGCCAGTTCCTCGTCCGAGTGCATCGCGTGCCCCAGCGCCTGGAGCAGCTTGGTGTCCTTGCGGGTCCAGGCGCCCGCGGCCCGCGCGACCTCGCGCAGGTCCTCGGCGAGTGACCCGGTGTCGACGCCGCCGAAGCGTACCTCGCGGCTGGCCCGCAGCGCGGCCGCGACGAACTGCGGCTTGGTCTTCCACTGCCGGTAGAGCGTGGACTTGCTGCACCGGGTGCTGGAGGCGACCCCTTCCATGGTCACGGAGTCGTAGCCGCATTCGCGGATCTGTTCGAGCACGGCATCGAAGAACTCCCGCTCACGCTCCGGCGTGATTTTGGAGCGGCGCGAGGCGGCGACCGTCTCCGGTCCGTCCGCGGCCTGCGACGTCATGTGCCCTGCTCCTCACTCGCGCATCACTTACGGATCACCTGGTCCCCGCCCCCCGTTCGGTCCGGGCGGAAACCTACAACCAGTGTGGCCTACGTCTATCGATACGCCACTGTACCGGTACACGGCCGTATCGGTACAGTGGCGTATCGGTACAGCCGCGTATCGGTACGCTGTCGTATCGATGAGTATCGGTGAGTTCGGGCCACCGCCCGGACTCGGCACAGCACCACCGTCAGTGAGGGGGCCTGGGATGAGATCCCAGTCCGAGTCGGCAGCAGCGGAGCCGGGGGAGATAGCCCGGCCACCGCTGGTCCGTGAGCTCCTGCTAGTCGCAGGGCTCTTCCTCGTCTACAAGTCCGGGCGGCAGCTGGCCACCGGCCACACCGCCGAGGCACTGCACAACGCCCACCGGATCTGGGACCTGGAACGGACGCTGCATCTGCCCTCGGAGATCGACGTGCAGTCCGCACTGCTGCACGGCGACACCCTCGTCCACCTGGCCAACACCTACTACGCCACGGTTCATTTCCCGGCCACGCTGGCCTTTCTGGTCTGGCTCTACGTGAAGCGGCCCGCGCACTACGTCTGGGCCCGCCGGGTCCTCGCCGTGGTCACCGCCGCCGCCCTGGTGCTCCCGTTCACGTTCCCGCTGGCACCGCCGCGGATGCTGGCCGCCACCGGCCTCGTCGACACGGGCCGGGTGTACGGACCCTCCGTCTACGGGCCGCCGGCCAGCGACCACCTCTCCAACCAGTTCGCGGCGATGCCCTCGCTGCACTTCGGCTGGGCCCTGATGGTGGCGATCGGCCTGATCGCCGCGACCCGCTCCCGGTGGCGTCTGCTGTGGCTGCTGCACCCGGCGATCACCCTGCTGGTGATCGTGGGCACCGCGAACCACTACTGGCTGGACGCGATCGTCGCCACCGCGATGCTCGGCACCGCCCTGGCCCTGATCCGCCCCCAGACTTCGTCCGGGGGGACCCCCACCTCGCTTCGCTCGCCGCACCGCACGGCCACCACGGCCGGACGGAGGACCCGCGGGTCCGTGTCCGAGGAGCCCGCGCTGGTAGGGGCGGGCCGATGAGCACCGCGACCCTGATCGCCGTCCTCCTCTCCCTGGTCTCGGCCGTCGCCTACGCGGCCGCCGCCGTCGCCCAGGAACGGCTCGCGTCGAAGACCGCCGGCGCCGGTCTGGTACGACTGCTCGGCTCCGGTGCCTGGTGGGCGGCGGTCGGCCTCAACGCGGGCGCCGCGCTCCTGCACGTCGTGGCTCTCAAGTACGGCCCGCTCACCCTCGTCCAGCCGCTGGGCGCGCTCACCCTGGTCGCGGCCGTGCCGATGGGGGCGCGGGTGGCCGGGCGCCGGGTCAGCGCGACGGAGTGGCGGGGCACGGCCCTGACTCTGCTGGGCCTCGGCGCCCTGCTGGTCACAGCCTCCGGCCCCGCACCCCATCGGGTGCTGAGCCTCACCGAAGCCCTCGCGGTGGCCGGTACGACCGCCGCCCTGATCGGCGCCCTGTCCCGCCCCGGCACCCGCCCGGGCCTCCGGCACGCCACCGCGTCCGGCTTCGCCTCGGGCGTCGCCTCGGCCCTCACCCAGACGGTGACGGTGGCGGCGACGGACCGCTCCGGCCCGGTGCTGAGCGTCCAGGTGATCGTGGTGGCGCTCCTGGTGGCCGCGTTCGCGGTGGGCGGCCTGCTGCTCTCCCAGACGGCCTACCGTGGCGGCCTGGGTGCCCCCCTCGCGGTGGTCACCCTGTCCAACCCGATGGCGGCGGCGGTCATCGGCCTGACCCTGCTGGGGCAGGGCCTGCAGGGCGGTGCGGCGGGCATCCTGCTCGCCCTGGCGGGCGCGGGGCTCGCCTCCTGGGGCGTGGTCCTGCTGACCCGGGTGACCCCGGCGACGCGGGTGGTCGAACTCGAACCGGACGAGGAACACCCGGTGGCCGCGGTGCTGGCCCTGGAGGAGGCGAGAGTGGCGGCGGAGCAGGCGCTGCTCCCCCGACAGAAGCCGGAGACCGAGCACCTCACGGCACTCTGAACAACGCCCGGACCCAAGCGCCCGTCAGGGGCGCGGGGAACGGCGCGACCAGCCACAGCACACCCGCAGCCGCCCGACGACCGTTCCAGCCCCCACAGGCCGCGTCAATCGGCCCTAGGCCGCAGACGACCCTCAGCCCAGTCCCCGAGAGTCCTGCTTCAGCGCCGTGTCCACGGTCAGCGCCGTCGCCACCACCAGGCTCCGCAGCGGCTCCGGCAACTGGTGGTGGATCTGCAGCACGTAGTTGTCGGCGGTCGTGAACATCGTCTTGGCAAGCCCCTCCCACGTCTTCGTGATCCGGGCCACCTCCGTGTCGGCGTGGTCGACGATCGCGAAGTTCCACGCGCGCCAGTTCTCCGCCTTGATCGCGCCGACCTTCTGGTCACCCACCATCATCGCGAAGTTGATCTTCCCGATCATGTTCTGCTGGACGATCTCACCGACCTGCGACCCGTCCGGGCGGGTCACGATCACCCGGGACTTGAAGATCTTCGCGGGCCGGGTCAGCACCAGCTGCGGCTGCCCGGACGCGTCGCGGATCTCCAGTCGGTGGGTCATGTACTGGTCGAGGCTGGAGACGAAGCGCAGGATCTTCTTCAGCGCGCTCTGGCCGACCTCGGCCACCGAGCCTATTTCCCGGCCGTGCTGGTCCATGACCTTGTACTCGTTGGCCAGCTCGATCAGCTTGGCCTTCTGGTTCACCACCAGGACCGGCTCGGTGAAGAGTGTCTGGGACGCACCGTGCGGATCGCGGTACGAGTCTGCGGGAGTGTTCGATTGCGTGGTCACCGGGGCACACTATCCCGATGTGACCGGTACCTGATCAGTTCCGCACGATGCGTCCCTCAGCCCCTTGTCACACGGTGCTGATCGCCGGGTCGCTGACCCCGGGCCGCCCGTTCTCCACATGCCCCGCGAACCGCCGCACAAAGGCCGCGTCGCCCTCGGAGGTGACCGTCAGGTCGTACCACTGGTCACTGTGGTTGAGGTGGGCGATGTGCTTGACGGTGGCCCCGGCGCGCACCGTGAACGTGCGGCCCCGGCCGCCGTACCCGTCCGCCACCTTCAGCTTCACCGTAGCGCTGCCCTTGTTGGTGAAGGTCAGCTCGATGTCGTCGCCGTGCGGCCGGGCGGTGACCTCGGGTCCCGCCACCTTGCCGGGTCCCTGGAAGCCGCGCAGGAAGCCGTTCGGGCCGTGCACGGTCAGGTCGTACGAGCCGCCCGAGTACACCGAGTTCCAGGTGTCGGAGACGGACTTGCCGGCCTCGGTGGTGTAGCTCCAGGGTCCGTCGGTGCGGTTGTTGGAGGTGACCAGGAAGGCGGCGCCGGCCTGCGCGCCCGAGGCGAAGGTCAGCGTGAGCTTGCCGGCCGCCGCGTCCAGCGAACCGTCCACCAGCGGGGCGTACTTGAGCGGCCGGGTGGGCCGCGAGCCGCGCTCCTGCTTGGGCAGCGCCGGGTTCGCGGGCGGGGTGGGCACGTAGTCGGGGTGGCGGTTGTTGTCCGGCGGCCGGTAGCCGTCGGTCGAGGGCAGCGCGACCGGCTTGGTGTCCTTGCGGGAGAAGTCGAACGCGGCGGTCAGGTCGCCGCTGACGGCGCGCCGCCAGGGCGAGATGTTCGGCTCGTGGACGCCGAAGCGGTTCTCCATGAACCGGATGACCGAGGTGTGGTCGAGCGTCTCGGAGCAGACGTAACCGCCCTTGCTCCACGGGGAGACGACGATCATCGGCACCCGCTGACCGAGGCCGTAGGCGCCGGCGGCGTGGCTCGCGTCGCCCTTGAAGAGGTCCAGGGCCGGGTCGACCGTGGACTTGCCCTGGGCGGCGGAGGCCGGCGGGAACGGCGGGACCACGTGGTCGAAGAAGCCGTCGTTCTCGTCGTACGTGATGAACAGGGCCGTCTTGGCCCACACCTCCGGGTCGGCGGTGAGCGCGTCGAGGACCTGGGAGATGTACCAGGCACCGTAGTTCGCGGGCCAGTTGGGGTGCTCGGTGAAGGCCTCGGGGGCCACCACCCAGGAGATCTGCGGCAGCTTGCCGGTCTTGACGTCGGCCTTCAGCCGGTCGAAGAAGCCCTCTCCCTTGGTGGCGTCGGTGCCGGTGCGGGCCTTGTCGTACAGCGGGTCGCCGGGCTGGGCGTTCTGGTACTGCTTGAAGTAGAGCAGCGAGTTGTCGCCGTAGTTGCCCCGGTAGGCGTCCTGGATCCAGCCCCAGCCGCCGGCCGCGTCCAGGCCGTCGCCGACGTCCTGGTAGATCTTCCAGGAGACACCCGCCTTCTCCAGGCGCTCGGGGTACGTCGTCCAGGAGTAGCCGGCCTCGTCGTTGCCGAGGACCGGGCCGCCGCCCTGGCCGTCGTTGCCCGTGTACCCCGTCCACAGGTAGTAGCGGTTCGGGTCGGTGGAGCCCATGAACGAGCAGTGGTAGGCGTCGCAGATGGTGAAGGCGTCGGCGAGCGCGTAGTGGAACGGTATGTCGTCCCGGTTCAGGTACGCCATGGTCGTGGAGCCCTTGGCCGGCACCCACTTGTCGTACTTGCCGTTGTTGACGGCGGTGTGCGTGTCGGCCCAGCCGTGCGGGAGGTCCTGGATGAAGGCGAGGCCCAGGTCGTCGGCGTCCGGGTGGAACGGCAGGATGTCCTTGGTGCCGTTCGACTGGCGCCACACCGACTTGTTGTCCTGGGTGACCGGGCGCGGGTCGCCGAAACCGCGGACGCCTCTGAGGGTGCCGAAGTAGTGGTCGAACGAACGGTTCTCCTGCATCAGGACGACGATGTGCTCGACGTCCTCGATGGAACCGGTGCGGTGGTTCGCGGGCAGCGCGGCGGCCCGCTGGATGCTGCTGGACAGCGCGGTGAACGCCGTGGTGGCGCCTGCGAGTTGGAGGAAACGGCGCCGGTTTACTTCGGTCATGGGTGTGCGACCTCTCATCCTGGCGTACGGGATGGCCGGAACAGGGCGGATTGTGCGCGGCTGCGAGTGTTCCAAGGGCATCGAACGTCAGGGAAGGGTCCGGTGGCGCGGATGTGAATCTCGGCGGTACGGGAGGTAGGTAGTCGGTAAGGAGGCGGGACCGGCCACGGCCCGGGACGGCCGTGGCCGGCGTGCCGCCTCAGCTGATGAAGGAGCCCGGGGCGCAGGCGCTGGACGCCACCCACACGTGGGACATGATGTTGTCGTTCATGTTCGCGCCGTTGGTGAAGGTGTCGCGGGTGAGGTTGTCCACGTACAGCTCGCCCGGCTTGAGGCAGCCGTACGCGGAGGACGGGTAGTTGGTCAGGTAGTAGAAGGCGACGACGTCCTTGCCGCCGACGAAGCCGCTGTTCATCACGGAGGAGGCGGCGTTGACGTCGCTGCCCTGGAAGGGACCGGCCGCGTCGCCCCAGTCGGGGTCGTTGCCCGGGGTGACGCCGAGCAGCTCGCCCTGGCAGTCCCCGTCTCGCCAGGCCCGCACGTTGCCGTCCCGGCCCGGCCACTTCGCGTTGCAGCCGGAGACCGCGTGGGCATTCGCCGGCACGGCGAGGCCGAGGGCCGCGAGGCCCAGGGTGGCGATGGCGAGGGTCAGTTTGCGCATGACGGATTCCGTTCTGCCTCGTCGTCGGAGGCGGTGGGTGTGGGTGAGGGCCGCGGCGGGGTGCCGCGGAGTTGGTGGGGCGCCCGGCGGTGTCGGGCGCGGGTGGGGACCGGCCCCGTCTGCCGGGTCAGGCGCGGGCGGGCACGAGCCGCTCGGCGCGTGCCAGCGCCCGCAGCCGCAGCTGCCGGTAGGCGTCCAGCTGGGCGCCGTACTTCCCGTTCAGCTGGGCCAGGTAGTGGGCCTCCCGGTCCTGGCCGACGGACTTGAGGGAGACCTGGCGGGCACAGGTGGCGTCGGCGACCGCGATCCGGGTCTCGGCGGCGAAGCCCCGGGCCTCCTCGGCCCGGCTCCGGACGGCGGGGTGCTCCCGGGTGGCCTGCCGCGCCGCGTCCGGGTCCGGGTAGGGGTGGCCGGCCCGCTTCATGCAGCTCGCCCAGTCCCGCACGGCGGCGGTGAACCGCCGGTCGTGCAGCAACTTGCCGACGTACAGCGGGCGCAGGTTGCTCGCGGTGGTGTCCAGCCGGAACCAGGTGGCCGCGTCGCCGTACAGCGTGTGCTCGGCCGCCGCGTCGCAGCCGCCGGACTGCTTGCTGACCGAGCCGCCGCCGGGGACCGCGGTACGCAGCAGCTCCGTCTTTCGTCCGCCGTCCAGCGCGGTGTCGTAGGCGGCCCTGCGGTCGGCCGAAAGGCCCTTGCGGTAGGCGATGTTGGGGTTGTGCAGCCGGGCGCGGTCCTCCTTGGCGGCGATCCGGCTGCCGTAGCCGTAGGTCCGGGCCCAGCGGACGTCGTCCTGGACGTAGCCGAGCGGCCGGCTCTCCGCCAGGGACAGGGAGCTGTCGGACCAGTAGCGGAAGCCGTGCCGGGCCATGCACTGGGTGATCAGGCGTTGTTCGGCGTCCGAGACCCGGAGGTCCTCGGCGTAGGTCAGCTCGCGCGCCTCGGCCGCGGCGACCGGTGCCGGGCCGCCGCCGGACTCCTGGGAGCAGCCGGTGAGGGCGAGCACGGCCACGGTGGCGACGGCGCTCAGGTACGCGACCTTGCGACGGAGGGCGGGGCGCTTCATCGGGCAACTCCCTGGGCTGCGGCGAACGGCTCGGTGCTTTCGGGCCGTTGACGGTGCCGGCGGGGCGTTCGTATGACATGCGACCGCGAGGAATTTCCGGCGCGACGGATTTCGTGGCCGATCCGGGGGCGCGGTCATACGAGAGCCGCCCGCCGACCGTCTGACGCACAGGGACCGCTGTGGCCAGCCACAGAAACCAGCCAACTGCGCCGATCGGGAGCCCTCTCCCCCGAGCCTTGTCGGCCCCGCCCCTGTTCGGCGTACCGGGCGTCGCGGAGGGCTCCGTACCACCGATCCGACAGCACGGATCCGGTCACGACGGCCCGGTCTTCGCCCTGCTCGGACGGCGCCCGCCGATATCGTTGTCGGCATCCGCCAGGAGCGATCGGGGACCGATGTTCGAAGTACGTCTGCTCGGCCCGGTGGAGGTCTGGGAAGGGGGCCGGCGGGCCCCGCTCGGCGGTTCCAGACCCCTGGCCGTCCTCGCCGCACTCGTCGTGCACCTGGGCGAGGTGATCTCCACCGAGCGCCTGGTGGACTTCGTCTGGGACGAGGAGGCGCCGGCCACCGCGGGCGCCCTGGTCGCGACCCATGTCTCCGCGGTACGCCGGGCGCTGTCCCGGGTCGGCAGCGCCGAGGTGATCCGCACCCGGCCCCCGGGCTATGTCGCCGACCTCGCCGCCGACCGGGTCGACGCCCGCCGTTTCGAGGACCTGCTGGCGGCCGGGCGGACCGCGGGGCGTCCGGAGGAGGCCGCCGAGGCGCTGGCCGAGGCGCTGGCGCTGTGGCGGGGCCAGGAGGCGCTGGAAGGCCTCGGCCAGTCGTTCGCCCGGATCGAGGCGGCCCGGCTCGGGGAGCTGCGGCTGGTGGCCCAGGAGGAGTCCTTCGGGCTGGCGCTGGAGCTGGGCCGCGCGGACGGCGCGATCGCGCCGCTGCTCGCCCATGTGGCCGCGCATCCGCTGCGGGAGCGGCCGCGCGGCCAGCTGATGACCGCCCTGTTCCGCACCGGCCGGGTCTCCGACGCGCTGCGCGTCTTCCAGGAGGGCCGTACGGTCCTCCGTGACGAGCTGGGCATCGACCCGGGCCCGCAGCTGCGCGCCGTTCACCAGGCCGTACTGAGCGGCGACACGGGCGTGTTGGGTACCGGAGCGCCGGCCCGCACGGTGCCCGCCTCTCGGAGTGCCGAGCCGGCGCCCTCCCATCTCCCGCCCGACATCGCCGACTTCGTCGGCCGCGGCGAACAGGTCGAGTGGGCCACCGAGCTGCTGCGGAGCGTCGGCGACCCCGGCCGGACCGCGCCACCGATCGGGGTGATCTCCGGACGCTCCGGCATGGGCAAGACCGCCCTCGCCGTGCACGTCGGCCACCGCACCGCCGAACTCTTCCCCGACGGCCGCCTGTTCGTGGACCTGAGGGCCGCCGACACCACCCCGCTTGAGCCCGCCGACGCCCTCGCCCGGCTGCTGCGCGCGATGGGGGTGGACCCGGACACGGTGTCCTCCGGCGTCGAGGAGCTCACCGGCCTGTACCGCACCCACATCGGGCACCGGCGGATGCTGATCGTCCTGGACAACGCGGCCGGTGAGGCGGACGTCCGGCCACTATTGCCGCCCGGCCCCGGCTCCGCGGTGCTGATCACCAGCCGCCGCCGACTGGTGGCCCTGGAGGGCGCCGCCCATCTGGACCTCGCCGTCCCGGACGAGGGCGAGGCCCTCGACCTGTTCCGCCGGGTGGCCGGCGAGGGACGGACGGGGGCGGAGCCGGAGCGGGCCGCCGAGATCGTCGCCCTGTGCGGACGCCTGCCGCTCGCGGTGCGCATCGCCGGGGCCCGGCTGGCCGCCCGCCCGCACTGGGCGCCCGCCCGGCTCGCCGGACGGCTGCGCGACGAACAGCGCCGGCTCAGCGAACTCAGCGCCGGGGACCTGGAGTTACGCACCAGCCTGGAACTCGGCTACGCCGACCTCGCGCCGCAGGAGCGCCGGGCTCTGCGCCGCCTGGCCCTGCTGGACCTGCCGGACTTCGCGGCCTGGATCGCCGCGCCGCTGCTCGGCATCGGGACCGAGGAGGCCGAGGAGGCCGTCGAGCGGCTGGTGGACTGCCACTTCATCGATGTGATCGGCGTGGACGGCACCGGCCTGGCCCGCTACCGCATCCATGACCTCGCGCGCGAACACGCCCGCGAGCGCTGTCTCTCCGAGGAGAGCGCCGAGGAGCGCGCCGGCGCGGTGCTGCGCCTGGTCGGCTGCTGGCTGGACCTGGCCCGGAAGGCGGCCGCCCGCGGTCCCGGCGGTGCGGTACGGCACTTCCCGGAGCCGGCCGCCGTACGCCCGCTCGACCCGGAGACCGAGGAGGCGCTGCTCGCCCGGCCCGCGGCCTGGTTCGCCGCCGAGCAGGCCGGGCTGCTGGCCGCCGTGACGCACTGCGCCGACCACGGCATGGCGCGCGCCGCCCGGGATCTCGCCGGGGCGCTGATAGCGAGTTCGGCGGCGCTGTACAACCAGTTCGACGCGTGGTCCCGCTCGCACACCGCGGCGATGGCGGCGGTGCGCCGCGGCGGAGACGTCGAGGGCGAGGCCTGGCTGCTGGCCGGGCTCGGCCAACTCCGTTACGAACAGGACCGGTTCGAGGAGTCGTACGCCTACTTCGCGGACGCGCTGCGGCTGTTCGAGGAGCGCTCGGCCGAGGGATCGGCGGTGGCACTGGCCGGGATGGGCACCGTCCGCCGCGAACAGGCCCGTTACGCCGAGGCGTTGGAACTGCTGGAGACCGCGCTGGAGCGCTACGGCGACGACGGCGACGTGGGTCCCCGGGCACGGGTGCTGTACGGCATCGGGTACGTGCACCGCGAGCAGGGCCGCGGCACCCCGGCCCGGGAGGCGCTGACCCGCGCCCTCGACCTCTACCGGGCCGCCGCGGACCTGCACGGCGAGGGACTCACCCTGCGCTCACTGGCGCTGTGCGACCGGGCCGACGGCCGGTACCCGGAGGCCGAACGGCTGCTGCACGACGCTTTGCGGATCTTCACGGACCTGCACGACACCTTCGGCGCGATGTACACCGAACAGTCCCTGGCCAAGGTGGAGTTGCGCACCGGCCGTACGGAGGAGGCGCGGCGGCGGCTGGTGCGCTGCCTGGCGGTGGCCCGGGAGCGGCAGGACCGGTTCGGCGAGGCTTTGGTGCTGCGCACGCTCGGGGAGGTGCGGCTGGCGGCCGGGGACACCGACGGCGCCCGGGAGCCGCTGGAGCGGGCGGCGGCCCTATGGGCGGAGCTGGGGCTGTCGCTGTGGCGGGCGCGGACGGTCTGGGACCTGGCCGAGGTGTGGGCGGCGGACGGCGACCCGGAGACCGCGCGGGCGGCCCGGGCCGAGGCGCTGGCGGTGTTCCGGTCGGTGGGCGGACGGGAGGCCCGGGAGCGCGGGGACGACGAGCCGTCGTGACCGGATCGGGGCTGTAGAAGCCCTGGTGACACGCTTGCAGGGAACCTGCAGGGCAATTGCAGGGGCACCGGGCACTGTTGTCTGCGTGACGGACATCATCACGCTCTCCGACTCCCGGGTCGCGGCGGTCGTCGAGCAGGACTGCGGTGAACCGCTGGTCGATCTGCGCGGGACTCCCGGCCTGCTGGTCGACTCCCGCCAGGCCGACACGGACGGCAGTTACGCGCACCTGCGCTCCGGGGCGCTCGGCCGGCTCCTGGACGCGCAGTCGCTGCTGCCCCCCGGGATCAGGTTCCTGGTGGTGGAGGGTTACCGGCCGCCCGATCTGCAGCGCCGCTACTTCGAGCAGTACGCGGCGACGCTGCGCGCGGCCCATCCCGACGCCCTGCCGGACCGGATCCGCGAGCTGGCCAGCGCCTACATCTCCCCGCCGGAGGTGGCTCCCCATGTCAGCGGCGGGGCGGTGGACCTGACCCTGTGCACCGCGGACGGCACCGAGCTGCCGCTGGGCACGGTGGTCAACGCCACCCCGGAGGAGAGTGCGGGCGCCTGCCGTACCGGGGCCGCGAACATCGGCGCCGAGGCGCGTGCCAACCGGACGCTGATGGCACGGGCACTGGGCACGGCCGGCTTCGTCAACTACCCCACGGAGTGGTGGCACTGGTCCTACGGCGACCGGTACTGGGCCCTGCTGAGCGGCGCGCCGGCCGCCCGCTACGGACCCGCCGCCAGCTCCGTCCGGGCCGTCTGACCAGCGGACCGAACCTTCTCCTCTCACGCACCACGAAGACCACGAAGCACACGAACGACGGGGGACGACCATGGAAGGCCACGGCGGCACATGTACGCAGGCCCCGCGCAAAGCCGTACCGAGCCCGCGCGAAGCCGTGCGGGGAGCGGACGAGGTGGGTCAAGTACCCATGAGTCCAAAGGACTTCGACGCCTCCTTCACCGCCGACATGCCCAGACTGCGCAGACGGCTGCTGGCTCTGACCGGCAATCCGCACGACGCCGACGACCTGTTGCAGGAGACCTATCTGCGGCTGTCCCGGCGGGCCCGCGCCCGGAACCTGACGCACCAGCAGCATCCGTACGCCTACACCTGCACGGTCGCGCTGAACCTGTTGCGCGACTCCTGGCTGCACCCCTCCCGCCGTGAGCGCACCACCGACCGGCTGCCCGAGGCGGGCTGGGACGGCGGGCTCGCCTCGTACGAGGCCTCGGCCACCGCCCTCGCGCTGCTGAGCGTGCTCTCGCCGAAGGAGGCGGCCGCGGTGATCCTCGTCGATCTGGAGGGTCTCACCCACGACACGGCCGGGGAACGGCTCGGCGCCCATCGTGGCACCGTCCAGCGCAACCGGATGCGGGCGCTGGCCAAGATGCGTGCCGCGCTGGCCGGTTGAGCACCGGGGGCCGCGTCCCGACGGGGGTGGGACGCGGCCCGGCAGGTCACCGGACCCCCGTACACCTCCGTACACGGCTCCACGTCGACTAAGGATGTACACCTTGAGACTCGCCGAACTCACCACGCCGGGCCGGTCGACCGCCGCCGCGGCCGCGATCGCACTGATCGCCTTCCTCCCCGCCACCGCCCACGCGGCCGCCCCGCGCGCCGCCCAGGACGCGACCTGCGGGGTGCTGGTCTCCGGCGCCTCGGCCACCGCGCAGGCCGCGGTCGGCGCGGCCTGCTCGCAGATCGGTGTCTGGTACAGCTGGGGCGGCGGGCACGGCGCCACCCCCGGGGCCACGTACGGCTACTACGACGGCTCCGACCCCGACAGCCTGCACGACAACGAGCGCAAGGGTTTCGACTGTTCGGGCCTGATGCGGTACGCCTACTACCGGGCGACCGGCCGCGACCTGCTCAACGGCACCGCCGACGACCAGTACCACAGCTCGCAGGCCACGGCCCGCTTCTCGGCCTCCCAGGGCACCGCTCCCCTGGTCCCCGGTGACCTGATGTTCTGGGGCAGCGGGCACATCCACCACGTCGCCATGTACCTGGGCGCCGGGCAGATGGTCGAGGCGTACGAGTCCGGCACCCACATCCGGGTCGCCCCGGTGCGCACGGGCGGCGACTACGCCGGCGCGATCCGCATCAACCCGTCGGGCACGCCGGTGCCACCGCCGGCCAACGGCGGTACGACGTTCGAGACCTGGGGCACGGGGGTGCGCACGCACTCCACGCCGAGCGTGCGCTCCTCCGTCGTGGACACCTTCGCCGGGCCGACCCAGGTCTCGGTGCAGTGCCAGGAGCACGCGGAGACGGTGACCGCCGAGGGCTACACCAACGACATCTGGTCCAAGCTGGCCGACGGCGCGTGGATGACCAACATCTACATCAAGGGCCCGGCCGAGCTGCCCGGCATCCCGGACTGCGGCGGCGACAGCGCGCCGCCGCCGAGCGGGGGCAGCACGGCGTTCCAGACCTGGGGCACGGGCGTGCGCACGCACAGCGAGCCCCATGTGAACGCCGGCGTCGTCGACTACTTCCCGCAGCCCACCACGGTCAACGTGGTCTGCCAGTCCCACGCCCAGACGGTCACGGCCGAGGGCTACACCAACGACGCCTGGTCCAAGCTGACCAACGGCGCGTGGATGACCAACATCTACATCAAGGGCCCGGCGTGGCTGCCGGGGGTTGCCACCTGCTGACCCGAGCCCGGCTGCGGGGCGCCCGACGAGTCGGGCGCCCCGTCCGTGTCTCTAATCACTTTGTTGAGCATGAACGGCCGCCCGCTCCGCGAGTCTGCGCAGCGCCAGCTCGCCCCAGCGCAGGTTCTCCCGCTCGAAGGACATCCCGCGCAGCAGGGTGAGGTACGGGCCGATGCGCTCGGCCTCCGCGAAGTAGGCCTCCTCCGAGCGCCCGGCGAGCAGGCGCCGCCGGATCCGTTCGTAGCGGGCCAGTTTGGCGGTGGCCCAGTCCATTCGCTCGGCGACGGCGGCGCGGACCGCCTGGATGTCGCCGGCGTCCGCGCACTGCACCTTGACCAGCAGTTCGTCGCGGACCACCGCGGGCCGGGCCGGGGGCTCGGCGGTGTACGCGCGCACCGCCTCGCGACCCGCCGCCGTCAGTGAGAACAGCCGCTTGTTGGGCCGGCGTTCCTGCTCGACGACGCGTGCGGTGACCAGTTCCTCGGCCTCCATGCGGTCCAGTTCGCGGTAGAGCTGCTGGGGCGTGGCCGTCCAGAAGTTGGCGACCGTCGCGTCGAATCCCTTCGCGAGGTCGTACCCGGAGGCCTCGCCCTCCAAGAGGGCGGCCATCAGCGCGTTCCGCAGAGCCATGGGTGCACGCTAGCATGCACCTACTCAATTTTTTGACTAGGTGAGGTGGACCCATGCATCCCTTCCGCAAGGCCGTCGAGAACGACGACCTGGACGCCGTGGCCGCCCTGCTGGCCGACGACGTCGTCTTCACCAGCCCGGTCGCCTTCAAGCCGTACGCGGGCAAGGCGATCACCGCGGCGATCCTGCGCGCGGTGTCCCAGGTCTTCGAGGACTTCACCTACGTGCGGGAGATGGCGAGCCCCGACGGCCGGGACCACGCCCTCGTCTTCACGGCGACGGTGGCCGGCAAGGAGCTCCAGGGCTGCGACTTCCTGCACGTCGACGAGAACGGGAGGATCGACGACCTCGCGGTGATGGTGCGCCCGCTCTCCGCCGCCCACGCACTGGCCGAGGCCATGAACGCCCGGTTCGAGGCGATCGCCGAGGAGGCCGCCGCCGCGCGGTGACCCGGGCCTGAGCACCGGTCCCGGCTTCCGCCGTCGCCCGATCGAGGGGCTGGTGGGAGCCGGGCGCGCCGGGGGAACCGTGGCCGCGGCCATGGGGCCCTCCCTGTCGGGCTGTTGAGCCGACACCCGCACAGGAACGCCGGCCGGCCGACCGCCCGTCGCGGGGCAGCGGGCGGCGGTGGCATTCGGTTTCCCGGGGGTCGTCCGGCACACGGAGTCCGCGCGGCCGCATTCCGTCACCACGGCGGACTGCGTCCCCCAGACCCGCTGCGACGACACGTCCGGTTCACGCCGTCGCGTCGTCGTGGGTGACGGTGACGACGATCTTGCCGACATGGCCGTTGGCCGCCATGTAACGGTGGGCCTCGACGATGTCCGCGAGGTCGAAGGTGCGGTCCACGACCGGGGTGAAGGAGCCCGAGGTGAGGCCCGCGTTGACGAACGCGACCGCGCGGCGCAGGCGCTCGGGGTTCGTGGTGATCTCGAAGAGGGTGTAGGTGCTGCTGTTCAGCGCCGGGTAGGACTGTGCGTTGGGCAGCGGGGTGGGGCGCGGGTCGAGCGCGCCGTAGACGACCAGGAAACCGTCGGGGGCGATGCCCTGGGCGATGGTCTCGACGCCGGGGCCGGCGATCGGGTCGAAGGCCAGGCGGACACCCTCGCCGTCGGTGATCTCCTTGATCCGGGCGGGCAGGTCCTCGTCGTCGGTGACGATCACGTGGGCCGCGCCGGCGTCCAGGAGGCGCTGCTTCTTGCCGGGGCCGCGCGTGGTGACGATCGGGATCGCGCCGATGTGGCGGGCGACCTGGATGGCGGCCAGGCCGACACTGCTGGAGGCCGCCGTGATGAGGACGTGGTCCCCGGGGCGCACCCGGCCGCTCTCGGCCAGCGGGCCGTAGGCGGTGATGTAGGCCATCCACACGGCCGCCGCCCGGGCGGGCTCGACGTCCGCCGGGCGAGGCACCACGGCCGAGGCCGGGACGACGACGTGGTCGCCGTAGGTGCCGTACTCGCTCTGCAGAAACGCCGGCACGACCGCGACCGGGTCGCCCTCGGCGAAACCGTCCACGCCCTCGCCGACGGCCTCGACCACGCCCGCGGCCTCATAGCCGAGTGAGGACGGGAAGCGCGGCTGGTCGAAGTAACTGCCTTCGCGGAACATGATCTCGGCCCGGTTGAGGCCGATCGCGTCGACGCGGATCCGTAGTTCCGCCGCGCCGGGAGCACCCACTTCGACGTCGCGGAGGGTCAGGACCTCGGGGCCGCCGAGCCGGTCGAACTGTACGAGTCTTGCCATGGCGCATCCGTCCTGGGGGCGGGAGTGGGGGAAGTGCACCGAACCTGTCCGGGTGCCGACATTCACCCTGCCCCAATGTTTGATGGTCGTCAAATCTTGATGGCTGTCGAAATAAGCGTTCACCGGAGCGTCCCGCATGGCGGGCTCTTCAGCGGGTGCCGGCGGTGCGCTCCGCGGGGCCGGGCAGCCGCAGGATCCGCGGGCGAGCAGTTCCGCGGGCGGCACGTCCCGGCCGGGCGGCAGGTCCGGGTCCCGCAGCAGGCCGGTGAGCCGCACCATCGCGGTACGGGCCAGCTGTTCGACGGGCTGGCGCATCGTCGACAGGCTCGGGGAGCTGTACGCGCCGCCCGTGGTGCACCAGCAGGGTGTATCCGGCTGCCCAGGCCTGGTCCTCCAGCGAGGTGGCCAGCTCCGCGAAGAACGGGTTGGCCAGGTCCGGGATGACCATGCCGAGCGTCATCGTGTGGCTCAGGCGCAGGGCGCGGGCCGCGCTCTTGGGACGGCAGCCGAGCTCGCGCACCGCCGCGAGGACGCGTTGCCGCGTCTTCGAATCCCACGCCAAGAGGGTAGACGAGGCGAGCAATGTTGGTCAGAATCCTGACGCGGAGCAAATAACTGCCCGACTTCTGGCGACCGGCCACCGGACACCGGCGGCCGTACCGGGAGACGGCCGGACACGGCTGCCGACCAGCCGGACCGGCCGCGGCCCGGACATCACCGGGCGCATCTCGTTGCCACTTTCTGCGAGCGCCCCGTGCCGGACGGGCATCCCCGTCATCCACCACAGCGGACACACCCCGTTTCAGGGCGACGCACCTCAGCGACAGCAAGGGAGCTCACGACATGCAGGCCGCTTCTCCACACCGAACAACGCAGGATCCCTCGCAGTTGCGCCGGGCGGTGACCTCCAGCTTCCTGGGGAGCGTCATCGAGTACTACGACTTCCTCCTGTACTCCACCGCGTCGGCCGTGGTCTTCGCCGACGTGTTCTTCTCCGACCTCAGCCCCGTGGCCGGTACCCTCGCCAGCTTCACCACCTTCGCCACCGGCTACCTGGCCCGGCCGCTGGGCGGGATCATCTTCGGGCACTTCGGGGACCGGCTCGGCCGCAAGCGGATGCTCGTGGTGACGATGTCCCTCATGGGCGTCGCCAGCTTCCTCATCGGCGTCCTGCCCACGTACGGCCAGGCCGGCACGCTGGCACCGGTCCTGCTGCTGGTCCTGCGGATCGTCCAGGGAGTGGCGGTGGGCGGTGAGTGGGGCGGTGCGGTACTTCTCTCGGCCGAACACGCCACCGGACGGCGAGGGTTGTGGGCGAGTTTCACCAACGCCGGGGCCCCGTGCGGCATGGCGCTCTCCACGGTCGTCCTGTCCGCGACGTCGGGCACCGTCGGCGAGCAGGCCTTCCTCTCCTGGGGCTGGCGCATTCCCTTCCTGCTGAGCCTGGTCCTGCTGGCCGTCGGCCTGTTCGTCCGGATGCGCGTCACCGAAACGCCGGTGTTCGCCGAGGCGGAGGAGAAGAAGGAGCAGGAGTCGACGCCGCGCCGGTCCCTCCCCCTGTGGGACGTGCTCCGGCACCACCCCCGGGTGCTGCTGCTGGGCATCGGCGTCGGCCTGTCGGCGTTCGTCTTCCAGGGCACCGTGACGACGTACATCATCTCGTACGCGGTACAGGGCGGCTTCGCACGGCAGACGGTGCTCAACAGCCTGGCGGTGTCCTCCGCGCTGGCGATGTTCGGCATCATCGGCTGGTCGGCGCTGTCCGACCGCGTGGGACGGCGTCCGGTGGTCATGGCGGGCGCGCTCGCGGTGGGCGCCTACTCCTTCGCGCTGTTCCCCCTCGTCGACACCGGCAGCACGGCGCTGCTCGTACTGGCGCTCGTGGTCGGGCAGTCGCTGGTGCACCCGATGATGTACGGCCCGCTCGCCGCGCTCTACACGGAACTGTTCTCCACCCGCAGCCGCTACACCGGCGCTTCCCTCGGCTACCAGATCGCCGGCCTGGGAGCGGGCTTCGCCCCACTGATCTTCACCGAGGTGCGGGCCGACACCGGTGACGGGGCGATGCTCCTCATCTCCGCGATCATCGCCGCGTTCTGCCTGGGAACGGTGGTGTGCCTCGCCCTGCTCGGCGAGACCAGCCGCACCGATCTCACCGGCATGTCCACAGACTCCTCGACTCCGTTGCCCGTCAACGGCCAGGCGGAGGCCGCACCGACTTCGTGAGCCGCCGCCGACGCCTGATCGGGGGCCGGCCCACGGTCCGCGACAGGGAAGGCCCCCAGGAGGCCGGCCGAGGGTCCCGCATCCCGCCGCACCGTCCTGGGGGCCTGTCCGTGAACGGGGACCAGCCTGTGGCCGGTGGTCCGCACGCGGAGACCCGGGCTACGTCGTCCGGTGCCCCGACACGGCCGACCGTCGCGAACTTCTCATCGCGCTCACCGGGCCCGGACACGGACTCCTCGCCGGGTACGCGCACGCACCCCGTGCGCGAAGCAGCCGTCCGCTCAGCGTGCCCGCTCCCAGACCGGTGAGGCGCCCGGAGTCAGCAGGTGGTAGTCGGGTGCGTCCCGCAGTGCCAGCTCCGCGCCGCGTGACACCGTCCGGTGCACCACGGCCGATCTCCGGTCCCGCGTGTCCGTCCGGCAGCGTAGGCGCGGACACCGCCCGGCATCCGGGAACCCGGGCTCAGCCGCCGCGCCGCACCCGGGCCGCCTCGCGGGCCTCCGCGAGCTTGCGGGCCTCGCTGCTCTTGCGGGACGGCCTGCCACCGGAGCCGCCCCTCGCGTCCTTGGTGCTGCCCAGGCCACGGAACGGGGTGTTGTGGTTCTTGGGGCGCGGCACGGCCGGCCCCCCGTCGAGAGGCTTGCCGGAGGGGGCCTTGGCGCCGGTGATCCGGCTCAGCTCCGCCTCGCCGGACCGCACTTTGCTGACCTTGGGGGCGACGCCGGCGTCCGTCATCACCTGGCTCGTCTCGCGGCGCTGTCCCGACAGGACGAGTGTCACGACGGTGCCGGAACGGCCGGCCCGGGCCGTGCGGCCCGCGCGGTGCAGATAGTCCTTCGGGTCGGTGGCCGGATCGACGTTGACCACGAGGTCGAGGTCGTCGACGTGCAGGCCACGTGCGGCGACGTTCGTCGCTACCAGCGCGGTGACCTGCCCGTTCTTGAACTGGGCGAGGGTCCGGGTGCGCTGCGGCTGGGACTTCCCGCTGTGCAGGGCGGCGGCGGCCACGCCGCTGGCCCGCAGATGCCGGGTGACCTGGTCGACGCCGTGCTTGGTGTCCAGGAACAGCAGGACGCGGCCGTCCCGGGCGGCGATCTCCGTGGTCACGGCGTACCGGTCCGGGCCGTGCACGACGAAGACGTGGTGGTCGATGGCGGAGACCGCGCTGGACGAGGGGTCCACGGAGTGGACGGCGGGGTCGCGCAGGTAGTCCCGCACCAGCTGGTCGACATCGCGGTCCAGGGTGGCGGAGAACAGCATCCGCTGCCCGTCGGGGCGCACCTGGTCCAGGGCTTCTGTGACCTGCGGCAGGAACCCCATGTCACACATCTGGTCGGCCTCGTCCAGGACCGTGATGCGCACCTGTCCCAGCCGGCATGCCTTGCGGTCGATGAGGTCGTGCAGTCGGCCGGGCGTGGCGACGACGATCTCGGCGCCGTCCCGCAGCACGGCGGCCTGCCGTCCGATGGACACTCCGCCCACCACGGTCGCGAGCCGCAGCCGTAGCGCCTCGGCGTACGGGGTGAGCACCTCACCGACCTGCTGCGCCAGCTCCCTGGTGGGCACCAGAACGAGTGCCAGCGGCTCCTTGGGCTGCGCGCGCCGCCCGGCCGTCCGGGCGAGCATCCCCAGGCCGAAGGCCAGCGTCTTGCCGGATCCGGTGCGGCCCCGGCCCAGGACGTCCCGTCCCGCGAGCGCGTTCGGCAGTGCCGCCGCCTGGATGGGGAAGGGCACCGTCACACCGTGCTCGTCGAGCGCCCGCAGGATCTCGGCCGGCAGCCCCAGCTCCGCGAAGGACGCCGCCGGGGGCGGAGCCGCGGTGGCGCCCGACGCCTCGGACACCTCGTCCTGCTGCCGGGCACCGGCACGTGCTGATTCGCTCACAGAAAGCCTTCCTCCGAAGGGACCGTACCGAGGAAGGCGCGGCGGGGACGCGACCACCGGCCAGGAACCGCGAACCGGGCACCGACACAGCGACGCTGCAAACGGTCCACGCTAGCACGGGTCCCACCGCGTGGGCCCCCCACGGCCGCACCGCTCAGCCGCGGAACGACGGCCGGACCTGCCGGTGCGGTCGTCCCGGCGGAGGGAACAGGCCGAGGGGCAGCAGGCCGTCCAACGCGCGCTGCCCCTCTGGCCCGGACGGCGCCGGCTCAGGCCCCGTTGAAGTGCTCGTCGACGAAACCCGGCTTGGCGTCGTCGATCGCCCGCCGGTACCGCTCGGCGATGTGGTCGGGGTCGAACGGGGTGCCCGGCTCGACCGCCCCGTTGACCGTGAGGGTGAGAACCGGATGGCGTCGGCGGCCAGCTGGGTGCCCAGCAGGTTCGCGACCCCGCGCAGCCCCAGCTTGCCCAGGGACAGCGTGGCGAGGGTCGGGTGCGGCTGGTCGGCCAGACCGCCACCGGTGAACAGCAGCGTGCCGCCGCCGGAGGCTCGCATGGCCGGCACCGCGACCTGTGCGGCCACCACCCCGCCGACGACGTTGACGGCGTAGGCGCTCAGCAGGTCCTCGGGCGCCGCGGACAGGAGGTCGTCGGGCGTCAGCCGGGCAACGTTGTACAGCACGACGCCGGGCGGGTTGGGGGCCGCGTAGAGCGAGCTCAACGCCTCGCGCAGCTGCCCGGGGTCGGCCGCGTCGACGCCTACGACGGCGACCTCGGCCCCGGTTGAGCGCAGGTCGGCGGCGAGCTCCTCGAGCTTGTCCCGGTGCCGGGCGGTACCGGAGGTTGTCATCGGGGCTGCCGAGCAGGCCTTGTCCCTGCTTCCCCGCGTGTCCACAGGGCGTGTTTGTCTCCGAAGGCCCCGTACAGGCTGCCGCGTCCCAAGCCCGTGACGGCGCTCAGATCGTCGATGGAGGTTCGGTCGTAACCATGGGACCAGAACTGGTCGCGAGCAGCCCGAACGACTTCCCCGCCGTCAAACTGCCGAGGCCGGGCCATGGGAAAACTGTACGCCGCGTCCGGGGCGTTACGGGGCGAAGACAGGAGGGTACGGGCCTGTTTCCCTCCTACCGCCTCTCTTCGCGGCTGCGCCGAAACAGGGGCGGCCGTATTCAGACCTGGACAAGGCCACCGTCGACGAAGAGTTGGGTGGGCGGGGGCGTCGCTTGTCGAGGGCTGGGGCGCCTGCCACTCGTGGACGGAGAGCAACCGTCGGATCGAACTCGGCCGCAAGGTCAACAGCGCCGTGGGCTGGAACCTGAGGTCCGACCAGGTCTCCGATGGCCTGGGCTGCGCGAGCGCCGGAGCGCTTCTACGTGTGCGAGTCCTGGGAGCGCTCCTGAGCCTGCCAGGTCGGGCGGCCCCCCAGGTGGCGCAGTGCTGATGCCGCGGCCCCGGCGCCGCACATGCCGTGCACCCCAGGGCCGGGTGGGGTGGCCGCTGAGCACAGGAACACTCCGGGCAGGCCGGTGGCGTAGGGGTCCAGCGCCGGGCGGGCGCCCAGGAGGAGCTGGGAGACCGTCTTCGCTCCGGTGAGGATGTCGCCGCCGGTGAAGTTGGGGTTGGCCGCTGCGAAGTCGGCGGGGCGGGTGACGTGCCGGCCCACGATTCGTTCGCGTGCGCCGGGGGCGAAGCGTTCGAGCTGCCGGAGGATCGCCTCCGTGGCATCGCCGTCGTAGCCGTGCGGGACGTGGGCGTACGTCCAGACGGGGTGGACGTCCCCGACCGACCGGGAGGGGTCGGCAAGGTACTGCTGGCCGACCAGGACAAAGGGCCGCTCGGGCATCCGGCCCTGCGTCACGTCCCGTTCCGTCCGGGCCACTTCGGCGAGCGGGCCGCCGAGGTGCACGGTCCCGGCCCGTCGTGCCCGCTCGTCCCTCCAGGGCACGCCGCCCTCGACGGCCAGGTCCACCTTGAAGGCGCCGGGCCCACGGCGGAAGCGCCGGTACGCGCCCGTCACGCGGGCGGGCAGCCTGTCGCCGTAGAGGGCGGCGACCTGGCCGGGGTCGAGGTCGAGCAGAGTCACGTCGGCGGGCGGGATCTGCCGCCGGGCGGTGATCCGCACGCCGGTCTCGATCGTGCCGCCGGCGGCGAGGAGAGCCGCGGCCATGCTGCGGGCGATGGACTGCGAGCCGCCCTCGGCGACGGCCCATCCGGCGGCGTGGCCGGAGGTGAGGATGCCGAGCCCGATCGCCGAGACGAGCGGGTCCCAGAACGGCCGGAACGCGTGCGCCGCCACCCCGGCCCACAGAGCCTGGGCCTGCGGGGTGCGGAAGAGGCGCGCGAGGACCGCGGGAGGCAGCACGGCCGGGAGGCCGAACCGGGCGAGCAGCAGCGGGTGCGCCGGGATCCGCAGCAGCGGTCCCATCACGTCGTGCGCGAGGGCGTCCCAGCGCCGCACCAAGGGCTCCACCAGGGCCCGGTAGCGGCGGCCGTCCGGGCCGAGCCCGGCGGCGGTCTCCGTGACGGAGCGCAGCAGGACCCCGGCCGTCCCGTCGTCCAGCGGGTGCACACAGTCGATCTCCGGCAGCCGCCAGCGCAGCCCGTGGCGTTCGAGACCGAGGGCCCGGAGCGCGGGCGAGGTGACGGCCATGGGGTGGATGGCCGAACAGTGGTCGTGCAGCAGGCCGGGCAGGATCGCCTCGTGGCTGCGTGTGCCGCCGCCGACCTCGTCGGCGGCCTCCAGCAGCGTGACGTCCAGGCCGTCCCGCGCGAGGAGGGCCGCAGCGGCGAGCCCGTTGGGCCCGCCACCGACGACGACCGCGGTCGTCATGACGCCCACCCCATGGGCAGCACGCCGGGCGCCGAGCACCGCACGTGACGAGACACGGCACCGCACACGGGATGGTCCGGGCCATCGGTGGGGCCGGGCCGCCGGGTCACCATGTCGCCCACCGTGACCTGGCCTTGTCCGAGCAGGCCAAGGGCGGCGTCGCGGATCTCATACGCCACAGTCTGCCGGTGGATGGGCTGCCCTTCCAAACGTCACCAACGTCAGCCGTGCTCTTATTCCTCGACGCTTCCATGCGCCGAGGGCCTTGGCGCGTCAGGGCGATCCTTGCCGGTGACCAGGTCAACTGATCAGGTCCTCACCGAAAGACGGGGCTCCGGTGACGCGCAGAGATTCGGTTCCCTTCCCTGGCCGCACGCAAAGCTTCGATCTCTCATTTACTCAACACGCCGGTGAGGCGTCGCGTGTCGGACGGGGCGGTATTGACCCACGGGTCACGGAGGCATGAATTTGTTTGCCGCCCGGGCTGACCTGGGAGGTGGCGTCACCCGTTCACCCGTCTCGCCTAAGCAGGTACGACCATTCAGCCTATTAAAAATTTTCTCGGCATTTGCGATCGGCTCGTCAGGCTCGGCGAAGCCGTCCGCATGAGTCGTAAGTTGGAGCATGCTCCTGCGTAATATTCCAGCGGCAGAGACAGGCGATTCCGTGTGACCGAGAACCGCCAAATATGTCTCCATTCCCCTCACAGGAGCTGGCCCTTCGATGACGCTCAATATCCCTGTCGCGCCTTTGCGCCGCACTTTGCCGGTATGGACCGCCGCGGTACTTGCCGTGGTGATCTCCGCTGTCGTAGTCGCTGTGTCGCCGACTCAGGCAACCGCCCTCGCCACGTTTGTGGATCTGGGCAGGGCGGACAGCTTCGCGGTACTGGCCGGTTCGGCAACCACCAACACCGGCCCCTCGGTGATCACCGGGGATGTCGGAGTGTCTCCGGGAACGTCCATCAGCGGATACGGCCCGCCCGCCGTGGTGAACGGGACCCAGCACTCTGCGGACACTGTGGCTCAGGACGCCCAGACCGACCTGATCACGGCGTACAACGACGCGGCCGGGCAGCCCTCCGACGGGGCACTTCCCCCGGACGCGGGTGGCCTGACGCTGGTTCCGGGCGTCTACACAGCCTCCTCCACTCTCGGCCTCACCGGTACCCTCACCCTGGATGCCAAGGGGGACCCCAACGCCGTCTGGGTGTTCCAGATCGGTTCGGGTCTGACGACGGCGTCCAGCAGTCGCGTATCCCTCATCAACGGCGCCTCGCCGTGCAATGTGTTCTGGAAGGTCGGTAGTTCGGCCACTCTTGGCACCAGCACCGCCTTCGTGGGCAACATCCTGGCCATGACCTCGATCACTGTCACCACGAGCGCGACCATCGAGGGACGGGCGCTGGCCCGTAACGGCGCCGTGACGCTGGACACGAACACGATCACCCGGCCGCAGTGCGCGACCGGCACCACGGGTGGCACCACGACGGCCGGTACCACCGGTGCGACGACCTCTGGCACCACCGGTGACACGACGGCCGGCACCACGGGAGCCACGACCTCTGGCACCACCGGTGACACGACCGCCGGCACCACCGGTGCGACGACCGCCGGTACCACTGGTGCGACGACTTCTGGCACCACCGGTGACACGACGGCCGGCACCACGGGAGCCACGACCTCTGGCACCACCGGTGACACGACGGCCGGCACTACTGGTGCGACGACCTCTGGCACCACCGGTGACACGACGGCCGGCACTACTGGTGCGACGACCTCTGGCACCACCGGTGACACGACGGCCGGCACCACGGGAGCCACGACCTCTGGCACCACCGGTGACACGACGGCCGGCACTACTGGTGCGACGACC
>NZ_JBVHQG010000004.1:747193-751905 GCF_055567535.1 Streptomyces sp. NPDC026538
CTCTGGCACCACCGGGGGCACGACCACCGGTGGCACGACCTCCGGCACCACCGGTGGCACGACCTCCGGCACCACTGGTGGCACCTCCGGTGGGAACGGCCATGGCTGCAAACCCGAACACAACCAATACGGCGACCAGTACGGCGACCAGCCCGGCCAGGACGACAGCTACGGCTGTGACCCTGCCTAGCATGCGCGACCCACTCCAGCGGGGTGACTGCTCGCAGGCAGCCACCCCCGTGCGCGAGTAGGACGGGTGGCGTGCGGCGCGGATCGTCATCGATTCCGCCGCACGCCGCAGGCGGAAGCTCAGGAGAACCAGGTGAGAGAAGTCGGGACGGAAGGACCGGACAGGGCCGTGCGGGGTGGCATTGCGTCAGCAGATGCTGACGAATCGGACCAGGCGGGCGCTAGGCCGACCGCACAGAAGGGGAGCGGGAGACCGACTGCGTTCCAAGCGTCTTCAGAGCCGCCCGTCGCGCTGAAGGCCGGAGTGCAAGTCGCCGTGGTCCTGTGCCTGGCGGCGGCCCTGGTGCATGTGCTCCTGGTGTTCCTGCAGGTGGCGCCGCCGAATCCCGTCTCCCGGCAGTACAGCCGGCAGGTCAACGCCTGGGTCTTCCCGTTGTTCGAGCAGAACTGGCGGCTCTTCGCCCCGGACCCGGAGTCGGTCAACCGGCGGATTTCGGCCAGGACCATGCACACCGCCCCGGACGGCACCGCCGCAGTCAGCGGCTGGTTCGACCTGACCGCCGTCGACACGGCCGCGGTGGAACACGCCCCCTTCCCGAGCCACACAGCACAGAACATGCTGCGCCGGGCCTGGACTTCCTACCTCGAAACACACGGCGGCGACGACCATCCGCGCTCACAACGCGCTCTGATGATCCAGCAGTACCTGTGCAACATCGCAGCGGATCGTCTCGCCGCCCATCGTCACGGCACATTCGAGTCCATCCAGCTGCGAGTGATCACCCTGCCCATCGCCGCGCCGAGAGCAGCGGGCGCCCGCGGTCCCGGCTCGGCCGCACCACGGCCCGCCGACACCCGTTACCTGCCCTGGTGGAAGGTGGCCCGCCATGCAACAGGCTGAGCAGACATCGGCCCCGGCAATCCCGCCGACGCGTCCCGGGCACGGTGCGGAGCGGGCGGGCGCAATCACGCCGCGGCACATGCCCGCCCGTATCGCTACGCTCCTCACGCTGCTGCTGGAGGAGCCGATCTCCCTGTACGCCGCGGCGGTTCTGCGCATCGGGTACGGGTTCCTCTACTTCGTCTTCCTGCTGCGCGAGTTCCCTCACCGCGACGAGATCTGGGGTCCCGGCTCACCGTGGACGCCAACACTGGCCAAGCAGCTCTTCGACCAGACCGGGTGGGCCAGCATCCTCACCCTGTCCGACAGCCGGGCCTACTTCGAGGTCTGCTACGCGGCAGCCGTCGTCATCTCCGCGCTGTTCATGCTGGGCTGGCGGACCAGAGCGGTGTCCGTGCTCTTCGCGGTCGTAGTGACGTCGTTCCACGCCAAGGCGATCTTCATGACGGACGGAGGGGACAACCTCATCCTCCTCATGGCGCTCTACCTCGTCGTCACCGCGTGCGGCCGACGCTGGTCCCTCGACGCGCGCAGGGCCCGGCTCCGGGCATCCGCCGGAAAGGCGGTCCGGCTTCCGCTGGGCCAGGCGTCCGGCGAGCTGCGACGCCACCTCCGCGACGCGCGCCTGACAGTGACCACGGTGCTGCACAACTGCGGCATGCTCGTCATCGCCGCCCAGGTCTGCTTCCTCTACGGATCCGCGGGCCTGTACAAGGTGCAGGGCGCCTCCTGGGGCAACGGCACCGCCCTCCATTACGCCCTGAATCTCGACCTGTTCCAGCCCTGGCCCGAGCTCTCCGCCATGGCGGACGAACACGACGTGCTGATCGCCATCGCCTGCTACCTGACGGTGCTGTTGCAAGTGGCCTTCCCGTTCGTCCTGTTCGGCAGGCTCAAGTACCCCGTCCTGACGATGCTGCTGAGCATGCACCTGGGGATCGCGCTCTTCCTGGGCCTGCCGCTCTTCTCCGGCGCGATGATCGTCGCGGACGCCGTGTTCCTTCCGGACCGCTTCTACCGGTGCTTGGGACGGCTGTCGCGGCGAGCTGCCCCGTGGACCGACGTCAGGGAGGCACCGACTCCGGCCCCCGCGGAGGCTGCGCTGGTGCCTCCGCCGTCGGGACAAACCTGCTGAGGCCGACACTTGGTGCCGCGCATGACCGGACCCCAACTCGCTGACCACTCTGTGGATCACGGCTTCAAGCCCTTGTCAGGGCCCGCAGACGCCTTCGGCGTCGCGCTCCCGGGCTGCCCGACCGGGTAAAGCACCGTGGTGGGGTCCCAGGTCCGGCAGCCCCACCCGTCCAGCGCGCAGACTTGGTTTCCGTCCCGGTCTGTTGGCCGGCCGCGAGGCCGGACGGCGGTGCGGGGCTCAGTGGATGTTGCTGCCTGACTTCGATGGCCCCTGGTCTCCGAGGGGAAACCAGGGGCCGTCTGCCATGGCAGTCGGTCACCGGGGCAAAACACCTCGTGGCCCCCCAGCTTGAGCCGAGGAAAGCAGCCGCGGAACCACAGGAAACACCGGTGCACGCGTGCCATCCCCAATAACGCCTGTCACCGGCCGAGGTCACGGCACCAGCAACCACCCACGCTGCCCCCGTGAGGTTCCCTCGTTGGGTGGGAGGTGTTGACCAGGCCTTTTCGTTTGGATCATCTGACCATGACCCAGGTTGTCGTTGGTCCGTTGTGCAGGAGGCGTGGGCTGAGCCGCTTCTGCCGGGCAAGCGCTTCGCGTAGCGCGGGCACGGATTCCTCGCGCGCGGCGCGACCGTACGCACCAGGTCAGAACGTCAGAGTTCTCAGGGGCGGCGTGCCGCGTCGATGTGTGACTTGGTGGCGTCGGTGATGAAGTCGTGCGTGCGGTCCGGGCTGAGGGCTCGGGCCTGGAGATGGTCGTACATCATGACGTACTGCTTTACGGCAGACGGTCTTTCCAGGCAAAGGTGGCTGGCGAAGCGCTCCACGTACACGACACCTGCCTGCGGGCCGTCGGCGAACCGCAGGATGGAGAACTGTCCTGAGAGACCCGGGTGAGCGCCCACCGTGTAGGGGAGGACTCGCACGGTGATGTGCGGCTCGGCACCGAGTGCGTTCAGGTGCTCCAGCTGCTCCCGCATGACGTCGGGACCGCCGACGACACGGCGCAGTGCCGATTCCTCGAGGACGACCCACAGACGCAGTGGCGAGGTGGGGTCGTAGATCCGGTGCTGACGGCGCAGCAGCACCTTGAGGCGCCGGGCGGCCTGTTGGGCAGTGATCGGGGGAATCGTTTCCTCGATGACGGCACTGGCGTAGGCAGGGGTCTGCAAGAGGCTGGGAATCACCATGGGCTCGTAGGCATGGATCGAGGCGGCGTCCGTCTCGAGGCCGATTTGGACGCCGTGGGGGTGTTCGCCGTAGGCGCTCCACCATCCCTGCTGTCCCGACTCCTGGGCCATGTGCATGAGGGAGTCGACGACCTGGTGGTCCGTCACCCCGTAGATGGCGCATAGATCGCGTACATCGCGAGGGCTGATGGCACGGCGACCGTTCTCCATATGACTGATCTTGGGCTGGGAGACCATGAGCCGATCGGCCACTTCGGTGCTCTTCAGCCCACTGTCCTGGCGGAGCCGGCGCAGTTCGGCCCCCAGACGGCGTCTCCTCACTGTGGGATTGATGATGACCGTCATGCGCGGTGTACCTCCGGATCCACGTCGTTTTCAGGTCCAAAGGCTGCCATGGGACACGACTTGTTGATCATGTGCCATGCCGTCGTGTGTGCGGACCGGTGAAACGGACTGTGACGTTGTCATTTTCCTTTCCTGTGCCGACATGCGGGCTGTTCGTGCCACCCCGTCCCGGGCGTGTGCGCGAGGCCGTCCGGGGTGGCGCCGAGCGAGACGCGGTGATCTACGAGCAGCCGTTCCTGCAGGCCGCGGGCGAGGTCTCGGTCCCTGTGGTGCGCGTGGACGGCGGTTCCGCGGGTCACGGAGTCACATCGAAGCCTTACCCCCCGGTGCCCCGCGCCCGAGTCAGCCCTCGTCGATCAGACCGGTCGCCGTGAGGATCCGCGACGGGTCGGTGGCCGCGGCCACCAGTCGGACCGCGGTGGCCGGCTCTGTCTCCGGTGGGATCACCAGCAGGTCCCAGCGGCCGACGGTGCGGGAGAGCAGCATCAGCTAGTGCGGTTCTCGGCCTTGAACCAGCCGGCGTGCACCACGTGCCCGCGGACGCGCACCTTTCGCGGGACGACCGGCCAGAACGTGGGGTCCACCGTCACCCGGGTGATCCGCCCCCACAGCGGGTCGAGGACCTCGACGAGCGCCGGAAGCTCCGCGGTCAGGTCGCGGAAGCGAGACCACCAGGTACTCCTCATCGACGCCTCACGAACCGACGCCGGCCTGCGGGCCGGCCGGAACACCGGGGCCAGGGCGGCCGACCGGACCGGAAGAAGCACCCCTGGCACACGATCCGCGAATTCAGATGAATGCGCCGGACAATCGGAAATATGAATTTACCAACACCTGCCGTGCATTTGGGGGTTCAATTCCCGGCGATCTCGACTCTCCTTCGATTTCCGTTGCCGTGCAAAGATTTCTCCGTAATATGCAGCGACCAGATCCAGGCTCCCGGGCAATTT
>NZ_JBVHQG010000005.1:0-41096 GCF_055567535.1 Streptomyces sp. NPDC026538
AGCGCCAAGTCCGCGCACACCAAGGCCCAGTCGGACGTCACCACCGCGCAGAACGCCCTCGACGCCGCGAAGAAGATGGCCGAGGACGCCCGCACTATGCGCGACGACGCGGCGGGCGAGGCGAAGCGGAAGATCGACGAGGCCTCCGACGCGGGGATCCCCAACCGGCACTGGTGGCAGGACGTCGGCCACTGGTTCGAGGACAACTGGGACACCATCGTCACGGTCTGCAAGGTCGTCGTCGCGGTCGTCGGCATCATCGCGATGATCATCGGCGGGCCGATCCTCGGCGCGATCGTCCTCGTCGCCGCGCTCGTCGTCCTCGCGGACACGCTCTACAAGTACTCCAAGGGCCAAGCGTCTCTATGGGACGTGGCGTTCGCCGCCCTGGACTGCATACCCGGCGGCAAGGGCATCACCAGCCTCGGCAAGCTCGCCAAGGGACTGAAGGGGTTGCGGGGGCTGGGCAAGACCGGTCTCAAGGGCATGGCGCTCGGGGTGAAGGGGCTGGGCAAGAGCACGCGGGCGCTTGGCCGGCAGATGCAGAAACTCATCACCCGCGGGGATCCGATCGACCTGGCCACCGGGGAGATGGTCATGTCCGCGGCGGACATCGCCTTGGACGGCGTACTCCCGCTCCTCCTGGAGCGCCACTACCGCACCAGTGTTCGCAACGGCCGTCTCCTCGGACCGAGTTGGACGTGCACGCTCGACCAGCGCGTGATGCTCGACGAGACCGGGGTACGGCTCGCCGTCGACGACGGCATGGTGTTGCACTATCCGGTGCCGGAAGCCGACGTGCCCGTGCTGCCGGTGGAAGGCCCCGCCTGGCCGCTCAGCCTGGACCGTGGCGATCCGAGCGGATACGCCGTCTACCGGCCCGAGACCGGGCAGACCCTGCGCTTCCGGCCGCTGCCCGAGCAGCCCGTCGGCGAGCTTCCTCTGGCGGAGGTCGCCGACCGCAACGGCAACACGATCCGCGTCGCCTACCGCGAGGACGGCACACCGAGGGAGATCCTCCACCACGGCGGCTACCGCATCGGGGTCACCTGCGAGAGCGGCCGGATCATCGAACTCGCGCTGGTCAGCCATCCCGAGCGGCCGGCCCTGGTCCGTTACGGCTACGACGACCGGGGCAACCTGTCGGCCGTCCACAACTCCTTCGACCGGCCTCTGCGTTTCGCGTACGACGACGCCCGGCGCATCACACGCTGGGAGGACCGCAACGGCGTCTGGTACCGGTTCGAGTACGACGACACGGGCCGGTGCGTGGCCGGACACGGCATGGACGGGTGTCTCTCCTACACCTTCGCCTACGACGACGAGGCCCACCGCACGGTCGCCGTCGACTCGCTGGGCCATGCCACGTACTACCGGTTCAACGACGCCTATCAGCTGATCGCCGAGACCGACGCCCTCGGCCACACCGTGACCCAGGAATGGGACCACCGGGACCGGCTGCTGAGCCGCACGGACCAGCTCGGCCGGACGCTGCGCATGGACTGGGACGGCGCGGGCCTGTTGACCGCCGTGCGGCTCCCCGACGGATCGGTATCGACAACCCGCTACAACGACCTCGGGCTCCCGGTGGAGATCACCGAGTACGACGGAGCGGTGCTGCGGCAGGACTGGGACGACCACGGCAACTGCACCTCGCTGACGACGGCCGACGGAGCGGTCACCGTCTTCACCCGTGAGCGGACGGGTGCCCTCGCCTCGCTGACCGACGCCGCCGGCGCGGTCCACACCTTCACCAGCAACGCGGCAGGACAGCGGACCTCCGCCACCGACCCGCTCGGCGCCCGCTTCACGTACGGGTACGACGCCTTCGGCCGGTGCACATCCGTAGCCGACCCGATGGGCGGGACCACCCTGCGGTCCTACTCCACGGAGGGCCACCTCACCTCGCGCACCGATCCGGACGGCAGCACGTGGCGCTGGTCCTACGACGGGGAGGGCAACCAGCTCACGCACACCGACCCGCTGGGCCGCACCACCCGCTTCAGCTACGGGCCTTTCGACCTGATCACCGCCCGCACCACACCCGAGGGGGTCCGCCACACCTTCCTCCACGACACGGAACTGCGGCTCCTCCAAGTGACCGGGCCCCACGGACGGAGCTGGGACTACCGCTACGACGCCGTCGGCAACCTGGTCGCGGAGTCCGACTTCGACGGTCGTACGCTCGCCTACGCGTACGACCCCGCAGGTCAGCTGCTCAGCCGGACAAACGCCGTCGGCCAGCGTGCGGAGTTCGCGTACGACGACGCCGGCAACCAGATCAGCGCCACGCTGGACGGCAGTACCACCACCTACCGGCACGACCGCGCCGGCCGACTGCTGCACGCGGTGGCTCCGGAGGCCACCCTCTCCTGCAGTTACGACCGCGCGGGTCGCATCACGGCCGAGACCGTCGACGGGCGGACCCTGGCCACGGCGTATGACGTACTGGGCCACCCGGTCCGCCGGACAACCCCGAGCGGCACCGTCACGATGTACACCTACGACGCGGCCGGGCAACGCACGGAACTGACCGCAGACGGCCATGTCCTGGCCTTCGCCCATGACGGCCTGGGACGTGAGACCACCAGGACGATGGGTCCGGCACTGACCCTCACCCACGCCTGGGACAGCGGCGACCGGCTCACCGAACAGCGGACCACATCCGAGGGCAGCCCGCAGCCGCTGACTCACCGGACCTACACCTACCGTCCCGACGGCCACGTGACCGCGCTCGACGACCGCGCGACCGGACGCCGTACCTTCGACCTCGATCCGGCCGGGCGTGTCCTCAAGGTGCGCGCGGCGGAGTGGACGGAGTCCTACGCCTACGACGAGCAGGGCAACCAGACCAGCGCCACCTGGCCCGACCGCTACCCGGCCGCGGAGGCTCGTGGCGCACGAGCCCACCAGGGCGACCGTGTGCTGCGCGCGGGCGGGATCCACTACGAGTACGACGCGGCCGGACGTGTCGTCATGCGCCGCAGGACGCGGCTGTCCAGAAAACCCGACATCTGGCACTACAGCTGGGACGCGGACGACCGGCTCACCTCGGTCGTCACCCCCGACGGCACGGTGTGGCGCTATCTCCACGACCCGCTGGGCCGCCGTATCGCCAAGCAGCGGCTGACGGCCGACGGGCAGCGGGTCGCCGAAGAGACCCGCTTCACCTGGGACGGGGCACACCTCGTCGAGCAGACCACGGTCCAGGCCGACTCCGGCGGGTCCACCACGCTCACCTGGGAGCGCGACGGCGTCCGGCCGCTGAGCCAGACGCACCGCACCAGCCCGGCCGACGCCCCACAGGAAGTGATCGACGAGCACTTCTACGCCATCGTCACCGACGTCGTCGGCACCCCCACCGAACTCCTCACCGAGGACGGTGCCGTCGCCTGGCGCGCGGACACCACCCTGTGGGGCCTCACCGGGCGGGAGGGCACTCACGCCGCGTCCACCCCGCTGCGCTTCCCGGGCCAGTACTTCGACCCCGAATCGCAGCTCCACCACAACTTCTTCCGCTACTACGACCCGGTCACCGCTGCCTACGTCACCGCCGACCCGCTGGGCCTCGACGCCGGCCCGAACCCTCGTGCCTATGTGCCCAACCCGCTGTGCTGGCTCGACTACCTGGGCCTTCTCACCTGTGCCGAGAACGCGGACCTGCTCGCCAAGAACCTGGCGCGGGAAGGCCGTGCGAAAAGCGCGGGCGAGGCCGCAGCGCACATCGTGCCGTCCGGCATGAAGCGCAACGGGGCGGCGGCGAGCCGGGCGCTCCTGGAGAAGTACGGCGTCGACATCAACGACGCGGCGAACGGCATACCGCTGGGGCATCCGCGACCGCACAACTTCACCCACCGCAAGGCGTTCCTGCAGCGTCTGAACACCCGGCTGGAGACCGTGGAGCGGACGATGAAGGACGACGGATACGGCGCGCGAGCCATCCGCGGTGCGCTGCGCCGGGAACTGCGGTCCATCGGTCAGCAGGTCGAGAAGGAACTGGCGGGCGGGCAGCCGGGACCGGGTGCGGTCTGGACGGGGCCATGATGAGGTCTGCCGACGCGACGACGAACACGGATGGTGACGCGATGTCTGACGTGCCACAGCGGAGTCTGGCGGTCTACCGGCTCCTGCCGAGCCTGAGCGACTACGAGACGCTGCGTCTGGATGGTGCCGACCAGAGCAGGCTGATGCGGTGGCAGCGGAGCGGGGACGAAGCGGACCGGCCCACCGGGCTGCGTGCCGAATGGATGGACGACTCCGCGCCCAGGAGCGAGTTCCCCAGTGGCAGTCCCGGAGCGCCCGTGCTCAGCCGCCGTCTGGCCGAGGGGTTCGGGGACGAGCTGCTGTCGGCCGGGAGCCTGGTACCCGTCGAGATCCGCAACGGCAAGGGCGACGACTACGTCCTGTACCTCGTCGACCAGGTGGTCGACTGCCTCGATCTCCGCAGGTCGTCCAAGCCGAAGCGGAACGGCGAGATCAAGAAGCCCGTGTACCGTCCCGAGGCACTGCCGACCCGGCTGCCCGCCTTCCGGCTGCCGCAGTTCCCCCGCGCCGTTCAGTGGAACGGCTGGGCCGCCGATCGGCTCCTCGGGCTCACCGGGGACCAGATCGAGGCCCGCCTGACCTGGTCGGAGGAGCCCGCGGCCAAGCCCCATCCCGACCCGTGGGGATTCTGACCGACAGCGGGCCTCGGCAACGACGACGGACCTCCCGGCGTGCGTGCCCTGATCAAGACGAAAACCAGCCTGTCCTGCGACGAGGCAGGTACGGAATCACAAGGGAGTCACCCTCGCGGGACCGGCAGCGGGACGGCGATGGTCTGGGCAGGTGTTTGACCTACGTCACCCTGGGGGTATTGTCTCCGGCTCGATTGGCCAGCCCCCTGTCCCGTATGGCAGACTGTCGGAGTTGCTCGGTCGAGTGTTGATGCTGCGCGCCTCCCGCCGGGAGGACCGGAAGCGAGTCCCACAGTACTCGTCGTCCTAACTGCCACCACGGCAGCACTGGGGCGGACGTACGGGAATCTTTCGGGAAGTGGAGTGCGGCACCGACCAGGCGCCCGGTGGGCCTTCCGCCCCCGGCTTGCGGTTCCGGAAGGGCCGTGTGCATTCCCCGCAGGGATGTTCGAACAAGGGGCATCTGTGTCAGCGGGAGCGCGACACGCCCGACCGCGTGGGTCGGAGAGAACGAAGGCAGCAGAGGGAATCCGCCGGGTTCCGGAGCGTAAGAAGAGACAGGACTACTGAGTAGCCATGGCGGGACAGAAGATCCGCATCCGGCTCAAGGCCTACGACCACGAGGTCATCGACTCCTCGGCGAAGAAGATCGTCGAGACGGTGACCCGCACTGGTGCGTCGGTCGCGGGCCCGGTGCCGCTGCCCACTGAGAAGAACGTGTACTGCGTCATCAAGTCGCCGCACAAGTACAAGGACTCGCGCGAGCACTTCGAGATGCGCACGCACAAGCGCCTGATCGACATCCTCGACCCGACCCCCAAGACCGTTGACTCTCTGATGCGACTCGACCTCCCGGCCGGTGTCGACATCGAGATCAAGCTCTGAGGGCCGGTGATCTGAGAATGGCTAAGCAGATCAAGGGCATCCTGGGCGAGAAGCTCGGCATGACGCAGGTGTGGGACGAGAACAACCGTGTCGTCCCGGTCACCGTCGTCAAGGCCGGCCCCAACATCGTCACCCAGGTCCGCACCAACGACGTCGACGGCTACGAGTCCGTCCAGCTCGCCTTCGGCGAGATCGACCCGCGCAAGGTGAACAAGCCCCTCAAGGGTCACTTCGCGAAGGCCGACGTCACCCCCCGTCGTCACCTCGTCGAGATCCGGACGGCCGACGCCACCGAGTACACCCTCGGTCAGGAAGTCACCGCCGAGGTCTTCGAGGCCGGCGTGAAGGTCGACGTCACCGGCAAGAGCAAGGGCAAGGGCTTCGCCGGTGTCATGAAGCGTCACAACTTCAAGGGCCTCGGCGCCGGTCACGGCACCCAGCGCAAGCACCGCTCTCCCGGTTCCATCGGTGGCTGCGCCACCCCGGGCCGCGTGTTCAAGGGCCTCCGCATGGCGGGTCGCATGGGCAACGAGCGTGTCACCACCCAGAACCTGACCGTCCACGCCGTTGACGCGGAGAAGGGTCTGCTGCTCATCAAGGGCGCGGTTCCCGGTCCGAACGGCGGCCTCGTCCTGGTCCGCACCGCGGCCAAGGGGGCCTGAGGTAACCGATGAGCACTGTTGACATCCTTTCGCCTGCCGGCGAGAAGACCGGAAGCGTCGAGCTCCCCGCGGAGATCTTCGGCGTGGAGAAGGTCAGCATCCCGCTGATCCACCAGGTCGTCGTCGCGCAGAACGCGGCCGCCCGCCAGGGCACGCACAAGACGAAGACCCGTGGCGAGGTCCGTGGTGGCGGCAAGAAGCCGTACCGCCAGAAGGGCACCGGCCGCGCCCGTCAGGGCTCGACCCGCGCCCCGCAGTTCGCCGGCGGTGGCGTCGTCCACGGCCCGCAGCCGCGTGACTACTCGCAGCGCACCCCGAAGAAGATGAAGGCTGCCGCTCTGCGTCACGCCCTCACCGACCGGGCGCGCCACAACCGCATCCACGTCGTCTCCGGCGTGGTCGAGGGCGAGAACCCCAGCACCAAGGCCGCTCGCACGCTGTTCGGCAAGATCTCGGAGCGCAAGAACCTGCTCCTGGTCGTCGACCGCGCCGACGAGGCCGCGTGGCTGTCCGCCCGCAACCTGCCCCAGGTCCACATCCTGGAGCCGGGCCAGCTGAACACGTACGACGTGATCGTCTCGGACGACGTGGTCTTCACCCAGGCCGCTCTCGAGTCCTTCGTCGCCGGCCCGAAGGCCAACGACACCGAAGGGACCGAGGTCTGATGGCTACCCGTCACCCGAGCATCGCCTCGAAGGCTGCCAAGGCCGCCAAGGCCGCGCGCGTCGCCAAGGCGCGCCGTCACGCCGCCGAGGGCAAGAACACCGTCGAGACCCCGCTGAGCAAGTCCTTCACGGACCACCGTGACGTGCTGCTCAAGCCGGTCGTCTCGGAGAAGAGCTACGCGCTTCTGGACGAGGGCAAGTACACGTTCATCGTCGCCCCGGGCGCCAACAAGACCCAGATCAAGCAGGCCGTCCAGGCGGTCTTCGACGTCAAGGTCACCGGGGTCAACACCCTCAACCGCCAGGGCAAGCGCAAGCGCACCAAGACCGGTTTCGGTCAGCGCGCGGGCTCCAAGCGCGCGATCGTGACCCTCGCCGAGGGCGACCGTATCGACATCTTCGGCGGTCCGACCGCGTAAGCGGGTCGGATCGTCCGATATCGGACGAGGACTGAGAAATGGGAATCCGCAAGTACAAGCCGACTACGCCGGGCCGTCGTGGCGCCAGCGTCGCCGACTTCGTCGAGGTCACGCGGTCCACGCCGGAGAAGTCGCTGGTCCGCCCGCTGCACAGCAAGGGCGGCCGTAACAACGCCGGTCGTGTGACCGTTCGCCACCAGGGTGGCGGACACAAGCGCGCCTTCCGAGTGATCGACTTCCGTCGTCACGACAAGGACGGCGTGCCGGCGAAGGTCGCGCACATCGAGTACGACCCCAACCGCACCGCGCGCATCGCGCTGCTGCACTACGCGGACGGCGAGAAGCGCTACATCCTCGCCCCGCGCAACCTGCAGCAGGGCGACACCGTGGAGAACGGTCCCGGGGCCGACATCAAGCCGGGCAACAACCTGGCCCTCCGCAACATCCCGGTCGGTACCACGATCCACGCGATCGAGCTCCGTCCCGGTGGTGGCGCCAAGTTCGCCCGTTCCGCGGGTGCCTCGGTGCAGCTGCTCGCCCGTGAGGGCGCCATGGCGACCCTCCGTATGCCGTCCGGCGAGATCCGCATGGTGGACGCGCGCTGCCGCGCCACCGTCGGTGAGGTCGGCAACGCCGAGCAGTCGAACATCAACTGGGGCAAGGCCGGCCGCAAGCGGTGGCTGGGCGTTCGCCCGACCGTCCGTGGTGTCGTCATGAACCCGGTCGACCACCCGCACGGTGGTGGTGAGGGCCGGACGTCCGGTGGTCGTCACCCCGTCTCCCCGTGGGGCAAGAAGGAAGGTCGTACTCGTTCGCCCAAGAAGGCGTCGAACAAGTACATCGTCCGCCGCCGCAAGACGAACAAGAAGCGTTAAGGACTGGTTGAGATGCCTCGTAGCTTGAAGAAGGGGCCCTTCGTCGACGACCACCTGATCAAGAAGGTGGACGCCCAGAACGAAGCCGGCACCAAGAACGTCATCAAGACCTGGTCCCGCCGCTCGATGATCGTCCCGGCCATGCTGGGTCACACCCTCGCGGTGCACAACGGCAAGACCCACATCCCGGTGTTCGTCACCGAGTCGATGGTCGGCCACAAGCTCGGCGAGTTCTCGCCGACCCGCACCTTCCGGGGCCACGTCAAGGACGACCGGAAGTCGAAGCGCCGCTAGTAGCGGATCGCATTCAGACACGTAAGTAACTGAGAGGGACAACCATGGAAGCCAGGGCCCAGGCGCGGTACATCCGCGTTACGCCCATGAAGGCCCGCCGCGTGGTGGACCTTATCCGTGGCATGGATGCCACGGAGGCTCAGGCTGTTCTGCGATTCGCTCCGCAGGCAGCCTCCGTGCCGGTCGGCAAGGTGCTCGACAGCGCCATCGCCAACGCCGCGCACAACTACGACCACACCGACGCCGACAGCCTCTTCATCTCCGAGGCGTACGTCGACGAGGGTCCGACCCTGAAGCGGTTCCGTCCGCGTGCTCAGGGCCGTGCCTACCGGATCCGCAAGCGGACCAGCCACATCACCGTGGTCGTCAGCAGCAAGGAAGGAACCCGGTAATGGGCCAGAAGGTTAACCCGCATGGGTTCCGGCTCGGTGTCACCACGGACTTCAAGTCCCGGTGGTACGCCGACAAGCTGTACAAGGACTACGTCAAGGAAGACGTCGCCATCCGTCGGATGATGACGTCCGGCATGGAGCGCGCCGGTATCTCGAAGGTTGAGATCGAGCGCACCCGTGACCGTGTCCGCGTGGACATCCACACCGCGCGTCCGGGCATCGTCATCGGCCGCCGCGGCGCCGAGGCCGACCGCATCCGCGGTGACCTGGAGAAGCTGACCGGCAAGCAGGTCCAGCTGAACATCCTCGAGGTCAAGAACCCGGAGACGGACGCTCAGCTGGTGGCCCAGGCCGTCGCCGAGCAGCTCTCCTCCCGCGTCTCCTTCCGTCGGGCCATGCGCAAGAGCATGCAGTCCGCCATGAAGGCCGGCGCCAAGGGCATCAAGATCCAGTGCGGTGGCCGCCTCGGCGGCGCCGAGATGTCCCGCTCGGAGTTCTACCGCGAGGGCCGTGTGCCCCTGCACACGCTCCGCGCGAACGTGGACTACGGCTTCTTCGAGGCCAAGACGACCTTCGGCCGCATCGGTGTGAAGGTCTGGATCTACAAGGGCGATGTCAAGAACATCGCCGAGGTCCGCGCCGAGAACGCCGCAGCCCGCGCCGGCAACCGCCCGGCCCGTGGCGGTGGCGCTGGTGACCGCCCGGCCCGTGGTGGCCGTGGTGGCGAGCGGCGCGGTCGCAAGCCGCAGCAGGCTCCCGCTGCCGAGGCCCCCCAGGCCGAGGCCGCTGCCGCTCCGGCTGCTGAGAGCACCGGAACGGAGGCCTGACCGACATGCTGATCCCCCGTAGGGTCAAGCACCGCAAGCAGCACCACCCGAAGCGTCGTGGTGAGGCCAAGGGCGGTACCACGGTCGCGTTCGGCGAGTACGGCATCCAGGCCCTCACGCCGGCGTACGTGACCAACCGCCAGATCGAGGCCGCTCGTATCGCGATGACCCGCCACATCAAGCGTGGCGGCAAGGTCTGGATCAACATCTACCCGGACCGCCCGCTGACGAAGAAGCCTGCCGAGACCCGCATGGGTTCCGGTAAGGGTTCTCCGGAGTGGTGGATCGCGAACGTGCACCCGGGCCGGGTCATGTTCGAGCTGTCCTACCCCAACGAGAAGATCGCCCGTGAGGCCCTGACTCGCGCAGCCCACAAGCTGCCGATGAAGTGCCGGATCGTCAAGCGCGAGGCAGGTGAAGCGTGATGTCGGCCGGTACCAAGGCGTCCGAGCTGCGCGAGCTGGGCAACGAGGAGCTGCTGAACAAGCTCCGCGAGGCCAAGGAAGAGCTGTTCAACCTCCGCTTCCAGGCGGCGACGGGTCAGCTCGAGAACCACGGTCGGCTCAAGGCCGTCCGTAAGGACATCGCGCGGATCTACACCCTGATGCGTGAGCGCGAGCTGGGCATCGAGACGGTGGAGAGCGCCTGATGAGCGAGAGCAACGTGACTGAGAACACTGAGGCGCGCGGCAGCTTCCGCAAGACCCGTGAGGGTCTCGTCGTCAGCGACAAGATGGACAAGACCGTCGTCGTCGCCGTCGAGGACCGCGTCAAGCACGCGCTGTACGGCAAGGTCATCCGCCGTACCAACAAGCTCAAGGCGCACGACGAGCAGAACGCCGCGGGCGTCGGCGACCGTGTCCTCCTCATGGAGACCCGGCCGCTGTCCGCGACGAAGCGCTGGCGCGTCGTCGAGATCCTCGAGAAGGCCAAGTAAGTCTCCTGCGGGGCACCCCTCGCAGGACAGTTCCGCCAGGCTCCGGGGGCCGTTCCTCTGAACGGCCCCCGGGGAACCGGCAGACACACAGGAGATAGACGTGATCCAGCAGGAGTCGCGACTGCGCGTCGCCGACAACACGGGGGCGAAGGAAATCCTTTGCATCCGTGTGCTCGGTGGCTCCGGTCGCCGCTACGCGGGCATCGGTGACGTCATCGTCGCCACCGTCAAGGACGCGATCCCCGGCGGCAACGTGAAGAAGGGTGACGTCATCAAGGCGGTCATCGTTCGCACCGTCAAGGAGCGCCGCCGTCCGGACGGCTCGTACATCCGCTTCGACGAGAACGCCGCCGTCATTCTGAAGAACGACGGCGACCCTCGTGGCACCCGTATCTTCGGCCCGGTCGGCCGTGAGCTGCGCGAGAAGAAGTTCATGAAGATCATCTCGCTGGCTCCGGAGGTGCTGTAAGCATGAAGATCAAGAAGGGCGACCTGGTCCAGGTCATCACCGGTAAGGACAAGGGCAAGCAGGGCAAGGTCATCGCGGCCTACCCCCGCGAGGACCGCGTCCTGGTCGAGGGTGTCAACCGGGTCAAGAAGCACACCAAGGCCGGTCCGACCGCTCGCGGTTCGCAGGCCGGCGGCATCGTCACGACCGAGGCGCCCGTCCACGTCTCCAACGTCCAGCTGGTCGTTGAGAAGGACGGCAACAAGGTTGTCACGCGTGTCGGTTACCGCTTCGACGACGAAGGCAACAAGATCCGCGTTGCCAAGCGGACGGGTGAGGACATCTGATGGCTACCACCACTGCTCCGCGTCTGAAGCTGAAGTACCGCGAGGAGATCGCGGGCAAGCTGCGTGACGAGTTCAAGTACGAGAACGTCATGCAGATCCCCGGCCTCGTCAAGATCGTGGTCAACATGGGTGTCGGCGACGCCGCCCGTGACTCGAAGCTGATCGAGGGCGCGATCCGCGACCTGACCACCATCACCGGTCAGAAGCCGGCCGTCACCAAGGCCCGCAAGTCCATCGCGCAGTTCAAGCTGCGTGAGGGTCAGCCGATCGGTGCCCACGTCACGCTCCGTGGCGACCGCATGTGGGAGTTCCTGGACCGCACCCTGTCGCTCGCGCTGCCGCGCATCCGCGACTTCCGTGGTCTGTCCCCCAAGCAGTTCGACGGCCGTGGCAACTACACCTTCGGTCTCACGGAGCAGGTCATGTTCCACGAGATCGACCAGGACAAGATCGACCGCACCCGGGGTATGGACATCACCGTGGTGACCACGGCGACCAACGACGCTGAGGGCCGCGCGCTCCTTCGTCACCTCGGCTTCCCCTTCAAGGAGGCGTGAGCGAGATGGCGAAGAAGGCTCTGATTGCCAAGGCTGCTCGCAAGCCGAAGTTCGGTGTGCGTGGCTACACCCGCTGCCAGCGCTGTGGCCGCCCGCACTCCGTGTACCGCAAGTTCGGCCTGTGCCGCGTGTGCCTTCGTGAGATGGCTCACCGCGGCGAGCTGCCGGGCGTGACCAAGAGCTCCTGGTAATCCCCCTTTTAGGGATTCCGGAGGCTCTCGGTAAGCAATGGGCGTGTCAGGCGCCCACCCCTTCATGGCTTAGGCTTGGAGGGTTGGGCGCCTGACAGTCGCCCGTACGACTTACTACGCCGTAGGTCCACCGCGCCGCACCCGCCCCGTCTCGGATCGGGGAGAGGGATGGCGCACCAGGAAACCCCGGCGAGAGAGGCCACAGGCCAATTCATGACCATGACTGATCCGATCGCAGACATGCTGACGCGTCTGCGGAACGCGAACTCGGCGTACCACGACTCCGTGACGATGCCGGCGTCCAAGATCAAGTCTCACATCGCGGAGATCCTCCAGCAGGAGGGCTTCATCACGGGCTGGAAGGTCGAGGACGCCGAGGTCGGCAAGAACCTCGTGCTGGACCTGAAGTTCGGTCCCAACCGTGAGCGCTCCATCGCGGGCATCAAGCGGATCTCCAAGCCCGGTCTCCGGGTGTACGCGAAGTCCACCTCCCTGCCCAAGGTGCTGGGCGGCCTCGGCGTGGCGATCATCTCCACGTCCCACGGGCTCCTCACCGACAAGCAGGCCGGCAAGAAGGGCGTAGGCGGGGAAGTCCTCGCCTACGTCTGGTAGCAGAAGGGAACGGAGGAAACAGCTATGTCGCGTATCGGCAAGCTCCCCATCGCGGTTCCCGCCGGCGTGGACGTCACCATCGACGGTCGCACGGTGAAGGTCAAGGGCCCCAAGGGCGAGCTGACCCACACCATCGTGGCTCCGATCGACATCGCCAAGGGCGAGGACGGCACTCTCGCGGTGACCCGCCCCAACGACGAGCGTCAGAGCAAGGCCTTGCACGGCCTGTCCCGCACGCTGGTGGCGAACATGATCACCGGCGTGACCCAGGGTTACGTGAAGAAGCTCGAAATCAGTGGTGTCGGTTACCGCGTGACCGCCAAGGGTGCGAACCTCGAGTTCGCGCTCGGTTACAGCCACCCGATCCTGGTCGAGGCCCCCGAGGGCATCTCCTTCAAGGTGGAGAACCCGACCCGCTTCCAGGTCGAGGGCATCGACAAGCAGAAGGTCGGCGAGGTTGCGGCCAACATCCGCAAGCTGCGCAAGCCCGACCCGTACAAGGCCAAGGGCGTCAAGTACGAGGGCGAAGTCATCCGCCGCAAGGTCGGAAAGGCGGGTAAGTAAGCCATGGCATACGGACAGAAGATCCTCAAGGGCGACGCCTACAAGCGCGCCGCGATCAAGCGCCGCCACATCCGGATCCGTAAGAACATTTCCGGTACGGCGGAGCGTCCCCGTCTGGTAGTTACCCGCTCGAACCGCCACATCGTGGCCCAGGTGATCGACGACATCAAGGGTCACACCCTGGCGTCGGCGTCCACGCTGGACACCTCGGTCCGCGGTGGCGAGGGTGACAAGTCCGCGCAGGCCAAGCAGGTCGGCGCTCTGGTCGCCGAGCGTGCCAAGGCCGCCGGTGTCGAGGCCGTGGTGTTCGACCGTGGTGGCAACCAGTACGCCGGGCGCATTGCCGCCCTGGCGGACGCCGCCCGCGAAGCCGGGCTCAAGTTCTGAGCCGCTTGTAGCTAGCGGAAAGAGAGAGGTAATCCAATGGCTGGACCCCAGCGCCGCGGTGGCGGTGCCGGTGGCGGCGAGCGGCGGGACCGGAAGGGCCGTGACGGCGGCGCTGCTGCCGCCGAGAAGACCGCGTACGTTGAGCGCGTTGTCGCGATCAACCGCGTCGCCAAGGTTGTGAAGGGTGGTCGTCGCTTCAGCTTCACCGCGCTGGTCGTGGTGGGCGACGGTGACGGCACCGTGGGTGTCGGTTACGGCAAGGCCAAGGAGGTGCCGGCCGCCATCGCCAAGGGTGTTGAGGAGGCCAAGAAGCACTTCTTCAAGGTCCCCCGTATCCAGGGCACCATCCCGCACCCGATCCAGGGTGAGAAGGCCGCGGGCGTCGTCCTGCTCAAGCCGGCTTCCCCCGGTACCGGTGTTATCGCCGGTGGCCCGGTGCGTGCCGTGCTCGAGTGCGCCGGCGTTCACGACATCCTGTCGAAGTCCCTGGGCTCCGACAACGCGATCAACATCGTGCACGCGACCGTGGCGGCCCTCAAGGGCCTGCAGCGTCCCGAGGAGATCGCGGCCCGCCGTGGTCTGCCCCTCGAGGACGTCGCCCCCGCGGCTCTTCTCCGTGCACGTGCCGGGGCGGGTGCGTAATCATGGCGCAGCTCAAGATTACGCAGGTCAAGTCCTACATCGGCAGCAAGCAGAACCACCGTGACACCCTGCGTTCCCTTGGTCTCAAGGGCATCAACACGCAGGTCGTCAAGGAGGACCGCCCCGAGTTCCGCGGCATGGTGCACACCGTCCGCCACCTCGTGACGGTCGAGGAGGTCGACTGATCATGGCGGAGAACAACCCGCTCAAGATCCACAACCTCCGTCCCGCCCCGGGCGCCAAGACCGCCAAGACCCGTGTGGGTCGTGGTGAGGCGTCGAAGGGTAAGACGGCTGGTCGTGGTACCAAGGGTACGAAGGCCCGTTACCAGGTTCCGGAGCGCTTCGAGGGTGGCCAGATGCCCCTCCACATGCGTCTTCCGAAGCTGAAGGGCTTCAAGAACCCGTTCAAGACCGAGTTCCAGGTCGTGAACCTCGACAAGCTGGCCGCGCTGTACCCGGAGGGTGGCGAGGTCACCGTCGAGGGGCTCGTCGCCAAGGGTGCCGTTCGCAAGAACAGCCTCGTCAAGGTGCTCGGCCAGGGTGAGGTCTCCGTGGCGCTCCAGGTGACGGTCGACGCCGTCTCCGGCTCCGCCAAGGAGAAGATCACCGCCGCCGGCGGCACCGTCACCGAGCTCGTCTGAGCCCGGTAGACACCTGACCCAGGTCAGCGAAAACGGCCGGGGACGGCCCTCGCAAGAGGGCGTCCCCGGCCGTTCTCATTTCTTCACGGCGCCAGGGGCTTTTTTTCACGGCCCTACGGGCGTTCCGTGCTTTCCGCCGCCACTGTTTCCCGCCACACGGGTGACGGTCACGACCTGTTCGCCGAAATCCGTGCCGGAATGGCGGCGGTGGCCGAGAGCACGCAGGCGCGGTGGGGACGCCGCGCACGGGCGGCTGGGCCGTGGGACGCCCGGGACGTCGTCCAGCCCGGGATCCGGGTCGGGGACGGCGATAGACGCCGTGTGACCCCCCGCCTCACCAGCAGTGCGGCCCCCTGCTGCACGACAGGAGGTGTCGCGGACCGACGCGGACGTCGGCCGGCCGGCCGCGGCGGACTCGGCGGCCGAACTCGGACTGCGGGGGCCGGAAGCGGCCCGACGGCGCACGTGTTCGAGACATTGCTCCGGAAGAGCCATGCGGAACGGTGTCCCGCAGGGACCTCTCTATGGGTAGGCTGGGCCGCTGGTATCCAGCGCCGTCTTGGCATGCCGTAATCTCGTTCCACAGGCCATCAAACCCTTAGTCATCCACCTCACGCGCGCACACGCGGGGGTCGCAGGAGGCACCGTGCTCACCGCGTTCGCCCGGGCGTTCAGGACGCCCGACCTGCGCAAGAAACTGCTCTTCACGCTGGCCATCATCGTGGTCTACCGGGTCGGCACCCATATCCCGATCCCCGGCGTCAACTACAAAGCCGTTCAGACGTGTGTGAACGAGGCCTCCGGCAACCAGGGCCTGTTCGGTCTCGTCAACATGTTCAGCGGTGGTGCGCTGCTCCAGATCACGATCTTCGCGCTCGGCATCATGCCGTACATCACCGCCAGCATCATTCTGCAGCTGCTGACCGTGGTCATCCCGCGCCTGGAAGCCCTGAAGAAGGAGGGCCAGGCGGGCACGACGAAGATCACGCAGTACACCCGTTACCTGACGGTGGCACTGGCCATCCTGCAGGGCACCGGCCTGGTCGCCACCGCCCGCAGCGGCGCGCTCTTCAACGGCTGCACGGTCGCCTCCAGCATCGTGCCGGACCAGGCGATCTTCACCACCATCACGATGGTGATCTGCATGACCGCCGGTACGGCCGTCGTCATGTGGCTCGGTGAGCTGATCACCGACCGTGGCATCGGCAACGGCATGTCGATCCTGATGTTCATCTCGATCGCCGCGACCTTCCCGTCCGCGCTGTGGGCCATCAAGAAGCAGGGCACCCTGGCCGGCGGCTGGATCGAGTTCGGCAGCGTCATCGCGGTCGGCCTGGTCATGGTCGCCCTGGTGGTCTTCGTCGAGCAGGCTCAGCGCCGGATCCCGGTCCAGTACGCGAAGCGCATGATCGGCCGCCGGTCCTACGGCGGTACGTCGACGTACATCCCGCTCAAGGTGAACCAGGCCGGTGTGATCCCGGTCATCTTCGCCTCGTCGCTGCTCTACATCCCGGCACTCGTGGCGCAGTTCGCCGGCGGCAACTCGGGCTGGAAGCAGTGGATCAGCACGAACCTCACCAAGGGCGACCACCCGGTTTACATCGTTTCGTACTTCTTGCTCATCGTTTTCTTCGCGTTCTTCTACGTCGCTATCTCCTTCAACCCCGAAGAAGTAGCCGACAACATGAAGAAGTATGGTGGCTTCATCCCGGGCATCCGGGCTGGCCGACCGACCGCTGAGTACCTCTCGTACGTGCTCAACCGGATCACCTGGCCGGGTTCGCTGTATCTGGGGCTGATCGCTCTCGTGCCGACGATGGCGTTGGTGGGCTTTGGGGCAAGCAACAACTTCCCGTTCGGTGGTACCAGCATCCTCATCATCGTGGGTGTGGGACTGGAGACGGTGAAGCAGATCGAGAGCCAGCTTCAGCAGCGCAATTACGAAGGGTTCCTCCGCTGATGCGAATCGTCCTCGTCGGGCCGCCTGGTGCCGGTAAGGGAACGCAAGCCGTTCGCCTCGCCGAGAAGCTGAAGATCCCGCACATCTCCACGGGCGACCTGTTCCGGGCCAACATCAGCCAGCAGACGGATCTCGGGAAACTCGCGAAGTCCTACATGGACGCCGGCAACCTCGTCCCGGACGAGGTCACCATCGCCATGGCCAAGGACCGCATGGAGCAGCCGGACGCGACCCGCGGTTTCCTGCTGGACGGGTTCCCGCGCAACGTCTCGCAGGCCGAGGCTCTCGACGAGCTGCTGAAGAGCGAGGGCATCAAGCTCGACGCCGTACTCGACCTGGAGGTCTCCGAGGACGAGGTCGTCAAGCGGATCGCGGGCCGCCGCATCTGCCGCAACGACTCCGCCCACGTCTTCCACGTCACGTACACCCCGCCGAAGGTCGAGGGTGTCTGTGACATCTGCGGCGGCGAGCTCTACCAGCGCGACGACGACTCCGAGGACACCGTCCGTACGCGGCTGGAGGTCTACCACACGCAGACCGAGCCCATCATCGACTACTACAAGTCGCAGGGCCTGGTCCGTACGATCTCCTCGCTGGGCCCGGTGGACGAGGTCACCCGGCGGGCGCTGGAAGCGCTCGGGTGGGACGAGGACGAGAAGAAGTAGTTCTGCGGCGGTTTCGGCCGCGGCGCCCCCTCGGGTGCCGCGGCCGTACTGTTGTACAGGTATCCGGTTGACGTTGACGCGAGTGACGGAGAGCGCAGGCCCCCCATGGTGCAGATCAAGACCCCCGAGCAGATCGCCAAGATGCGGGCGGCGGGCCTGGTCGTAGCCGCGATCCACGCGGCCACCCGCGAAGTGGCGGTCCCCGGTGCCAGCACCAAGGACCTGGACGAGGTGGCCCGCAAGGTCCTCGCCGAGCACGGCGCCAGGTCGAACTTCCTCGGGTACGGCGGCTTCCCGGCCACCATCTGCACGTCCGTCAACGACGTGGTCGTCCACGGCATCCCCGCCGACGACGTCGTCCTCAAGGACGGCGACATCATCTCCATCGACTGCGGTGCGATCGTCGACGGCTGGCACGGTGACGCGGCCTACACGGCCTTCGTGGGCTCCGGTCACGCTCCGGAGCTGATCGAACTCTCCCGGGTGACCGAGGAGTCGATGTGGGCCGGCATCGCGGCGATGAAGCAGGGCAGCCGGCTCGTCGACGTCTCCCGGGCGATCGAGACGTACATCCGCCGGCAGCCGAAGCCCGGCGGCGGACGGTACGGGATCATCGAGGACTACGGCGGCCACGGTATCGGCACCGAGATGCACATGGACCCGCACCTGCTGAACTACGTCGACCGGCGGCGAGGGAAGGGGCCGAAGCTGGTCCCTGGGTTCTGCCTGGCCATCGAGCCGATGGTGTCGCTGGGGACGCCGCGGACCGAGGTGCTGGAGGACGACTGGACGGTCATCACGACCGACGGGACCTGGTCCTCGCACTGGGAGCACAGCGTTGCGCTGACCGAAGAGGGTCCCCTGGTGCTGACGTCTCCCGACGGGGGCAGGGCGAAGCTGGCGGAGCACGGGATCACGGCTGCGCCGGATCCCCTGGGCTGAGCACTTTTTCGACACCGCGGGCCGTGGGGGTCGCTCGCGCAGTTCCCCGCGCCCCTTCGGGTCGCGCTTAACGATCTGTCTTCTGGGGCAGGATCTCTCGATTCGTCTTTCGGGGTGCGCTGACGTAGACTGACTCGTCGGCTCTCGTGCACCCGCATGTCCGCATGCGCCCGAAAGGGAAAGTGCGGGAGTCGATCAAGGTAGTCGATTCGAAGGGCGAAGCGTGGCCAAGAAGCAAGGTGCCATCGAGATCGAGGGCACTGTCGTCGAGTCTCTTCCGAACGCGATGTTCAAGGTCGAGCTCCAGAACGGCCACCAGGTCCTGGCACACATCAGCGGCAAGATGCGTATGCACTACATCCGCATCCTCCCTGACGACCGGGTCGTGGTGGAGCTGTCTCCGTACGACCTGACGCGTGGCCGGATCGTCTACCGATACAAGTAGATCTTGCCCAGGTCCCGTGTGAGCGGGGCTGCCGGCAACTGACCCGGAGAACCTCAATCCCATGAAGGTCAAGCCGAGCGTCAAGAAGATCTGCGACAAGTGCAGGGTGATCCGCCGTCACGGTCGGGTCATGGTCATTTGCGAGAACCCGCGCCACAAGCAGCGCCAGGGCTGACGCACGACCGATCCCTCTGCACCCATCGCAGAGATTCGCGCGACGCAAGCTGAATTTGTTCATACGCAGGGCCCGAGCCGAACACGGCTCGACACCCCCGGTTCGGAGGCCGGGGACCCAGGTCGTACCTACTCTTTGAAACAGAAGAGGCCGGCGGCTGGGATCCGGTCCTGCGGAAGACCTCCGAAGATCACCAGGAGCCATTGAAGTGGCACGCGTTTCCGGTGTTGACATCCCGCGCGAAAAGCGTGTGGAAGTCGCCCTCACCTATGTGTTCGGCATCGGCCGTACGCTCTCCCAGCTGACGCTGGCCGAGACCGGCATCGACCCGAACACCCGCGTCCGTGACCTGACTGAAGAGCAGCTGGTCGCGATTCGTGAGTACGTCGACAACAACATCAAGACCGAGGGTGACCTCCGTCGCGAGATCCAGGCCGACATCCGCCGCAAGGTCGAGATCGGCTGCTACCAGGGTCTGCGTCACCGCCGCGGTCTGCCCGTCCGCGGTCAGCGCACCAGCACCAACGCCCGCACCCGCAAGGGCCCGCGTCGCGCCATCGCCGGCAAGAAGAAGCCGGGCAAGAAGTAGTCCTCAGCGGACAACGCTTCATCAGCGGTCTTCGCTGTAGGACCGACCACCTCCCCGTAGGAGTTACTAGATGCCCCCCAAGGGTCGTCAGGGCGCTGCCAAGAAGGTGCGCCGCAAGGAAAAGAAGAACGTCGCTCACGGCCACGCGCACATCAAGAGCACGTTCAACAACACGATCGTCTCCATCACGGACCCGTCCGGCAACGTGATCTCCTGGGCCTCCGCCGGCCACGTCGGCTTCAAGGGCTCCCGGAAGTCCACGCCGTTCGCCGCGCAGATGGCCGCCGAGTCGGCTGCCCGCCGCGCCCAGGAGCACGGCATGCGCAAGGTCGACGTGTTCGTGAAGGGCCCGGGTTCCGGTCGTGAGACCGCGATCCGTTCCCTGCAGGCCACGGGCCTCGAGGTCGGCTCCATCCAGGACGTCACCCCGACCCCGCACAACGGCTGCCGTCCGCCGAAGCGCCGCCGCGTCTGACGCGACGCCTTCGGGCCTGAGGTTTCCGGGCGGTACGGCTCCGTAAAAGGGCCGTATCGCCCGTACCCTTGCAGTACCAGTAGGGCGTCAAATAGCGGGCGCCCGCAACTGAAGGATCCACAACATGCTGATCGCTCAGCGTCCCTCGTTGACCGAAGAGGTCGTCGACGAGTTCCGCTCCCGGTTCGTGATCGAGCCGCTGGAGCCGGGCTTCGGCTACACCCTCGGCAACTCCCTGCGTCGCACCCTCCTGTCGTCGATCCCCGGCGCTGCTGTCACCAGCATCCGCATCGACGGTGTCCTGCACGAGTTCACCACCGTGCCGGGCGTCAAGGAGGACGTCACCGACCTGATCCTCAACATCAAGCAGCTGGTCGTCTCCTCGGAGCACGACGAGCCGGTCGTGATGTACCTGCGCAAGCAGGGCCCGGGTCTGGTCACCGCCGCCGACATCGCGCCCCCGGCCGGCGTCGAGGTGCACAACCCCGACCTGGTCCTCGCCACGCTCAACGGCAAGGGCAAGCTGGAGATGGAGCTGACGGTCGAGCGTGGCCGCGGTTACGTCTCCGCCGTGCAGAACAAGCAGGTGGGCCAGGAGATCGGCCGTATCCCGGTCGACTCCATCTACTCGCCGGTGCTCAAGGTCACGTACAAGGTCGAGGCGACCCGTGTCGAGCAGCGCACCGACTTCGACAAGCTGATCGTCGACGTCGAGACGAAGCAGGCCATGCGGCCGCGTGACGCCATGGCGTCGGCCGGAAAGACCCTGGTCGAGCTGTTCGGTCTCGCCCGCGAGCTGAACATCGACGCCGAGGGCATCGACATGGGCCCGTCCCCGACGGACGCCGCCCTCGCCGCCGACCTGGCGCTGCCGATCGAGGAGCTGGAGCTCACGGTCCGCTCCTACAACTGCCTCAAGCGTGAGGGCATCCACTCCGTGGGTGAGCTCGTGGCGCGCTCCGAGGCCGACCTCCTGGACATCCGCAACTTCGGTGCGAAGTCCATCGACGAGGTCAAGGCGAAGCTGGCCGGCATGGGCCTGGCCCTCAAGGACAGCCCGCCCGGATTCGACCCGACCGCCGCCGCCGACGCCTTCGGTGCCGACGACGACGCGGACGCGGGCTTCGTGGAGACCGAGCAGTACTAAGAGCTCGGGCCGCGGTCCGTACTCGGGTGCGGGTGCGCTGTGCTTGATCGCGCAGTTCCCCGCGCCCCCTCCGGGACGCCCCTTCGGGGACGCCCCGGATCTCCGACGGGCGACCGCCCGCTCGGATACTGACTCCGGTACCTGATACGGCCGGAGCAGACACACAGGAGAAGAACCATGCCGAAGCCCACCAAGGGTGCCCGTCTGGGCGGCAGCGCCGCGCACGAGAAGCTGCTCCTCGCGAACCTCGCGAAGTCGCTGTTCGAGCACGGCCGTATCACCACCACCGAGGCGAAGGCCCGCCGTCTGCGGCCGTACGCCGAGCGTCTGGTCACCAAGGCGAAGAAGGGCGACCTTCACAACCGCCGTCAGGTGCTCCAGGTCATCACGGACAAGAGCATCGTGCACACGCTCTTCACCGAGATCGGCCCGCGGTACGAGAACCGTCCGGGTGGCTACACCCGTATCACCAAGATCGGTAACCGTCGTGGCGACAACGCGCCCATGGCTGTCATCGAGCTGGTCGAGGCGCTGACGGTCGCGCAGCAGGCGACGGGTGAGGCCGAGGCCGCGACGAAGCGTGCCGCCAAGGACGCCGAGGTCAAGCCCGAGGAGACCAAGGTCGAGGAGACCGAGGTCGTCGAGGACGCCAAGTCCGACGAGGGCGAGGAGTCGAAGGAGGCGTAAGGCCGTCCTTTGGCTGCGGCGCCTCAGTGGCTGGTCGCGCAGTTCCCCGCGCCCCTATCGGGGCGCCTCAGTGGGCCCGTTCCTTTCGAGGGGCGGGCCCGCTTCTGTGTTCCTGAGAGGATCTCCGTGTGAGTGACGAAGTTCAGCCCGGCTATGTCCGCGTCCGTCTCGACCTGTCCTACGACGGCTCCCACTTCCACGGCTGGGCGAAGCAGGCCGGGGGGAAACGGACCGTGCAGGGGGAGATCGAGGAGGCGCTGCGGATCGTCACCCGGTCACAGGAGACGACGTACGACCTGACCGTGGCCGGGCGAACGGACGCCGGGGTGCACGCGCGGGGGCAGGTCGCGCATGTCGATCTGCCGGCCGGGGTGTGGGAGGAGCAGCGCGAGAAGCTGCTGAAGCGGCTCGCGGGGCGGCTGCCGAAGGATGTGCGGGTGTGGGCGCTGGGTGAGGCGCCGACGGGGTTCAACGCGCGGTTCGCGGCGCTGTGGCGACGGTACGTGTACCGGGTCGGGGACCGGCCGGGGGGTGTGGATCCGCTGCTGCGCAATCACGTCCTGTGGCACGACTGGGAGTTGGACGTCGAGGCGATGGACGCCGCGGCCAAGTCCCTTGTGGGGGAGCACGACTTCGCCGCGTACGCGAAGAAGCGGGAGGGGGCGACGACCATTCGCGAGATCCTCGGCTTCGGGGTGAGCCGGCGGGCGGACGGGGTCGTCGAGATCGAGGTCCGGGCCGACGCCTTCTGCCACAACCAGGTGCGGTCCATGGTCGGGGCGTTGTTGTTCGTGGGGGACGGGCACCGGGGCGTGGAGTGGCCGCGGCGCGTTCTTGACGCGGGCGTGCGGGACAGCGCCGTACATGTCGTGCGGCCGCACGGGCTGACGCTGGAGGAGGTCGCGTACCCGGCGGCCGGCCTGCTGCTGGAGAGGCAGCGGGAGGCGCGCCGGGTGCGCGTGCGGTCGATCTGACGGATGCGACGGATCAGCCGGCGAGGACCGTCTTGAACTTCGGCTCCAGGTACGGGGCCAGGGAAAGGGCGTAGCTGCCGCTCATGTGGCTGTAGTCCCAGTAGACGACGTGTCCGCCGATCACGGCCGGGCAGTACCCGTCGGCGCAGAAGGCCGGAATCGTGTCGATGACCTTGAACCCGTACTTCTGGGCCGCCTCCCGTTCCATGAGGCGGAACTCGGCGTGGTCGATCATTTCCGTGGACGGACGGCTGCAGGTGCCGATGTCGGCGGAGTTCTGGGCGAGGCAGTCCGGGACGGAGCGGTTCGGGTACGGCGTGTCCGTGAGGTAGACCAGCTTCGCGCCGGTGGCCTTCAGCCGCTTGAAGGTCTGGTCCGCGCCTTCCTCGGTGGTGGTCCCCTGGACCCGGTTGGCGACGACGAGCACGTCCGGCTTGAGCTGGTCGATCTTGTCGAGGGCCGTCTTCCGCCAGCTGGTGCACTCGCTGTAGTCGCGTCCGAGGTCCTCGCGGGTGATCTGGTACGCCTCCGGGGTGCAGCCGCTCTTGATCACGGTGATGACCTTGACGTGCAGCTTCTTGCCGAGTTCGTTGAACGCGTTCCCCCACTGGTAGGCGTGCGAGTCACCCATGAGCACCATCGTCCGCTTGGCCGTGGTGTCGCCGATGACGCACTCGTCGCGCAGGGTGTAGCCGGTGATGAGCAGGTCGTCGATGCAGCCGTGGTCGCCGCGGTCGTGGGGGGCCTTGAGCAGGGCGGACTCGCTGATCCGGGGATGGTCGCGCTCCTTCACGGCCTGTTCGACGGAGGCGATGCCCTGGTAGCCGTTGGCGGCGGCGCCGGAGGCGGTCTGGACCGACAGGTTGAGCGGCACCCGTACGGCGAGGGTCGTGGCGGCGGCCGCGGTGCCGGTCAGGGTCAGGCCGATGAGGATGCCGCGCCACGGGATCTGCACGAGCTTGGCGTTGGCCTTCAGTCGCCGTTCGATCAGATAGTGCGTGGCGATGGCCAGCACGAAGGAGCCCGCAGCGACCCGGAAGCGGTCGGAGTAGGTGAACTCGCGGGTGACGATCTCGGGCCAGAGGATCAGCATCGGCCAGTGCCAGAGGTACCAGCCGTAGCTGACGTTGCCCACGAAGTCGGTCACGGGGTTGAACAGGACCCGCTCGACGCCGTGGCGGGGCGCCGCGCAGCCGCCCGCGATGACCAGGGCGGCGCCCAGCACCGGGCCGCCCACGGCGTATCCGGGCAGCGGGGTCTTCTCCGTGATGAGGAGGGCGGTGACCAGGGTGGTGCCGAGTCCGGCCCAGGTGAGGAACGCCGCCAGGCCCTGGTTCATGCGGGACAGGAGCCGGGCGTTGAGGGCGACGAAGACGCCGAGGGCGAGTTCCCACACGCGGGTCTGGGTGCCGAAGTAGGCGAGCGGCTGGTTGGTGTGGGTCTGCGTGACCGACAGATAGAGCGAGCCGCCGATCACGGTGGCCAGGAAGAGCCCGATGAAGAAGCGGCTGCGGAAGACGACCCGGCTGAACCAGGCGACGACGACGAGCGCGAGCGGCGCGACGACGTAGAACTGCTCCTCGATGCCCAGCGACCAGAAGTGCTGGTACGGCGACTGGCTGCCGTCGTTGGCGAAGTAGTCGGTGCCGTTCTCGGCGAGGCGCCAGTTGATGAAGCTCAGCGAAGCCGCGAAGCCGTCCGACATGTAGTCGCGGAAACGGAACGGGCTGGCGTAGATCCAGGCCACGACGGCCGTCACGACGATGACGAGGGAGGCGCCCGGCGCGAGCCGCCGGAACCGGCGGGCCCAGAACTTGCCGAGCGACACCTTGCCGGTCTTGTCGATCTCCGCGAGCAGCTGGCTGCCGATGAGGAAGCCGCTGAGCGTGAAGCTGACGTCGACGCCGCCGTGGATGCCGAGGATGCCCGTGTGCATCAGGACGACCATCGTGATCGCCACGGCACGCAGACCCTGCAGGTCGGGGCGGTACTTCCGCAGCCGGTCTTCCCTCGGGGCGCCGTGGAGGCGCTGGTCCGGCCGGTGCGCGGGCGGCTCCGTCGGGTCGCCTACCGGGGTGGCTTGATGGGTGGTCACGTCTCTCCAGTAACTGTCCGGTCGAGCCGGGGAATTCAGTGGGCCGTCGGGCAGGCGGCAGCCGTACCGCTGACGCGCACCCCCTGGGCGGGAATGCGGATGCCGCAGGACAGCCGCAACTGGGCGGGCAGCTCGTTCTCGGCGCCGACGTGGGAGTGGCAGCCCACCACGGCCTCGCGAAGAATCGATTCGCTGCCGATGGAGGCGTCGTGGTCCACCACGGACTCATGGATCCGGGCGCCCTCGGCCACGGTGACGCGCTCGCCGACGATGGAGCGGTCGACGACCACGTGCGGGCCGATGACGGCGTACGGGCCGACGGTCGAGCCGCCGGTGACGCGGGCGGTCGGGTCGACGGTGGCCGTGGGGTGGACCAGGGCCTCGGCGGGCGGGCCCACCAGCGGCGAGGTCGCCCGGCCGGTGACCAGGTCGGCGGAGCCGTGCACGAAGGCCAGCGGGGTGCCGAGGTCACGCCAGTAGTCGGTGGTGGTGTGGCCGAAGACGCGGCCGCCCCGGGCGACGAGCTCCGGGAAGGTCTCCTGCTCGACCGAGACCTCGCGGTCGGCGGGGATGGCGTCGAGGACCGATCGGCGGAAGACGTAGCAACCGGCGTTGATCTGGTCGGTGACGCACTCCTCGGCCGTCTTCGGCTTCTCCAGGAAGGAGAGCACCCGGCCGCTCCCGTCGGTGGGGACGAGGCCGAAGGCGCGCGGATCGGCGACCCGGGTGAGGTGCAGGGTGACGTCCGCCTCCCGGGCCTCGTGCCGGTCCAGGATCGCGCGCAGGTCCACGCCGGAGAGGATGTCGCCGTTGAGGACGAGCACCGGGGCGTCGGACGGACCGCGCAGCAGGCGGCCGGCGTTGCGGATGGCGCCGCCGGTGCCGAGCGGCACCCCCTCGACGGCGTAGGAGATCTCCAGGTCCCGGGAGAAGCCCCGGAACTCGTCCTCGAAGAGGTTGGCGAGATACGAGGTGGCGAACACCAGGTGCTCGACCCCGGCCTCCATCAGCTTGGCCACCTGGTGGCGGATGAAGGAGGAGCCCGCGACGCCGAGAAGCGGCTTCGGGGTGTGGTTGGTCAGTGGGCGCAGGCGGGTTCCCTTGCCGCCCACCAGAATGATGGCTTCTTGCATGATTGCCTCGCTCGGTCAGCTAGCGGTGTCAGTCCCGGGGCCCGCGTAGTCGGAGGTGAAACAGGACTTGATCGCCTTCTCGGAGAGGGGGCGACCGGCGAAGTCGAGCCGGGAGGCAACCTTGTCGTCGGGCTTGTCGTTGGGGTTGTCGTCGAAGTAGATCGACCACCAGTAGACGCCGCTCATCTTCCGTTCCTGGACCACCCGGCAGACGGCGGTGTACCAGTTGGCCTGCACCCGGAGGTTGACGGCGCGCTTGGTGTAGAAGTTGCCGGGGGAGTGGTAGGCGCCGTTCATGGCGCCGATGCCGGCCTCGGCGACGGTGATCTTCGGCAGGGTGCCGGTGGCCTTCTTGTCCAGCCAGTGGTCCCAGCCGTTGACGAGGGTGTCCACCGGGGCGTCGTCGTCGACCTTGACGGGGAAGTACGCGTCGATGCCGAGGTGGCTGACGGGCATGGAGATCGGGCCGCTGACGTAGTTGTCCCAGTTCGCGTCGTACGCGACCTCACCGGTGAACTCCTTCTCGGCCCTGTCCACGAGCGCGTTCCAGCGCTCGTCGCCCTCCATGGAGTTCAGCTCGGTGCCGATGACGAAGGTCGCCGCCTTCTCGCCCTGGGCCGCCTTCAGGTAGGGCGTCAGGAACTTCTCGTACGAGGCGAACCAGGCGTCACGGCTGGAGGGCGCGATGTTCCCGCGCCAGTTGCCGTCCGCGATGTCGAGCGATGTCTCGTCCATGAGCGGCCGTACGGTCGTGCGCAGTCCGGCCTCGTGGAAGATCGCCAGTACCCGGGCGAGCCGCTCGGGGGTGGGGGTCTTGGTGCCGCCGACGATCTTCGTCGAGGACTTGGTCCCGGTGAAGAACGGGAAGGAGACGCTGACGGCGTTGGCGTGCAGGCCGACCAGGTAGTTCGCCTGGACCCGGGCCTGCTTCTCCACGTAGTCGAGGGCGTGCTCGGGGTTGTCCTCCCAGTAGAGCTGGACGCCCCACTGCGGCATGCCCTTCTTCCACTCCTTGTCGACCTTGGCGATTTCGGTGTTCCCCGGAGCGGCCGCGGTGCCGGTGCCGGTGCCGGACTTGGACCCGGCCGGGTGGGTGGGCTCGCTGCCGTCGAGCACCAGGTGGGGCATGAGGGATCCGGACGACCACTGCAGGGGGTGGTCGCCGATCACGAAGGGTGCCGCGACCACGAGGGAGATGACGGTGACGGGGAGCACGGCGAGCATGGGCAGGCGTGCGCGCTTCATGGGTGTGAGGTCTCTTCCGGATCAGGCGGGCTTGGCGATGACGACGAACTTGTTCTCCTCGCGGCGGAGGAACTTCCAGAGGCCCTTGATGCCCCCGATTCCTTCGATGAGGGAGAAGTAGGGCAGCAGCAGGAGGACCGCCACGGGCTCCCACCACCTGCGCCGGCCGCTGAGGGAGGCGATCGCGTTGAGCCGCAGCCCTTCCCAGTACGCCCAGATCACGTACGCGAAGCTGATCGACCACAGAATGACCACGGACTGGGTCACGGGCGAGGTGTTCATGTCGCCGATGAACCAGGCGACGAAGATGATCGTGCCGACGTGCTGAAGAGGCCCGAGGATCCAGCTCGTCACGCAGATGGTCAGGAACCAGCGGTAGCGCAGCGGGACCCTGCGGTTGAAGCAGAGGGCGACCAGGCCCCAGGCCCAGCGCTCACGCTGCTTGATGAAGTCCTTGGCGTTGGCCGGTGAGGCGCCGTAGCAGCGGCCGTTGAACCAGTCGCTGCGACCCGGGTAGAGACGGCAGAAGGTCAGGGCGAGCCGGGCGTCCTCGACGATCTCCTTGGGGCCGAAGTCCCAGCCGATCTCGGCCTCGATGGAGGCCCGGATGACGAGCAGCTCACCGTGCACACCGGCGGCCGGGGTGCCGAGGCCGGTGAAGGCCCGGAAGCGCGCGATGTCGTCGGCGGGGCGGATGGCGTCGGCGAACCAGGTGAGCAGGCTCACCGCGTTCTCGCGCGGGTAGGTCAGGATGCCCTGCGCCATGTGCTTGACCTCTTCGGGGGTCGCACGGCGCTGGCGGTTGATGAACTGGGCGAGGGAAGCCGAGGTGTCGGGACCGACACCGGTGTCGTCGTCCATGTGCAGCACCCAGACGTGGTCGAGCGCCTCGCGCTCCTCGATGCGCAGCTCGTGGGCGTAGTTGTTGGCACGGGCCTTGAAACGGGTGCCGTTCTCGGTCTCGTACGCCTTGGGGACGGTGACCACGCGGATCAGCGGACTGACCGCGGCCAGCTCGTCGATCCGCTGGCCGGCCTCGCAGCCCTCCTCGGTGAGCACGTCCACGCGCATGTACGGGAACCACTCCGGGAGGTGCTCCACGTAGGAGAGGACGGAGCGCTCCAGGGCCGGGTAGGTGTCGTGCCGTCCGATGGTGGGGACGAGGACGATCAGGAAGTCCTGGTCCACCTGGGCCGGCGGGGTCATCAGGTGCGACTTGCGGAGCCGGCGGCGGATGAGGAAGAACCCCTGGACTGACACGAGTACACCGGGAACCGGGAGCGCCCAGCAGATGGTGATGAGCCACGCCAGCGGCGAGTGGCTGGGTGTGTACGACCACAGGCTGAACAGGGTCAGGAAGACCAGCGGGATCAGGAACGGCAGGATGCCCGGTTTCCAGGCAGCGGTGCGCTTCGCCAGTTTCGTGGTGTGCCGCGACTGCGGCGCACCACCGTCGACCGTTGTCGATGCCATGACGGCTGTGGAACTCCCCGTGAGAGCGGTGGCGCGCGGAGGCATCGACGGACCTGGGCCGCGGCAGGGCGGAGCACGCCATGACCGCTGTGCTGTTCCGGGAATCGATCCCCCCGCGCCTTCTTGAAGGCGCCTCGGTCAGCCGCCTCTCAGATGCCCCCCCGGGCGCCCGAACCACTGACCGAACAGAACAGCGATCCTTGCATGTATGTGCGGTACATGGGAATGCGGGTGTGGAAATTGTGTTCAGACGTTAACCTCAGTGACTTTTGTGCAGCGTCTCCCAGTCCACATCCCAAACGCGGACGGGGCGTCCACCGGTGATCACTCTCGGTGAGGCGTAGGTCCGCTTCACATCGGCCGTGGCGTTCTTCCCGCGGGGCGCGGCGAGATTGTCGTACGACAGCGCCTGGCCCCACACCGTCCACATCACCCACGGCGTCCGGGTGAGGGTCTCGGGCTGGGCCGCGTTCAGCGGGACGTAGAAGGACTCGGCGACGACGCGCGGCCTGCGGTACTCCTCCAGGCCGCGGTACCAGACCTCGGTCCAGGCCCCGCCGGCCGGTGTGGCCGGGGTGTCGCTGTAGGCGTCCACGCCGACGACGTCGACATAGCGGCCGCCCGGGTAGTAGGCCCCGGGGTGCCGGCCGTAGGTACCGTCCCAGGAACTCGGGGACCAGACGAAGATCAGGTTGTGCAGGCCGCGCCGGTGCACCAGGTGGTCGTGGGCGATCCGCCACAGCGTCCGGAAGGCGGCGGGATCCTGCCCCGCCCACCAGAAGCCGTGGCCCGGCCGGGTGTTCATCTCGTGGAACGGGCGCAGCAGCACCGGCACCCCCTGGTCGGCGAGATAGCCGAGGTGGTCCGCGAGAAAGTCGAGATCGTGCAGCAGGGCCCGGTGCTCGGCGCTGCCCGCCGTGACCACCCGGCCGAACCAGCCGCTGTCCCGCGCGCCGGGGGAGTTGCGCAGCAGGGTCTGCGCGAACCCCTTGACCGCGCTGCCCGGATAGGGCTGGTGGAAGGAGAAGCCGACCAGGCCCGCGGGGCCGCCGCCGTTGTGCGGCAGGGAGACCTCGGTGCCGGAGGCGCACTCCTGGTGCGTGCCGGAGGGCCGGTAGGAGCCGTCGGTGGCCCGGGGCAGGCCCGACCACACGCCGACCGCGAGGTCCACGGCGTCCTCGGTGTACCCCCAGAAGCGCCGGCAGGCCGGCCAGGCCCGGGAGTAGGAGCGTGCCGTGCCCACCGCCCAGCCCGGCTGTCCGTAACCGGGCCCGAGGTCCAGCTCCACGAAACCGGGCAGCCGTCCGGTGATGTCCCGGGCCTTGCGGTAGTAGTAGCCCGGCTGTTTGGTCCCCCGGTAGTCGCCGTACCCCGCGTTGTAGCGCTCGTTCTGCAGCTCCACGTGCTGCCCGATGACGGTACGGCTCGCACGGCCGCGGCGGGCGTCGTTCTCCAGGCCGGCCAGCAGCGCGTAGACCCGGCGTGCCGCGGGCGTCGCCTCGGGGTCGCGGTCCCGCAGATCGGTGGGGACGAGCCGCGGGGCCCGCGCACCGTCCGCGTCGTCCCGCCAGACCCGCCACAGCGCCAGCGGCCCCAGCAGCCCGGCGGCCGCACCCGCCCCGATGAGCCCGACCCGTCCCCGCATGCGCATGACCCTCGCCCGCCCCCGTTCCCGCCCCGACCGAACCGGAGGCCATTGTGCCGCCGGTCAGGGCCCGGGCGGGCGCGACGGTGAGCCGGGCGACGGTCGCTCAGATCACCGGTCGGGCCCTGGAGCTCTCACGCGCTCCGGGGATACGTCACCGGTTCGCGGCCGCGGACGCCTGGGCCTCGCCCCGCCTGCGGATCTGCCGGAAGGTGAACTCGGCCAGGTCGTCACCGGTCTGGAAGACCTTGGTGTCCTTGGTGGTGACGTCCTTGCCGTTGAGGAATCCGGCGGTGGTGAAGTAGGTGTACCGGCCGTAGGAGTTGGTCGTCGTACGGCAGACGCCGGAGGCGCAGAAGGCCTTCGCCCCGGAACCGGCCAGCGCGGTGACGAAGCCCTTCTTGTCGGCCTCGGTCTTGGCCTTGGCCGCCTGCGCGTCGGTGTCGAAGACCGCCACGCCGACCGTGACCGCGACGCCGTCCTTGAAGTAGGTGACGCGCAGCAGCCGGGTGCAGTCGTTCTTGGTGAGGACGTTCGGCAGGGTGCCCTTGGCGGCCGTGGCGCACTTCTTGGTGTCGGCCGTGGCGCCCTTCTTGTACACCGTCTCGCCCATGGTCAGCTGGGTGCCCGGGAAGAGGGTCTCGGCGCTGAGCGGCGCCGTGTCCTTCTTCGCGCTGGATATGAAGTCCTCGGGATCCAGCGGCGGCGGCGCACTGGTCGGCGCGAAGGACGGCGCCGGGTCCACCGACTCGCTCGGCAGCGAGGCGCTCGCGGGCAGGTTGCTGGGCGTGCCGGAGGCGTTGTTGTCGCCGTTCGCGGACACCACGGCCATGGCGACGGCGGTGCCGATCGCCAGTGTGGCGACCACGCCACCGCCGATGAACAGCACTCTGCGCCGCTTGTTGCGCGTCTCCGAGGCCTCGGCGAGCGCGGCCCAGTCCGGAGTCTGGTCGGCGCCGCCGCTCCAGGGCTGCTGTGACTGCGGTTTCCAGGGATCCCACTGGGACTGGGGTCCCCCCTGCCCATAGCTCATGGGGCGCATCTTAGACGGGGGTCGAGGGGTGCCGGTGCGACAGTACGAAGGGTGATAGTGGACCTTTGGGGCACGGTGGAGCATCCCGGCGCTGGCGCGCGCCTCCGATGTCTGCGCGAGCTCGTTTTGACCCGTCCGGGGGCGCCCCGGTACGCTGACTCTTCGTTGTGTATTGGCTTGCTCATTCTCACGGGACGGGCCCTTACACCGGTCCACCGGGCCGATGACCAGCAACCCCACGTACGCGGTATGCGTCGCCGCAGTGGCTCAGGCTGTCGTGATCGTTTCGGTGACCTGTTCAGGACCATTCACTCGAAGCGAAGGCTACGAACCGTGCGTACGTACAGCCCCAAGCCCGGCGATGTGACGCGCCAGTGGCACGTCATCGACGCTCAGGACATCGTCCTGGGTCGTCTCGCCACCACCGCCGCGTCCCTTCTGCGGGGCAAGCACAAGCCGATCTACGCCCCTCACGTCGACACCGGTGACTTCGTCATCATCATCAACGCCGACAAGGTGCACCTGTCCGGCAACAAGCGGACCCAGAAGATGGCGTACCGCCACTCCGGCTACCCGGGTGGTCTGCGCTCCGTCCGCTACGACGAGCTGCTGGACAAGAACCCCGAGAAGGCCATCGAGAAGGCCGTCAAGGGCATGCTCCCCAAGAACACGCTGGGCCGTCAGATGCTCTCGAAGCTGAAGGTCTACAAGGGTGACGTGCACCCGCACGCTGCGCAGCAGCCGGTGCCGTTCGAGATCACCCAGGTCGCGCAGTAAGTCCGGCCACCCCCTAAGACTGAAGAGAATCTGAGGAGAATCGTGGCCGAGACCACTGTTGAGCAGCCGGTCGAAGAGACTGAGCTCGTCGACATCGACAGCTACACCACCGAGTCGGACGTCCCCGTCGAGGGCGAGTACACCTCCGAGTCCCTCGCCTCCCGCTTCGGCGACCCGCAGCCGGCCGCCGGCCTGGGCCGTCGCAAGAACGCCATCGCCCGCGTCCGGATCGTCCCGGGCACCGGCAAGTGGAAGATCAACGGTCGCACCCTTGAGGACTACTTCCCCAACAAGGTGCACCAGCAGGAAGTCAACGAGCCCTTCAAGGTGCTGGAGCTCGAGGGCCGCTACGACGTGGTCGCCCGCATCGCCGGTGGCGGTGTCTCCGGTCAGGCCGGTGCGCTCCGTCTCGGTGTCGCCCGCGCGCTGAACGAGGCCGACGTCGACAACAACCGCGGCCCGCTCAAGAAGGCCGGCTTCCTCAAGCGCGACGACCGTGCGGTCGAGCGTAAGAAGGCCGGTCTGAAGAAGGCCCGCAAGGCTCCGCAGTACAGCAAGCGTTAATCGCCCGCTGCCTGCTCGTACGCACGTACGGGCCTGGCCCGCGCATCCGGGTTCTGGCTCGGCGCGTACTCCGAACGCCCCGGCGGCACGCCACATGTGCCGTCGGGGCGTTCGTTTCTCCCGGTCAAGGGCGTATAACGACACAAGACGCTCAAAGGCTGGTGTGATCGCATGACTAAGCGCCTGCCATCATTTCCTGGCAGCAAGGACGCTTCTTCAGGAGGACAAGTGGGACGACTCTTCGGCACGGACGGCGTGCGCGGCGTCGCCAACGCGGACCTGACCGCCGAGATGGCGCTCGGGCTGTCGGTCGCGGCGGCGCACGTGCTGGCCGAGGTGGGCACGTTCGAGGGCCACCGGCCGAAGGCGGTCGTCGGACGGGATCCACGCGCGTCCGGGGAGTTCCTGGAGGCGGCCGTGGTCGCGGGCCTGGCCAGCGCCGGGGTGGACGTGCTGAAGGTCGGTGTCCTCCCGACGCCCGCCGTGGCCCACCTGACCGGCGCACTCGGCGCCGACCTCGGTGTCATGCTCTCCGCGAGCCACAACGCCATGCCCGACAACGGCATCAAGTTCTTCGCCCGCGGCGGCCACAAGCTCGCCGACGAGCTGGAGGACCGGATCGAGGCGGTCTACGAGTCCCACCGGCACGGCGAGCCCTGGGAGCGGCCCACCGGCTCGGGAGTCGGCCGGGTCCGGTCCTACGACGAGGGCTCCGAGCAGTACGTCGCCCACCTGCTGTCGGTCCTCCCGAACCGGCTCGACGGGCTGAAGGTCGTCCTGGACGAGGCGCACGGCGCGGCCGCGGGGGTCTCGCCGGAAGCGTTCCGCCGGGCCGGCGCGGAGATCGTCACGATCGGCGCGGAGCCGGACGGGCTCAACATCAACGACGGCTGCGGCTCCACGCACCTCGGCAAGCTGAAGGCCGCGGTCGTCGAGCACGGGGCCGCGTTCGGTATCGCCCACGACGGCGACGCGGACCGGTGCCTCGCGGTCGACCACACCGGCGAGGAGGTCGACGGCGACCAGATCCTGGCGGTGCTGGCGCTGGCCATGCGCGAACGGGGCGTGCTGCGCGCCGACACCGTCGTCGCCACCGTCATGTCCAACCTCGGCTTCAAGCTGGCGCTGGAGCGGGAGGGGCTGCACCTCGTCCAGACCGCGGTCGGCGACCGGTACGTCCTGGAGGAGATGAAGGAGCACGGGTACGCCCTCGGCGGCGAGCAGTCCGGGCACGTCATCATCCTCGACCACGCGACGACCGGTGACGGCACGCTGACCGGGCTGCTGCTGGCCGCGCGGGTCGCGCAGACCGGGCGGTCGCTGCGGGAGCTGGCGGGCGTGATGGAACGGCTGCCCCAGGTGCTGATCAACGTGCCGGACGTCGACAAGTCCCGGGTGAAGACCTCCGGGGACCTGGCGGCGGCGGTCGCGGAGGCGGAGCGGGAGCTGGGGGAGACGGGGCGCGTGCTGCTGCGTCCCTCGGGGACCGAGCCGCTGGTGCGGGTGATGGTCGAGGCTGCGGACATCGAGCAGGCCCGGTCAGTGGCGGGGCGGCTGGCCGACGCGGTGAAGTCCGCGCTGGGGTAGGTTGCCCCGCCGGGTCCGGGGTGGGTGGCGGGGAGTGTGCGCTGCGGGCTGCGGGTCGTCCGTGGCTGGGCGCGCCCACGCGGCGGAGCCGTAAATGTCCCCGCCCCGCGCCCTAGGCCTGCTGACGCTGCTGCTTCCAGAGGTACTTCTGGGCGATGAGCGTCGCCGTTCCCGCCAGCACGATGCCCAGCAGGTTCAGCAGCAGCTGTTCCGCCGAGCCCCAGGCCTGGCGGTACTCGGTGAAGGCGAAGGCCACCGCCGCGTTCGCGGCCGCCGGGACCGTTGTCACCGAGATCGCCACGCCCACCAGGGCGCCCGACTTCGCCGAGGTCAGGGAGAGTATGCCGGCGATGCCGGCCAGGACCGCCACGACGAACGAGAACGCGTCGGGGCGGTAGATGAAGTTGGTGTTCGGGCGCTCCGCCGCCAGCTGCACCCTGGTGAAGAGGTTCAGTCCGTCCATGAGATAGGTGAAGCCGACGGTCCCCAGCATCGCCACGGCGAAGCCGACGAGCAGTGCGGTGAGGGAGCGCAGGGCCAGCCGGGGGCGGCGCCGCACCACCGCCGTGCAGATGCCGGCCAGCGGGCCGAACTCCGGTCCCACCGCCATCGCCCCGACGATCAGGATCGCGTTGTCCAGAACGACACCGCAGGCCGCGATCATCGTGGCCAGGGTGATGAAGGCGACGTAGGTGACCGACAGCGTGGACTCCTCGTGGGTCGCCTCCGTCAGCCCCTCCCAGAGCACCGCGTCCGCGGCCTCGCCCGGTGCCTCCGCCTCGGCCCGGTCGGCCCGGTGCGACAGGCTCAGGTCGATGTCCTCGACGGCGATCGAGCCGGTGCGGTCGAGGTCCAGCGCCCTGAGCGCGCCGATGAGTTCGTCGCCCGCCTCCCGGGCGACGTCGCACATCACGACGTCCCCGGCGGGGTTGCGGGCGGCGCCCGGCAGAACCACGAGGTGGGTGGTGCCGACCGTTGTGTCGATCAGCCGGACCACGGCGTCCGTGCGGTCCGCCGGGGTGATCAGGCGCAGATGCAGCATGGCGCCTTTCTAACAGGCGTTCCCGGCGGGCGGGGTCTCAGAGCTTGCGCAGCCTCAGTCGCTGCACCTTGTGGTCCGGGCCCTTGCGGACGACCAGGGTGGCGCGGCCGCGGGTCGGGGCGATGTTCTCGACCAGGTTGGGCTTGTTGATGGTGCGCCACAGCCCGCGGGCGTAGTCGACCGCCTCCTCCTCGGAGACCTGGGTGTACTTCCGGAAGTACGAGTCCGGGTTCTGGAAGGCGGTCGCGCGCAGCTTGCGGAAGCGGTTGAGGTACCAGCGCTCGATGTCCTCGGCGCTCGCGTCGACGTACACGCTGAAGTCGAAGTAGTCGGCGAGGCCGACCCGGGTGCGGCCGTCCTTGCCGGGGAGGGCGGGCTGGAGGACGTTGAGTCCTTCGACGATCAGGATGTCCGGGCGCCGGACGGTGAGCTTGCGGTCCGGGACGATGTCGTAGATGAGGTGGGAGTAGACGGGGGCGGTGACCTCGTCCTTGCCGGCCTTGATGTCGGCGACGAAGCGGGTCAGGGCCCGGCGGTCGTACGACTCGGGGAAGCCCTTGCGGGCCATCAGGCCGCGGGCTTCGAGCTCCTCGGTAGGCAGCAGGAAGCCGTCCGTCGTCACCAGCTCGACGCGCGGGTGCTCGGGCCAGCGGGAGAGCAGGGCCTGCAGGAGGCGGGCGACGGTCGACTTCCCGACGGCCACCGAGCCCGCCACGCCTATGACGAACGGGGTGCCGGCCTGGGAGCCCTGCTCGCCGAGGAAGGTGTTCAGGGCGCCTCTGAGCCGGTCGGTGGCCCCGACGTACAGATTCAGCAGCCGGGACAGCGGGAGATAGATGTCCCGCACCTCGTCGAGGTCGATGACGTCGCCGAGGCCACGCAGCTTCTCGACCTCCTCGGCGGTGAGCGGCAACGGCGTCTTGTCGCGCAGCGCGCTCCACTCGGAACGGGTGAGATCGACATAGGGAGTCGCCTCCGGCCTGTGCCGGTGGGCGCTCCGGGGCATCGGGGAGACCGGAGAGATCACATTCCATTGTTAACGGAGTTTGAACGGGGTGGGGGGTGGGGTGGGTCACGTGCGGCTCTGATCATGTGACCTCGGCATGGGCGAGGTGGGTGTCACAGACCCGGCACCGGAAGAGGTAGGCGGTCGGCTGGCCGTCCTTGTCGAGCGAATCCAGCAGGCCGTCGCCTTGACCGGCCGGCCACTGCCGGCGGAGCTGCTCGACCGCACTCGGATACGCCTTGAGTCGGCTCGCCCCGCGCCTCCGATGAAGTTCTCGCCGACCGTCACGCGTTGGCCGACCGAGTGGTTCAGGCATGGATGGCGTGAAGTCGCGCACGGGCGAGGGCGCCGAGGTGGGTGCGTCGAGGGGGGATGATTGGGGATCCTGTGGTGTTCCCGTGTCGGTGATGTGCGGATGGTCGGTATCGGTGGTGTGAGGTCGGCCGGATGCGAACCCCGGTGTAATTTCCGATTTCGGGCACGCTGAGCCGTGTTCGGGTGGTGGTCGGCACTTAGGCTGCCGCTCATGTGCGGAATCGTGGGATACGTGGGGGCGCAGTCGGCGCTCGATGTGGTGGTCGCCGGGCTGAAGCGGCTGGAGTACCGCGGGTACGACTCCGCGGGCGTCGCCGTACTCGCCGACGGCGGGCTGGCCTCGGCGAAGAAGGCCGGGAAGCTGGTCAACCTGGAGAAGGAGCTGACGGAGCGGCCGCTGCCGGCCGGTGCCACCGGGATCGGGCACACCCGCTGGGCCACGCACGGCGGGCCGACGGACGCCAACGCGCATCCGCATCTCGACAACGCGGGCCGGGTCGCCGTCGTCCACAACGGGATCATCGAGAACTTCGCCGCGCTGCGCGCCGAGTTGGCGGAGCGCGGGCACGACCTGGCCTCCGAGACGGACACCGAGGTGGTCGCGCACCTGCTGGCGGAGGAGTTCTCCGTGACCGCCGATCTCGCGGAGGCGATGCGGCTGGTGTGCCGGCGTCTGGAGGGCGCGTTCACGCTGGTCGCGGTGCACGCCGACGACCCGGACGTGGTCGTGGGCGCACGCCGGAACTCCCCGCTGGTGGTGGGCGTTGGAGAGGGCGAGGCCTTTCTCGCGTCGGACGTCGCCGCGTTCATCGCCCACACGCGGGCGGCGATCGAGCTGGGCCAGGACCAGGTGGTGGAGCTGCGCCGGGACGGCGTGACGGTGACGGGCTTCGACGGCGCCCCGGCGGACGTCCGCTCGTACCACGTCGACTGGGACGCGTCGGCAGCGGAAAAGGGGGGTTATGACTACTTCATGCTCAAGGAGATCGCCGAGCAGCCCAAGGCGGTCGCCGACACCCTCCTGGGCCGCATCGACGCCAACGGCTCGCTGACCCTGGACGAGGTCCGGATCGGCGCGGCCGAACTGCGCGAGGTGGACAAGGTCGTCATCGTCGCCTGCGGTACGGCCTTCCACGCCGGCCTGATCGCCAAGTACGCGATCGAGCACTGGACCCGGATCCCCTGCGAGGTGGAGCTGGCCAGCGAGTTCCGGTACCGGGACCCGATCCTGGACTCGCGGAGCCTGGTGATCGCCATCTCCCAGTCCGGCGAGACCATGGACACCCTGATGGCGCTGCGGCACGCCAGGGAGCAGGGCTCAAAGGTCCTGGCGATCTGCAACACCAACGGCTCGACGATCCCGCGCGAGTCGGACGCCGTGCTGTACACCCACGCCGGTCCGGAGGTGGCGGTCGCCTCGACCAAGGCGTTCCTCACCCAGTTGGTGGCCTGCTACCTGGTCGCCCTCTACCTCGGCCAGGTACGAGGCACCAAGTGGGGCGACGAGGTCAGCGCCGTGATCCGGGACCTGTCGCACATCTCCGGCGAGGTCGAGCGGGTCCTGGAGACCATGGAGCCGGTCCGGGCGCTCGCGCGCTCCCTCGCCGACAAGAAGACGGTGCTGTTCCTGGGCCGGCATGTCGGCTACCCGGTCGCCCTCGAAGGCGCCCTGAAGCTCAAGGAACTGGCGTACATGCACGCCGAGGGCTTCGCGGCGGGCGAGCTGAAACACGGCCCGATCGCGCTGATCGAGGAGGACCTGCCGGTGGTGGTCGTCGTGCCGTCGCCGCGTGGCCGGTCCGTCCTGTACGACAAGATCGTCTCCAACATCCAGGAGATCCGGGCCCGGGGTGCGCGCACCATCGTGATCGCGGAGGAGGGGGACGAGGCGGTGGTCCCCTACGCCGACCACCTGATCCGCATCCCGGCCACCCCCACCCTGCTCCAGCCCCTCGTCGCCACGGTCCCCCTCCAGGTCTTCGCCTGCGAACTGGCCACGGCCCGCGGCAACGAGGTCGACCAGCCCCGCAACCTGGCGAAGTCGGTGACGGTGGAGTGAGGCGAGGCGGCCGGGCGGCCCTGCGGCGGCCCGGCGGCTCGTAGAGTGCCCGGGTGAGCATCATCGGGGTAGGCATCGACGTCGCCGAGATCGACCGGTTCCGGGAGTCGCTGGAGCGGACTCCCGGGCTGGCCGGGCGGCTGTTCGTGGAGCGGGAGTTGTTCCTTTCGAGCGGCGAACGGCGCGGTATCGCCTCGCTCGCGGCCCGGTTCGCGGCCAAGGAGGCGCTGGCCAAGGCGCTGGGCGCACCGCCCGGACTGCTCTGGACGGACGCGGAGGTGGTCGTGGAGGACAGCGGGCGGCCGCTCCTGCACGTGAAGGGGAGCGTGGCCGCGTGTGCGGCGGAACTCGGCGTGCGGTCCTGGCATGTGTCGCTCAGCCATGACGCCGGGGTGGCGTCGGCGGTGGTGATCGCGGAGGGGTGACCCGGACGCGGCGGGCGGATGCGTCCCCCGGCGGTTCCGGGGGAGACTCGGGGCATGCGGACTGCTTACAGCGTGGAGACGGTACGGGCGGCCGAGCGGGAGTTGATGGCGCGGCTGCCGGAAGGGGCGCTGATGCAGCGGGCCGCCGCGGGGCTGGCCGCCGCCTGCGCCGAGTTGCTCGGACGGGTGTACGGCAGCCGGGTGGTGCTGCTGGTCGGCAGCGGTGACAACGGCGGCGACGCACTGTACGCCGGGGCGCGGCTGGCGCGGAGAGGCGCGGGGGTCGCGGCCGTACTGCTGGCGCCGGAGCGCACCCACGCGGGTGGCCTGGCGGCGCTGCGCCGGGCCGGCGGCAGGGCCGTACTCGCCGGTGCCGCCGAGGAGTTGATCCTGCGGTCCGATCTCGTCGTGGACGGGATCGTGGGGATCGGCGGGTCGGGCGGGCTGCGGCCCGAGGCGGCCGCGCTGGTCGCCGTGGTGGAGCGGTCGCGGGCCGCCGTCGTCGCCGTGGACCTGCCCAGCGGGGTGGAGGCGGACAGCGGTGAGGTGCGGGGAGCGGCCGTACGGGCGGACCTGACCGTCACCTTCGGGACGCACAAGCCGGGGTTGCTGATCGACCCGGCGCGGGAGTACGCCGGTTCCGTGCGGCTGGTCGACATCGGGCTCGAACTGCCCGAGGAGGCCGAGCTGGAGGCGTTGCAGGACGTGGACGTGGCGCGGCTGCTGCCGATGCCGGGGGCGGAGAGCGACAAGTACCGGCGTGGGGTGGTGGGGATCGCGGCCGGCTCGGCCCGTTATCCCGGGGCCGCGGTGCTCGCCGTCGCGGGGGCGTCGGGGGGCGGGGCCGGGGCCGTGCGGTACGTCGGGCCCGCCGCGGACGAGGTGCTGGCGCGCTTTCCCGAGACGCTGGTGTCGGAGGGAGGGCCGCGCAAGGCCGGGCGGGTGCAGGCGTGGGTGGCCGGCCCGGGAATCGGGGACCATGCCGAGGTCGTCGCCGAGGTGCTGGAGGCGGACGTGCCGGTGCTGGTGGACGCGGACGGGCTGCGGCTCGCCGACCGGGACGCGGTGCGGGCTCGTACGGCGCCGACGCTGATGACGCCGCATGCCGGGGAGGCGGCGGCGCTGTTGGGGGTACGGCGGGAGGAGGTCGAGGCCGGCCGGCTCGCGGCGGTGCGGGAGCTGGCGGCGGCGTATCGGGCGACGGTGCTGCTGAAGGGGGCGACGACGCTGGTGGCGGCGGCGGGCGGGGCGGCGGCCGTGCGGGTCAACGCGACGGGGACGCCGTGGCTGGCCACCGCGGGGAGTGGGGACGTGCTGTCGGGGCTGGCGGGGTCGCTGCTGGCGTCCGGTCTTGACGGGCGGGACGCGGGGAGTGTGGCGGCGTATCTGCACGGGCTCGCGGGGCGGTTCGCGGCGGAGGGGGCGCCGACGGTCGCCCTTGCGGTGGCTGCGGAGTTGCCGTCGGCCTGGCGGGGGGTTTACCCACCCGCCCACCCGACTCGGTAGGAGAGAACCGCACCGTCACGGAGCTCCGCCCCGGTCCCGCCAGGTGGGTGGTCCGGGTGCGGGTGGGTGGGGGCTGAGCGCGCAGTTCCCCGCGCCCCTGAGGGGGCGCA